>JAFSVL010000026.1 GCA_017445015.1 Bacteroidales bacterium | reverse complement strand
GGCGTGGACAGGGCTGTCGACGTGAGCATAGTGACGCTTTTCGGTATCGTACTCGACGTGGTCTGTGTTGATGGTGATACCGCGCTCCTTCTCTTCCGGAGCGTTGTCGATCTGGTCGAAAGACTTGATTTCGCTCAGACCTTTCTTTGCCAGCACCTGGGTGATGGCGGCGGTAAGAGTAGTCTTACCGTGGTCAACGTGGCCAATCGTGCCAATGTTGACATGGGGTTTGTCCCTTTTAAAAACTTCTTTTGCCATAATATTATGTATAAAGTTGTTATCAACAAAAAAGAGCCGATGATGGGATTTGAACTCATGACCTCATCCTTACCAAGGATGCGCTCTACCCCTGAGCTACATCGGCTTTTTCATGTGGAGCGGGGTAGGAGAATCGAACTCCCATTTCCAGCTTGGAAGGCTGGCATAATAGCCATTATACGAACCCCGCAAGATGGCGGAAGCCGCGGCTCTCTTCCGCTTTGTGGGTGAGGATGGATTCGAACCACCGTAGGCATCGCCAGCAGATTTACAGTCTGCCCCATTTGACCGCTCTGGTACTCACCCGGATATCGCTTTCGTTGAGCCGATAGAGGGAGTCGAACCCACGACCTCGAGATTACAAATCACGCGCTCTGGCCGGCTGAGCTATATCGGCAAAACTTTTTATATGTCAAAGACCCCTTTTGCAAAGGGACTGCAAAGATAGATATATTTTTCAAATTCCAAAACATATTTGATAAAAAATTGCTACCTTCGGCCGCTCAAAGTTGAATGTTTTATGTCTGAAAACTCCAAAAAACTGCTCAGTGACTCCGCGGCCATGCGCTGGACGGCCCTCGTGCTGCTGGCTGCCGCCAATCTCGCCGCGTACATTTTCATGGATGTCCTCTCGCCCCTGCAGGAAATGCTGCAGACGCAGCGGGGCTGGGATCCGGTGGCCTACGGGCATTATGCCGGTTCCGAGACCTTCCTCAACGTCTTCGTCTTTTTCCTGATTTTTGCCGGCATTATCCTCGACAAGATGGGGGTGCGCTTTACCGCCATCCTCTCCGGCGGCGTGATGCTCGCGGGTGCGCTCGTCAAGTATTATGCGGTCAGCGACGGATTCGCGGGCAGTGCCGTGCAGGCCTGGTTCGACGCGCACCTGAACCTGCCCGAGGCCTGGTGGAACGTCACTCCTTTTTATAATGGCATGCCCGGTTCGGCGAAACTCGCCTCGGTGGGCTTTATGATTTTCGGCTGCGGCTGCGAGATGGCGGGCATTACGGTATCCCGAGGTATCGTGAAGTGGTTCCAGGGCAAGGAAATGGCGCTTGCGATGGGGGTGGAGATGGCTATCGCCCGCGTCGGTGTGGCCGTCGTGATGCTCGGCTCTCCGGTCATTGCGTCGATCGCTCCCGCCAGCGTGTCCCGTCCGGTGGCGCTGGGCGCGGTGCTTCTTTGCATTGCCCTGATCCTGTTCATCGTGTACGGCTTCCTGGACAAGCGGCTGGATGCGCAGGGAGTGGAAGAGGAAAAGGACGATCCCTTCAAAGTCAGCGATATCGGAAAGATACTGTCCCTCAAGATGTTCTGGATTGTCGCGCTGCTTTGCGTGTTGTATTACAGTGCGATTTTCCCCTTCCAGAAATATGCCGTCAATATGCTCCAGTGCAACCTGGGCTATACCGCGGAACAGGCCGGACGGGTGTTTTTCGTGTTCCCGCTCGGTGCCGCGGCCATCACGCCTTTCCTGGGCAATTTCCTGGACCGCAGGGGCAAAGGGGCCACGATGCTGATCCTGGGTGCGCTGCTGATGATCCTCTGTCATCTGACTTTCGCGCTGGTCGTGCCCGCCACGCAATCGGTCGTCATTACCTATCTGGCCATCATCCTGCTGGGGATTTCGTTTTCGCTCGTACCCGCCGCCCTCTGGCCCAGCGTGCCGAAGCTCATCGACAATAAACTTCTCGGTTCCGCCTACGCCCTGATTTTCTGGATCCAGAATATTGGGCTCTATGCTTTCCCGATGATTATCGGGAGCGTGCTCCGGGCGACGAATCCCGGCGTTTCCGATCCGCTCCGCTACGATTATACCGTGCCGATGCTGGTGTTCGCCTCCCTCGGCGGGATTGCGCTCCTGCTGGGTTTCATCCTGAAAATTGAAGACCGCCGCAAAGGCTTCGGCCTGGAATTGCCGAATATCCGGGAAGATTCCGTATCTTCGCAGGATTGATGTATAAATATCTGGACCACATCGAGTCGCCGGAAGATTTCCGGTCCTTCTCCCCGGACGAACTCCGTGACCTGTGCGCGGAGGTGCGGGATTATATGGTACAGTGCTGTGCAAAGAGCCCCGGCCATCTGGGGTCGAGCCTGGGTGCGGTGGAACTTATTGTCGGCTACCATTATGTCTTTGACACGCCCAGGGACAAGATTGTCTTTGACGTAGGCCACCAGGCCTATGCCCATAAAATCCTGACCGGCCGCCGGGAGGCTTTCCGGAACCTGCGCGCCCAGGGCGGCCCCAGCGGTTTCCCCCAGATGTCGGAAAGTCCGTATGATGCCTTTGGCGCAGGCCATTCTTCGGTGTCTGTTTCGGCGGCGCTCGGATTCGCGGAAGCGGCGCGTATGCAGGGCGGAGAATATAAGGTGGCGGCCCTGATCGGAGACGGCGCCCTCACCGGAGGGCTGGCTTTTGAGGGACTCAATAATGCCGGCGAAAGCAATGCCGACATCCTGATCCTTCTCAACGACAACAACCAGAGTATCGATGCCCCCCGCGGGGCGCTGCACCGCTATCTGCTGCAGGTTACGACCAGCAAGGGATATAACCGCATCAAGAAAGGGGTATGGAATGTGCTGGGGGAGGGCAGGATACGGCGCATGCTCCAGCGCAGCGTGCGTTCGGTCAAGTCCTGGTTCGTCAAACGCAGCGGCGGCGATTTCTTCGAGTCCCTGGGCCTGCGCTACTTCGGCCCGGTGGACGGCAACGATATCGAAGCGGTGGTCCGGGCCCTGCGCCGCCTCAAGCCGATGAGCGGCCCCCGGCTGCTGCATTGCATCACCGTCAAAGGCAAGGGCTTCGCACCCGCCGAGGCGGACCCCGTCGTCTGGCATGCGCCCGGAAGGTTCGATCCGCAGACGGGCGAGCGTATCCCGTCGGTCTATGGTGCCGACCGCTACCAGGACGTGTTCGGGGAAGTGCTCTGCCAACTCTGCGATGCTGACCCGCGCGTCGTGGGCATTACCCCCGCAATGTCCAGCGGCTGCGGCATGACGGCGCTGGAACGCCGGCATCCGGAACGCTTTTTCGACGTCGGCATAGAGGAAGAACACGCCGTGACCTTTTCCGCCGGACTTGCCGCCGGCGGGATGCGTCCCTATTGCAATATCTACTCCGCGTTTTCCCAGCGCGCCTATGACCAGATTATCCATGATGTGGCGCTCCAGAACCTGCCGGTCGTGCTTTGTTTCGACCGGGCCGGACTCGTCGGTGAGGACGGGGCCACCCACAACGGTATCTTCGACATGGCCGCGTACCGCAGCATCCCCGGCACCGTGGTAAGCGCGCCCCGCAATGAACTTCAACTCAAGGGCCTGATGTATTCGGCGCTCCGCCATGACGGGGGTCCTTATATAATAAGGTATCCCCGCGGGACGGGGGAGGGTGTCGCCTGGAAGGATGTCCCGGCCCCGCAGATCCCCGTCGGAACTGCGGAAATGCTGCTGGAAGGCACCTTCGTGACGGTGTTGGGCATCGGCCCGGTCGTCAACTGCGCCCTGGAGGCGGCTGCCGCTTTTGAAGACAGGGTGGGGGTATGCGACATGCGTTTCCTCAAGCCGCTTGACAAGGCGTTGCTCGATGCGGTCCTGGCCCGCAGCAGGGTCATCCTGACGGTCGAGGACGGCTGCCTCGCGGGCGGTCTGTACGGCGCAGTCTGTGAATATGTGCAGGAAAAGGGGGCAGCCGTCCGCGTGCACGGCATAGGTGTCCCCGACCGTTTCATCCCCCATGCGCGTCAGACCGACCAGCGTGAAGAGTGCGGCCTCTCGACGCGCGGCATCGAAGAAACTTTGAAATCAATTTTACAGTGATGGAATACAGCGAACAGGAACAAATCAGAAGGGAATCCCTTGCAAAACTGCGCGAACTGGGCATCGAGCCCTATCCTGCAGCCCAATTCCCGGTCAATGCCGAAGCGGCGCAGGTGGCCGCGGAATACAAGCCCGAAGAAGGCAATTATTCCGATGTCTGCATGGCGGGCCGCATCATGAGCCGCCGCATCATGGGCGCGGCGTCCTTCGGCGAAATCCAGGACGCCTCCGGCCGCATCCAGATTTATGTCAAGCGGGACGAAATCTGTCCCGGTGAGGACAAGACGATGTATAACACCGTCTGGAAAAAACTTCTGGATATCGGGGATATCATCGGTATCAGGGGCTTTGCCTTCATCACGCAGACAGGGCAGTTGTCCATCCATGTTCGCAGCCTGACGGTCCTGAGCAAGTCGCTGCGCGTGCTGCCCATCGTCAAGGAACTCGACGGGCAGGTGTTCGATGCCTTTACGGATCCGGAACTGCGCTACCGTCAGCGCTATGTGGACCTTATCGTGAATCCCCAGGTGCGCGACACCTTCGTCAAGCGTGCGAAAATCGTCGCGACGATGCGCCGGTACTTTGACGAGGCCGGCTGCCTGGAGGTGGAAACCCCGATCCTGCAGAGCATCCCCGGCGGTGCGGCCGCACGTCCCTTCATTACGCACCATAATGCCCTCGACATCCCGCTTTATCTGCGGATTGCCAATGAACTGTATCTCAAGCGCCTCATCGTGGGCGGCTACAACGGAGTGTATGAATTTGCCAAGGACTTCCGCAACGAGGGTATGGACAAGACCCACAACCCGGAGTTTACCTGTATGGAAATCTATGTCGCCTACAAGGACTACAACTGGATGATGGATTTCGTGGAGAAGATGCTCGCGAAGGTGGCGACGGCGGTGAACGGGACGACGGTCGTGGACATCGCCGGGAACCAGGTGGACTTTGGCGGAACCTACCGCCGGCTGCCCATCCTCGAAGCGATTAAGGAATATGCCGGCGTCGACGTGAAGGGCATGGACGAAGCGGCCCTGCGCGATACCTGCAAAAAGCTGAAGGTGGAAATCGAGCCGTCGATGGGCAAAGGCAAGCTGATTGACGCGATTTTCGGCGCCTATTGCGAGGAAAAACTCATCCAGCCGACCTTCATCACCGACTATCCCGTCGAGATGTCCCCGCTGACCAAGCGCCACCGCGAGGACCCGACGCTGACCGAGCGCTTCGAACTCTTTGTCTGCGGCAAGGAGCTCGCGAACGCCTACAGCGAGCTGAACGACCCGATCGACCAGCTGGAGCGTTTTCAGGAGCAGGCCGCGCTCAAGAGCAAGGGCGACGACGAGGCGATGTTCATCGACTATGACTTCGTCCGTGCGCTCGAATACGGTATGCCGCCCACTTCGGGGCTGGGGATGGGCATTGACCGTCTGACGATGTTCATGACCGGCCAGACCGCCATCCAGGACGTGCTCTTCTTCCCGCAGATGCGGCCGGAAAAGGCCTTGCGCAAGGAAAAGGAATGATCAGTTCCGCGCAGAATCCTTCCGTAAAGCGCCTGCTGGCGTTGCAGGAAAAGTCTTCCCTGCGGCGCGAGACGGGGCTTTTCGTGGTCGAAGGCGTGCGTGAGGCAGAGCGTTGCATCGCATCCGGATTTGTCCCGGAAACCGTTTATCTGTGTTCCGAGATTGCAAGGGACTCCGCCGCGCTGCGTTCCTCTCTGGCGGCACTGCCCCCGGGAGGGTTGGTGGAAATAAGCCCCCGGGTGTATGAAAAAGTCGCCTACAGGGGCGGCACGGAGGGGGTCATCGCCGTCTTCCGTTCGCGTGACCTCTCCCTTGACAGCCTTGTACTGCCACAGAATCCGCTCGTACTCGTGCTTGAGGGCGTTGAAAAGCCGGGCAATGTCGGTGCGCTTCTTCGCAGCGCCGATGCCGCCGGGGCCGACGCAGTGCTGGTCTGCAATCCGCTTACGGATATTTACAACCCCAATACCGTCCGGGCAAGCCTCGGAGCCTTGTTCAGCCTTCCCGTCTGCTGCTGCCGTTCCAATGAAGCCATCGCGTTTTTGAAGGAGCGCGGCATCCGCATCCTGACGGCGCAACTGCAGGACAGCAATCCTTACTATGGCGTGGACATGACCACAGGGACTGCCCTGGTGGTGGGCAGTGAGGCGCAGGGGCTCGGTGACGCCTGGCGTCTTGCCGCCGATGCCCACATCCTTATCCCGATGTCGGGCATCGTGGATTCGCTGAATGTCTCGGCGAGCGCCGCCATCCTCCTTTTCGAGGCCGTGCGGCAGCGGCAGGAGCACATGAAGAATTGACCTATAAGGTAGGATTCTCCATTTATTTTGGTGGTTTTTGGCATTTTAAAGCGGAAGGGATGCCGTATCTTTGTCCTTGATATGGCACGATTTAATATAGAGACGGCGCAAAACGTCGAAATCAGTAAAAAAATACCCTGCGAAAAGAGTCTCCCCGAACAACTGGAGATTATGGAACGCTATACCCGGGTACACCGGGAGCATCTGGGTTCCTCCAAGGAAATCAGGGAGGCGGCATGCCTCGAGGTCCTGTACCCCACCCTGCTGAGGCATATACAGGATCAGGACCTGACCGCGGGGCGGCTGGACTTCCTGCCCATCGGATTCGGCTGCGTCACATCACTGGGCGGAGTGGGCCACTACTGCGTATTCCGCAAACTGAAGGCCTTCCGCGAAACGCTTCCAGAGGCAATGCGGCCGCGCGTGGATGCCCTCTATGATTATTGGAAGGACCACGACCTCAAGACCCTCTACAATCAGGAGACGCTTCAGGACGGCATCCTGGGAATGTTTATCGACACGGAATATCCGATGATTGCGACGGCACGCCTGTCGGGCATGATGCTGGACTACCCCACCTTGCTGAGCCTGGGCATAGGCGGCCTGCGCAAAAGAATCGGAGAAAGGCTTTCCGAAGATCCGGAGAACGAATTCCTGACGGCGGGACTCAGCTGTCTGGACATCTTTGTCAAGTGTGCCGAAACGCTCCTGCAGGATGCCCTTGCGCAAGCGCGGGGCGCATCGCCGGAGAGGGCGGACGAGTTGAAGCGAATGGCGGCGGTACTGGAGAACATCAAGGAAAAGGCGCCGGAAACCTTCCCGGAAGCCCTTCAGCTCCTCTGGCTGTACGCCCTTTTGGCCGGCGTCATCAATTACGGGAGGCTCGACGACTTTCTCGGTCCTTACCTCGCGGCGGACCTGCGTGAAGGCCGGCTCACGGAAGACGAGGCCTATCGCTATATCCGCAGCCTGTGGACCCTCATTGAGAACCGCCGCACAACCGTCAACGGGAGGATTATTGTCGGAGGACGGGGCCGCAAACACCCCGAAGACGCCGACATCTTCCTGCACCTTGCGATGAAAGTGGCAAAGGACTGCCGCTACGTCGAGCCGCAGTTTACGCTCCGGCTCGACAAAGACACATCGGAGCAGGTATGGGACGAAGCCCTGGAGGCCCTTGGCGCCGGCGCCACTTACCCCACAATCTACAACGACGACGTGGAAATCCCGGCCGTAGCGTACGGAATGCGCATCGACGAAAAAACCGCCGAACAGTACGTTCCCTTCGGCTGCACGGAATTCGTTATCCAGGGGCAGAGTACCGGAACGCCCAACATCTGCATCAACCTCCTCAAGATACTCACGATTTATATGAACGGAGGCATCGACCCCGAGGACGGCATCCGCAAGGACGGAGGCGTACCCATCAGGCCGCTCGGCGAATACAGGACTTTCGAGGAATTCTATGACGGCTACAAGCGCCTGCTGGACTTCTATCTGGATCTTTCCGCCGAGGCACAGTATCACTCTTACGAGGTGATGAACCGCCACGTTGCCTTCCTCTTTACGAGCCTCCTGATGGATGATTGCATCGCCCGCGGCAAGGCGGTGCTGGACGGTGGGGTACGCTACCTGGGCGGCACCAACGAGACCTACGGCAACATCAACGCCTCAGATTCGCTCCAGGCCATAAAGACGCTGGTCTTCGACCAGAAGAAATATACGCTTAAACAACTGGAAGAGGCGGTTCTCGCCAACTTTGAGGGGTACGGACAAGTGCGCGAAGACTGCCTTGCCTGCGACAAGTATGGCAATGACCTGGACACAGCGGATTCCATGGCCAACGACCTTTACGAGTTCGTCGCCAAAGGGGTGCGGGAGCGTGGAATCGCCATCGGGATGCAATACTTCCTGATTGTCATCAGCAACAACCAGCTCAATACCGAATGGGGACTCAAGACGGCCGCATCCCCCGACGGACGGCTGCGGGGAATGTATATGAACCCTGCCAACAATCCCCAGGGCGGCGCCGACAAGAACGGCCCGACAGCCATGCTCAATTCGCTCGCCAAATTCGATGCCCGCTACCACGCCGGTTCCGTGCAGAACATAAAATTCACTCCGGCCATGTTCAACGGCCACCGGGATGTGATAAAGAGCCTGTTCCGCACTTATTTCGACCGGGGCGGATGCCACATCATGGTAACGGTCGTGGACAGCGGCGTCCTTGAAGACGCCATGGCGCATCCGGAAAAATATCCGAACCTGATTGTGCGGGTGGCAGGCTTTTCCGCCGTATTCGTGGATTTGTCGCCGGACATCCAGAAAGAACTGCTGAGCAGGGTACTTTACGATGAACAACATTCCCTCGCCTGACAGCACTTCCGTACGCGTATCGTCCATTCAGCGGTTCTCCATCCATGACGGTCCGGGAATCCGCACGACGGTCTTCCTGCAAGGCTGCCCGCTGCGCTGTCCGTGGTGCGCCAACCCGGAGACCCAGGATCCGCTTTCCGGTAAAATGATGAGCGTCTCGCAAATCCTGTCCGTGGTGGAGCGGGACGCAGACTATTACAGGCACTCAGGAGGGGGCGTCACTTTTTCGGGAGGAGAGCCGTTGATGCAGCCTGATGCGCTTGAGGCGCTTTTAAAGGCATCCAAAGCGTCCGGATTCCACACGGCGGTGGAGACCAGCGGCGAAACGGCCGGGGAAAACCTGCTCCGTGCGGAGCCCTTTACGGATATTTTTCTTTTCGATATCAAGCACTGCGACGCAAAAATTTTCCGCAAAGTCTGCTCAGGCAGCCTCGACACCATCCTGCGGAATCTGGAGGCACTTTCGAAAAGCGGCAAGGTAATAGCCCGGATTCCCTGCATTCCCGCCTTCAACATGGACGCGGATACGGTGCGCGGAATCTTTGCCCTGGCGCTGTCGCTCGGAATAAAAGAGGCGCATCTGCTGCCTTACCATACCCTGGCCAAAGACAAATATGCCCGGCTTGGAAGGACGTGGGGATGGGAGCAGAGCGGCATTTCCAAAGAAGACGTGGAGCCTTTTGCCTGCCTGGGCCGCGAGGCTGGCCTGCGCATACGTATAGGCGGTTAGGCGTGACGGGCCTTGCGGTACTCTTTGGGAGAAACACCTTTTGCCTTCGCAAAGAATTTTGAGAAATAGAGGGGGTCGTCGAATCCCACCATGAATGCAATCTGGTTGATTTTGAGGTCCGTGTTTGCAAGCAGACGGCATGCCCTTGCCACTTTCAGGCGCTGCAGGTAGGTCATCGGCCCGCAACCCGCCTCGGCTGAAAAAATGCGCGTCACGTAAGATTCGGAGTATCCCAGATAGGAGCAGATATCCGCGAGCGAGAGTTTCTCCGAGAGGTGTTCTTCCATGAAATGGGCGGCTTTGCCCACGATGGACACGTTGGGGCTGCCGTTGGCGCTTCCGTTACGCTGCCAGATATCGGGGTAGAGGAAGGCTGAGAGCAGCCGGGGAAACGAAAAATCAATGAAGGCAGCGGTCTCTTCGTCCGCATGGCCCTCCATCAGCGACAGAAGTTCGTCAAAAAGGGTGCTGACATCCCTTATGCGGCCTTCCATGGGAAAAGTCTGGACGCCCCTGCCCCTTTCGTATGCGGAGGGAGCGTCTTCTCCGGTGAAGTGAAACCAGTAGATGGACCAGGGATTATCTTCGGAAGAACCGTATGCATGCGCGCCATCGGGAGGCAACATGAAAAAGTGGGATTTGGAGACGGTGTGTTTCTCCCCGTGCAGGGAATACCAGCCCTCTCCGTCGGTGCACCAGATGAGGATATATTCGCCGCAGCCCTCCGGACGTTCCACATAGTGGTGGGCGGCTCTCGGGAAGGCCCCCATCGACTGCACCCGCAGGGCGGGCCTTTGCCTGTTCCCCACAGTATAAAAAGGATAAACGGTGAGCCGCTGCCCTTGAAAACCCTTCCTGATTCTGAGCATACATGCAAAAGTATGATTTTAGGGTGTAATTTCCAAAGTCCCCGCAGATAAAAGCATGTTTTTCCATCTTTTAGGGGGGGATGTCACATTTTTCATCTCCGCGGGTCTTTATAACTTTGTCAACATGAAAAAGACAGCAGAACTATCCAAAAAACTTGAAGGAGGATTGATTGTTTCCTGCCAGGTGCAGCCGGACGATCCTTGCTATTCCATTGATTTCGTCGTAAAAATGGCAAAATCCGCCGCCTGGGGTGGAGCGGTGGGCCTGAGGGCCAACTCTCCCGACCAGATTGCGGCCATCAAAAAAGAAGTGGACCTGCCGCTCATCGGCCTGTACAAGATATGGCATGACGATACCGACGTATTCATTACGCCGACGCTGGAGGCCGCCCGGGAGGTCTGGGAAGCTGGGGCCGACATCATCGCGCTGGACTGCACCGACCAGATTACCCACGAGGGACGCCCCGCCTGGGAACTGTTCCAGAAGGTGCGCGAGGCCATTCCCGACGCCCCCCTCTTTGCCGATGTTTCCAATTTCGCCGAAGCCGAAAGGGCTGTCGCGATGGGTGCCGATTTCGTAGGTCCCACCCTCTATGGCTACACGAAGGAGACGATGCATATCACCGGACCGGACTTCCGGGAATTCGGGCGGATGTGCCGGGCCTTCAAAGGCAAATCCTGCGTCATTATGGAAGGGCATATCTACACACCCGAAGACGCGATGAAGGTGCTCTATCTGGGCGCGCACGCCGTCGTGGTGGGCAGCGCCATCACCCGTCCGCACCTCATCACGGCCCGCTTCACGGACCTCTTGAGCGGATACCGCAGCGACTGGCGCAAGGCGGAGACCAGCCATCACTGACGATGAAAAGAAGAGACTTCCTCCTCAGCGGAGCCCTTCTCGTCGTTGCCGCCGGGACCGGGACGCTGGCAAAGGGTGCTGAACCTGAGGGTGCAAAGGCGCAGGGGCCCTTGATTATCTCCGCGCCGATGCTCCAGAATTACGCGGAGACCTCCATAGGCATCGCCTTCGCCGTCAGCGATATGGCAAACGGTTATGTGCTCTATGGCGAGAAAGAGGATCTCTCGGACGCCCGGAAAGCGGTCTGCGGCGGTTACCGGGTCACGGGCATGAACGACAAGGTGATGCTGGTGCGGCTGACCGGGCTCAGGAGCGCCACGAAGTATTATTACCGCATCGGTGCAGACCGCATCGACTATCGGAGCGGATACCGAATGTACGTCACCGGAAACGAGGAAGCCCCGCAGATTTACAGTTTCACTACGGCAGGGAAAGGCGCCAGAGCACATTTCTGCGTCATCAATGATACGCATATCCAGAAGGTCCCCTTCGGGCTGGCCATCGAGAAAATCGTCTCGCTGAACCCTTCCTGCGTGGTCTGGAACGGGGATGCCTGCACCGTCAACGAGACGATCGACGAACAAGTGAAAATCTTCCTGGATCCAGATATCGAGCGGAAGGATTACGCCTCCGGGATACCCTATCTGTTCTGCCCGGGCAACCACGACGACCGGGGAATGGCCAACCGTCATCTGGAAAAGGTCTGGATGTACCGCCAGCCGGAGGAACGCTCTTCCAGGGACTGGGATCTCGGCCGGAATTTCGCCGTGAGGATGGGCGATATCGCGATGATAGGACTCGATACCGGCGAAGACAAGGTCGATACGAATCCGAAATTCGCGGGACTGTTCAATTATACAGAATACCGCAAGGCCCAGACGCTCTGGCTGAAGGATGTCCTGAGCCTGAAAGAAATCAAAAACGCCCCCTTCCTGGTCGCCTTTTGCCATATTCCACTATTCGATGCCGACCCGCTCCACAACCCCGGAGACATCTATCCTGACGACACGGATTCCCGTTACACGCTTACCTGGGCCGAATGGCAGCGTCCTTGCGCCCGGATGTGGACTCCGCTTCTGGAGAAGGCCGGATGCCAGCTCATCATTACCGGCCACCAGCACCGTTACCGCTACGACGCCCCGACAAAAGAGAGGCCCTGGGGCCAGATTGTAGGCGGAGGACCTGAAATGGGATTCGAAGGGAAAGGGGCCAATCGTCATCCCGATGCCGGCAAATTCCCGACAGTCATCGAAGGAAAGGTCGAGAAGGGAAAACTCCGCGTCATAGCCTATAATCTGATGAGCGGGGAAGTCCTGGACAATCTCACATTCGACAAACGAAAGAGAAAATGAAACCCACACTGCTTGTTTTCGCAGCCGGAATGGGAAGCCGGTACGGCGGCCTGAAACAGATGGACGGAATGGGTCCCTCCGGCGAAACCATTATCGACTACTCCATCTACGATGCGGTCAGGGCCGGATTCGGGAAGATTGTCTATATTGTCCGGGAATACTTCCGTGAAGCCATGGAGCAGGCCGTGTTGGCCAAGTATGCCGGACTGACCGGGCCGGACGGGAAGAAGGTGGAATTCCACTTCGTCAGCCAGGAACTGAATATGCTCCCGGAGGGGTACGGTGTGCCGGAAGGCCGTGAAAAGCCCTGGGGTACCGGTCATGCCATACTGGTGGCGCGTCACATCATCCACGAACCTTTCGTCACCATCAACGGAGATGACTATTACGGCAGGGAAACCTTCCTGATCGCCGCGGATTGGTGCCAGGCGCATCAAGAGGCCAAAGGGGAATCCGCCGTCCTCGGGTTTACCCTCGAGAACACACTAACGGATGCGGGCGGCGTCAACCGGGGCATCTGCTTCTACGATTCACAGCGCCGGCTGAAGTCCATGGTCCAGCATCTGAAGATCCGAAAAGACGCGCAGGGGATTGCCCGGGGAATCAACGCCATTACGGGAGAGGAGGCCCTTCTGGACGGACAGGCGCTTTGCTCAATGAACATGTTCTGCCTGACGCCGGATTATTTCGATAGAACGGAAGAGGTATTCAAGACTTTTTTAAGCGGCGACGGACGGCTTCCCGGAAAGGAATTCGACCCGCCTTTCGTTTTTGACTGCATCATCAAGGAAGGTCTTGGATACTGCGAAGTCCTGTCCACGCCTTCGCACTGGTTCGGCGTGACGTACCGGGAAGACCGGCCGGCCGTCGTGGAACGTTTCCGCGAGCTGACCGATGCGGGAATATATCCTTCCCCTCTTTGGAAATAAATGAGACACACATGGAAAAAGTAAACTTTGAACTGGAATTCGGCACAGGCGGCCTGCGGGCCGTGATGGGGCCCGGTAGCGACAGAATGAACGAAATGACCGTCGCGATGGCTACCCAGGGCCTTTCGAACTATATCCGGAAATTCACCGGCGGGTCGCCCGCATCGGTCGTCATTTCCTATGACTGCCGCAACAACTCCGAGGCCTTCGCCCGGACGGCGGCCCGCGTGCTCTCGGCCAATGGAATCGACGTCCATCTCTTTGAAAGTCTGCGGCCTACACCCGAAATGAGCTACGCAATCCGGCTCAAAGGCGCCATCGCCGGCATCATGATTACGGCATCCCATAATCCGGCGGAATACAACGGCTACAAGGTGTCCTGGCAGGACGGCGGGCAGATTACCTCGCCGGTGGACAAGGACATCGTAGCGGAAGTGGGCAAGATCAAGGACAGCGGCGAAGTGCGCTTCGACCCGCTTCCCGGTATGGCCGCCGGCAAGATTGAATCAATGGGCGAAGCCGAGGACGAATGCTACCTCCGCGATATCCTGTCGCTGACCCTCTCTCCCGAATCGATACGGCGCCATGCCGACCTGAAAATCGTCTATACCCCGCTCCACGGATGCGGGGTACGTCTGGTGCCGGAGTGCCTCCGGCGGCTGGGATTCAAGCAGGTCTTCCATGTCCCGGAACAGGATATCAACGACGGCAATTTCCCGACGGTCTCCTCTCCCAACCCGGAAGAGGCTCCGGCCTGGGAGATGGCCTTTGCTGTGGCGGAACGCGAACGGGCCGATCTGGTCCTGGCCACCGACCCGGACGCCGACCGGATGGGCGCCGCAGTGCGCGACCGCGAAGGACAGATCGTCCGTCTCACCGGCAACCAGACGGCTGCCCTCCTTACATGGTATATCCTCACCCGGCGCAAAGAACTGGGGACGCTGCATAAAGGCTGCTACGTTGTCAAGACCATCGTCACTACGGAACTGATCAGCGCCATCGCCCGCGATTTCGGCGTTCCCTGCCACAATGTCCTGACGGGGTGGAAATACCTTGCCGAGCAGGTGAAACTGCATGAAGCCGACGGCGAATTCGTCTGCGGAGGCGAGGAAAGCTGCGGTTTCAACGCAGGGCAGTTCGTCCGCGACAAGGACGCCCAGCTCGCGTCGGCGCTCCTTGCCGAATGTGCCGCATGGGCGGCCGACAGCGGAAAAACCCTCTGCGACCTGCTGCAGGACTTATACGATAAATATGGTTTCTGGGAAGAGACCCGTTTCTCGCTGATGAAGAAGGGCAGGGAAGGGGCGGAAGAAATTCGCAGTATTCTGAAAGGGCTCCGGAGCGATCCGCCGAAGACGCTTGCCGGCCTCCCCGTCGCAGAGCTCATCGATTATATGGTCCCGGAGAAGACCGGACTCCCCGCCGCCAATGTCATCCAGTTCATTACCGGCGAAGGCGATATTATCTCCGCCCGCCCGTCGGGTACCGAACCCAAAATCCGCTTCTACTTCAGCACCAAGGGGCCCGACGCCCGCAAAAAGACAATGGCATTGCGCAAACATTTCGGCGTATGAGCCTAAAACATTTCTTCAGCATCAGCGCTCCGTCCGGGAGCAGGGTGGCAGCCGAAAGGCAGGACAAGGTCTGGCGGAGACTCAGGATGCAGAGTTTCCTTGCCTTTACGCTTTCCTATGCCCTGTATTATGTCTGCCGGCTTTCGCTGGGCGTGATGAAGCAGCCCATCATCGATGCAGGGCTGATGAACGCGACGCAGCTGGGTATCGTCGGGGCCTGCCTATATTGGACCTATGCCGTTGGAAAACTTGTGAACGGTTTTCTTGCGGACGGTGCCAATATCAAGCGTTTCATGGCCACCGGGCTTGTCATATCGGCAGGGATGAATCTTGTCATGGGAATCGTCGGGGTAAGCGCCATCAGCGGAAATATTGCCAATGCGGCCCTGTTTCCGGTATTTGCGCTGTGCTGGGCGCTCAACGGCTGGGCGCAGTCCATGGGTGCACCTCCTGCCATCGTCGGTCTCTCCCGCTGGTTTCCGCTGCGCATCCGTGGCACGTTCTACGGTTTTTTCAGCGCTTCGCACAACATCGGGGAAGCGCTCTCCTTCCTCTTTGTAGGCCTTCTGGTGGCACACGCCGGCTGGCGATGGGGCTTCTTCGGAGCGGCTGCGGCAGGAGCCGCCGGCATACTGCTGATTTTGCTTTTCCTGCACGACACGCCACAAAGCAAAGGCCTGCCGCCCATCGAGGAACTTTCCGGGGAAGCGCAGGGCACATCCATGCCTGCAAAGTCCAAAAATGCACAAAGGGAAGTCCTTTGCAACCCGGGTATCTGGGTTCTTGCCCTGGCCAGCGCCTTTATGTATATGAGCCGCTATGCCATCAATGAGTGGGGCACTATCTTCTTGCAGGAGGCAAAGGGATATGATCTGGCAGGCGCCGCCGCCATCATCGCCATCAATCCCGTCTTCGGCGTCATCGGGACCGTGGTGTCGGGCTGGCTTACCGACTATGCCTTTCAGGGAGACCGGAAGTGGACGGCGCTGGTTGCCGGTATCCTCGAATCCATCGCGTTGGCGCTTTTCCTGTTCGGTGGGCCATCGAGATTCCTGAACATTACGGCGATGGTTCTTTTCGGTATCGCCATAGGTGTGCTGATCAGCTTCCTGCCCGGGCTGATGGCCATCGACCTTGTCCCCCGCGAGGCCAGCGGAGCGGCCATCGGCATTACCGGCATCGCATCATATGCCGCAGCCGGCATCCAGATGGTCGTGACGGGGCTTCTGCTGGACGGACATGTCACGGCTTCGGGCGTCCATGATTATACCTGCGTCTCCTGGTTCTGGCTGGGGGCCGCCATAATTTCCTTCCTTCTCCCTATTCTCATTTGGAGACGGAAAAATTAAATTATTGATAAAATTGGGCGATTTTTTTAATAATTTTTATACATTTGGGGTTGGAATAAAATGTAATAACCGTCTGTTTTATTTAAAAAAATAACGTAAGTATTTGATTATGAGTCATTTTACCCCCCCATCAATACTTAAGAGAGGGACGTATTCCTCCCCGGAGTGCAGCGTCGCATTCTGGCAATTGAAGTTGGTTCTTCTGGGAAGTCTTCACGACATGTTGGACAATCCGGTCGATGAAGATGAATTCGATGAACTTTAAATTGCGGAGGAATACACTATGAAACGTAATTATTCTTATTGGTTTGCGGCGATTGCCGCGCTGTCTTTTTTCGCATCCTGCGCCGTTGAATCCCCTGAATCCGTAGAGCCGGAAGGGGCAGAAACCGTTACCATCCGGGTATCCGTGCCCGAAGATGCCGGCAGGGTGTCCATTACCGAGGCCGATGATTTCAAGCGTGCCGTCCTTCAGTGGCAGGCGGACGACCAGCTGACGGTCTCCGGCGCAACTACCCAGGTGTTTACCATCGATGCCCAGAGCATCAGTGAAGACGGGCACAGCGCAACGTTTACGGGTACCGCGCCCGGCGACGGTCCGTACACCATCACATACGGCGGAGCCTCCGCTTTTGGGGGCGACGCCTACGACGGGCAGGTCCAGGCCGGCAATTCATCCACGGATCACCTTGAATATGTCGTAGTGCTCTCCGGAGTTGACAGCTATGACGATATCACCTTCTCCGCGGACTGGGCCGAAGAGCACGGCGGCAGCATAGATCAGAACGGGGTGCTTCAGATGCGTCTCCAGTTTCCCGACGAGGTGACTGAGGTTTACAGCGTGTATCTTGATGATGCGGACGCTTTCAAGCATACCTTGTGGCTCTCAGGCGCCCTTCCCGATGCACAGAAGGTGGTAAACGCCTATATGATGATTCCGCCTTGTACGGTAGGGGAGAGCCTTTCCCTGCGAGCCGAGACCGATGCCGGTTCTTATGCCGTAGCGGTCAATACGGAAGGGAATCATGTCTGGGCGGGAGGCGCCCAGTACACCATCAAGAAGAATCTGCGCAGCGTAGCCCCTGTGCAGGTCATGCAGATTGCCCTGAGATGTCCCGTTGACTTGCTCCAGTTCGCTGAAGGCGTCAACGCCTCCAATGCGCGGTTCCAGGGTGCGGAGGTCACGATGCAAAAGGATCTGGACCTCGGCGGCGTAAGCGGCTGGACCCCCATCGGCAACGGTACGTTTGAACCTACGGAGTCCGGTTCGGTTTCCGCCACCTGGACGGAACCCGCCTTCAAAGGCACGTTCAATGGCGGCGGGCATGCCATCAAAAACCTCGACATGACGGCTTCTCCCGCCGAATATTCTTCCTACGGTCTGTTCGGCATCCTGTACAAGGCGACGGTCAAGGACCTTACGCTGGGCGCTGCTGACGGCGATACCGGCAAACTGGTGGCTACTCCCACAGGCCGGATGGACGCCGGCGCCGTAGCCGGGGTCAGTTATGGCTCTACTATCCTGAACGTGACCAATTACTATCCGATGACCATCCCCGTCAACAGCTCCCCGAGCCGGGTGGAGATGGCGATGGTGGGTTACGTCTATGGCGATGCCATCTCGGGGATTTCCCAGATTATCAGCCTTAATAACTACGGTAAGGTAAGCGCCGGGCAGTCTTCCTCCAACGAGACAAACGGTGCCTTGAGCGTACAGGTGGCCGGTATTGCCGGACTGAGCAACACGGGCGCCGCATCCATCATCAACGAGATTACGGACTGCACCAACTATGCAGACATAGAAGCCGCCACGGCCCGCTGCGCCGGGATATTGTCATCTGCCAATTCCCGGACAAAGATTGAGTTGTGTAATAACGAGGGTGCAATTTCCAATACCTGGACAGGAAACGCCAGACCCGGCGGAATCACCTGCATCATTGCCGCCAACTGCACCTTGACCGGCTGCGTCAATAACGGTGATGTGAGCGTGAGCAGCAGCGGGGCCAATGCCGGCGGTATCATCTGTCTGGTCAACGGCGCCACGGCCAAGGTTGAGAATTGTACCAATAACGGAGAAGTGGACGGCGGAACCGCCGGGGCCTCTTATATGGGAGGAATTGCTTCCCGCATCTATACCGGCACCATTACCGGATGCGTCAATACGGGCGATGTGAGCGGCAGCGCCAAAGTGGGTGGCATCGTGGGCGGCCTTGGCAACAACTCGGCCTTCCCCCGTGTGGAAAAATGCCGCTCGAATGCTGCGATATCGGCCACGCTGAACGGTCAGGACTGCGTAGGGGGAATTGCAGGAGAAATGTACAGCGGCATCCTCAACACCTGTTCCGCAAAGGGTTCCGTCACGGGCGCCGGCTATGACATCGGCGGCATCGTGGGCCTCATGTACTGCACCACGGCGGGAGCGGATTATGGCCGCCAGTATGTCTATGACTGCCTGGCCGCGAACGATGTCACCTGTACCCGCACCAGCGGTTCCGCCAACCTGGGCGGTGTCGTTGGGCGAATGTTGAGACACTCAACCATCACGGACCAGTATATGGCACTGGACAACTGCATCGGTCTGAACCAGAGACTTTCGGCAGGTGCCCGTCCTTATATGGGTGTTTTCGCCGGGAATGTTACGGCAAGCGTTGCCACTAATTTCAACAGGGTACGCGTGCGCAACAACATCTCACTGGTGGAAAATGCCAATCTGGTTTGCACGGCAACATCCAATAAGGGAGGCTTTGTCGGGGCAATGCCCTACGGCTACATGGCGGAGAACTACTATCTCGTGGATAATAACAGCCAGACCATTGGAGGCAGCGGTAACGCAACGGCAGTCAACGTTACCCAATCGACCCTGGCGAACCTCACCAGCGCGGCGTTCTGCGAGTCCTTCTCCACAAAAGGTCAGACATATTTTCTCAGCTTTGGAAGTCCTTCTGTGAGATACCAGTCCTCCGGCTGGGAGATTCCCGCTGGTTGTTCCTATCCTGTTCCCTCCACGCTGGCCGCGTTGGGAGAGGCCTATTATAAATAATTCCAAACATAATTTAATAGCACGCCAATGAAAAAACTTGTTTCTTCCTCCTTCATGGGGGCATTGATGCTGTCGATGATGCTGCTTCCCGCGGCGCTGTTCGCCCAGGGCGGCACGGCCGTCAGGGGACAGGTGAAGGATGCCGACGGTGAGCCTCTGATGGGCGCCTCCGTCGTCGTGAAGGGAACCCGCAATTACGCCATCACCGACGGCAGCGGAACCTTCTCCCTCGACGGGGTTTCCCTTCCCGCAACGCTCACGGTCTCCTTCATCGGATATACCGACAAGGAAGTCGGCCTGAGTGCGGGTGAGCGCATGCCGCTCACCATCATGATGGACAGCGAAAACACACTTCTGAACGAGATTGTCGTCGTAGGTTACGGTACCCAGAAGCGGGTCAATCTGACCGGTGCCGTCTCCGTGGTTGACGGCAAGGAACTCAACGCCCGCCCCGTTACCAATACGGCGATGGCCCTCCAGGGAGCCGACCCTTCGCTGGTAATTACCACCGGGTCCGGTTCCATTGACGGAACGCAGTACAGCGTGAATATCCGCGGCAAACTGTCGCTCAACAGCGGTTCCCCCCTTGTCCTTGTGGATGGGGTCGAGGCGTCGCTGAGCCAGGTGAACCCCAATGACATCGAGAGCGTGTCCGTCCTCAAGGATGCTTCCGCCTGCGCGATTTACGGTGCCAAGGCTTCCGCCGGCGTGGTGCTCATCACCACCAAGAGCGGGGCGGAGGGTGAAGCGAAAATCACCTATAACGGACGCGCTTCGTTCTCCATGAATACCACCAGCACGGACTTTATCACTACCGGTTACGACTATGTGACCCTTTGCAACGAGTTTTACAGAACTTGGCAGGGAGTGGACGCGTTGACCTATTCCGACGAGCAGATGCAGATGCTCTACGAGCGAAGGAACGACGTTACCGAGAATCCCGAGCGTCCGTGGGTGATTCCTGACGAGACCGGGAAATACACCTATGTGTATCTGGGCAACTTCGACTGGTACAGCTTCCTGTTCAACAAGGTGCGTCCCGAGACCGAGCACAATATTACCGTGCGCGGCGGTACCGACAAGGTGCAGTACTATGCTTCGGCCCGTTACCTCTACCGGAAGGGACTATTCACGGGATATGCGCAGGACAACTACAATGCCCTGTCCCTGCGCGGCAAGGTGGATGCCAGGATTACCAAGTGGCTGAAATATTCCAGCAATGTCAGCCTGGAGCGGAACAGTTACGACTGGGGCGGATTCCCGGAAATGGACGGCTCCCTGGGGGTTGTCAGTTCCGATTATGGAATCATGTGGAACCTGACCCAGAACGTGTCTCCTACCTTTGTCCCCTACAATCCTGACGGAACGGTTGCCATGTATCCCGGTTACATGGATGCCGTATCCCCGCTCATGAGCGGACGGGCAGGCGTTTTCATGACCGACATCTACCGCAACACCAATTCCAATAATTACTGGACCTGGACCAACAGGCTCACCGCGCACATTTACAAGGGTCTCGATTTTGTCGTCGATTACTCTTACAGGCGCCGTGACCGCCGGATGATGAACCGCGTGCTTCCCACCCCCAATTCCTATGACAATGTCAATAAGAGACTGTATGTAGGCAACGGCCTGACGGGCGGTCTGTTCTCCAACGGCTCGGTTTACGACTATACCCGCGAGTACCGCTACTATCAGGACGGAAGCGTAGCCAACGCCTATTTCTCCTATGACGACACTTTCGGCGACGGCCATCATGTAGCCGCCACCCTCGGCGCCAACTACGATGACTATTACTCCAGCAGTATCACCATCCAGCAAAAAGGGTCCCTGAGCGACAACCTCGCCTATATCAATATGGCGAACGGAGAAATTGAGAAGGCTTCACAGTCCAACAGCGCATACCGCACGCTCGGATTCTTTGCCAGGGTGAATTACGACTGGAAGAGCCGCTACCTCATCGAGCTGTCGGGCCGTTACGACGGATCTTCCCGTTTCCCCGCCAGCAACCGCTGGGGCTTCTTCCCTTCGGCTTCCGCCGGATGGCGTATTTCGGAAGAGCCTTTCTGGGCAAGCGTCAAACCGTATGTGAACAACTTCAAGCTCCGTTTCTCCTACGGTTCGCTCGGCAACCAGCAGGTGGACAACTACTATTATTGGGAGGAACTCAAGACCGGCCTTCTTTCCGGATATACCTTTGACGGTACCAGCAATGCCGCCCGGGCCTACGTGGACGCCCCGGTGTCCTCCGCCCTGACCTGGGAAACGGTCATTACCAAGAACCTCGGTCTGGATATGGGCTTCCTGCGCGACAGGCTTACCCTTAATGCGGATTTCTTCATCCGCGACACCAAGAACATGCTGACCACGGCCATGACCCTTCCTGCGGTTTACGGAGAGGCGGCACCGAAAGAGAATGCGGCGGACCTGCGCACCTGGGGCTATGAACTGGCCCTGAGCTGGAAGGACAATGTCGTCGTTGCCGGCAAGCCCCTCTACTATGGCATCACGGCCACCCTCGGAGACTATGTGACCTATATTACGCGCTATGCCAACGAGGACAAGCTCATCAGCGACAACTATGTGGGCAAACGTCTTGGAGACATCTGGGGTTACCGTACCGACGGGCTGTTCAAGACCAACGAGGAGGCTGCCGCATACGAGGCCGCCATCAATTCGTCGGCAGTCAACAAAGGAGTGTTCGGCTCCAAGAATCCCGATTACATGCATCTTCTTGCAGGTGACGTCATTTACAAGGACCTGAACGGCGACGGTATCATCAACACCGGCGCCAATACGGTGGACAATCCCGGCGACCGTGAGATTATCGGCAACAGCCGTCCCCGCTACAACTTTGCCCTGAAGGGTGATTTCAGCTGGTACGGCTTCGACCTGAGCGTGTTCTTCCAGGGCGTGGGCCAGATGGACTGGATGCCCAACACCAACGCCACGTACTTCTGGAGCCTCTATTCCTATCAGCGCCCCACCTTCATCCCTACGGATTTCAGGAGCAAGTGCTGGTCAGACGCGGAAGGCGCCGACAACAGCAAGGCCATCTTCCCGAGGATCAGGGGACGCGTGGCCAACGGCTCCAATATCGTCACATCTGACTTCTACCTCCAGAATGCCGCCTATGTGCGTCTGAAGAACCTGACTATAGGATATACCATCCCCTTCAAGTCCAAGGCCATTGAAAAGGCGAGAATCTATTTCTCCGGCGAGAACCTGTTCTACCTGTCACCCCTAATGAAGGCGACGAGGTATGTCGATCCGGAAGTCGCGACCACGTCCGTGGGTTACGACGTGACCTATCCTTATTCCAAGACTTTCTCATTCGGTGTTGACATTACATTCTGACAGTCATGAAAAAGATTATTATACCCTTGTCCTGCCTGTTCGCACTGGGCCTTTCCGTCTCGTGCAATAAGGATTTTCTGACCCTTTCCCCGGAGACCTCGCTCTCTCCGGATACTTACTTCTCCACGGCCAAGGAACTGGATTTGTGGGCCAATGATATCTATAACAGCGTCCTTCCCGGTGCGGCCACCCTGGCCGAGTTGAATGCGGACGACAACTGTTCGGCCAGTACCCTGAACGGAATCCAGCGGGGGACCCTCAATCCCTCTTCGAAGACATGGACCTCGGATACATGGAAGCCGCTGCGCAACATCAATTATCTGCTGGAGAACAACCGCTGTCAGGATGCGGCGGTGAAGGGCATGTATGACGGCGTCGCCTATTTCTTCCGTGCATGGTTCTATTTTGAGAAGGTGCGCCAGTGGGGTGACATGCCCTGGTATGACCATGTGATAGGTTCTTCCGACAAGGAGGACCTCAACAAGCCCCGCGATCCCCGCGGATACGTGATGCTGAAGGTGATGCAGGACTTGGATAAAGCGTATGAACTGCTTCCTGAAAAGTGGGCTTCCGATCCCGTCTATCATGTCTCGAAGGATGCCGCGCTGGCGCTCAAGTCACGTGCTGCGCTCTTTGAGGGAACCTTCCGCAAGTATCACGCAGGGAGCGAGTATGTGCCCCAGGATGTCCAGACTTTCGATGGTGTCACGATTTCTTCGGAGTGGTTCCTCCGCGAGGCGGCGGCCGCCGCTGAAATACTCCTGGGCAGACGTGCCCTTTATACAGGCAACACGCTCGGTCTTGCCTCGAAGGCTGCAGACGCTTCCTACCGGGAATATTTCGTGCTTGAGGACGCCGAGTCCGACGAGACCATCCTTTCCCGCCGTTACAGCGTGGATGTGCTGGTGCGTCATGGAATCCAGTTTGATTACAAGAGCCATCGCCGCAGTGCCACCAACCGCATGGTGAACCATTACCTGCAGAGCGACGGCACGCCCATCCAGCAGCGTGCCGGCTGGCAGACACTCTCTTACAAGGACGCTTTCTCGAGGCGCGATCCACGCATGGCGCAGACGCTGCACGGTCCGTCCTATGTGGCCCTTGGCGGGACTGCCCCGGAGCAGCTGAGTTTTGAACGTACCTATAACGGCTACAGGATTATCAAGTTCATCTCCGATGCCAGCCATGAGGGCGCAACCACTTCCACCACGGATTATCCCCTGATCCGCTATGCCGAGGTCCTGCTGAACTATGCCGAGGCGAAGGCCGAACTGGGGCAGCTGACCGACGAAGACGTACGCCGGACCATTGATGTCATCCGCGCCCGCGTCGGGATGCCCGCAATGGGCAGCGTGCCGGCTGTGGAAGACGCACTTATGAGCGAGTATTATCCCAATGCCAGGGGCAGCCAGAAGGCGGCGATCCTTGAAGTTCGCCGCGAACGCACGGTGGAGCTCTTCTGCGAGGGTTTCCGCCAGTGGGACCTTCTCCGCTGGAAGGAAGGTGAGTGGCTTACCCTTAAGGCTACCAGCGGTTCGCGCGGTGTATATTTCCCGGCGCTTGGAGACTATGACCTTGACGGTGACGGCAAGGTGGACCTCTGTCTCTGGAGAGGCTCCAAGCCTTCCACAACGGCACCGGCCACCAACGTGATTGAAATCGGCGGCAACTATACCCTTTCCGAGGGTGACAGGGGCTACCTTACCTATTATGCCGGAGAAGAGTACGTATGGAACGAAGGCCGCGATTATCTCTGGCCCATTCCTGCGGACCAGCGTCAGGCGACGCATGGCAGCCTTTCGCAGAATCCGGGTTGGATAGACGGCGTGTCATTTGATGACTGACCATGAGAAATCGATTTGAAATCCTCTTGTGCGGATTGCTCTTTTGGACAGGAGCCGTCTCGTGCGGAGAAAAACAGCCGGAGGAAGAGACCCTTCCTCTGGCCGTTTCCCCCGCTGCGCTTGAGAATGTCGCGGCGCTCGGCGAATCCCGGCAGTTCTCCGTCCTGTCCGCAAAGGACTGGTATGCCCGGTCGTCATCGGCCTGGATCAAAATTCCCAAGGCCAGCGGCAAGGGCTCGAAGGAGGCGGGAACCCTCACCGTGAATATTGAAGAGAACAAGGCGGACTCGCCGAGGGAAGGTGCGTTTACGGTGACCAACCTGGGCGGAGAATCCCTGACGGTCAGCGTTACCCAGCAGGCGGCTTCGGATACGCCCGTCGAGAGGGGTATCGCCACGGCCGAGGACCTGCTCGGTTTTGCCAGGGCAGTGAATGGCGAGGGTTCCATTGCCCGTTACCTGATAGACGGCGTGGCAACGCTGCTCGGGGACATCGACGCTTCCTCCATCACGGAATGGATTCCCATAGGTAGTGAGTCGAACCCCCTTTCCGTCAATTTCGATGGAGGCGGATATGCCATCAAAAATGTGCACTGGACGGTCGATGTGACGCGGTATCCCCATTGCGGACTCTTCGGCTATGCCAAGGATGCCTCCATTGAAAAACTGACCTTCGGAGACGATGGCAGCAGCATCAGCTTTGTCGGCGAACCTTCCGGCAAGGTGCGTGCCGCGGGCGTTCTCGGATATGCCATAGGGGTGACGATGCAGCGTGTCACAAACAATGCAGACCTTTTTTTTGAAGGAACTTCCGCCACCGGCAACAACCTCATTGTCGGCGGTATCGCAGGATATGCCGACAAAAATTCCTTACTTGGCGGAGATACCCCGGCAAAGGGCTGCGTCAACAACGGCGACGTCTTCGTGAAGGTCCCGGCGCAGCAGGGTGGTATCCTGGGCTACCTGTCCGGGGTGGTCACCAACTGTACCAACAACGGAACCATTCTCGGCAAGCGGGAAGGGGACTGGGGACCCGGCTGGGCCTGTTCATACAATAAGAACAGTGGGAACTTTACTTCCAACTATGGTTACGGAAGGACCGGGGACTATGATCTCTATATCGGCAATCCCGAAGCGGCTCCTTCGGACGCCATTCTCAATGCGATGGCAACGTACAGCGAAGGTTACGACCTGGAGGCAAATACCGTTGACTGGACCAAGGACTCCTATTACGACTGGACGGAACTGGAGCGGCGGCAGATAGGCCCCGGAACCCAGTATTATCACCTCTCCTGCACGAATGTGCCGAGGCATCTGTATGTCCTTGAAGTTGACCTGACGGATCCGGGCGTAGAGTTTACGACCACCATCGCCGACGATATCGTCCCGAATCCCAACGGCAATAAAAACAGCAACAACGGGTTCAACCTGCGAGAAACCCTCTCCCAGATTTGCGTACGCAAGCGTGCGGCCGGGCAGAAAATCATCGCGGGGGTGAACTGCTCCTTCTTTGATTCCAACGACGGGTTCCCGCGCGGGTTCCACGTCGAGGAAGGCCATCCCGTCTATATCAACAATCCGAAGGTGGCGAAGGACCTTTCCAATCATCTCTGGTCTTTTACGGTTTTCGAGGACCGTACGGCCTCCTGCGGTGTGAAGAAATTCAGCGGAAAAATCCGCATGAATGGGGTGGAACATACCTGGGGGAGCCTGAATGACACGATTCTGCGCCACACTTCCCCGGCCATTGCACCGGTAAACCTCTACAATTCCCGTTATGTAGAGATTCCGCATCCCCAGAAACCCTCGATTACCAACCCCCTTGCTTCCGACGCCCTGTATGTCGTCTGCGAGTGGACGGGAGGTGAGATGGGCGTCAATACGGGCTACGCGGCCGCAAAGGTGGTGGAGGTAAGCAATCTCTCGCCGGTTTACATTTCGGACCCGAAGCGTTTCGGGATTGCCGTATGCGGAGAGAAAAGAACCGCTTTTGCAGCTCTCAAGGCAGGGGATGTGCTGGATGTCCGTTGCGATATTTCCATCGACGGCGATGCCTCCAAGCCCATTTATTCCCTCGATTCCACCATGTATATGCTGATGGATGACGGCAAGGACGCATCGAATACACCCGGCCCTAACGCCAGCCTTTATTCCAAATACGATCCCAAGACCTTCCCCGTCATCAGCCGGGACCGCAAGAAAGTCTGGCTCGTGGAGGTGGATGGCCGTCAGCTTTGGTATTCGCTGGGCGTCAAAGGATACGAGATCTATCGCATCGCCCAAAAACTGGGCGGCTGGTGGACGACCGGCATGGATGGCGGCGGCTCTTCAGCCATGTGGGTATGGGACAGCGCCAAAGGTGCCGGCTCCCTTGTCAACAGGCCCTGCGACACCAAGGGCGAGCGCAGTTGTATGACCTATGTTCTAGTTAGAGAAAAGTAATGTCCAATATTATGAAGAATTTTTACAAATTTGCTGCGGCCCTGCTTCTGGGGGCCGGTTTCCTGGCTGTCTCCTGCAACCAGAAGGAAGAAAAAACGTACATGATTGGTGCCGACCCTACTGTCATCACCGACATAGCGGCCAACAATCCTTCCGCCGAAGTAGTCGTCGTCTCGACGGACGCGCCGTACTGGATTGCAACTACGACGGAGGACTGGATTTCCGTGGATCCCGTCCAGGGATTGAGCGGCGAGACCATCGTTACCCTTACTTTCACCTCCAATTACAAAAATGAAGGGACTACGACCGCTCCCCGGAGCGGATCCGTCAAGTTCTCGGGCGGCATGACCTCCGTTACGGTCAATATCTCGCAGTTGGGACACGAAGCGGTTATCGACCCCAGCGCCAGCATCGGGGGCATCCCCGACCTGGAAGAATTCATCAAATTCCGCGATGCGGTCAACGACGGCAATGTCCTTACCCGCTGGACGAACGATAACGGAGAGATTGCGCTTCTTGCCGATATCGACCTCGGAGCCTACGAGGAATGGGAACCTGTCGGTCTTGTCAGCGCGTCCGGGAACGCGAACAATGCCTCCAAGGCGGTAGGGGCTCCCTTTACCGGCGTCTTCAACGGCGGCGGCCACAAGATTTCCAATTTCAATGTCAGCGCCACCCTTGCGGAAGGTACGACCTGGGGTCTTTTCGGTTATATTTCGAACGCGACCGTAAAGAATCTTGAGGTCGAGGCCAAGGTTACCCTCAGCGCCGCCGGAGTCGCCGACGCTGGAATTGTCGTCGGAACCGCGTACGGATCCACGATAGAGAATGTAAAAGTAAAGGGAACGGTGAAATCTACAGGGACGACTGCGAGCGCCCGTTTTGCTGTCGGAGGCATTGCCGGATTCATATTCGCTCCCGATGACGCTACAAGCGGGACCACCTTAAATACGACCGTCAAGGGATGTACTGCCGACCTGGAGGTGGATGTTGACGGGGGAAGCAACACGGCGAACGGAGCAACCTGTGCCATGTACGGCGGTATCGTCGCCTTTGCCACGAATGACAAGGGAACCTCCCGGAATTATATCGAGGACTGCATCAACAACGGAAGCATCAAGGCGAAGGTCGGCCGCTGCAGCGGCATCGTTCCCACCGCCAATGGCGGCACGGTTGTTCGTGGCTGCACCAACAATGCATCTCAGCTGAATACCATCGCCAACGGGCGCATAGGCCAGATTGTCTGCAACCTGGCAGCTGACAGCGGAGTCATTGACTGTGTGAACAACGGGGACCTTACCACCACGGGCAATCAGACTACCGCCGGCGGACTTGTGGCGCTCCTCGGCAATGCGAGCGCTTATGTCGAGGGAGGTGCCAACTACGGTACAATCATCGCGGGTTTCGACCCGGCGACGGACGGCCAGGGGCGCAGGTTCACCGGGCTGCTTTTTGCCAACGTGACCAACCTGGACCATGTCAGCGATGTCGTTGCCAGCGGAAGACTTGGCGTGTACAAGGCCGACGGCAATCACGAGATGTATGAAATCACCCAGGAGAATTATATGACCTATGCCCTCGGAGGAAAGATTTCCGATGCCAACCTGGCAAAGGTCAGCGGTATCACTTATGTAGCGAAATAATGACCGGACATACATACGAAAGACCCTGCGTCCTTGTCGTGGGCGCAGAACTGGGTGCAGAGGAATGTCTGCTCAATACGTCGTCCCAGATTACGGATTTGGAACTCGTTGAGGATACCTGGACATGATGAGGCGTCTTT
The DNA here is from genome assembly GCA_017445015.1 of Bacteroidales bacterium. Lineage (GTDB taxonomy): Bacteria > Bacteroidota > Bacteroidia > Bacteroidales > UBA932 > Cryptobacteroides. The sequence goes on along the minus strand of JAFSVL010000026.1, from coordinate 9,329 downwards.
CCGTTTACCTGGCCGCCCTGATGGCCGTATTTGCAATCTTTTCCCTGCCCTGCCGCGGTAAGGCAGGGATAGATTTAAAAATACTCTATTGGAATATCCAGAACGGGATGTGGTCCGACCAGGGCGGCAACTATGACCGGTTTGTGGCCTATGTAAAGGACCTGGATCCGGATATCTGTATCTGGTGCGAGGCGGAATCCCGCTATCTGACCGATACCAGTGTCAAGATGCAGATGCCGGAGGACCAGTATCTCCCGTGGAACTGGGATTTGCTCGCGGCGCGTTATGGACACAAGTACACCCTGGTGTGCGGCAAGCGCGATACCTTTCCCCAGGTGATTACCTCGAAGTACCCGCTGCACATCGTCAAGCGCGTCACCGGGAACGGGGAGGACATGCTGGTGGTGCACGGCGCCGGTTGGGCGGTGGCGGACCTCGGCAGGGGCAGGGAACTCAATATCGTGACCTTGCATACCTGGCCCCAGCGTTACGCATACATGGCCGAGGACCAGAAACAGAGTGCTGCGGAGCATGGAGGCGACTACTTCCGTGCCGCCGAGATAAAGTATATCTGCTCTCAAACCGCGGGAACCGTTCCCGGGATGGAAAACCAGTGGTGGCTGATGACGGGTGATTTCAACGCCATTTCATCGGCCGACAATTTCCATTACGCCCTTGATCCGGCGGATCCGGCTTTTCTGGTACATGATTATGTGCGTACCAATACGCCCTATATCGACGTGATCGAGCGTCTGTTCCCGGGTGAATTCAAGAAGAGCACGGTGTCCGGGCGCAGGATTGACATGATGTATGTCACTCCCGCCCTGTTTCGTCGGGTAAAGTCCGCGGATGTGCTTTATGACGGATTCGCGGCATCGTCGCGGGATCCCCGCGGAAAGGCGATCCATAATTTCTGCCATCCCTCCGACCATTATCCCGTGTGGATGGTCATTAAGTTGTAACCGATGAAAAAAATATTGTTCGCTGCTGCTGCGCTTGCCGCGTTTTCCGCATGCGTTGCGGAAGTTTCGGAAACTCCTGAAACTGCTCAGGGACCCGTAAATACTGTTGTAAGTGCGTATCTGTCCGGGATTGGTAAGACGGCGGTTGAAGGCGTAAAGCTTTCATGGCGTGAGGGTGACGACATCGCAATCAACGGGAGCGCTTCTTATCCGCTTCCCGGAGATACGGATGTGGCCTTTTTCGGTTTTGCCGATGCGCTCTCATTCCCTTACCGCGCGGTGTATCCCGCCGGACTCTGGAAGAGCTCCTCGGCGGTGACGCTCCCGTCCGTCTGGGATGCGGACCTCACGCAGATACCCCTTCACTCCTATATCACCGGCGGGGAAACGCTGCTTTTCTCCCCGCTGACAGCGGTGATGCGCCTGCGAGTCACCGGGAATGGGGAAACCCTGCGCAGGGTGGTCCTCAGCGCAAAGGGCGGCGAGGACCTGAGCGGAGACTTTGCCATTGACTGGCAGAGCGGCTCCCTGTCCGCGTCGGCCGGCACTTCCTCCGCCGTTGCCCTGAACTGCAATGCCGTCTTGTCCCCGACTCCGCTCGACCTGTATATTCCCGTGCCGGGCGGCACTTATTCCTCGGGATTCAGCGTGGATCTGTTCGATGCTGAGGACAATTCTATGCGGCTGGAAACGGGCGCGAGGGTCCTTGAGGCGGGGCAGTTGCGGGCAATGCCTGAAATTGCGTTCTATCCTCGCGGCATCCGGGACGCCGATGACTTTATAGCATTCGCGGAGGCCGTGAATTCCGGCTCCCCGACCGAGGCGTGGGAAAATGCGGAGGGTGTCGTAACGCTGCTGGATGATATCGATTTCAGCGCCGTCTCCGACTGGACGCCCGTGGGCGAGGCGGTGACCTGCTGGAAGGACAATACGCTCTCCGTCGTCTCGGGGCATCCTTTTACCGGGAAATTCGACGGCCGCGGCCATAAAATCTCTGATTTTTCCTTCTATTATGCAGCATCGGGCTCAGGCGTGTCGGCGGAGAATATGTATTCTGTGGCATGCGGAATTTTCGGCTGTCTCACGGAGGGTGCCGTGGTCGGGAATCTTGTCATTGACGGCAGTTGTTCGTTTGAGTTCCACCCGTCCGTGAGAAGCGATGCAGGAGTCGTGGCGGGTGTCGTGTTTGACGCTTCCGTGCTGAACGTGACCAACTATGCGCCGTTCTCCGTCACCCCCTCATCGGCGGATAACATGAGGCAGACGCTCGGCCTTGTCGGCTTTGCGTTTGCCCGGGACGGGGAGACCCGGCTTGAGTATCTCGTAAACGAAGGAGAAGTTTCCGGCTCCAATGGCAATAATGCCAAAAACGGTGCCACGGGTGTGCAGGTGGCCGGAATTCTCGGTTTCGGCTCTAATGACCTCTCTTCTGCAGAAAGGGTGCACGTATTCCACTGCACCAATAACGGGGACATTGATTCCAAGGCCTGCCGTGCTTCGGGAATCGTAGCGGCGGCAAACCGCTATACCGTCATCGAGTACTGCGAAAACCATGGGAATAATTACAATGCCTTCCCGGTAAGCGGAAGCGGCCGTATCGGCAACATTACCTGCATTTCCGGAGCCGGTTCAGAAGTCATCAATTCCACCAATTACGGCGATGTCGTCTGCTCTACCAAGGCTCGTGCCGGAGGCATCGTGAGCCTTGTCAACCATGCAAGCTGCAATTTTGTACGCTGCGCCAATTACGGGCGCGTCATTACGGACGAAACGACCTATCGCGGCACCATTTTCCAGCAGTGCAATCTTGCTGCAGGCTTTACTGCATGCATAGGCAGCGGGGACGTCGGGGCGTACAATAACGGCAACTATGCTATGGTCGGAGTGAACGGGAGCAATTATTTCAACTATGTGGGATATCACTCGTCCGCCGCTGTGAATGTAACCTCTTCCAACATCATCTACGGGAGCAAACCCGTCTGGAAGGGCATCGAGAACATGGAAGACCTGCTTGCCTTCGCCCATATCGTGAATACCGGCGGCGACGCCTCGGCATTCCTGGTGGGAAATGACGTACAGATCCTTTGCGACATCGATGCTTCGTCCATCCGCGAATGGGTGCCCATCGGGAACAGCGCCCACCCCCTGGAATATAATATCAAGGGGATGGGGCACAGGATTTCCCATGTGAACTGGACGATAGATACGGGGAAATATACCCATGCCGGCCTCTTCGGAGATACCGGGGCGATAACCATCAGCGACCTCGTTTTCGGGGATGAAAACAGTTCGGTGGTCTTCTCCGGCAATCCTTCGAAACTGCGTGCGGGAGGTATCGTCGGCTATGCCCTGGGCACGACCCTGAGCAATGTCGTGAACAATGCCGCCCTTGAGACGAAGGGCAATACGGCTTATGGGAACGACCTTATCATCGGAGGCCTGGCGGGCTATGTCGACGGGAATTCCACTTTAGGCGGGACTTCCGTCAACGAGGGCTGTACGAACAACGGAAACGTCCTTGTCCCCGTGGTGTGCCAGCAGGGGGGACTCGTAGGATACAATTCCGGGGTCATCAGGAATTGCACCAATACGGGCGCTATCCTGGGGAAGACCGACGGCTCCCAGTACGGTCCTGCATGGGGCTGTTCATATAACAGGGTGAAGGGCAATTTCTCCTCGAATATCGGCGGCGGCTATGTGGATGAATATTCGAAATTTTCCTCCGACCCTTCGGCGGCCGCGCCTTCGACATTCTACAATGCTGTTCGCGACGATTACAAGAACAAGTTCGATCCCGAGGACAACAGGACGGACTGGACCCTTGATGCGTATTACGACTGGACCGAGGTCGAGCGGCTGAACCTTGCCACCGGGGCGGTGTATCACCATTATTCGTTCAAGAACGTCCCGCGTCACATGCATGCGCTCGAAATTGATTTGAGCAGCCCGGCCATAGAACTTGCGACGGCGCTTGCCGATGATCTCATGCCCAATCCCAACGGGCGCGACAATGACCATCTGTACGAAGGATTCGTGTTGAGGGAAACCTTGTCGATGGTCTGCAACCGCCGCCGTAATGCGGGGCAGGGGATTCTTGCCGGTACCAATCTCGGATTCTTCGATTCCGAAGCCGGAATCCTGCGGGGATTCCATGTGGAGGACGGGGAACCTCTTTACATCAACAATCCTTCAGTGGTCGCAAGCCTGGGAAATCACAGGTGGGGCTTTACCGTATTCAACGACGGAACCGCGTCTTGCGGAAAGAAGGCCTTTACGGGCACCTTGCGTTGGAACGGCGCGGAGTATCCTTATTATACGATAAACGATACCACGATGCGGCATGCTTCGCCGGCGGTGGCGCCGATCAACCTCTATACATCGCGATATGTCAAGATTCCGCATTCGTCCAATACTTCGTTGCAGAATCCCATGGCGCCGAACGTGCTGTATGTGATCTGTGAATATACTTTGTCCCGCATGAAAGTGAATTGCGGATATGCGCAGGCCCGGGTGACCCGGATTGCCGACGGGCGCACGACGCCGCTTTCAACCCTTCCGTACCTCAGCGCGAAGAATCAGATCGGAATCGCCCTGTCCGGAGCCGCCGCGTCCTCCTGGTCGTCGGTCAAGGTGGGGGATACCGTAGAGTTCAAATGTGACATTTCCGTTGACGGAGATGCTTCCAGGCCGATTACCATGATGGGCTCCACGATGTATCAGCTGATGACCGACGGAAGGGATGCTTCCAATACACCCGGACCTTCGGCGAGCCTGCATTCAAAATATGATCCCATGACTTTCCCCGTGGTCAGCCGGGACGGCACCAAGGTGTGGATAGTGGAGATCGACGGACGCCAGATTGATAGCAATAAATGGTATTCGCTCGGTGTCAGGGGCTACGAGATGTATAAGATCGGCGCCAAGCTCGGCGGCTGGTCCGTCACCCGTATGGATGGCGGGGGGTCCTCCGCCATGTGGGTCTGGCGGTCTTCCCAGGGCAAGGGCTCCATCGTCAGCAGCCCCTGCGACTGGAAGGGCGAACGCAGTTGTATGTCCTATTTGTTATTAAGATCAAAAAATTGATATGAAAAAGTCTGTATTGTTTTTTGTGGCTTTTTGTGCGGCTCTGGGGCTGACCCCGGGCTGTACGCAGGAAAAACCGCAACCGGATGAGGGGAGCGTCATCCGGGTTTCCCTTCCGGAATTCGACAGCCGTACGGCCATCAATGGGGTCAAGGTGAGTTGGACGGCGGGCGATGCCATCGTCGTCAATGGCGCGGCATCCCAACCGCTTGCGACTGCCGCAGAAGTTGGCAACTTTGTCTTTGACGCACTTCTCTCCCCTCCCTACGAGGGCGTGTATCCCGCATCTATCTATAAAGACGCGCAGACGCTTTCCCTGCCCAGGGAACGCGCGTGCGATTCGCAGGTCGTGCCCCTGGGCGGCCGCTCCGAATCGACCGGAGACCTGCATTTCTCCTCGCTTACCGCCATGCTGAAGATAACGGTGGCGGGTACTGGGGAGACCACTGTCAAAAATGTGGTGCTGGCCGGGCTTGGCGGAGAGCAGATAACCGGTGACTTTAGCATTGATTACGAGACGCTCGCCCTCACGGGCGCCTCCGATGCAGAGGCGGACAAGTCCTTGACCGTCAACTGCAATGTAAACCTTGCTGAACCGCTGGTCCTCTATCTGCCGGTTCCTGCAGGAGAGTATCCTGCGGGCATCAGGGTCATCGTGACAGACCAGAATGATGAGATCATGACGCGCGAGATGGGGCCCCGTACCCTTGAGGCCGGGCAGCTCCGCTCCATGCCCGCGGTGACCTGGAAGGTGAACGGCATTGCGGATGCGGCGGATTTTGCCGAATTCTCGGCCGCTGTCAATGCCGGCACGTCTATTGCCCGCTGGGAGAATGCGGAAGGCTGGGTGAACCTGCTCGCCGACATCGATTTTGCCGAAGTGGAAAACTGGATTCCGGTCGGAAATGCCACCGCACCCTGGACAAGTTACAACCCTGTCGTTACCGAAGGTCATGCCTTTACCGGTAAATTCGACGGCAACGCGCACCATATCAAGAACCTGCACCTGGTCTGCGACGAGATTGTCGCCGGCCGGCACTGCGGATTGTTCGGATACCTCGGCGAAGGTGCCATCGTGCAGAACTTCGTCATCGAGGACAATTGCTCCCTTACGGTCAATTCTTCCGTTTCGCTCAGCGCGGGGATGATTGCCGGCGTGCTGTACGATGCTGACGTGCGCGATGTAACCAGCTATGCACCAATGACCTACGGCGGTTCCGCCACAGGTTATCTGCACATGGCGCTTGTCGGCGGAATGTATGCCAGGAACCGCGGCTGCACGGTGGACAGCGTGCATAATTACGGAGAAATCAACGCCCCGAACACCGCAAACCAGACAAACGGTGCCACCGCCATTCATATTGCCGGCATCGTGGGCTTTGCCAATGCCCCGTCCACCGGGACCTTCCGCAACACGATTTCGTCTTGCAACAATTACGGAGACATCAACTCCGCCGTGGCCCGTTCTGCCGGAATCGTCGGTGTGGCCAACAGTTGCACGGACATCGTGCTTTGCGAAAACCGCGGTGACCAGTTGAACACCTTCGCCACCAGTGGCGGCTCGCGTCCGGGCAACATCACCTGCATGTGCGCCAACGGCTCCACCATTACTTCCTGCAAGAACTACGGCGATCTGGTCTCCACCACCGCCGGACGTTGCGGAGGCATCCTCTCCCTGCCCAATGCCGGAACCTATACCGATTGTGAGAATTATGGACGCATCATCACGGACAGCGATTACCGCGGCGTGTTCTTCGGCTATGTGAATACTGCCGCCGTCTGGAACGGAGGCGTCGCCTCCGGACGCGTGGGCAAGTATAATAACGGAGATTGGCAGTACGACCTTTACAGCGAAGCTAACAAGATAAGTTACCTCGGAAGGCAGGGCAACGCGAACGGCAGTTACAACAACATCACCTACGATATCCAGACCGGTGAAGACGAGCCCGATCCCGACTTGGACGTCGATGCGGATTTCCGTATCTTCTTCATCGGCAACAGCTTTACAAAGGACGCCGTGGAGCACCTTCCCGGCATCCTGCACGCAGCCGGCCTGAACGGAATCCAGCTGGTGCACATGTATTATGGCGGGCGTACCGTTCCCGAATATAACTCCGGCTGGGCGACAGCGACGGATTATCACTGTTATCTCTGCAATCCCGGCCAGACTTCATGGACGGACATTTCCGGAAAGAGCCTTGCGCAGGTGGCCACAGGTGCGAAATTCGATATCGTGACCATCCAGGAACATACCGGCCGTCAGCTGGCTTGGGGCTGGACCGCCGATGAAAAGGCGGCCGTTCAGGGCCTGGTACAGAAGGTGAGAGATGCGCAGACCGCACTGGGTGCTTCTCCTGAACTGTATTATATCCTTTCACAGGCCTATCACGACCTCTCCAAGGCGCAGAACGTGACCAAACCCTTCTCCAATACGTCGGGAATGTGGACGGTCATCGCTGCCCAGGGCCGGAAAGTGATGGAGGAATGCGACTTCGACGGCATCATCTCCACCGGAGCGATGCTGCAGAACCTCAGGACTTCAGGCCTGAACAACGATATGGGACTTACCCGCGACGGATATCACATGGATTACGGTCTTGCCCGTTACGGTGCATCCTGTACCGTTTTCGAGACGATAATAGGCCCTTACAACGGCAATGTGACGATGACTGGAAACAGCTTCCGTTACTCTTCTACGGCGGCCGGGACGACGGCGGTGACCGATGCAAACGCCCCCATCGCCCTCAAGGCGGCGCGTTATGCGATTGCAAAGCCTTATGAGGTTACCGATATGGCGGGCGAAGGCGGCGGAGATGAACCGGAACCTGAAGCGGACGTCATCAAGATTTCTTCGGCTGGAGACCTCGCCACCTTTGCGGAAAGGGTCAATTCGGGTGATGCCGCGGCCATGAAGGCCGAGGTGACGCTGGAGAATGACATCGACTGTTCTTCCATTGGCGACTGGACTCCCATCGGGGCGTGTACGATGCCTACCTGGGCACACAATTCGGCCGTGGCGAGCGGATATTTGTTCAGTGGTTCATTCGACGGAAAGGGCCATTCATTCAAGAATCTGCATCTCTCCTTCACCCCTGACGTGGCTGCGGGGGCATGGGGCCTCTTCGGCGGTCTTGGCGACGGGGCTTCCGTGAAGGACGTCATCTTCGACGAGACCTGCTCCATGAACATTTCTACCTCGGTTTCGGGGGTCTTCGGAATGCTTGCCGGACTTGCCATGGGCGTGGATATCGATAATGTGCAGACTTATGCGAGCATTACCGGAGGAGGTACGTCTTCGCTGCCCAACAACGTTGCCGGCGGACGTATCATGGCCGGAGGAATCGTTGGATTCGTCATTGCCGGTTCCGTTCCTGCAACCCTTTCCAACCTTTACAACGCAGGTGCCATAGGCAGTGCGGAACAGTCGTTTACATGCGGTAACAACAAGGGCAACGGCGCCAACGGTGTCATGCTGGGCGCAGTCGTAGGATTCGCGAGCAATCAGAACAATACCCAGACGGTTACGATTGAGAATTGCACCAACGACGGCGTCATCTACAGTTCCGCCGGACGTACCTCCGGCATCGTTTCTACGGCCAACCGCTATGCCCTGCTCAAGAACTGCGTCAATAATGCCGATGTGCACTTTACCGGGGGAACCGGCTTCCGTATCGGCAATATTACCTGTGTGGCGGCAGAAGGCTCGGTCCTGGACGCTTGTATCAACAAGGGTGACCTGATCAGTTCAGGCGGCGCGTCCGTAGCCGGTGTGATCTGCCTTGTCAATCATGCCAACGTGACCGTGAAGAACTGCGGCAGCATAGGCGCATCCATTATTTCCGATGCCGTCAAGATGGATGCAGACCAGGATTATTGCGGTGTCCTTTACGGGCGCTGCCGGCAGGCTGCGGCGGTATTCAGCAATTGCAGCGTGAATGGCGTCGTCGGGCGTTATAACGGCGGTACCTGGGATACGGTGCCGCTCACTGCGGACAATTACTTTCGCTATGTCGGCGAACCCTATTCGTCCAATCCTACCTTGGTTCCGGCGAACATAGGATTTGCGCAGTAAAAGGGACATTTATTGTTAAAAATGCGGCTCGGAACTTGTCCTGTTTTCCGCACTTTTCTAGTTCGCTGACCAAAACCGCCCTTACAGCATCGTGAGAGGCTGATTCAAACTTCGATTTGGGTGTCCCGCGACAAATCGCTACCTTCGTAGTATGTTTGTCCGGCGGAAGCATAACAAGAGCGGAACCTGTTCCATACAAGTCGTCGCTAAGG
>JAFSVL010000025.1 GCA_017445015.1 Bacteroidales bacterium | reverse complement strand
GGCCTACGATATGTCCAAACTCGAAGACCTGTTCTTCCGCGGATACGACAGTACCGTCAAGGTCCTGGAAGCAAACGGTTACGAGCGGAAACACCTGCGGGAAGACATCCATTTCCCCCAGAAGCGGCACCTGCTCCGCTAGGGTAAACCATCGTCATTCAATCATGGCATCAGGATGAATCAGACGAGCGCAAGCGTGTTCAATCCGATGAAACGCTTCTTCGACAATGATGCGAGGACAGCCGATATTCAGGCGGACAAATCCTTCGCCGCCCATGCCGTAGGATGCACCGTTGTTTACGACAACACCCGCTTTCTCGTTGAAAAGGGCCATCAATGCTTCCTGCGGCAGTCCCAGCGCCCTGCAGTCGAGCCAAAGCAGGAACGAGGCTTGCGGACGGACGGCGCGGATGCCCCGCGTCTCCGGAGACGCTTTCAGCCGTTCTTCCAGACAGGTAATATTTCCTTCCAGGTATTTCTTCAGATCGTTGAGCCACAACGGTTCGTGCGTATAAGCAGCAATGGTTGCCACAAGTGAGGGAACAGCCGCCTCGTTCAACTTGGCCGCATGCAGGGCCGCCAGGTATTGCGCCCGCTTCACCGGATCGGGGATTACGCACCAGGCCGTACCGGAGAGACCGGCCAGATTGAAACTCTTGGTCGGCCCGGAAAAAATCATTCCGACACGCGCTGCGGTTTCACTCGCGTGGCAGAAAGGCGTATATTCGTGGCCAAAAAGGGCAAGATCCGCGTGAATCTCGTCGGAAATGACGAGGACGTCGTGCTGCGCACACCAATCGGCCAAGCTGGCAAGGGTCTCTCGCGGCCAGGTGATCCCGACGGGATTGTGGGGATTGCAGAGGACGAGTGCCTTGACGGTGCGGTCATAGAGCCGGTCCAGTCCCTCGAAATCCATCTCGTAATGATCGCCTTTCCAAAGCAGTGGATTCTCGACGGGAATACGTCCGAGCCGTTCGATATACATGCGGAAATGGTCGTACACGGGCGTCTGGATGACGATCTTGTCACCGGGCCGGGTAAAGGTCAGGTAAGCCTGATTGATGGAGGTGATTACGCCGGGGCAGGTACTCAGCCACTCCCGTTCCACTGCAAATCCATGCTGCGTACGGAGCCAGCCGGCAACAGCCTCGTAGTATTCGTCCGGGGTAAACGTATAGCCCATCACCGTGTCCAGGCGCTGCCGCAAGGCCTCGCGTACGACCGGATCGGTCCTGAAATCCATGTCGGCGATCCACATTGCCAGTTTATCACCTTCCGCCCTCCGATATTTGATGCTCCAGGTACCGGACCGGTCGATGACTTCGTCGAAGTTCCAGTCGGAAGTGGCCGGACCTGCGGCCGGATCCTTCGCGCAGGAGGAAGCGGTCAGCCCCGCAAGGCCGGGAGAAAGGATGGTCGCAGCGCCGGCTGCGGCGGCTGTTTTCAGGAAAGAGCGGCGTTTCATAGGCTGTTATCGATGTTCAAATGATAAAATTACGTTTTTTTGCGTGGAAGGACGCAACATTCCGACTTTTTTTGCATCTTTACAGTGTCGTTCAACCGACGCAAACCTGGGGATGTACTGGTTTTGACGGTAAATGATGTTGGACGGTAAGCATGCCGAGCGTCGTAGCCCCGCTCGTAAATCTCAGACTGCAAGCCATAACTGGCAACAACAACTATGCACTCGCTGCCTAATCTGCCAAGCAGACTAGCTTAATCGCGCGGACCAGGTCCGTAGCGACGAGTATCCCGCCGGAGTTTCCGCCTTCTATCGCCGGCATACGGGGTAT
>JAFSVL010000024.1 GCA_017445015.1 Bacteroidales bacterium | reverse complement strand
GACGGCAGGTGGATCATCATCGAGGCTCAATATACCGACCGTGCGGACTATCTGGACCGGATGCTCTACTATTCCACCTGGCCCGTTGCGGAGCAGATACAGATGAGCAGCGAAAATAATTACGCCCTGTCGGAGGTATATATCCTGAGTTTTATTAACTTCGCGCTTGAGCACGACGGCGACTGGGACGGAGACTTTGTCTCATCCTATTCCGTCAGGGAGGACGGCAACGGGGAGCTGATGACCCGGGCGCTGCATTTCCGCTACGTGGAGCTGGGGCGTTTCAATAAGACGGAGGAGGAGTTGAAGGATGTGCGGGAGGAATGGCTGTACTACCTGAAGAACCTTGGACGGCTGAAGGAGGAAATTCTGCCAAAGGGTCAGGAAGATGCCACGGACAAGTTGCTGACAGCGGCAAGATACGCGGGGATGGCCCCGCAGGAAAGGAACGAATACCTACAGAATATGCGCAACGAGTTTGACATCAAGACCGAAAAATGGTATGCCCGCCAGGAGGGTCTGGAGGAAGGACGGGAAGAAGGACGGGAAGAAGGACGGGCGGAAGGGAGAACTGAGGTAGCCCGGAACCTCAAGGCCCTGGGTCTGCCCGAGGAACAGATTGTCCAGGCCACGGGCCTGACGCCGGAACAGGTCCGCGCCCTCGGGACTGCGTCCTAACCGGCGCCTTCGCGCTTGGGAGCGGGGGAGGCGGAAGTGGCGCCGCCGACTTTGAGTTTCCGGCTCCACAGGCGCCCGCCTCCGATGGCATACAACCTTCCCGAAGCAAAGACCGCCGACGTGACCCCTCCGCCGCAAGGCAGGGTCAGAATCGCCCTCACGCGGCCGTTGTGGTCACAAACCTGAATCCCTTTGGCACTGGCACAGTACAAGTATCCGTCCGCGGCAAAGACCAGCTGGCCTGCCGGCGCGTGCAGGCAGTAGTATTCCTGCCCGTAGGCCTTGCTTCCGTCAATGAGCAGATATTGAAGTACCTGGCAGTTCCCGGGACGGGCCACGGCGCACAATGCCCCGCCGGGATACACCGCCTCCAGCGGGGAATACTTTTTGCCTGCCTTGCGGGCCTCCGTCAGGCGGTAGGAAAGACCGTCCGCCGAGGGAACAAGGAGCATATCGTCTTTGATGCCTTCTTTTTCCAGCACCCATTCGGCGCCCGGCTCAAGGATCTGCTCCAGGGTCCGGTTCTTTGACGTGCCCTTCGAGGGCCCCTCCGGCCAGTCTTTCCACAGCCACTGGAGCACGGGTTCCAGAATAGCGTTCCCGTTGTTCCCGTTGTGCTTTCCTTCATCCCATCGGTAATCCACCTCATACCCGGCAAATTCCATCGCGGAAACCATCAGACGGTTATAGTCGTACCAACTTCCGAAGAGGGGATTCCAACTGTCCTCCGTGTTGTCCTGGAAAAATACCCGGATGGGCTTGGGTTCGGTTTTGCGGATGAGCACCGGGAACTGGTCGCCGTTCCGGAAGGGGACGAAAGTGCCGATAATCGAATAGACGCGGCGGAAGAGGTCCGGCCGCTCCCAGGCCAGGTTGAATGCGGCGATCCCTCCGCTGCTCGCTCCGATGGCGGCATGGTCTTCCGCCCTGGGCGAAAGGTTGATTTTCCTTCCGTCGGGCGTCTTTTGTCGGCACACTTCCGGAAGGACTTCTTTCTCGAGGAAGCGGGCCATATTGCCGTTCAGGTTGTCGAATTCGTTGCTGCGATTGTGGCGGATGACCTGCTCGTGCCGGCGGTCATACACCTTGCCCGGTTCGATACAAACGACGATGCAGACCGGCATCAGTCCCTGGGAAATCAATCTTCCGCAGCAATAGGGGACATTCGCCATCGTGTCGAAGCGTACGATCAGGCAGGCGGGCGTGGACTCCTCGTACTCATCCGGTACCCATACGGTAATTTTCCTTTCCGTACCGGGATAAACGGCCGAATCCTTCATCTTGAACTCCAGCGTACATCCGGCGGCTGCGAGCGCCTTAACGCCCAGGGCGATAAGCAGGGCGAAGGTCAAGCATAACTTTTTCATTGTCAGTCAACAGTAATGCTTAAGGGTTTGCGTGTAGCTTTGACTTTCCGTTCTCTGACCCCGTCTTTCAGGCAGACCAGTACAGAAACCTCCCTGCCAATATAATCTTTGTCAAACTCGAGGGTAAGGTCCACGGAAGCGTAATCGTCCTTCCATTCGCTGCGGGTGACGAGCGTCCCGAACCCGGTGGATACGGTGCCGGGCCTGTGGTAGGCGTTGTACCAGTTGAGGATGGGGCAGGAGAGTCCGGAGAAGTTGTGCCAGCCGCCCCCGCGTCCGGTTTCAATCATAAAATGCTCGTAGCAGTTATAGGAATCGGCGCATTCCCTTTCCCAGTTCTCCAGGGCCGTCTCGGCAATCTGCCTGGCCCGTTCGGGCATCCCGAGGTCGAGCATCGTTTTCCAGAGAATCAGCTGGTGGGGCATCCAGACGGTGCTGTTCCAGTAGCCGTCTTTGCGGTAGTAAGGGGCGTGCTGGTCCACAGCGGTAATCCCGCAGGGGCTCCACAGTTCATTGCCGTTGAAAAGGTGTCTCAACAGGATGTCCTGCTGCGCAGGCGTGACGATGCCGGCCACAAGGGGGGTGACACCGTCCAGGCCCCGGTTGAAATTGACGCCTTCCGGCGTCCGGTACAGTCCGACGGGCCGCCCTTCCGTATCGTGCTCTACATAACCGAAATACCCCGCTTCGCCGTCCCAGGCATTGTCCAGGATGCCTTTGCCCATCGCGGCGATATCGGCATCATATTGCTTCAAATCCTTTTTCTCGCCGAGGTGCGTCGCCAAAAGCCGGAGTATCTTCGCGCAGCGGATGTAGTAGGAGGTCGAAACCATCGGCGCCGTGCGGCTGCGCAGTTCCTGGGCCGAGCGCAAGGCATGCTGCGGCGGGTAGTCATCCCAGCCGCCGCTGCTGTAAAACAGTTTCCAGGTGGCCAGCAAGCCGCTGGGCAGGCGGATGTCCGGCCCTGTCATATAGTCGTAGAAACGCTTGAGGCGGGGATAAATCTCCCGCAGCTGGGCCTCGTCATAGCCGCAGTTCTTCCAGACATCGCCCACGGCGAAAATCTGGATGGCGAGCGGCGTGCCGTGGTGCATAAAGGGGGCCTTTTCTTCGGGCGAGGTGGTGTACTGCCGGATAATCTCATACCCGCGTTGCGGTGCAATTTCCCCCATCCCCCAGGCGATGAAGCCACAGTCCCAGGTGTAGAAACTGTCCCAATTCTTACCGGGTCCGAAATGACGGACCGGTTCGCCGAATTCATCGACGGGATAGGAGACATTGGTGAGCAGGGTGGCCTGCAACAGGCGTACGCCCAGAGGCTGCTGCGCTTGTGCGGGCGCTTCCTCCCGGGGACAGGCGGGAAT
>JAFSVL010000023.1 GCA_017445015.1 Bacteroidales bacterium | reverse complement strand
TACTTGTTATCCTCGCCTTTGAAGATAGCAGAATCAACGATGTCTTTCTTCTTTATCTTTCCTTCTTTTAGCAGCTTCTGCTTCTCTGTACGAATGCGGTCGAGAAGTAAGGATACTGGCTCGTCATGCGGGTCTTGAGGTACAAGTCGCCCTTGAATAGCCTCTTGTAGAATGGATTTCCGAAGCCGGTCGTTAATCTCATTATTAAGTTTGTCGAGTCTAGCTTGAGATGCATCGTATCGTTGCACAAGAGCTACTATAGCATCAGTCTGCTGGGCAATTTTTTTTTGTTCATCGAAGGGGGGTATTGGTATGAGGGTTCGCTTTATAACATCTTGTGAAATGTTTGGCTGACCACTTCCAAAGGCCATTCCAAGGTAATCCTCTCGTTTCGCCAAGAAAAAGTAATACAGATACTCTGGTAAGACGATATTATTCGGAAACAATCCGCATATGGCTTGATTTGTTGTTGTTTCGATTTTCAATATCGAAGCTTGGCCGACAGTCGCACCATACATGGCTACAGCTACTGTATTGACTGGAAACAATTTTGCAGAGGAATTCTCCAATCCCTTCTGTGAAATCATAAGTTCGGTTCCAGTAATATATTGCCTGTCAAGCTCTCCACTTCTCAACCACGGAATGTTCCCATTTGTATAATAATCTGAATGTCCCTTGTCTGGAGTCCCTCCAGATGTTGTCTTGAAAATAGAAGATATCCTTGCCCATCCCCACCCTTTGGGTGTCTCAAACGGGATTTCGTCATCAATGCAGACCACCCTTCCGTCCGGAAACTTCTCATAATAGGAATTGCCTCCACTGTAAAACATCTGTACATTATTAGATACAACCCTTTTAAGTTTAACTCTAATCAATGTGCTTATGGCAAATGACTTTGAACTGTTTCTCCGACAGGAAAACATGTCGGACAACACAATCTCGGCATACACATATGCCGTAAATGACTTCTTCTCAAGGAAGAAAGAGATTACCAAGCGGAAGCTACTGGACTACAAAGCTTACCTGATGGAGAACTACCGACCAAAAACGGTCAATCTACGTATTCAAGCACTAAACAAGTACCTGGAATTCACAAAACACCCGCGTCTAAGGCTGAAATCTGTAAAAGTGCAGCAACGGTCTTATCTAGAGAATGTAATCAGCAATGAAGACTATGTTTTCTTGAAAAACAAGCTGAGAAAGGAGCCTAATCAGGAGTGGTACTACGTGGTCCGCTTTCTGGCCGCAACTGGCGCACGTGTCAGTGAACTTATCCAAATCAAGATAGAGCACATTCATGTTGGCTACTTTGATATCTACTCCAAGGGCGGAAAATACCGTCGCCTGTTTATTCCCAAAAAGTTGCGACTGGAAGCCGAAGAATGGGTCTCCGAACAAGGAAGGGCTAGCGGCTATCTATTTCTTAATCGTTTCGGGGAGAGGATAACCTCGAGGGGAATTTCACAGCAACTCAAGAACTACGCAGCAAAGTACGGAATGAATCTAAAGGTTGTTTACCCGCATTCTTTCCGTCATCGCTTCGCCAAAAATTTCCTGGAGAAATACAATGATATTGCTCTGCTCGCTGACTTGATGGGACACGAAAGCATTGAAACAACAAGAATCTACCTCCGAAAAAGTAGTCTTGAACAGCAGTCAATCGTTGATAAAGTTGTAACGTGGTAATTCGATGCATCATCCGGAGCCTCTGCAATTTAGAGGCTCCACTCTACCGAACCTCAGGATAATCTTACCATTCTCTTATTATGGATTTGAGTCTTGTGCGAGAACACCCTGGGGTAGAAGCAAAACTACTGCGTGAAGGTATTCTTCTTTCTAGACTTTTGAACATTTTGTAATGGAGAATCAGACAACGTCCTAAAAATATCTGCGCGAGAAGGACTTGTATCTTAATTGGAATTCTTCAATTTGTTTGATTTTGACCACTCTTCAAGCTCCATGATGTCATCTTGGTCCGCTTGGATGGCATCAAACTGTTTTCTGCGAGCATCAAAGCTTTCGTATTCTTCTCTGGCTTTGATTTCCGCCTCATCATTTGAAATCGTACCCTTACCGGAGAGAATATCTTTCCCCTGGAAAGTCAAGAGTGAATTAACGTTTTGTTTCCAGTAATCAATCGTCAGGTCCTTACGCTCCTTGACCCGAAGTTCAGCGTTCTCCAAGAAAATGGTAACCAGAATGATATCTCCCTTTCGGACTGTATTGCCCTTCCATGTGGTTAGACCCATATTCGGCTTTTGGGAATCCGCTCTATGATATACAAGCTCTGCGGCTGTATTATGGGTAACAGCATATAGGAGTTTGTTCTACGTCTCCGCAAAAAACATTTGGGTTGCTTTGTCTGTCTTATCGTAGTCACTGCTAAGGGCAAACAGGTCACGAATCTTTTGGTAGAATCTTTTTTCCGAGGCCCGGATGTCTCGGATTCGGAGTAAGAGTTCATCGAAATAATCAGGACGGCCGTCAGGATTCTTCAAACGCTCGTCATCCATTGTAAAACCCTTCACCAAGTACTCAGACAGATGATCCGTAGCCCAACGACGGAACTGAACACCTCGTATTCCTTTAACCTTGTATCCGATGGCAAGGATCATGGGCAACGAATAGAACATAACATGGTATGTCTTCCCATCTTCGGCAGTTGTTAAATAATCCTTAACAACTGAATCCTTGTCTAACTCATTATTTTTGAATATATTAGATATATGGATTGAGATGTTCGGGATTGAGGTCCCAAAAAGTTCAGCAATGCTCTGTTAATTCAGCCAGACCATCCCGTCACGTGCCATCAAAGCCACTTTGCTTCGACCGTCCGGAGTGTTGTAAAGGATCAATCCTTTTTCGTCGTCAATAACTTCAAATCATATTGAGTCAGAGGTAACGATTTTCATTTGTGTGACAAAATCTTTGCAAGATTTAGTTTATACCTATGTCCTTCGAATGAAGAGGGGCGATAGTAAAAGAGAATTAAGAAAAAAGTCGTATATTTGGAGGATGATGAAAATGATCAGAATACCCTCCAGATGCTCTACGGAAGCCATCAGAAAGATAGCGGAGGATGCCAATGACGACTATACATTGATTTATACCGGTCCCGCCGGGCTGAAGTGGGTCCACCTGGGCTTGGAGCGCATGCTGCAGATTGCGGAGGAAACCCGCGCGGCGATGGTGTATTCCGACCGGTTTTTCGAAGGAACGCCGGCACCGGTCATCGACTGCCAGAGCGGCGGAGTGCTCCGGGACGATTTCGATTACGGCGGACTGCAGCTCTATCGTACGGAACTGCTGCGAAAGGCGGTCGCCGACATGGATTGCGATTACGCTTATGCCGGTCTGTACGACCTGCGGCTGCGGCTTTCGCGGCTCGGCGCCTTCATCCACATTCCGGAATTCCTCTATTATGAGGTGGAAGAGGACAAGCGCGACTCCGGTGAAAAGCTCTTCGATTACGTCGATCCGCGCAACCGTGCGGTACAGTTGGAGATGGAGCAGGCCTGCACGGCGCATCTGAAGGCGGTCGGCGCCTATCTTGAACCCAAATTCGCCGAACCCGCCCTTTGGGAGGAGGATTTTCCCGTCGAGGCCACGGTCGTCATCCCCTGCAAAAACCGCGTGCGCACCATCGCCGACGCCGTGGAATCGGCACTCTCCCAGAAGACGGACTTCCCCTACAATGTCATGGTCGTGGACGACAATTCCACGGACGGTACGCGGGAGGTCCTGGAACGCTACAGGACCAACCCCGCCTTCCTGCTCATCGAACAGGACAAGACCTGGCACGCGATCGGCGGCAACTGGAACGCCGCCATCCACCATCCGCAATGCGGCCGTTTCGCGCTGCAACTCGATTCCGACGACCTCTATTCCGGTCCGGACACCGTTCAAAAGTTCATAGACTGCTTCCGGCAGGAGCGCTGCGCCATGGTCGTGGGCAGTTACCGTATTACGGACTTTCAGTTGAACGAGCTGCCGCCCGGCGTGATCGACCATCGGGAATGGACGGAAGGGAACGGGCGCAACAACGCGCTGCGCGTGAACGGACTGGGTGCCCCGCGCGGGTTCTGGACTCCCCTGCTGCGCCGCATCAACTTTCCTGTCGTCAAGTACGGGGAAGACTATGCCGTGGCCCTGCGCATCAGCCGCGAGTACCGCATCGGACGCATTTGGGACGTACTCTACAACTGCCGCCGCTGGGACGACAATTCCGACGCGGCGCTCGATATCGAAAAAGTCAATACGAACAATACCTACAAGGACCGCATCCGCAGTTGGGAACTTGCGGCGCGCATCCGTTTCAACGCAGAAAATCAGCATTAGGATATGAAAAAGTTTCTTTGCGCCGGCCTCATTGCAGCCGGCATCCTCAGCGTAAGCGCCGCATCGGCACAGGAAAACAGCGCCCGATGGATCCGCAAAAGTTGCATTTCGCCGGACGGCAGCCGCATAGCCTTTTCCTGGCAGGGTGAGATTTTCACCGTTCCGGTCACGGGCGGCGATGCCTTCCAGCTCACCTCGAATGAGGCTTACGACTCAGAGCCGATGTTCACCCCGGACGGCAAGAGCATCGTCTTCGCCTCCTGGCGCGAGGGAAGCAAAGACCTTTGGACCATGCCCGTCACGGGAGGGAATCCCCGGCGCCTGACCACTTGGACAGGGGCGGAAACGCCGCTTACCGTGCTCCGGGACGGCCGCGTACTCTTCAGCAGCGCCATCCAGGAGGATCCCGCCTGGGGCGGCTATCCGGGAGACCGCCAACTCTGGTCCGTATCTCTTGAGGGAGGCCGCGCCATGCCCGTCACGGCGGTCACGATGTGCAAGGCGGATGCCAATGCGGACGGGGTCATCCTCTACGAGGACTACAAAGGCTATGAGGACGAAATGCGCAAGCACCACACCTCATCGGTCACCCGCGATATCTGGGAATACATTCCCGCGAAGGGCAGTTTCCGCAGGCTCAGCACTTTCCAGGGCGAAAACCGCGAACCCGTCTTCGCGCCCGACGGACGTTCCTTCTACTTTCTTTGCGAACAGGGCGGCAACCTCAATGTCTGGAAGAGTTCGCTCGACAATCCCGAAAAGAGCGTCCAGCTCACTTCCCTGCCCCTGCACCCGGTCCGGGGCCTGAGCTGTGCCTCGGACGGCACCCTGCTTTTCTCCTGGAACGGCGACCTCTATACCTTCCGCGAAGGAGGCGAACCGGCCAGACTGGACATCCGCGTCCGCAAGGACAGGCAGACCCGTGCCAAAACACGCCTGAACCTCTCTGTCGGCGCAAGCAGCATCGCCCTCTCCCCGAATGGGAAGGAACTTGCTTTTATCGACCGCGGCGAGGTGTTTGTCACCGCCGTGGATTTCTCGAACACCAAACGCATTACCGCCACGGCCGGGCAGGAGCGCAACGTCAGTTTCTCCGACGACGGCCGCACCCTGTATTACGCCGCGGAGCGTGACGGCGGCTGGGGCATCTGGAAAACCACCCTGACGGACAAGGCCGAAAAATACTTCACCTTCGCCTGCACGATGGAAGAAAGCCGCTTTACCCGCGAAGGAGAAACCTGCTTCCAGCCTTCGGTATCGCCGGACGGCAAGTGGGTGGCCTTCCTGCGCGACCGCACCGAACTGGTCGTCAAGGCGACGAAGGGCGGACAGGAAAAATCCCTGCTCAAGGGCGTGAATTATTCTTATACGGACGGCGACATTTCCTTTGAATGGAGTCCGGACAGCCGTTACCTGCTTTGCGACTACATGGCGGACGGGGGCTGGAACAACGTGGACGTGGCGCTCATCAGTGTCGAGGACGGCGCAATCACCAACCTGACCCGCAGCGGATACAACGACGTGGCGTTCCGCTGGTCCCTGGGCGGGAAGGCCATGACCTGGCAGTCCGACAAGCAGGGGTTCCGCAGCCACGGCAGCTGGGGCGCCGAACGGGACATCTATGCGATGTTCTTCGACGCAAAGGCCTACGCGGACTTCCTGAAGGACAAGGATGACGCCGCCATAGACAAACTGCTCGCCGGAAAGGAGAAAAAGGAAAAGAAGGACACGACGGCAAAGAAAGAGGAGAAAAAACTGAAACTCGACCTGGAAGGCCGGGATAACCGCATCGTCCGGCTGACGCGCTACTCCGGGCGCATGGGAGACCATTACCTGAATGATGAGGGCACAAAACTTTACTACACCGTCCGGCTGGAAAAGGGCTTCGACCTCTGCTGCCTCGACCTCAAGGAAGGCTCCATCAAAGTGGTACAGAAAGGCGTCAGCGGCAATTTCATCCCGTCGAAGGACGGAAAATCGCTCTTTATCCAGAGCGGCCGCGGCATCACGAAGATGGATCTCGCCTCGAACAAGACCACTCCCCTGAAGTTCAGCGCAGAGATCGACATCATCCCGGTCGAGGAACGCGCATACATCTTCGGGCACATCTGGAAACAGGTGGAAGAGAAGTTTTACGACCCTCAGATTCACGGAATCGACTGGAAGGGCTTCCATGACAATTACGTTCAGTTCCTGCCGTACATCGACAACAATTTCGACTTCCAGGACCTGCTTTCAGAAATGCTGGGCGAACTCAACGGCTCGCACACCGGTGCACGCTACTACTACCGTTCATCGCTGCTCGCCGGCCGGATGCCCGGCCGCATCGGCGTGCTCTTCGACCTTCGCTACGAAGGCAAGGGCCTGAAAATCGCCGAAGTACTGCCCGAAGGAGCCCTGCACACCGCAGACAGTGAAATCGGCGCGGGAGACCTGATCCTTGCCGTGAACGGAAAGAGCGTCGAAGAGGGTGACTCCTGGTATGAAGCGCTCGCCGGGACGGTGGGCAAACGCACGCAGCTGCGCGTGAAGAAAGGCGGCAAGACCGTCGATGTCATCCTGACGCCCGGCGGCGCGTCGGACGAGGCGGAACTGCTCTACAAACGATGGGTGCGCTCGCGCGAAGCCCTGGTGGAGAAGGTCTCCGGCGGCCGTATCGGCTACGTGCATGTCGAGGGCATGAATTCGGCCAGTTTCCGCGAAGTGTATTCCAAACTGCTCGGACGCTACCGCACCTGCGACGCCGTCGTGGTGGATATCCGGCACAACGGCGGAGGCTGGCTGCATGACGACCTCGCCACCCTGCTTTCCGGCAAGGCCTATGTGAAGTTCCAGCCGCGCGGACAGTATATCAGCACGGAGCCTTTCAACAAGTGGACGAAACCCTCCTGCGTACTGATGTGCGAGGACTGCTACTCCGATGCAAGCGGGTTCCCCTATGCCTACCGGACGCTCGGAATCGGCAAACTCATCGGAACGCCCGTACCCGGGACCATGACCGCCGTGTGGTGGGAGCGGCAGATCGATGCCACGCTCGTCTTCGGCATTCCCCAGGTCGGGTCCTGGGGCATCAAGGAAGGCCGCTATCTGGAAAACCTGCAACTGGAACCCGACGTGCTGGTCCATAACGACCCGGCTGCACTTGTGCGCGGCGAAGACCCGCAACTCGTTGCCGCCGTCGAGGAAATGCTTAAAGCCACCGCAAAATGAAAAAACTGGTTATCATTCCTACCTACAATGAGATAGAGAATGTCGGTAAAATCATCCCCGCGGTGCTGGCCCTCCCGGAAGGATACGATATCCTGATTATCGACGACGGTTCTCCGGACGGTACGGCAGCGGCGGTTGGTGCACTTCAGGGAGAATACGAAGGCCGGCTGCACCTGCTGGAACGCAGCGGAAAACTGGGACTCGGCACCGCCTATCTCACCGGATTCAAGTGGGGACTGGAGCAGGGATACGACTATATCTTCGAGATGGACGCCGACTTCTCCCACGCCCCCGCCGACCTTGCCCGCCTGCTTGCCGCCTGCACCGAAGGCGGCGCGGACATGGCCATCGGCTCGCGCTACTGCAACGGGGTCAGCGTCGTCAACTGGCCCATCGGCCGTATCCTCATTTCCTATTTCGCCTCCGTCTATGTACGCAAGGTGCTGGGATTCCGCATTTTCGACAGTACTGCGGGGTTCCTTTGCTACAGCCGCAGGGTCCTGGAGACCATCGATCTGGATAAAGTCGAGATGAAAGGCTACGGCTTCCAGATCGAGATGAAATATACGGCTTCGCAACTGGGATTCCGCATTGCTGAAGTTCCTGTCATCTTCGTCAACCGCAAGGAAGGGACGTCTAAGATGTCCGGCGGCATATTCGGCGAGGCCTTCTGGGGCGTCATCCGTCTCCGTTTCCGCAAATTCAGCGCACGTCGATGAGGTTGCGGAGCTTCGCAGATGCCTTGCGCGGCATTGTGCTGCTGGTCGTCCGGGAGCCGCATGCCAGGATTCACCTCCTCGCGGCGGTGCTGGTCATTGCCGCCGGCATCGTCTTCAAATTGTCGGCCTGGGAATGGGTGGCCGCCATATTCGCGATAGGGTTGGTTTTCGCCGCGGAAGCGTTCAATACCGCCATCGAGCGGCTCTGCGATGTCGTCCAGCCCGCACGCGATGCCCGGATCCGCGACATCAAGGACCTCAGCGCAGGCGCCGTGCTGCTCTGTGCCCTGACGGCTGCCGCCATCGGCCTCATCCTGTTCCTTCCTAAATTGCTGGCGCTGATTGATAAATGCTTAGAAGCTGTTTAAATTTTGTTAACGAAAAGATTTATGAGGAATTTTTGATTGAAGTTGATAAAATTTAAACAGCTTCTTATGAAAACACCCGGCAGAAACCGGGTGTCAGGGAGTAGTGGGTAGGAGAATCGAACTCCTATTGCGAGATTGAGAATCTCGAGTACTAACCGTTATACGAACCCACCGTATTTTGGGATTGCAAATATAGGGTAAAAATAATAACTTTGCAAGTATCAAACGAAAAATGCCATGAAAATCTCTTCCGTCATCTTAAAATTGGGAATCGCATTACTTGTCGTACTGGTCTTTTCCCTGACCTGCTGCACCGTCGTGGATAACTCGGAGGTGGGCATCAAGTTCAAGAAATTCTCCCTGACCGAGCAGGGAAAACTGGTGGCGACACCCGTCACAGGCTTCACGTTCTTCAACCCCATTACCACCGCAGTTTACACCTACCCGGTTTATATCCAGCGCGTTGACTACTCCCCTTTTAGCGTAACGACCCGGGATGCGGCCACCTTCTCCATGGACCCGCTGCTCGCCTACCAGCTGGAGCGCAGCAAGGCGACCGACGTGTTCGCCAAATACAGAAGGCCGCTGCGGGATATCGAATCCGGTTACATGCGTACCTGCATTTACGACGCTTACCGTATCACGGCCAACAATTACACCTCCGACGAACTGATGGCCTCCCGCGCCCGCTTCGAGGCGGAAGTGCGCGAAATGCTGGACAAGTCGCTAGGCAGCGAAGGATTCATCATCAGTGAATTCACCTCGCAGATCACGCCGCCCGCTTCCCTCTCCCAGGCTATCGAGGCCAAGAACCAGGCCATCCAGGAGGCGCTGAAGGCGGAAAACCTCATCAAGCAGGCAGAAGCTAATGCGAAGATCGCCATCGCCCAGGCGGAAGGTGAAGCGAAAGCACTCAAAATCAAGGCGGACGGCGAGGCTTATTACAACCGCACCGTCGCCGCTTCCCTGAATGAACTGCTGGTCCGGCAGGATGCGGTGGAAAAGTGGGACGGCAAACTCCCCACCTACAACGGCGGCGGAGCCATTCCTTTCCTGAGTATCAAATAGGATCTACCTCGAAAATAATATGCCCGGCATATCGGCGCTCGTCGCAGAAAGCGGCGAGCGTTTTTTGTATCCGGCGCTTGCGGGAGGCAAGGGCGGAATCCCGGGGCAGGAGCAGCCGGATCAGCGATGCGCCGGGCTGGATACGCACATCAGGGCTGTCTAATGCCGATTCCAGCCGGGACACCAGCTCGCCGAGAAACCAGCGCAGTCGCTTCTCATTCTTGTCGTTCAGCACCACGTCCACGATTCGGCTGTAGGGCGGAAGTCCAAAGGCGGCACGCTCACGCAGCAACAGCACGGGAAGGGCCGCCGCTTCATCAGAAGAAAGCAGCGCCCTCAGCACCGGATGCTCCGCCTGCGCGCACTGGATCAGCAGCGGCAGCTCTCCCGCATCGCGGCACAGGCCGGAAAGCAGCCGGAAGGCTTTCTCGTCCGTACGGAAGTCCTCTCCTTTCAGCATGAATTCCGTAGAAAGCAGCGCGACAAGGCCATATTTGGACAAGGCGGTCCGCGACGCCTTCCTGAGCGGAAGCACGGTGAGCCGGGTCGCCGCCTTGGGAAAGAGCGCACGCGCTTCGATTTCGATGTTGTCCGTATCCTTCCAGGGCAGGAGCAGCAGCACACGCTGCTTCGCCTCGAAAGCCGAACGCATCCGCCCCAGCAATTTCAGCGAAAACGCGCCGTTCATCCCGAATTTTTCCCGTTCTGCAGCCGTATCGATAATTTCAGGGACGGCGGCTGCGGCCGCAGCGGCATCTACTTTTACATATTTGCCTGAAGAAGCATTGAGGGCCGATTCCAACGAAGGGAAATCACTTCCCAGAAGGATGGAAGCCCCGCATTGCCTGGCAAGCCAGACCGCCGCATCCCGGGCATTGAAGCGCGGCGCAGACATTTCCCGCCGATGCAGCGGGGAATCCTCCGCATCGACGATAATCAAGCCGAGGGTACTCCAGGGCAAAAGAAGGGCCGCAGGACCGCCCGCGACGAAGACCGGACCGCCTGCGCGTACGGCAGCGGCGATATTGCGGCGGGCCGAAGCACTCGAAGCAGCCGTATAACACAGGGCTGCACCTTCCCACGCCTCCGCCTCGCGCCCGGCAGAGAGCAGGAGGACACTTTTTCCGGCGTCCAGGCCTCTGCGGACAAGTTCCGCATAGATTTTTTCCCGGTTCCCGCCCTGAAGCAGCACCGGCTTCCCTTCATCGAATCCCGCCAGCACCGCTTTCAGCGCGTCTTTGGACGCCGCATCCAGACGGGGATGCAGGTCCGCACCCGCCGCATCCCGCCTGCGGGCCTTGCGCAGTTCCGCTTCGGTGCGCGTCGCAGGATAAGCGCAGTGATATACCTCTCCGAGGGTACAGAGGGTATAAGCGGCCAAAAAATGCCAGAAGGCCAGTTCCTGCGCAGTCACCGGCTCAAGCGCGGGCTCCACGCCCAGGATGGGCCGGATCCGCGCCGGGTCCACCTCCGGACGGTCCGCAAGCGATTCCACCACGCCGATGTATTCCTTTCCTGAGAAAAGCAGCCTGACGCGGTCCCCCGGGGCAACCGGTTCGGAAGAAGCGTAATACGGCAGCCAGGAAAGTTTCAGCGGCAGTATGACCTGGAAGTAATTCATCACAACAAAATTAAGAACTTTCTGCGAAAAAATATTTATCTTTGAGCCTATGACACTCATTAAATCCATCTCGGGCATCCGCGGCACGATCGGCGGCCCCGAAAGCCAGGGTCTCACCCCTATCGATATCGTCAAGTTTACCTATGCTTATTGCGCCTGCCTCAAGGAGCGCAAGTCCCCCGCCTCAGGAGGAAAGTACAAAGTGGTGGTCGGGAAAGATGCCCGCCTGAGCGGAGAGATGGTAGAGCAGATTGTCTGCGGGACCCTCATATCCTGCGGCGTGGATGTGGTGAAATGCGGTTTTGCCAGCACGCCTACGACCGAACTGGCCGTGCGCTTCAGCGGCGCGGACGGCGGTATCATCCTGACCGCCAGCCACAACCCCAGGCAGTGGAACGCCCTGAAACTGCTGAACGAAGAGGGCGAATTCCTGACCGCGGCACAAGGCGCGGAAATTCTCGCCAAGGCGGAAAGCGGCGATTTCGATTTCGCCTCCGTCGATGACCTTGGGCATATCACGGAACATGATTTTACGGACGAACATATCGACGCCGTACTTGCGCTGGAAGCGGTAGATGCACCCGCCGTACGGGCCGCCGGCTTCAAGGTCGTGCTGGATGCCATCAATTCCGTAGGCGGCATCATCATGCCGCGTCTGTTGGAAAAGCTGGGCGTGGAATGCGTCTGCCTGAACTGCGAGCCCACCGGCGATTTCGCACACAATCCCGAACCTCTTCCGGCGAACCTGGTGACACTGAGCGAAACCGTGGTGCGCGAAAAGGCGGATCTGGGCATCAGCGTGGACCCGGACGTGGACAGGCTCGCGTTCATCTGCGAAGACGGCAAGCCCTTCGTCGAAGAGTACACCCTCGTCGCCGTGGCCGACTACCTGTTGGAAAGAGCCGTGGCACAGGGCGTCAGGGATATCCATACCGTATCGAACCTTTCGTCCAGCCGGGCCCTCCGCGACGTCACGGAAAAATGGGGCGGCACCTGGCACGCTTCCGCGGTAGGCGAGGTGAATGTCACCACCCTGATGCACAAGGTGGGTGCGCTGATTGGCGGCGAGGGCAACGGCGGCGTCATCTATCCCGCGTCCCACTACGGGCGCGACGCGATGGTGGGCGTGGCCCTCTTCCTCAGCCAACTCGCGCACAAGCGCCTCAGCGCCGGCGCATACAAGCGCACGCTTCCCGCTTATTTTATCGCCAAGAACCGCATCGACCTGAGCGACAGCGCAATGATCGACCGCATCCTGGACGCGATGAAGCAGCGTTACGCCGATGAAAAACTCAACACCATCGACGGGGTGAAGATCGATTTCGAGTCCGAGCGCAAATGGGTGCACCTGCGCCGGTCCAATACGGAACCGATTATCCGCATCTACGCCGAGGCACCGACACAGGACGCGGCCGAAGCACTCGGCAACGAGGTGGTCGCCTTTGCGAAATCCCTGATGCAAGCGGCCTGAGCACGTGTTCTCCTTCCGCACCACACCCCTGGAAAACCAGATGGACAAGGCCCTCCGCGACGGCCGGGTGGGGGTGTTCGCCTCCCCCGCCTGCTGGGATGCGCAGCGGGGGTACACCTGGGATATTTTTTCGGCGAGGGGGAATCTCGCGGAATTGATGCTTCCGGAAGGGGACACCGAGGCACATATCGACTTCGATCTGGACAAGATCTCCACGCTGGACGCGCTGGTCGTGGAAATCCAGGATACGGGTTCCCGCCATTTCCGTTATACCGGCGATGTAATGCGGCTGATGTCCGCGCTCAATACCCTGCCTTCCCCGCCCCCGCTCTATATCGTGGACCGGATGAATCCCCTCGGGCGCTCCGTAGAAGGCACGATGCCCGCCGGGGAAAGCGATGTATTTCTTCCGAAAGTCGCTCATCGGCACGGACTTACGCTCGGTGAACTCTGCCTGCTCTATTATGATGAGACCGGCGCCTCATACCCGCTGCATGTCATCAGCGCGGACTGTTCGGCTTCCGGCCGCAGCCTGATGAGCTGGGCCGTTCCCCCGGCCGACGACATACCCGGGCTTTTCTCGGCCATCATGTACACCGGCGGCGTTCTGTGGACGGATACGAGCCTGAATCCCGGGCTGGGGACCGGACGGCCGTACGAGTACATCGGGGCCCCTTTCCTGAAACCGTCCTCCGTGACCCCGCCCGCCCCGGAAGGAGTGCTGATGCGGCCTTGCAGTTTTGTCCCCGCCGAGGGGCTGTACGCCGGCGAGCGCTGCTTCGGATACCAGATCCTGCTGACGCCGGAGGTCCAGTACAAGTCGCTGGGGCATACGCTTGCGCTGATGCGCTTCTTTTCCGAACGTTATTCCCAGTTCTCCGTCGGCGATGCCCTCTACACGCGGCTGGCGGACCCGGTGATGGCGGCGTTCCTGCGCGGGAGCATCAGCGCCGACATCGTCGAGGAGCACATAAAAAGCGAAGAGCAGAAGTGGGTGCGAAAGGCACGCCGCTTTCTGCTCTACGATGAGGCTCCTTATCGGATTAAATAAGGAACTACTTCTTCCTGGACTTGTATCTCTGGTAGAACTGGTCAACACGGCCGGCGGTATCGACGATTTTCATCTTGCCGGTGTAGAAAGGGTGAGACGTGTTCGAAATTTCAAGTTTCACGAGAGGATATTCAACACCGTCAACCACAAGCGTATCCTTGGAGGTCGCACAGCTGCGGGTGATGAAGACGGTCTCGTCCGACATATCCTTGAAAGCTACAAGTCGGTAGGTTTCGGGATGGGTTTGTTTCTTCATTGCAATGTGTTTTTTGAATTCGGGTGCAAAGATAAGATTATTTGGTGAATTAACAAATAATTCATACCTTTGCCATCCCAAAACGGAACGGGACCTTAGCTCAGTCGGTTTAGAGCGCTTGCTTCACACGCAAGAGGTCGGCAGTTCGAATCTGCCAGGTCCCACAAAGATAATAAGGTGGCTGAAACGTCAATCGACGTATTCGTCACCTTTTTTGTGTTATAAGATTTTGATGCGTTCCTTCTTGGAAGAAAAATTCGTATCTTCGCAGATATGAAAAAATCGTTGCTTACCCTTATTTTCCCCCTTGTTTTATCGTGCATGGCGACAGCCGGAAAAAAACCGGTATTCAAGGCTGAGACCCTTCCCGCCGCGGAAGGCCTGAAAACGGAACTGAACATATCTCCCCTTCCCGCTTCCAAGGATTTCGGCAAAGGCACAAAAGTATGGCATATTGACCTTACCGCCGTCAACCGGTCTTCAGCGTCCTGCACCTTCAAGTTGGTCCTGAGCGCCGAACCGGGCATCAAGGCTTCCCGCTATCTCATTCCCGGCGTGCTCTACAACGGCAACGAGTTTGTCGGGGACTTCATCCTCAGCGACGGCCGCGCCTTCTCCACCGCCATGCCCAACGGCTGGGAGAAAGACGGACAGCCGTGGATTTTTGCGGGCGACCGGAGCAGCATCCCCGCTTGTAGCATCAGCGAGGACCGCAGCAGCGCCTTCGGCCTCTTTGCCTCAGACGCGGACCTCAATTCCATCACCGGGTCCAGTTCCCTGGAAAAGCTACCCGACGGTTCGTTCCGTCACCTGATTTACTGGCCGATGACCGAGGCCCCCGTATCCTATACGGACAAACGTAAGTTCACCGGGCCCTACCACCACTATATCACCCTTGCACCCGGCGAAAGTTACCGCGTTACCGCTTACGCCTGCATGGGACGCCCGAAATGGGAAAACTACGGATTTACCGCCGTATTCCCGGTGGCCTGGAAACTCCTGGATCATGAAACCAGGGCCCAGCGTACGATCGACGAAACCGTCCGCCTGGACCGCTCCTTCATGGACTGGACCCGCCGGCGCAACGACGAGGGTTCCTGGTTCGGCGGCGGCCACGACGAGAAGATGTTCACGATGGGCTATATGAACATCCCCCGTTCCAAGGAAGGATACACGTTGGAAGACTACGAAAAGGACTTTACGCTCAACCGCTGGAAAAACGACGACATTGAAAAGGCCAAACGCCTTGCCCCGGGGGAATACCTCTTCGGGCCGGGAACAATCAATATCGGCTTCGCCTCCCAGAGTTTCCAGCGTGCCCGCCTGACGCTGGAATATGCCCTCAAAGACGGGGATGCGGAGGGTGTGCGCTTCGGATGCGAAGTGCTGCGCAGCTGGATCCGCGTCCGGCAGCAGGAAAGCGGCTTCTTCCGCCGCGGAAGCAAACCCGTTCCGGGAAAGACCTTTACCGATGCGTCGGAAGTGGGCTGGTCCATCGGTGAACTGGCCCGTACGGTGATGTTCCTGCGAGAGCATAAGGCGGAAATCCAGGCCCTGGGCATTGATGCCGAAGCCTATTCGGACGAGTTTGCGCAATCGGCCGCCCGCGTCGTGAAGGCGCTGCTTGCAGTACTTCCCGGAGACGGCGGACTGGGTTCGCAATGGGATTTCATTACGGGAAAGATGATCAACTCCGCCGGTGACTGCGGCGGTTATGTACTGATGGGGCTGGTCCGCTACTGGAAGCTGGGCCGCGATCCGGAAGTCCGGAAAGCCATCGACCGCGCTTTCCATTATTATTATGGGCGGGACATCGACCGCTTCGAGTGCAACGGCGGCGCGATGGACTGCTCCAGCGTGGACCGCGAGGGCATCCAGCCCTTCCTGTCGGCCGCCGTGGAGATGTGGAAGATGACCGGGGAGCATAAATATCTGGAATACGCCCGCAAGGCGGGATGGTATTTCCTGTCCTGGGTCTATCTCCAGAATCCCGTCTATGGCCCGGACCTGGACCTTTCCGTCTATAACTGGCGTCCTGCGGGAGCCACCATCGTCGGCACGGAGCACGCCGCCCTCGACGATTACGGGAACCTGCTGATTTCGGAACTGTTCACGCTTTCCGAAGTGGACGGAGACGACATGTGGAAGGAAGTGGCGGCCCTGATGTGGCGCAACGGGACCCAGGGATTCGCCGACGAAAACCGCAATATCTGGCACGCGCTGGAACGCCCCGTGGGGTCGAAGAACGAGGCCTGGTTCCAGACGCGCTGGAGCAAGTACCGCACCGGCGAGAACAAGAGGGGCAGCCTCAATGACCACCTGATGACCTGGGGCGGAACCTACCGGCTGGCTTCGCTGCTGGAACTGTCCGGGCAGGACATCGCCTGGCTGGAAAGCGTTTCGCAGCCCGCGACCCAGGTCGTCCTTTCCAATGCCTGCGGCACGGCGCGCGTGGATTTGCGCGGTGCCAATATGCGCAGTTGGAAGCCTGTGGGAAAACCCGAGGTACTGGGCAATCCCGGCATTCCCATCTACTGGCCCTGGGCCATCTACGAAGGCCGTCAGGGATGCGAAATTCACGGTCTTACCCCCTACTTTGACTGGACGCTCGCTTCCCTTACCGAAGAAAAGGCGGTATTTGTCCTTGAAGACAGTGAATCCAGCCGCCGGGTGTGGCCGCACAAGTTCCACGCCGAGATGGAATACCGCCTCGGAGAGACGCTTACAGCCGAATTCAGGGTTACCAATACGGACGACCATCCGTATTCCTGCACCGAACTCCTGCATCCTTTCTTCCGGGTTTCGCATCCGACGAACTGCCGCATCGAGGGTTTGTCGGGCAGCCGATATTTCTGGAAATACGAGGCCGAAAAAGGCCACGACCGCATTTGGGAGGGCGATTTCCCCGTACAGCTCATTTCGGGCGGAAAGCCGGGCATCGTTTTTAACTGCGGTGAAGGGAAATATACCCTTGTGGACGGAGAACGCCGGGTAAGCGCCGCCTTTACGGGAGGCATCAAGTTCGTGGCCTACGTAGCCCCCGAGGGAGCCGTGGCGATGGAGACCGGGACGATTTACCGCGACCGCGCCTATACCCTCAGGCCGGGCGAGACGCACAAGGTATCCGTTACCCTTTCGCTGGACTAATCCTATCTTAACAATATGGCAAGGAATATTCTGATTACCGGATCATCCCACGGCATCGGTGCCGGCTGTGCGATTGCCTTCGCACGGGATGAAGGTGCCAATATCGGCATCTGCGGGAACAAAAGCGCCGAAGGAGCCCGGGAAGTCGCACGTCAGTGCGAGGCCTACGGGGTCAAAACAAAAATCTATCTCGGCAATGTCGGGGACCACGACTGGTGTAAGGCCACGATGGAGGACTTTATCGCCACCTTCGGAAAAATCGATGTCCTGATCAATAACGCCGGCGGAGCGCTGCAGATTCCCGGCGGCCCCAAAGGAGAATTCAAGGATATGCCCATGGAATACTGGGACAGCCAGATTGCCCTGAACCTGAACGCCGCCGCCTACTTGTCCCGCTATGCGGTAGCGGATATGGTGGAAAAGAAGACCGAGGGACGCATCGTCAATATTTCGTCCGTACACGGCCAGGTCACCTGGGTCCATCGCCGCATGCTCCCCTATTCCGCAGGAAAAGGAGGGCTCAACATGTTTACCAAGGCGCTGGGCGTCGAAGTCGCGAAATACGGCATCCGCGTCAATTGTGTGGCGCCCGGATTCATCTACACCAAACTTTCCGACCGCTATTCCAAAGAAGACCTGGTCTCTTTCTCGCACAAGATTCCGGCCGGACGCGGCGGGACGGTCGATGAAATCGTTCCGATGATTCAGTTTCTCGCCGATATCGAGAAGGCCCGCTTTATCGTCGGGCAGGTGATTTGCGTCGATGGCGGACAATCCTGCGACGGGTCCATCGAATCCATGAATTTTCCGCTAAACGAGGCATAGTATGGCGCTGAAAAGTCAGTGGGAATTCTCCCAGGCGGGCGAATGCCGCCGGGGACTGATGTGCGGGATGGGCTATTCCGCCGAGGAGCAGGGTAAACCGCGCATCGCCGTGGTCAACTCGTGGAACGAATATAATCCCGGACATGTCCACCTCAAACAACTGGCCGAACGGGTGAAAGCCGGAATCCGGGATGCCGGCGGCCTTCCCCTGGAGGTCATGACGACAGCGATTTGCGACGGGATGGTCGAAAAGGATCCCAAATACATCGAGGTTCCGAGCCGCAATTCCATCGCCGACCAGGTGGAAATCACCGTCGAGGGCAACTTCTTTGACGGAATGGTCCTCCTTTCTACTTGCGATTCCATCGTTCCCGGGCATCTGATGGCCGCAGCCCGGCTGGATATCCCCGCCATCATGGTGACGGGCGGATACATGCCGCACGGCATCTGCCGGGGCAAAGAGGTAATCCATATCCACGCGCAGGACAAAGTCGGCGCGATGGAGGCGGGACGGATCGACCCGGACGAATACAATGACCTGATCGTACATTCCTGGGGCACCTGCGGAGGCTGTACGTCCATGACGACGGCCAACTCCATGTGCATGGTCGCCGAGGCGCTGGGCATGTCCCTTCCGGGCAATTCGACCGTTGCGGCCACTTCCAGCGAACTGTATCTGATGGCCTATCAGGCCGGGCGGCGGATCATGGGCCTGGTTGAAGAAGGAATCACCGCAAGGAAGATCATCACGCCGAAGTCGGTGAGGAACGCCATCAAGATGGATATGGCGGTGGCCGCGTCCTCGAACCTGATTCTCCATATTCCGGCCATCGCCCACGAAGCGGGATACGACGAACCGTGGTGGAAATACTTCGACGAAGCCTCCAACGACATTCCCCTGCTGGCGCACATCGTGCCCAGCGGACCCAGGTACTCCGTGCATGACCTCTGCCTCGCAGGCGGAATGCCCGCGCTCATCAAGGAACTCCTGCCGAAACTCGACGGCGACTGCCTCACCGTTACCGGAAAGACACTCGCCGAAAATGTCCGGGATGCCAAAGTCTATAACCGCGACGTCATCCATTCATTGGACCGTCCCGTCATGAAGATGCCGGGAATCGGCGTACTGTACGGCAATCTGGCTCCCGAGGGGGCCATTGTCAAGATTGCCGCCGTGCCCCCCAGGCTGATGACCTTCAAAGGTCCCGCCCGGGTATTCGATGAACTCGACGATGCGCTCGATGCGCTCAAAAAGGGGGAAATCAAAACCGGGGATGCCTGTGTACTGCGCTTCCTCGGGCTCAAGGGACGTTTCGGAACGACGGCCTTCACCTTCCAGGAGATGCTGAAGGGACGCAAGGAACTCTTTGAATCCTGCGCCGTCATTACAGACGGACGTTTCTCCGGCGGTTCGTCCGGCCTTTCCGTCGGTTATGTATCTCCGGAAGCCGCACTGATGGGCCCGCTGGGGCTCATCAAGGACGGAGACATCATCATCATCGATATTCCGGGGCGGAAAATCGAGGTGGACGCTGAACTGGAATCCCGCAAGAAAGACTTCTCTTGGAAGTTCGACGGGGCCAAATATCCGCGTTATCTGAATCTTTTCGTTAAAAATGTGGGCTCCATGGCCCACGGAGGAATCTGGGAATAAATTATGATTGTAGCGATTATCAGAGGCTTTGCGCCGGACATCTGCCTGCGGCTCGCCCAGGCCTACGCCGAAGGCGGAATCGACAGGGTTGAAGTCACCTTCAACCAGAAGGCTCCCGACAGCTGGAAAGACACCGCCCGGGCCATCCGGGCCATCAAGGAACAATTCAGCGGCGCGATGAAGGTCGGCGCCGGCACCGTACTGACGGAGGAGCAGTTGAAAATCTGCGAAGATGCCGGCGGCGAATTCATGGTAACGCCCAACGTCAACCCGGCGCTCATCCGCAAGTGCGTCGCCGACGGACTGGAGGCGATGCCCGGGGCGCTCACACCGACCGAGGCGGTGGAAGCGTTTGATGCCGGCGCCGATTATGTAAAAATCTTTCCAGCCGGAACGCTCGGTCCCGGATACATCAAAGCCATCAAGGCGCCGCTTTCGCACATTCCGATGCTCGCGGTCGGCGGCATAGGCCCCGACAACATCGCCGACTTCATCAAGGCCGGCTGCATCGGTGCGGGCGTGGGCGGGAACCTGACCAACAAAGAATGGATCGCCGCCGGGGCGTGGGATAAAATTACGGCTACGGCTGCGGCGCTTGTCAAAAATGCTCAAATCTGAATCTTATGAAAGTCGTTACTTTTGGTGAAATCATGATGCGCCTGAACCCCGAAGGATATCTCCGGTTTGCCCAGGCCGATAAATTCGAAGCGTCCTATGCCGGCGGAGAAGCCAATGTCGCCGTATCCCTGGCCAATTATGGCGTGGACGCTTCCTTCGTAACCAAACTTCCCGAAAATCCGCTGGGAGAAGCCGCCAGAAACGCGGTCCGGCATTTCGGAGTGGATACCCGCGATATCGTCTGGGGCGGAAAGCGTCTCGGATTGTACTTTGTAGAAAAGGGTGCTTCGCAACGGGCCTCCAAAGTGGTTTACGACCGCGCCGGTTCGTCCATTGCAACGGCCTCCCGCAGGGATTTCGACTGGGCCGGAATCTTCAAGGATGCGGACTGGTTCCACTTCACCGGCATCACGCCCGCCCTGGGCGGAGAAATGCCGGAAGTCTGTCTGGATGCGCTCAAATATTGCCGGGAACACGGGATTACGGTTTCCTGCGACCTGAACTACCGCGGCAAACTGTGGACGAAGCAGGAAGCCGGGAAGGTGATGGCGGAACTGGTCCCCTATGTGGATGTGCTGATTGCCAATGAAGCGGATGCCGCCGATGTCTTCGGCATCGTGGGCAAAGGAAGCGACGTAGAGT
Organism: Bacteroidales bacterium; assembly: GCA_017445015.1. Classification (GTDB taxonomy): domain Bacteria; phylum Bacteroidota; class Bacteroidia; order Bacteroidales; family UBA932; genus Cryptobacteroides. The sequence goes on along the minus strand of JAFSVL010000023.1, from coordinate 39,512 downwards.
CGGGAAAACTGAACAAACTGGGGTATGTTTCCGTCGCGGAACAACTCGTAGAGCGCTTCGGCGTAAAGAAAGTGGCCATTACCCTGCGTACCTCGCTTTCCGCATTTGACAATCTCTGGGCCGGAATGCTCTATGATGCCAAGACGCAAAAGGCCTGCTTTTCCACCGAGTACAAAGTCCACATCGTGGACCGCGTAGGCGGAGGCGACAGTTTTGGAGGTGGCCTCATCTACGCACTGCTTTCCGGCAAGGAAACGCAGGCAGCGATTGACTTCGCGGTTGCGGCAAGTTGCCTCAAACATTCGATAGAACACGATTTCAACCTGGTCTCCGTGCAGGAGGTCGAAGCCCTTGCGGCAGGAAACGCAAGCGGAAGGGTACAAAGATAGCATGCGGAGCGGGGTGTTCATTATCGGCGGCGGACTTGCCGGATGGCGGGCTGCGGAAGCGGCCCTTGCAGGGGGCGCCCGCGTCACCCTGGTCGCCAACGGATCCGGGAACAGCCCCGATATCCACGCCCTTAACTGCCCTGTCCTTCCCGAGGATTCGGTAGAACAGTTTATCGAAGACTCGCTCAAGAGCGGCAAGTACCGGAACGACCGTCCCCTTGTGGAAACGATGTGCCGCGCATCCCTGTCGCTCAAAGATGAGTTCGCATTCGACGGTACGGTTCTCCATCCCGTGGGCTCTTCCGTGCCGCGTTGCGTATCCATCCGGCACGCCATCGGCGCCATCGCATTAAAACAAATCAAAGAGCGCCTTGAAGGCAGGGTGAAGGTGGAAAAGCGGACGGTAAGTGCGGACGATGTCCTTACGCTGCGGGCGGCGGCTCCCGGCGTGCAAATCATCATCGCCACAGGCGGATGGTGCGGCAAATATGATTTTTCCACGAATCCGTCCTACCTGAAAGGCGATGGACTCGTGATGGCGGAGGCTTTGGGAGCGGCGCTGAAGGATGTGGACGAAGCGCATGTGCAGTACGAACCGACCGTGCGGACCGAGGGACCGAAGCGCGGCATCCCGGTCATCACCACCCTCCTTTATGAGGGGGCCAGGCTGCTGACCCCGGAGGGGAAGGAATTCCTGGAAGACGCCCGTCTGGACAAGGACGAACTCTCTAAGGCCATTTTCGGCATAGGCGGAACCGCAATGTATGATTTGACAGCCGTACCCGAAGAAAAACTCCGCGAATGTAAAATGGATCCGGCGGAGCGCATCATCAAGGTGGCTCCGGCCCCGCATTCCTCGCTCGGCGGAATCGTCATCGATGCCAAATGCCATGCGCTCGATGCCGAGGGGAATATCGTCCCGGGCGTGTTTGCCTGCGGCGAGGTGACGGCAGGGGTACACGGGCTCAACCGCCTGGGCGGGAACGGCGGTACGGCGGCCATGGTTTTCGGCACCATCGCCGGACGGGAGGCCGCTTTAGAATTGAAAAACGATGAAAGCTGAAGAATTACGATGGCAAGGCGATCCGTACTGGATTGACGTGCGGAAAGCAGGAGAATTTCTGGGGCTCCCGGACAAAACCATACTTCATGCAGGGCCCCCGATTACGTTTGAGCGGATGTGTCCGGGACACCGGCGCAGCATGGTGAACGCCTGTTTCTTTGAAGGCTGGGCCAAAACGGAGGCGGAAGCCGTCCGGAGGCTCGAATCCGGGGAAATCCGGCTGGAGGCGGCTTTCGACTACGCGACCAATGGCTCGGGCTACGGCATCATCACGCAAAGCGTTCCCCTGCTGATTGTCGAAGACCGGCAGACCGGAGGCGTTGCGGGACTTTTCCCCGCCGAGGGCAGATTCGGCGGCGGATTCTGCGGCTGGGGCATCTATTCAGAGGAAATCGCAGCCCACCTGAAATGGCTCGGAGACGGACTCTTCCCTCCGCTCATTGCCGTCCTTAAAGACGCCGGCGGATTTCCGATGAAGGAACTTTTCCATGAAGCGCTCCGCATGGGAGATGAACTGCACTCTTCCCAGAAGGCGATGGATCCGCTATTCACCCGTGCCATCATCCCTTATGTCCTGAAATGTCCGAACCGGGATGCGCTCATGGACTATTTTGCGACAACAAACCGCTTTACGCACAACTTCGGACAGGCGGCAAGCCGGGCGCTGCTCCTGGGTCTCGAAAAACAGGGGGTCAAGGGCCTGATGACCGCAGCCGGAGGAAACGGCGTGGAATATGGAATCAAAGTTGACGGCGTATGGAAGGTCGCGCCTTCACCAATGATTATCGGTCCTTACCTCACGCCCGGGGCCAGGAAAGAAAACCAGTTGCCGTGGCTGGGCGACAGTTCCGTCGTCGAATGTCGCGGCTGGGGCGGGACCATCCGTCCGATCAACCCCGACTTCGGCGTAGAAGGGAAAGGACTTGTCATCAACGGCGGCATGATGGACGTGAACGGCGGCTGGATGGGTGCCGGCTCCACACGCATGCCTGTATATATGGAATAACGCATTATGAACGGACTGGACATCATTGACAACGGCGGCGAAGGCTACCGCAGGCTGGTAAACAACGCTAAATGGACGCTGGCGACCCTGAATTGGGCCCCCCGCTTCGAGGAAAAGAACATCGTCGAGCTGGAGCGGCACAATCTCACGGACGAGACCTTCGTCCTCCTTCAGGGGAAAGCCACACTTTTGATCGGCGAAAAGGCCGTGCGCGTGGAGATGCAGCCCTTGAAATATTATAACATCCGCGCGGGCATCTGGCATAATATCTTTGTATCCAAAGACGCCCGCGTACTGATTGCGGAAAACGCCGATACGTCGAAGGACAATACGGACTATCTTTCACTGGAGACAGGCGCCGTTTTCCAAAAACGTCCCGAATTTGAGGAGGTCCTTCCGGACACCTTTCTGCTCAAAGTTCCGTTCGGGCCGGTCTGGACGGGCATCATCCTCGTCCGCGGAGAGAAAAACATCCTGATCGATTCCTCCCATCTGGAGCCAGAGAAATACCTGATTCCCGCACTCGAGACATTGGGAATGACAATCGGCGATATCGACTGGCTCCTCAATACGCATGTACACGGCGACCATATCGGCGGACATTACGCGCTGGTCAAGAAATACGGCCTCAAAACGGCGACCTTGAAATGTGCGGCGGACGCATTGCGGGATCCTGTGAAAGTCTCGGTGCGCGTCAGGACCCGTTTCCCGAAGAACTCCCCCGCCCCGCAATCCTGCCTGATCGGGGTGGAGCCGGACAAACTGCTGGAAGAAAGGGAGTTGTTGGAAGGGCGATTCTATGCCCTCTCAACCCCCGGACATGACGACGACTGCCTTACCTGGATAGACAGCCGGACCGGTACCGCCTTCACGGGCGATTCCCTGCAGGCCAACGGAACCCCTACGCAGGGAATCGGCTTTTACAGGGACCTGGAAGCTTATCGCCATACCCTGGAGCAGATGTCGCAGGAGAATTTCGAAAATATCGTCTGCGGACACGAATACGACGGCATCGGCAGTGTCGTAAAAGGAAAGGCGGCGGTCAGCGACGCGCTCCGGTACAGCGCCGGGTGCATTGAATGTTACGACCGAAAGATACGGGAATACCTTGCCGCCGGCGTGCCGGTGGAAGACGAACCGGTCACGATAGCGCGCAAACTCATCGGAGAAGTGGGTTGCGGGATGCCGGAAGCCCTGTTCCTTGCACTGCATACAGTAACACAGCATTTAGACACAAACCCTTCGTATCATTGAAAAAAATAACATATGAATCTGAATTGGGTTGATTTTACAGTGATGGCTGCGTTTTTCGCAGTCTTGCTCCTCATTCCGGCAATCTCCGCCATGAAGTCCAAGGGGAAGGGAGCCAGCGAGTATTTTAAATCCGCGGGGACCATGCCCTGGTGGCTGATCGGCATTTCCATGGTCGCCGCGACGACAAGCACGAACAGTGCGAACCTGTTCACCGAGATCATACGCCGGGACGGACTCAGCGGGAACTGGGTCTGGTGGGCGTTCCTGCTGACCGGCATGCTCACGGTCTTCGTCTATTCCAAACTCTGGGTCCGCTCCGGAGCAACGACGGACATTTCCTTTTATGAACTTCGCTATTCGGGCAAGCCCGCCGCATTCCTGCGCGGTTTCCGGGCGCTGTACCTCGGAGTCATCTATAACCTGGTCGTAATGGCGACCGTACTGCTGGGAGCGGTCAAAATCGGCGTGGTCCTGTTCGGCGTGCCGGCATCCACGGTGCTTATCGTAACTGCGGTCGTCTCCATCATTTATTCCTCCCTGTCCGGCATCCGGGGCACCATCTATACGGATTTTTTCATCTTCGCGGTGGTGATGACCGGAGCCTTTGCCGTCATGCATTACAGCATCATCCATCCCTCCGTAGGCGGATGGTCGAAACTGATGGGCAATCCGGAAGTCACTTCGCGGCTTTCATTTTTCCCGGATATCTCCAACAAGGAAGCCTTTATCGCCATCTTCCTCATCCCCGTAGCCGTGCAATGGTGGAATGTCTGGTATTCCGGGTCCGAACCCGGCGGCGGCGGATACATCGTCCAGCGCATGCTCACGGCAAAAAGTTCGAACCATGCCATAGGCGGCACGCTGTTCTTCAATATCCTCAATTATGCGCTTCGCCCCTGGCCATGGTATATCGCAGCCTTCGCTTCGATTCTCATCTTCCCCAACCTGGATTCCATCCGCGAAGCATTTCCCAATGTGGATCCGGCGCTCGTTGGAGACGATATGGCCTACCCTGCGCTGATCAAGATTGTTCCGAACGGCTGGATCGGCCTTGTCGCGGCTTCCTTGATGGGGGCCTTGTTCTCCACCATCGCCGCACAGATCTCCATGGGCGCGAACTATGTCACGAACGATATCTGGAAGCGATTCATTAAGAAGGACGCCGACGACCGCGAACTGATTCTGGTTGCCCGGATAACCTCCATCGTCCTGATGGTGCTGGGCTGCGTTATGGTGCCTTTGTTCGAGAGCGCAAAGGACGGCTTCAATATGATGGTCCAGATCGGCGCCGGGACAGGCATCATCTTCCTGCTCCGCTGGTTCTGGATGCGCATCAATGCCTGGACGGAGATTGTCGCCATGGGCGTCTCCATCCTCTGCGCCTTCTTTTTCCAACGCGTCTGGCCCCATATTTCGCCCGTTGAACTCCTCTTTTACGAAAAGTTGCTTTGGACGATCGCCATCACTACGGTCGCCTGGCTCGCAGCCACTTACCTCACGGCACCGGAAAAGCCCGAGGTCATCGCCCATTTCAAAGCGCTGGTCAGGGCGGACGGGCATGATGTCGGCATGGGGCTCCTCAAGATGTTCGTCGCTTCCATCGCTATCTTCGCCTTCATGTGGGCGGTAGGGGCGCTGATTCTCTCATAAAGGATGAAGCGGAGGACCATCATATTGACCGCACTGCTGGTGCTTTCCCTCCCGGGCTGCCTGTGCAAACGGCAGGCGCCCGCCGTCGCGGAAATCACCCCGCAAAAGGATACGGTCTATCCTCTGGGGTTCCTGACCGATACCCTGAGGCGCGAAGGCTACCGCATCGGCTACGGGCAGACGCTCTCCGGAACGCTTCAAGAACTCGGTGCGTCCCCGTCAACCGCCTACACCCTGACGAAAATTTGTGACAGCATCTTCAAGGTCAGCCGGGATTTCCGGGCCCACGACAGCCTTGACGTCTATTATGCCGACACGACGCCCGGTTCCCTGCGCTACATCGTCTATCCGCAGAATCCCGTACGCAGTACGGTCTTCAAATGCTTTGACTCCCTCGCCGTATGGAAGGTGGAAAAGCCCGTCACGCATGAGCGGCGCATCTCGGACATCCGCATAGAGTCATCGCTCTGGAATGCCCTGCTTGCGGACGGCGCTTCCCCCGACCTCATCATGGAACTGTCGGAGATTTACGCATGGACCATCGATTTCTTCAGCCTCCGCAAAGGCGACCGCTTCCGCGTCATCTACAACCAGACCCTCTGCGAGGGACAGCCGCTGCGCGTAGATACGGTTTTCTTTTCCCTTTATACCGGCGAAGGACAAAAAAGCGCGGCAGCCATTTACCTGGACCAGAAGGACGGCAACAAATACTGGAACGAGAAAGGCATCAGCCTGCGCAGTGAAAAGGGCTTCCTTAAGGCACCCCTCCAATTCAAGCGCATCAGCAGCGGGTTCGGCGTACGTATCCATCCCATCACGGGACGGAAGAAGATGCATCCCGCCGTCGATTATGCAGCCCCCACCGGGACGCCCGTACACACGGTCGGTGACGGAACCGTCGTCTTTGCAGGCTGGGACAAAGGCGGCGGCGGGAACTACATCAAGATCCGGCACGACCGCAAAGAGTACGAGACCAAATACCTGCATCTCTCCAGATTTGCCGCAGGCATCCGGAGCGGTGTGCGCGTCAGGCAGGGACAGACCATCGGCTACGTAGGCTCCACAGGACATTCCACAGGTCCGCACCTGGATTTCCGTATCACCAAGAACGGGAAACCGGTCAATCCGCTCAAGATTGTCAGTGCAACGCAGCCCGAGGGCGTCCCGATCAAAAAAGAGAACAAAGCGCAACTGGACTCGCTCTATATGCGCTATATGAAGGAAATCAGCGAATGAACATCGAGCCTGTCGCATATTTCCGTTCTCCCCTCCCGGAAAAGTTCGGCATCCCGCGGCAAAGCGGGGTGGCGGCATCGCTACGAGGCAAAGTGGTTCTGGAACCCGCCTTCCGCGGCACGGAAGCCCTGCGCGGGCTGGAGGGCTTCGATTATGCCTGGCCCATCTGGGGATTCTCTCTGAACGCCTCCGCCGCAGAAGGGAAAACCACCGTACGCCCGCCAAGGCTGGGCGGGAATATCCGCGTGGGCGTCTTTGCCAGCCGCTCCCCCTTCCGTCCCAATCCGCTCGGGCTCTCCTGCGTACGAATAGAGGGAATCTCGGCGGACGGGATCAGCGTTTCGGGGGCGGACCTCGCGGACGGAACGCCCATCTACGACATCAAGCCCTATCTCCCTTATGCCGATGCGCATGCGGACGCACGCGCCGGATACACGGACCATATTGTATTTCCATCACTGGAAGTAGAACTTCCCGCACAATTGGCGGAAGCGCTCGGAGAAGACGCCCAGGGGCTCAGGGAACTCCTTGCAGCCGACCCCAGACCGGCCTATCAAGATGACCCGGAGCGCGTCTATGCCCTCAGTTTTAAAGGCAGAACCATCCGCTTCCTTGTCAAGGACGATACGGTGATCGTGCTGTAAAAAAGCGCTTCGCCGGATGCGAAGCGCTGGAGGTGACTGGCAGAATCGAACTGCCGTAGCAGGTTTTGCAGACCTGTGCCTAACCACTCGGCCAAATCACCAATGGGATTGCAAAGTTAGAAAAATATTCTGACTTCGCAAATCCACTGAAGAATTATTCCGCGGCCTTGTCGCTGAAATACTTGAACATTACCGATTCAACGGCTACACAGATGGCAGCGCAGAAAATGGCGGCAATGGCAGAAAGTGCGGGACCGGCCTTGGGAATCGCTCCGAGAAGCCCGGACACGACAGACATGGCCAGAACCATGATGAATACAACGGCAAAGATGCGCCACTTCTCACCATTCGTAACCTTGAAACTGAGATCCAAGGCCTCGACGGGTTTCATTCCGCGGTCCACGAGGAAGTAAATCGCAAAATTCCACGCGATGGAAAGCACGATTGCCGGAATGAACATAAAGATGGACGCGGCAAAAATGCCCATCGCCTGAAGCCCGAGGAAAAGGAACAGATTGCCCAGATTGTCAAAATTATCTTTACGGAAGAGGATGAACGGGTCTGCCGTTTCACCCTTGCCCATGGCAATGATAAATTTAACGAAACCGACGGTGGTGCCTACATTAAGATAGGGAATCCACACGGTAAGGACATACAGTACGACCGCGATAAGAAGCGAAAGTATGTTCTTGATTCCGCAGTTGATACCTTCCTTTAAGGTAGCGATGATATTGAGTCCCTGATTTTCCATATCCATCAAGACTGTTTGGCTTTAGGTACTTTGGGAGATATGACGATACCGAACTTCGCCGTCGTGTTGAGAGGACCGATAGGAATTCCCTGAGGCATGAACTTGTAGAATGTCGTCTCGGCTCCGAGGAAGATGGTGAACGGTCCGGGACGCAGGTTCATCGCCGCGCCCAGCGTGCCGCCGAAATTGTTCCAACCGTAATTGGCAGTAAAGCTGAACCACCTGGCAGGCGAAATCGTAAGCCCCAGACGGACGTCATAGAAATTGGTCTTGAGCTGGTAATTGCCGTGAAGTCCCACCGACAATCCTTTGTAGAAAGGCATATAGTAACGTGCTCCCACGTCAAAGAGCGTGGGCAGCATGTTCACGGCCGGCTTTTGAACAGCGGAAGGATCAAGGTTAAACACCTGTGCGAAATATTCATTGACGTTGTCACCGGTCATCACCTCGCCGTCAAGGGTATTTTCGCCATGAATCGTATTGGTCCACGACATTGCGCCAAGGTCCAGGACAGCCGCCGAAAGGCTGAGTCCGAAAGGAGAATCCCAGGAGACGCCCAGGTCAACCGCACCGCCGAAACCGCTGAGTCCGACTTTTCCGAAGCCGATATGGGTAAAATCATAAATGCCGCCATCGACAGGGACATTGAGCATCTTCGACGACAGATCCAGGCGGGCCTTTGCCGTCGCCATGGCAACATCGTCATCGATAAAATTGACATACACGCCGTCGCTCAGTGAAGCACCCGCTTTCGCAAGACCGAGCAGCCCCTTGGCGGCAACCCCCAGCCTCACGCCCTGCGCTACCTGGAAAGAATAATCGAGGGCCAGTTCCAAATAATTGTCCGTATCTACGCCTACATAGTCAAATTGATACTCTGCACCCCTGCGGGAGGACAACTCGAGATTTTTCAGCTGGCCGAAAAAATCCTTGCTGGCAGAAACATCAGTTTTGGAACGCAGACGGGCGTCGAAGGTAAAGAAGCCGTGCTTACCTGCCTTGAAACCAAAGGAAAGCAGGTCATAATTGAGATTTACGTTCGCCCTGACACCGGCGGCGGGGATTCCGGCAAGGAATTCATCGGAGGATACCTCACCGTTCATAAAGTGAACAAGCTCCCCGTTGCGCGGAAAGATGAAACTGTTGGCACCTACGTTGGTGTGTACGTCGAGTCCGAAATTGTTGATGGCAAAGCCTACGAACATGCTCGTGGTCTCGCTGTCATGCATCGCGGGGTTCAACTCATACTTATAGATAAAGTTGTCCAGGAACCATGCGGATTTGAGTTCCTGAGCCCCGAGACGAAGCGAAGGCAGCAGCGCAAATAACGCTGCCGCCATGAAGAAAATGGATTTTTTTTTCATCGGATTTTACTTACCGGTAACTTTCACAAGCTGCTTTCCGTTGTCATCCTTATCGATGTCAAGGATGATCGTGGCGTCCTCATTCACTGCATAAGTGGCACGGGAACCCTTGAGCGTAGCCGTAATGTCCACCACGGCCTCGGTCAGGGAAGTCACGCCCGCCTCGCTGGAGGCCTTGACATAGATGACCTGGGACTCGTAGGCCTCTCCCTTGGCCGCAAGGATGTCCGGGCATTCTACCTTGACATCCTGAGGCTCGACCAGGCTGAGCCTGAGCTGGAGGGGAAGATTGTGCTTGACAAGAACGGCGGCCTCGACTCCGGTAATCGCCTTAAGTCCGTTATCCTTGAGAATCTTGGCAAAATTTACACCGGTAAGGTCAAAACTGCGCCGCATGGTAAAGGGGATGCCGTTCTTTACCGTGAAGGGGAAGAAACTCCTGGCGGAGAACTCGATGGGAGTGACGGGCTCGGAAGAAAGCGCCTCTCCTGACTTGGGAACTTCAAGACACTTGATCTTGGCCTCGGTAATGGGGAGTTCATCGGGACTGCCGGCGAACATCTCGGCGAACTTCTCGACGGGTTTGGCATTCACTTTGGTGTCTCCCAGTTCGGCCAGCTTAAGGAAGTTTCCGGTTTCATCGACATAAACTTCCACGAAACCGTCAACGGCGGGAATCTCAGCTTCCACGTTGAATTTCTTGCCGGTCTTCGAAGTAATGACTGAAGTGTATTTGAAGGGCTTTCCGAACTCGTTCTTGACTTTGATGACAAAGTGAGGCCGGTCGAGCGCGAAGAAGATATCATCCTTGGGGAACTTCTTGGAAATGGGCACGGAGACCTTCATGTCGCAGACGGCAGGGATTTCCACCTCCGCACCGGAGTTGAATTTGTTCAGGTCCACGTCCGCTGAATTGGACTGGGTCTCAGGGGATACAATGGTAATCTCTCCGGAAATCGGGTCTGTTACGAGTTCATCATTGGAGAACTCACCGAGCCCGAGATAGTCGGAAAGTGAATTCTCGCTCTCGTCGGTCTTGATGTCAACCGACACGGTGGTGTCTTCTTTGAACTCGCCTCCATAGTTTTTGTCAACGCAGGAAACCGCAGCCATTCCAACCAGAATGACGGCAGCAGAAAGAAACAGTCTTTTCATAAGTTAAAAAATTAATGGATTTCCGTATATCCGCTACAAATATAATAAAATTTCCACGAAATATACATCCGGGACCCAAAAAGAAAAGAGTTGTGACCCTCACGGGCAACAACTCTACTAACCACATAATTAATAACACTAAAACTAATAACCAATAGACTGACGGACCAGAACGGTCACTTACTCAATCCAAGTGCAAAGGTAAAAAGAAATTTTTAATTAACAAATATTTTTAATAATTTTTTGAAATATTTTTTTACGCCTGCTAAAACATTATCATTCAATGTAATACAAAATCACCCCTTCGAACAAAAACCGCTTTAAAACATAAAGTAGATTTCTTAATTACCATTTTGGTAAACACTTATGAGATTTTTCCCTATCTTCGCACCTGCTTATGTCCCAAAAGAAGGTATTGTTGTTTTTATGGTCGGCATTCGCCCTTACGGTGATGCTGAGTTTCATCATACCTGAAGAGGGGCTGACCCTTACCCTCCGGTTCCCCACCCCGCAGGAACTTCGGGAAGCCGTTTTCCCCAAAAAAGTCCCTGACGAGCCACAGCCGGACCCTGCGGAACTTCTGGCCCGCGCGCAGGCCGCCCGCCGCGACTCCCTGGAAAACGAGCGTCTGCTGGCCTATTTGGGCGAAGACCCTGCCCGCATCCAGTTCCCGGACGACGACTACGCCCTGTTCGACGAACTTTTCGAAAGCCTGGACCGGGGGATGGAGACCACGACCCGCATCATCCACTACGGCGACAGCCAGATTGAGGAAGACCGGATGTCCGCCACGCTGCGCGAACTTCTGCAGGAGCGCTTCGGGGGCGGCGGACCTGGGATGCTGCCCTTTATGAAAAACTATACGGTGACGAACACTTCCCAGACAAACGGCAGTGCCAGCCACTATTCCGCCTATTATTTCGGCGGCGGATCCCGTGCGGACGGACATTACGGCCCCGCAGGACGCTCTTCACACCTGAACGGAGAGTGCAGTTTCAGCGTTATGCCGGCTTCGGGCGCCGGAGAGCACAGCCGCTGCTATAACCGCCTCACGGTCGTCACCGCTCCCCCGTCAAAGGCATTCCGCATCCACTGCGGGGACAGCACGATAGTCGCCCGTCCTGACGCAGGCGGAAAAGCGGTGCGATTCTACCGCTTCCCGCTGCCCGACAGCAGTTCGCGGGCAAAAGTCAGCATCGGGGCAGGCGCTGAAATCTATGGCATACAATTGGACCGCGAAGGCGGCGTCAGCATCGACAATGCGGCGATGCGCGGTTGCTCCGGCACCATTTTCACCCGCATCGATGCCGGCTGTCTCGAGGATTATTTCGCAGAAGCGTCCGTCAAACTCATTATTTTCCAGTTCGGCGGCAACATGGTCCCCGCATGCACCGGAAAGAAGAGTATTTCCCATTACAAGCAACTGATTGTACGGGAGTTGGAATACCTCACCGACCGGGCGCCCGGAGCCCGCATCCTGTTCATCGGCCCATCGGACATGAGCACGAATATCCGGGGCACGATGGACACTTATCCGCAACTGCCGATGATGGTGGATTCCCTGCGCTGCGCCGCCCTTGAATGTGGAGCCGCCTACTGGGACCTCTACGCCTCCATGGGCGGCAGGGGGTCGATGCCCCGCTGGGTACGGGAGAATCCTCCGCTCGCCGGAGGCGACTACATCCACTTTACCCGGAAGGGCGCCGAGACGGCATCGCGTCTTCTCTATAACTCCCTGATGGTCAGTTACGACTACTACCAATATAGAAAAAAGCACAGACAGCCCTAGATGGAAACCTTCCTGCTCTTCAATCCTGACTCCCCGCTGATTTTCACCCAATTTTACTTCTGGGCCTTCTTCGGCGTGGTCTATGCGATCTTCGCCCTGATCGGGAACAGGACGCTGCTGCGCAACAGTTTCCTCTTTTTTGCCAGTCTCTTCTTTTATTACCGCACGAGCGGACTGTCGGTCCTGCTGCTGCTCTTCGCCATCGCAGCCGGCTATCTGCTCTCTGGCTGGATGGCACGGTGCCGGAAGGGCGGATTCTGGCGGGGATTTTTCCTGGCTGCCAGCATCGTCGTAGAACTGGGGCTGCTCTGCTACTTCAAATATGCCTATTTCTTTGCCGATGTCCTGAAAGGGCTGACCGGCATCGAGGTCAGCGTGACAGATATCTTCGCGCAGGCGGGCAATATGATCGCGGGAAAAGAACTGTTCAAGGTGGATGCCATCGTACTTCCGGTGGGTATCTCTTTCTTCATTTTCCAGTTGATCAGTTACGCGATGGATGTCTATCGGGACGAGGTCAAACCCGTAAGGAACATCCTGGACTTCGGCTTTTACGTGAGTTTCTTCCCGCAGTTGGTGGCCGGTCCCATCGTCCGGGCCTCCGAATTCATCCCGCAACTGCACCGGAAGTTTAATTTAAGCCGCAGAGGCTTCGGAATCGCCGTTTTCTGGATTCTCAACGGCCTCGCCAAAAAAATCATCCTGAGCGATTACATCGCCGTAAATTTCGTTGACCGCGTATTCGACAATCCCCTGCTCTTTTCGGGCTTTGAGAACCTGGTGGCCCTTTTTGCCTATTCGCTTCAGGTGTATGCCGATTTTTCCGGATATACGGACATTGCCATCGGCGTTGCCGCGTTGATGGGCTTCTACCTGCCGCGGAATTTCAATTCCCCTTATAAAGCGACCAATCCCCAGGATTTCTGGCGGCGCTGGCACATGTCCCTGAGCCGCTGGCTCAAATCCTACCTTTATTTCCCGCTCGGCGGAAACCGGCGGGCCAGTTTCGGCACCTGGTTCTGGATCCTGGTCTTTGCGGCCGTGGCGCTGGTCCTTTCCGGCAGCGTCGTGGTGGCGGTCCTTATTGCAGCCGTCGGCATTTCGATGACCCTCATCGGAATTTTCAGTCAAAAAAACCGCAAGAAAATCATTTCCAACATCAACCGCTTCATCACCATGCTCTTCGGCGGCATGTGGCACGGCGCCAGTTGGAATTTCATCCTCTGGGGCGGACTGAACGGCATCGGGATGATTATATACATTCTCTGGAAGGACATGCGCTGGGGATGGAGGGTCGCACTGACCCTGGCGGCAAGCTGCGCCGTGACCATCCTGCGCCACTTCTTCCCCGCCCCGGTCTGGAACATCCTCCTGGTCTGGAGCGCCATCATCGCTGCCGTCACGCTGGTACGGGGAGTGAATGCCGCCGTATCCCATCGGCCGGAAGGCTGGTTCCGCCGGGCACTGGCCGGTTGCTGGGGCGTCGCCCAGACCTTTACCTTCATCACCTTTACCCGGCTTTTCTTCCGCAGCGGTTCCAATCTGGACCCGGCTACGGCCAACGAGGTGGCCTGGAAGACCGCCCGTGACATGGTCAACCAGATCGGCTCCGCATGGAATCCCGTCACGATTCCCTCCATCTGCTTTGAATACCGGCGCATTTTCCTGCTGGTCCTCGCCGGGCTGCTGATTCACTGGATTCCGGAGCGCTGGAAGCGGTATTACCGCCTGGTCTTTGCCTCCACTCCGCTACCCGTCATGGCGGTCCTTACGGTCGCCGTCATCATGCTGGTCTATCAGTTTGTCACCGCTGACACCCAGCCTTTTATCTATTTCCAGTTTTAGAAACCGCTATTCCTGCGTAACGATATGGATATCCCGCTGCGGGAAGGGGATTTCGATGCCGGAAGCGTTCAAGGCATTGTAAATCAGTTCCTGCGCCTGCGCGGTATAGACCGCTTTGAGGTGGACGAGCACAAACTGCTTCACCGCCACATTCACGCTGCTGTCGGCAAACTCCTCAAAGACGACGGAAACGCCCCGCGCCGGATCGACGACATCCATCCCGTTCTCATTGCGGACCTGCAACGGCAGCAACGCTTCCTGCACCACCGACCTCACTTTTTCCACATCCGTACCATAGCGCACGCCGAAGATGATTTTCACGAATTCATAAGCATAGCCACGGGTCAGATTTTTGAAATTCTTGCCAAACAGGTCGGCATTGAGGAAGGAAACCAAGCCGCCGTCGATGGTACGGACCTGCGTGCTCTGATAACTGATGGCGCTGACCTGGCCGCGCATTCCGTCACAGACAATCCAGTCCCCTACCTTCAGGCGCCCGGACATCAACTGGATGCCATAAACCGCGTTATTGATTATATCCTTCATGGCAAGTCCCACGCCGGCCGCCAGTCCCGTACCCACCATAGCCAGCGCGCCTGTGGGGATATTGAGCAGATTCACGATAACGACGGCATAAAGGAACCATACCAGGACGGCGATAAGGTTATTCGCCAGCGTGAATTCCTCATCCGTTCCGGTACGGGCACGCTTTAACACGCCATACCAGGACTTGATGAAATAATTCAGATAACGGAAAACATAGAAGAGGGCAACCGAAATCAGCAACATCAGCATGGAAACCGTCAGTGCCGGCTCCCCCTGCGCAGTCATCAGTTTGATAAACGGGGTGAGTATGAGCGTCCTGGCAAGATGGTCAAGGCCGGACAGGTAGGAGGCCCACACGATACTGAACGGCAGCAGGGAGACAAACAGCACGGGAAAAACCGTCATCTTCAGCAAGTCATAGAACCAGGTGATGCGTATGCTTTTCCCCTCTGACTCAACCCGATGCCCTACATAATTCCGGTAATAATGGTTCATCAGAATGAGGAGCACCCGCAACGAGGAAACCAAGGCAACCAGAATCACCCACCACAGGACGACAGGGAGGCAGAACTCACGGTGACCGGTCAAGGACAGCACCGTCGCCGCCAGCATCAGCAAAAAGGACAGCCAGGAGGCGGTGCGGTCATAGACATGCGCCTTGCGGCCGTGCTTACGGCATGAAATCAACTGCCAGAGACTGAATACTATGAGGATCGAAAAAAAGATCCATTTTTCCAGATTGGCAGGCCAGCGGAAAAAGCGGGAGGCCAGAACCGGAAGGGCCAGGACAAGGACGGGCAGGCACAGGTGTACCGCGGCGCGGAGTTGTGCGGGTTCCAGCCTGCGGACACGGATACAAAGCAGGACGGACGCCACGAGCCATGCAAAAATGAGCGCCTGCTGCAATATTGTCATGATCATATTCACAAATTTTTCAAAGATAGGAATAATTTAAATAACTTTGTATCCATGGACGTTCAAGAGATAGCCGCGCTCATCGAGCAGACGGCCCCGCTGCACTGGCAGGAAGAATATGACAACGCCGGCCTTCAGGTCGGAAATCCGCAGACACAGGTGACGGGGGTGCTCGTCAGCCTCGACATCACGGAAAAAGTGATTGACGAGGCCATCCGGAAAGGCTGCAATCTTGTCGTTTCCCACCACCCGCTGATTTTCCGGCCCCTGCGCCAGGTCTGCGGGCTGAGTTGGCAGCAGCGCTGCGTGGAGAAGGCCCTGCGCGCGGGTATCTGCCTCTATAGCGCCCATACGAACCTGGATAATTCCCCGCAGGGGGTAAACCGCCGCATCGCCGGATGCATCGGCCTGGAAAACCTCGCCCCCCTGTCGGAAAATGCAAACGGCAGCTGGAACGGCGCTGTCGGGACACTGCCGCAGCGCGTCAGCCGGGCGGACTTCCTGCACTTGCTCGCTCAGCGCTTCGAGGCACGCGGCCTGCAATTCCATGGTGCCGAAGGTGCCCCGGTAAAGACGGTCGCCCTTTGCGGAGGCGCAGGAAACTTCCTGCTGGCGGAAGCGCAAAAAAAAGGAGCCGACTGCTTTATTACAGGCGAACTCCATTATCATGACTGGTTCGAAGCCGAGGGGATGCTGCTCGTCCAGCTGGGCCATTACGAAAGCGAAGGCTGCGCTGTCGGACTGCTCAGCGACCTCATCTCCGCCGGATTCCCGCAACTTAAAATCCTGCACGCCAGCAAGCCGACGAACCCCGTACGCTATTTCGCCGCGGAATTCTGAAGTTTTTCGCTGGCTTTCAGCGTCTTCTCATTCTGATTGAGCACCTTCTTCGCTTCGGAAATCTCTTTCTTGAGCGACGAAATCTGCCTCTTGTCCGACGAGATGGATTTCTTCATCGTGTCCACTTCCCTGGAAAGACGCACACGCAGATCTTTGGCCTCCGAGAGTTCCGTCTTGAAGCCTTCGATTTCATTTTTCGTAATGCTGCGCGAAAGCTGGTCCGCGTCACTTTTCCGCTGGAGATTCAGTTTCTGCCTCTGGAGGCTGAGCGATTTGCTGAGATGCTTTTCCTTGACCTTTGCCATCTTGAGTTCGCTCTGCAGGCGGGCAAGCTCCTGCTGGCTTTCACCCAAGCCGGACTGGATATGGTCTATCTTGGCGTTATTCCGGGCAGAGATCTCATTGTAATACGTTTCCGCTTCCTGGACGGCGGCCCGGTTATGCTCCACCATATCCTGGGCGGATGCGGAGAACCCGAAAGCCAAGAGCGCAATGCTAATGAACAGAATCTTTTTCATGATTGGCAATATTTTAGGACACAAAAATAATTATTTTCTCCGGAATCCGTAATATTTCGTACCTTTGTGAATTAACACACACATATAACACAGAAACGCGCATGAAACGCTGCCTCCTTTTTGCGGCCCTGCTGGCCATGATTTCCTGCAACAATGATACGGACCCTGTCCTCCCTCCCCCCGAACCGCCCGTCGAACCGGAGATGACGGTCTGTACCGACGCTCCCTTGAAACTGGGATTCGACACCGCCCCCGTACTGGGAGAGAGCGGCTGCATCCGGGTTTTCCGCAAGGATACGGACAAAGAAGTGGACTGCATCGACCTTGCAGACCTGGCAAAGGTCACCGTAAGGGAAAGCGACGGCACGATGATTCCCGCCGCACAAATCAACAAGGAGACCCTGTTCCACAGTTTCATGGACGCGCTCCCTTCCGGCGGGCGTTACCGCCCGGTACACTACACTCCCCTTCGGATTTCCGGCAACTGTCTGGAAATCAAGCTCCACAGCGGAGTGCTGGAGTTTGACAAGGAATACTATGTCGTCTCCGATGCGGGATTCACAGCGGAATTCAAGACCCGGGCCAAACCCGTCTCCAAGACCCTTCTGCAAGTCAATGCGGACGGCAGCGGGGATTTCTGTACGGTCCAGGGCGCACTCACCTACGCCGGCAGCATCGGCCAAAGCGCTGAAATCACGATAGATATCGCGGAAGGGACCTACCGTGAAATGCTTTACCTCCGCAACAAGAACCACCTGACGCTCAAGGGGGCGGGCAGCGACAAAACGCGCATCGTCTATCCCAACAATGAAAGCTGGAGCACCGGAAGCGGCGCCGGCAGCGACAAGAAGCCCGAAATCGGGAAAGCCGTGGGCGTACTGGGCGGCCGCGGACTGTTCCTGACGGAGAACTGCGACGACCTTACCCTCGAAGGTCTGACGATCGAGAACAGTTTCGGCGAACTCAAAGGCCAGGCGGAAGCGATTTATTTTAATTCCGGGAATGGCAGCCATCGCCTGACGGTGGAAAATTGCGCGTTCATCTCCCTCCAGGACACCTTCCTCTGCAAAGGAATCGTCTATGTACACAACAGCCTGATTGCCGGGCACTGCGATTATATCTGGGGCTACCCTGCCGCCTGCCTCTTTGAAGACTGTGAAATCCGCTCCCTCGCACCGGGATACATCGTCCAGGCGCGCACGGGAAATGCCGGTGACAAAGGATTCGTATTCCTGAACTGCCGTCTGACCGCCGGAGAAGGCGTCGCTAACGGCAGCATGTATCTGGCACGCTCCGGCGGCGACAGCAAAGTGTACGACAATGTCACCTTCGTGGGTTGTACGATGGAACCGGTCATTTCGGGCAAAGGCTGGTACGAAAATCCCCTTCCCAATCCCTCGAAGGCTACGGCGGCCACCGGCTGGAAAGAATACGGAAGCGTCGATATCAACGGCGCCCCCGTCGTACACAGCAGCGTCTGTTACCGCGTCCTCAGCGAAACCGAAGCCGAAGCCTTCTCCAGCCGCCAGGCAGTCCTTGGCGAATAGACCGCCGGGCTCCATGAAAACCCTGCTCCCCTTCCTGCTTCTTGTTTTGGTCCATCACTTCCTCCTGGCGCCCCTGATCAGGAAGAAACTTCCATTGTACCTTATACTTACGCTGGTACTGCTCACCGGGTTCGGATACTGGTGCCTTTCCCCGGGACAGCGCTTTGAGCCGGGGCCGCCACCTCCACCGGAATTTGGCAGAACAGGGCCGGAGCCGGAAAGAAGGCTTCGTCCGGAGGTGATGAAACTGATCATGGGAATCCTGTTTGTGGGCGTGGACCTCGGTGCCTATTACTATGAAGAGTCCCGGCGCAGGGCGCGACGGCTGAAAGAACTGGAGGCCGAAAATACAAAACAAAGGCTCGAAACCCTCCGGTACCAGATCAATCCCCATTTTTTGATGAATACGCTCAATAATATCCATGCGCTGGTCGATCTGGATCCTGAAAAGGCAAAGGAAAGTATCGGGGAGTTCTCGAAAATGATGCGCATCCTTCTCTATGAGGGCGATTCACCCACCATCCCGCTGGAGAGGGAACTGGATTTTATCGAGCATTTCATCTCCCTGATGCGGCTGCGATATACCGAAGAGGCCCTTCGGATTGAAACGCATTTCCCGGAACAGTACGGCGACGTCCTTGTCCCTCCGCTTGTGATGGCCTCCTTTGTGGAGAATGCCTTCAAGCATGGGGTAAGTTATGCTGAAGAATCCTACATAGATATCAAAGTGGAATTGCAGGACGGGAACGTCGTGTTCCGCTGCGCCAACACTTCCCATCCGTCCCGGACCGATGAGCGGCATGGCATCGGCCTGGACAATATCCGGAAACGTCTGACGCTGCTTTACGGGAAATCCTACACCCTTATCATTGATAGCGACGGAGGACGTTACGACGTCCTGCTGACCTTCCCCTGCCAACCCGAATTTCCGGCATCATGATACGTGTCATTGTCATAGATGACGAACCGCTCGCCCTCCGTCAGATGGAACTGTATGTCGGGAAGGTCCCTTTCCTGACGCTTGTCTCCGCCTGCAGGAGCGCGGCGGCGGCAGCGCCTTTTCTCGAACAGGCCGACGCCCTTTTCCTGGATATCAACATGCCGGACCTGAGCGGGATGGATTTTATCAAGTCGCTGCCGCATCCTCCGGCCGTGATATTTACTACGGCCTATTCGGAATATGCCGTCGAGGGATTCAGGGTCAATGCGGTGGACTATCTTCTGAAGCCCTTCAGTTTCAAGGAATTCCTTGCCTCCTGCGAGAAGTTGTGCGCCCATCTGGAGATGAAGGCGGCCGTTTCCGCCCGGGAGACAGACCCCATCCTGCACTTCAAGGCGGATTACAGGACCGTCAATGTCGATATCCATAAGATTGTGTATGTGGAGAGCATGAGTGAATATATCAGGCTGTTTCTATCGGATTCGGACACGCCCCTTGTCGTGCTGTATAGCCTGAAACATCTCATCGGACAACTTCCCCCTGAGCGCTTTATGCGCATCCACCGCTCCTATATCGTCGCCCTCGGGCATATTGCGGAAGCGTCCCGGACATCTGTCAGGCTCGACAACGGAAAGACGCTCCCGGTAGGAGAAAGTTACCGGCCGGCCTTCGCGGAATATCTTGCCTCCTGCTAATACAAGCAAAACGCCGAGATTGCTGTCCCATTGGCGAGCAGATACGGGCCGCACCCGAGAAGGCTAGGGCATCAGCGGAGCGAGGATGGCGGTAAGCTGGTCGTGTTCGATGAGGAAACCGTCGTGCCCGTAAATCGACGAGATTTCATAGTAACTTGCCCACTTGAGCGCTGCCACGGTCTCCTTTCCGTGCTTCGGAGGAAAGAGTACGTCGGAATCGATGCTGATGACGGCACAGCGGGCCTTGATGCGCGAAAGTGCCGCCTGCACTCCCCCGCGGCCGCGGCCTACGTTCTGTGAATCGAGCGAACGGGTAAGGTACCAATAACTGTAGGCGTCAAAGCGGCGCACCAGTTTCAGCCCCTGATAGCGCTGATAGGAGCCAGCCCGGTCCGCAAAAAGCGTATCCGGATCCTTTTCCTCCTGCGTGGCGTTGTACCCGTCATAGGTACGGTAGGAAATCAGGGCGATGGAGCGCGCGCAGGCCAGGCCGTCACGGCCGCCATCGAGCGACTTCGCCTCCTTGAAAGAAGGGTCCGCGAGCAGGGCCATCCGCTGCGACTCGTTAAACGCCGTCAGGTACGGGGAAACCCGCGTCGCGGTGGCGAGGAATATCGCCGAGCCGATGACTTCCGGTTCCATGATGCACCATTCGAGGGTCTGGAACCCGCCGATGGAAGGTCCCAGCATCATATCGATATGTCCGATGCCCAAGTGCTTGCGTACAAGGATGTTCGCATGTACGATATCGCGCACCGTCGTCTCCGGAAAATCCAGGAACCAGGGTTTCCCCGTCGCGGGATTGAGGCTCGAAGGGCCGCTGGAACCGTAAGGAGAACAAAGCATTCCGGCACAGACGACATAATATTTTTCCGGGTCGATGAGACAGCCCTTCCCCACCATCTGGGGCCACCAGTCTTCCGGGTCGGAATTTCCGGTAAGCGCATGACAGATCCAGATGACCTTCTCTCCGGGACGGTAGTCACGGTCGGAAGTATGATACACGAGCGTCAGCGAATCCAGGGATCCGCCGCTTTCAAAGGCAAAGGGCTCCCCGGTAATCAGGGTATGGCGTTTCATTTTTTGTCCAGGGCTTGTTGGATATCGGCAATCAGGTCTTCCACATCCTCCAGACCGACGGACAGCCGCATCAGGTCCGGGCGCACGCCGGCCTCACGGAGTTGTTCATCACTGAGCTGGCGATGCGTGTGGGAAGCGGGGTGCAGGATACAGGTATGGCAGTCGGCCACATGCGTTTCGATGGTAACCAGTTTCAGGGAATCCATAAACCGCACGGCACGCGCACGGTCTCCCTTGAGGCCGAAAGCCATTACGCCGCAACTGCCTCCGGGCAGATATTTCTGCGCCAGGGCGTGACAGGGATCGGATTCGAGGCCGGGATATTCGATCCAGGCCACTTCCGGACGGGATTCAAGGAACTTCGCGACGGCAAGGGCGCTTTCGCAATGCCGCTTCATGCGGACATGGAGCGTCTGCAGGCCGAGATTCAGGTAAAAGGCATTCTGCGGCGAGGGGATGCTGCCCAGATCCCGCATCAGATGGGTAACGAGCTTGGTGATGTAGGCCGCATTGCCGAAGCGTTCCGTATAAACCAGTCCGTGATAGGAAGCGTCCGGCGTGCAGAGGCCGGGAAAACGCTGCGGATACGCCGTCCAGTCGAATCTGCCGCTGTCCACGACCACGCCTCCGACGGCGACGCCCTGACCGTCCATATACTTGGTGGTCGAATGGGTGACGATATCGGCGCCGAATTCGATGGGACGGCAATTGACGGGCGTAGGGAAGGTATTGTCGATGATGAGCGGCACGCCGTGACGGTGCGCGACGCGGGCGAATTTTTCTATGTCCAGCACGCGCACGCCGGGATTGGTGAGGGTCTCGCCGAAAACCAGTTTGGTGTTGGGTTTGAATGCCGCTTCCAGCGCGGCCTCGTCCGCATCCATTTCGACGAAGGTCACATCGATGCCCATTTTACGGAAGGTCCAGCCGAACAGATTGAAGGTACCTCCATAGATATTGGCCACCGCGATCATGTGGTCGCCCGCCTCGCAGATGTTGAAACAGGCAAAAAAGTTGGCGGCCTGCCCGCTGGAGGTCAGGCAGGCGCCCACGCCCCCTTCCAGCGCGGCGATGCGTGCCGCGACCCGGTCATTGGTGGGATTCTGAAGGCGGGTATAAAAATATCCCGGTTCTTCAAGGTCGAACAGCCGGCCCATCGCATCCGATGACTCGTATTTAAAGGTAGTACTCTGGCATATCGGCATCTGCCGGGGCTCGCCGTTCGCCGGACTGTATCCGGCATGCACACATTCGGTTCCTTTTTTCATTAATTCTAAATGATTTCTGTCAGTGAATGAGCGGTAATGATTTTCCGCGCACGGTCACGGTCGTCGGTACGGAAGGCAAGCGCCTGCCGGCCCTCATAGTGGAAAGAGTAAAGGTAAGCGATGCTGAGCCCTTCCTGTGCAAATACGCTGAGGAGCCGGGATGCCGCACCGGGGACGTCTTCCACCTCAAGCACGATGACCTCGGTCAGCGACGCCGCAAACCCCTCCTGCTCCAGCACCTTGAAAGCCTCCTTCGGGTTATTGCAAATGATGCGGAAGATGCCATAATCGGCAGTATCGGCCACGCTGATGGCGTGCAACTGGATGTGATGCGCACCCAGTTTCTCCAGCACACGCAGCAGGCTGCCGGAGGAATTTTCCATAAAAACAGATAATTGTTGCATAGTTGCGGTGTTATTTAAGTTTTCTGCGGTCTTCTACAAAAACGGTCTTCCCCTCGCTCCGGGCGATGGCTCCCGGGGATTTGATCTGGACACGGGCGGAGATGCTCAGCACGCCCCTCAATTTGGAGGCAACCTTTTTCTCCAGTTCCGTGACGGGGGCCAGCGTGTCGAAGCCCTGCGCGAAGTATTCCTGGCGCATTTCCACCTGTACGGTAAGGGCGTCCAGGTTGCCTTCCCGTTCGACGATCAGCTTGAAACGCGGGGCGCATTCCGGGATACCCAGCAGCACGCTTTCCACCTGCGAAGGGAATACGTTGATGCCGCGGATGATGAGCATGTCGTCGCTTCGGCCAAGTATCCGCCCCATCCTCACTTCGGTGCGTCCGCATTCACATTCACCTTCAAGCAGCGAACACAGGTCACGGGTCCGGTAACGGAGCAGCGGCATGCCTTCCTTGGTCAGTGTCGTGAACACCAGTTCGCCTTCCCTCCCGTGCGAAAGCGGCTCCAGTGTGGCGGGATCGACGATTTCGGGATAGAAATGGTCTTCACAGATATGGGAGCCCGTCTGGCATTCGCATTCATAACTCACGCAGGGGCCCATGATTTCGCTCAGACCGTACAGGTTATAGCCCTTCAGCCCCAGCCTTTCCTGGATTTCGCGGCGCATGTGCTCCGTCCAGGGTTCGGCGCCGAATGCCCCGACACGCAGTTTCAGGTCTTCCTTGCGGACGCCCAGGGCCTCCATCGTCTCCGCCAGGTGCAATGCGTAGGACGGCGTGCAGGCGATACCCGTGACGCCCAGGTCCCGGATCAGGCCGATATGCTTCTCCGTATTGCCCGTCGATGCCGGGATGACCGAGGCGCCCATGTTTTCCACACCGTAATGCACGCCCAGTCCTCCGGTAAAGAGGCCATAGCCGTAGGCGACGGAGAAAAGGTCGTCGCGCGTCACGCCGTATGCCGTAAGGCAGCGGGCCATGCATTCGCTCCAGATTTCGATATCCTTGCGCGTATAACCTACGATCGTGGCCTTCCCGGTCGTCCCGCTCGATGCATGGATACGGATGATTTCACTCTTGGGCGCCGCCTGCAGGCCGAAGGGATAATTGTCCCGGATGTCCTGCTTGGTGGTAAAGGGAAGCCGGGTGATATCTTCGATGGTGCGGATATCGTCAGGAGACACATCCATCGCCTGCATCTTCGCCCTGTAAAAGGGAACATTATGATATACATAGGAAACCACTTTATGAAGGCGTTTCCCTTGGAGGGCGCTCATCTCGTCCCTCGACATACATTCTTTATGACTGTTCCAGATCATAGCATTTCAAGTTCATTGCAACGACAGCCTCGCCCTTGGGTGTAAATACGCGCTTCATGGCCTCCCGGAGGGCATTTCTATCCAATATACCGATATAAGGGGCCGCCAGGCCCAGCAAGGCCATGTTCGCGCCCCGGGGATTCCCGGCCTTCGCGGCCATCGCATCGATGTCTTCGCAGACCAGATGCGGCACTTTCGAGAGTTCTGCGTGCAGGGCGGCTTCTTCCGGATAGTCGGGGATGTTCACCAGCGGCTTGGATGCGGTGACGACCGTTCCCTCCGCGCCCAGCCAAGGCAGGTAACGCAGGGCTTCCATCGGTTCCATGGAGACGATGAGGTCCGCCCCGCCGAGAGGAATCAGGTCGCTGTAAATGGGCTCCGAGGAAAGGCGCAGATGGCTCTGCACGTCGCCGCCCCGCTGGCTCATGCCATGCACCTCGGCCTGCTTGAGATACAGGCCGGCAGCCGTCGCCGCCTCTCCGATGACCGTCGCTATGGACAGGATTCCCTGCCCGCCGACGCCGCAAAGTATGATATCTTTTTTCATAAACTACTTCTTTTTTGCATGCCTGCGTGCCGTCTGGATACATTCACGGCGCGGAATAATCACGGAAAGCCCCTTGTAGGCAATCTCTTCGCGCAGCAGGCGCTCGATTTCGGGAATGTTCGCGGGCAGGGGCACGACCGTCCGCACGTGCGCGGGATCCACACCCAGCGCCACACAGATGCCTTCGTACTTGCTGGTTCCGGCCGAATCCTGTCCCCCCGTCATCGCCGTAGTGAGGTTGTCGGAAATCACCACCGTAATGGGCGCGTTTTCATTCGCGGCGTCCAGCAGTCCGGTCATTCCGGAATGCGTAAAGGTCGAGTCCCCGATGACGGCCACGGCGGGGAAAAGTCCGGCGTCTGCGGCGCCTTTCGCCATCGTTATGGAAGCCCCCATATCCACGCAGGAAGCAAGGGCCCTGTAAGGCGGCAGCGCACCGAGGGTATAACAACCGATATCGCCAAAGACGCGGCCCTCCGGAAAATCCGCCATGACACGGCCCAACGCCGCATACACGTCGCGGTGGCCGCAACCCTGACAGAACTGCGGGGGCCGCCCCGTCACCAGCGGAGGAACGGGAATGACCCCGGGGGCATCCAGCCCCAGCGCCGCCGCCACGTTGTCCGGGGTCAGTTCTCCCGTGCGGGGCAGACGGCCGTCAAGCCGCCCATGAACAGGATAATCCGCTCCCAGAAGGGCCTTCACACCCGTTTCCACGACCGGCTGCCCGTCCTCGACCACAAGGATTTCACTGCACGCAGCACGCAGCGAGGCAATCAAGTTTTCAGGCAGGGGGTATTGGGAGACCTTGAGCATATGCGCTTTCCGGCCGCCCGCCGCCAGCGCTTCCTGCACATAATTATAGGCGATACCGCAGGCGATAATCCCCAGCTCCCCTTCACCGGAGAGCGCATTATAGGGCGACTCGATGGAAGAATCCTGCATCGCCCGCTGCTTGTCGATGAGTTTCAGATACTGCCGGCGGGCAATGGCCGGAAGCAGCACCCATCCCCGGTCAGACGACGGGCCGAGCGGGTTCGCGGTCCTGCGCTTTCCGGCGGTTTGCACGGAAGCACGGGAATGCGCCAGGCGCGTCACCATGCGCAGCACCACCGGAAGCCCCAGGCGCTCGGATAGTTCAAAACCGTAGGCCGCCATATCATAGGCTTCCTGCTGGGAGGAAGGCTCCAGCAGCGGCACCATGGCAAAGCCCGCATAAAAGCGCGAATCCTGCTCGTTCTGCGACGAGTGCATCGAAGGATCGTCGGCCGCCAGCACGAGCACACCGCCCTTCACGCCGGTAACGGCGGAATTGACGAAAGCGTCCGCGCAGACGTTCATCCCCACGTGCTTCATGCACACGAGGGCCCGCTTGCCGGCATAGGACATGCCGAGCGCCGCCTCCATCGCGGTCTTTTCGTTGGTACACCAGCGGCTGTGTACGCCCTCTTCCCGCGCCTGGGCATCCGCCTGAATAAATTCCGTCACCTCGGTCGAAGGCGTACCGGGATAGGCATACACCCCGGACAGTCCGGCATCCAGCGCCCCCAGCGCCACCGCCTCGTCACCTAGTAATAGTTTTCTCATAGATATAAACACCAACCATGTGTATCTTCTTCCAAACCGTCCTGAATCCCGCGCAGCCGCTTGTACAGCTTTTCGCTGATAGCGCCGCACTTGTCCGGCTCTCCGAAACGGTAGGTATGGACGACCTCCGTATCTTCCAGACGCAGTTTGTCGTCCACGCTGCAGACCGGCGTAATCACGACCGCCGTACCGCAGGCGTTCACCTCATCGAACTCGGCGAGTTCCTCCACGGGAACGCGGCGCTTCTCCACCTTCAGGCCAAAATCCTCCGCCACCGTCTGGAGACTCTTGTTGGTAATCGAGGGCAACACGCTGTCGGAAAGCGGGGTCACATAGGCATTTCCCTTGATGGCCAGGAAATTGGAAGAGCCGAATTCGTCAATATGCGTTTTGGTGGCAGGGTCGAGGAACAGCAGTTCCCGATAGCCCTGCCGGTGCGCCATATTGTAAGGATGCAGCGAGGTCGCGTAATTTGCGCTGAGTTTAAAGGCTCCCGTCCCGTTGGGCGCGGCACGGTCGTAATTCCGGGCGATAACCGCCGTACCGGGGCTGAGGCTCGCCGCGCCGGAATAACTGCCCACCGGTGCGCACATGATGGCAAAAAGTACTTCCGTCGATGAAGCGATGCCCAACTGCGGATTGCAGCCGATCAGCACCGGCCGCAGGTACATCGACGCATTATAGCCGTAGGGCGGCAGGAAGTCGATATTCTCCTTTACGGCGCGCAGGCACATGTCGATGAACATTTCTTCCGAGGGGACCGCCATGTCAAGATGGGAACCGCTGCGCTGCAGGCGCTTCGCGTTCTCGTCCGGACGGAACAGGCGCACCTTGCCGTCCACACCCCGGAAGGCCTTCAGGCCTTCGAAGCAGGAATTCGCATAGTGGAAAACACCGGCAAACGCACTGAAATGCAGATCGAAATCGGTCTGCGCCTGCGGTTCGCTCCACTTTCCGTCCTTGAAATAACTGCATACGATAACGTTGGTCTTCCTGTACTTGAATCCCAGCGCTCCAAAATCCAATTGCTCTGCCATAATTTATTTAATACCGATTCTTTAGAAATTCCGCTTTTTCACAAATTCAGCCACCTTACCATTGTTGTAATTAAGTTGCTTCAGGTTTGAAGACCGTCGGCACCCTCGCGACGTTAGAGGGAGGGGCCCATCGCTTGCGATGGGAGGGATAGCTCCGAAGGAGCGTAGTCTGAAAACCGAAGCAACTTATTTTTCATCGATTATAATCTACTTATCAATTCCGCCACACGGTCTCCGACGGCGGAGGTGCCGTAAACGGGAGCGCCGGGGGCGGCAAGGTCCTCCGTGACGAAGCCCTCGTCGATGGAGGCGGCGACGGCGCGGCGCATCAGCGCGCCCTCTTCCTTGAGGCCGAAGGCATATTCGAACATCATCGCCGCGGAAAGAATCGTCGCCAGCGGGTTGGCGATGTCCCTGCCCGCCGCCTGCGGATACGAGCCGTGAATGGGCTCGAAGACTCCGGTATGCTCACCGATGGAGGCGGAAGCGAGCAGTCCCATCGAGCCGGTAATGCAACTGGCCTCGTCGGTCAGGATATCGCCGAAGGTATTTTCGGTGACAATGACGTCAAAGGACTTCGGGCAGCGGATGAGTTGCATCGCCGCATTGTCCACGTACACATAATCCACGGCGATGTCCGGATACTGCGGCGCCATTTCCTTTGCAATCTGCCGCCAGAGGCGCGAGGATTCCAGGACATTGGCCTTGTCCACGACCGTCAGGTGCTTCCTGCGGCGGCCGGCGTACGCGAAGCCCAGTTTCAGGATACGCTCGATTTCATAGCGATGATAAATATTGGTGTCGAATGCGGTATCGCCACCGTCCAGGCGGCCCTTCTCGCCGAAGTACATTCCGCCGGTAAGTTCCCGGATGCAGAGGAAATCCGCTCCGTCCACCAGTTCCTTCTTCAGCGGGCTCTTGTCCACGAGCGCCGGGAAGGTCTCGATGGGCCGGAGATTGGCATAAAGGCCGAGCTGCTTGCGCATGGCCAGCAGCCCCTGCTCGGGACGCACCTTCGCGGTGGGGTCATTGTCATATTTGGGATCGCCGACGGCGCCGAAGAGCACCGCATCGCTTTCCATGCAAATCTTGAAGGTGGATTCGGGGAAAGCGTCGCCGAATTCGTTGATGGCGCAGGCCCCCGCCTTCGCAAAAGTATAGATCGCCTCGTGACCGAAACGCCCGGCCACGGCGTCAATGGCCTTCTTGGCCTGGTTCACCACTTCGGGACCGATACCGTCCCCTGGCAGTTCTGCAATCTTAAGTCTCATTTCAATGTACTGATATCCAGATTTTCAATGATATTCAACATTTTCACGGTCGCCTTGATGGCGGCGGCGGTCTGGTCGGAATCGATACCGCGGGTCTTGAAGGAATGCCCGTCCATATCCCAGACGATGGTGGTGGCCACCAGGGCGTCCGTCTTGCCTCCCGGCGGAATGCTTACCTGATAGTCCGCAAGCAAGGGATGTTTCTTCCCCAGCCGGTCATACACCTTCCAGAGGGCCCGCATAAAGGCGTGGTACTGTCCGTCCCCGTGGGAAGAGGTTTCGTATTCCTGCCCGTCGATGGAAACTTTGAGCATCGCCGCGGGCTTCATGTCCTTGGTAATCTGGAGGGAATAGTTGACAATGCGGATGTTGTCGCTCCCCTGCCCGCTCTTCAGCACGTCCGCGACGATGAACGGCAAATCCTCCGCCGTGAGCATTTCTTTCTTGTCGCCCAGTTCCACCACCCGCTCCGTAACCAGCTTCACCTGCTCCGGCGTAAGGTTGATGCCGAGCTTGTCCAGGTTCTCGAGCACATTGGCCTTACCGCTCATCTTGCCCAGGGCGTAGCGACGCTCCCTTCCGAAACGCGAGGGAACCAGCCGGTTTTCATACAAGCCGCCCTTACGGTCCCCGTCCGCATGCACGCCGGAGGTCTGGGTGAAGACATTCTCCCCCACCACCGGCTCGTTATCCGGGATACGGATTCCGGAAATACTTGCCACATAGCGACTTACATGGGTAAGGGCACTCTCGTCCAGGGAAAATTCCGCACCCGCCATATCCTTGAGCGCCGCCGCTACGGCCGCCACAGAAGCGTTGCCGCACCGCTCCCCCAGGCCGTTTACCGTTACGTGGACGCCCTGGAATCCCGACTGTACGGCGGCCAGGGTATTGGCTACCGCCAGCCCATAGTCATTGTGCGCGTGGAAGTCGAAGTGCAGGTCGGGGAAGCGTTCCCGCATCAGGCGGCAGTACTGCGCACATGTCCAGGGATTCAGTACGCCGAGGGTATCCGGAAGCAAGAAGCGGCGGATCGGAAGGTCCCTGAGCGAATCCACCAGAAAGAATACATATTCCGGGGAATCCGCGATGCCGCGGGACCAGTCTTCCAGATAAAGATTGACTTCCAGCCCCCTGGAGCGCGCATATTCCACCTGGGCGCGGATATCGGCGGCGTGTTGCTCCGGCGTTTTGCGCAGTTGGGTCTCCAGGTGTTTGAGCGAGCCCTTCGAGAGAAAGTTGACCACTTTTCCCCCGCAGGAGGCAATCCAGTCCACGGATTGACCGCCGTCCACGAAGCCCAAAACTTCGATGCGGTCCAAAAAGCCCTTTGCACCGGCCCATTCGCATATCTTGACCAGAGAGTCCGACTCTCCGCCGGATACACGCGCGGAGGCCAGTTCCACGCGGTCCACCTTCAACTCCTCAAGAAGGAGCTGGGCAATCGCCAGTTTTTCGCTCGGGTTGAACGTTACACCCGCCGTCTGTTCGCCGTCACGCAGCGTCGTATCCAGGATTTCTATCATCGGCCCTGTTCGAATTTTTCGATTTTGTCCTTTTGCTCCAGCAGATAGTCGATATCGTCCAGTGCATTCATCAGACAATATTTCTTATAGGCGTTCAGTTCGAAATGCTCGCTTTCTCCGCTACTGAGGTTGGTGACCGTCTGGGCCGACACGTCCACGCGGACTTTCAGCGCAGGATCCGCGGCGATTCCCTCAAAGAGCCGGGCCAGGAAGCCTTCGGAGACCACCACGGGCAGTACGAAGTTATTGAGTTCGTTGTTCTTGTGAATGTCCGCGAAAAAGCTGGAAATCACCACCCGGAATCCGTATCCGGCGATGGCCCAGGCCGCGTGCTCGCGGCTGGAGCCGGAACCGAAGTTCTTTCCGGCCACGAGGATGCAGCCGCTGTAACGGGGGTCGTTCAGGACAAAGTCGCCTATGGGCTTGCCCTGGGCGTCGTAGCGCCAGTCCCGGAAGAGGTTGTCTCCGAAGAATTTTTCGTCCCGGGTGGTGACTTTCATGAAACGGGCCGGGATAATCTGGTCCGTATCGATATTTTCCAGCGGCAGCGGCACGCAGGTACTCTCTATAATATCAAATTTTTGCTTCATCTGGCATATTGATAAAATACGTTGCTTCAGTTTAAAGACCGTCGGCACCCACGCGACGTAAGTGGGAGGGGCCCATCGCCTGCGATGGGAGGGATAGCCCCGAAGGGGCGTAGTCTGAAAACTGAAGCAACATATTCATTAATCCATCAAAGTTCTGGGATCGGTAACTACCCCCGTGACGGCGGCGGCCGCCGCGGTCAGCGGGCTGGCCAGCAGGGTCCGCGATCCGGGGCCCTGGCGGCCTTCGAAGTTGCGGTTGCTCGTGGATACCGAATACTTCCCGGCGGGAATCTTGTCGTCGTTCATCGCCAGGCAGGCCGAGCAGCCGGGCTGACGAATCTCAAAGCCGGATTCCGCAAGCAACTTATCCAGTCCTTCCTCCTCGATCTGCGCCTTGACGGCCCAGGAACCCGGAACCAGCCACGCCGTTATGCCGGGAGCCTTTTGGCGGCCCTTGACGATGGAGGCAAACGCCCGGAAGTCCTCGATGCGGCCGTTGGTGCAGGCGCCGAGGAACACGTAATCCACCTTGTGCCCCAGCAGCCCCTGCCCGGCCTCCAACCCCATGTAGGCCAGGGCCTTGGGGGAAGCGTCTGCGGGAATCTTTCCGTCGATGGGCATGCCCATGCCGGGATTGGTGCCGTAGGTAATCATCGGCTGTACCTCGGCGGCATCGAAGACCAGTTCGCGGTCGAAGACCGCATCCTCGCCGCTCTTGAGCGTTTTCCACTTTTCGAGCGCAGCATCCCAGTCGGCGCCCTTCGACGCGTATTCGCGGCCCTTGAGCCAGGCGAAGGTCTTTTCATCCGGAGCGATGAATCCGCCGCGCGCACCCATTTCGATGGAAAGGTTGCAGAGCGTCAGCCGGCCTTCCATGGAAAGCGACCGTACCGCCTCACCCCTGTATTCGACAAAATATCCGGTAGCACCGCTGGTGCTGATTTTCATCATCAGGAAAAGCGCCAGGTCCTTTGCGGTAACGCCGGGACCCAGTTTCCCCTCGACGCGGATACTCATGGACGCAGGCTTCTGCTGCAGGATGCACTGCGAGGCAAGCACCATCTCCACTTCGGAGGTGCCGATGCCGAAAGCCACAGCCCCCACCGCCCCGTGCGTGGAGGTATGGGAATCTCCGCAGACGATGGTCATCCCAGGCAGGGAAATGCCTTTCTCCGGCCCTACGACGTGGATGATGCCGTTGTCCGGGCTGTTCATCGGGAAATGGTTGACCCCGAACTGCTCGGCATTGCGCGCCAGCGTATCGACCTGCGCCCGGGAAACCGGATCGGCTATGGGCTTGTCCTGGTCGTGGGTCGGGGTATTGTGGTCCGGCATGCAGAAGACCTGCTTCGGACGCAGACAGCCGATGCCCCGCCCGCGCAAGCCTTCGAAGGCCTGCGGCGAGGTGACTTCATGGCAGTACAGCCTGTCGATGTACAACTGCTGCGGCCCGTCCTCGATGAGGGACACGACGTGCGCATCCCAGATTTTGTCGAAAAGGGTATTCATTTACTTTTTGTTGTTCTCGGGACGAAGGGCGCGCACCGTAACGGCGGTACGCCACATTTCGCTTTCGCGCAAGGCCTTGAGTTCCTTCTCCAAGCCTTCGCGGTAATCCGGTTTGGAGTTGGCGTCGATGGAAATCTGCGCTTCGTTGCCGCATTTTACGCTGGCATAGAGTTTCTGGACCACGGGCTTGATGGCATCGTGGAAGGGTCCCATCCAGTCCAGGGCGCCGCGCTGCGCGGTGGTCGAGCAGTTGGCATACATCCAGTCCATTCCCTTGGCCGCAAAGAGGGGCATCAGCGACTGCGTCAGTTCCTCGACGGTCTCATTGAAGGCCTCGGAAGGCGTATGTCCGTTCTCGCGGAGCACCTCGTACTGGGCGCTGAGCAGGCCCTGGATGGCTCCCATCAGGGATCCGCGCTCGCCGGTCAGGTCGGAAGTCGCCTCGCGCTGGAAGGTGGTTTCAAAGAGATAGCCGGAACCGATGCCGATGCCGATGGCGATCGTATTTTTCAGGGCATTGCCGCTCACATCCTGATACACCGCGTAAGAGGAATTGATGCCGCGGCCCTCCAGATAGAGGGAACGGACGGTTGCGCCGGAGCCCTTAGGGGCCACCATGATGACGTCGATATCCTCCGGGGGGACGCATCCCGTGCGGTCGCTCCATGTAATGGCAAAGCCGTGGGAGAAATAGAGGCTCTTGCCCGCTGTGAGGTGCTTTTTGATGACGGGCCAGACCGACATCACGGCCGCATCGGAAAGCAGGCACATCACGATATCGCCTTTCTCGCAGGCCTCTTCGATGCCGAACAGCGTCTTGCCGGGCACCCAGCCGTCGGCAACCGCTTTCTCATAGGTCTTGCCGGGCCGCTGTCCGACGATAACATTGAATCCGTTATCGCGCAGGTTCAGGGACTGTCCGGGGCCCTGGACGCCGTATCCAATGACGGCAAGCGTCTTGTCCTTCAAGGTCTCACGGGCCATTTCAAGCGTAAACTCGTCGCGGGTCACGACATTTTCTTCAACCCCTCCAAAATTCATTTTTGCCATAATCGTACAATATTGTTTCAGTTTCACAATTTCACGTTCTGTTCCTCCCTGCGGGCCAGGAACTCCTCCACCTGCTCCTTCTCTTTATGGGAGCGTTCATTATCCACCTCCCAGAACGCCTTGACGACATCCACCTTTTTCTCCATCTGCGCCACGACGGCCTTCACCCGCCGTTCATCCGTGCGCGTAATGATTTTGAATTTATGGATGCCCTCGATGCGCGAAGGATAGACCAGCAGTTTTTCGATATTGAGACTGCGCCGGGTAAAGATTCCGGCCACGGCACTCAACAGGCCCACCTGATTCTCCGTATAAGCCGTAATCTCGTATAATTTTTCATTTTCCATACGCATACCAGTCTTTGGCATTCAACATAATCTGGTCCAGTTCCTTTCCGGGAGGGATCATCGGAAAGACCATGCTTTCCTCCCGCACATGCACGTTCAGGATGCAGGGCGCGTCGTCCGCAAGCATCCGTTCAATGGCAGGGACCAGTTCTTCGCGCGATTCCACATTCTCGCAACGGATGCCGTAAGCCCGGGCGAGCATCTCGAAATCAGGATTGAGCATCCGCGTGCAGGAATAGCGGGCACCGAAAAAGAGTTCCTGCCACATCCGCACGTTGCCGAGCCAGTTGTTATTGAGCAGCACGATTTTCACGCCGGTCTTCTCCTGCATGACCGTGCCCAGTTCCTGTACCGTCATCTGGATGCCGCCGTCGCCCACGAACAGGCATACGGTCCGGTCCGGTGCGCCGATTTTGGCGCCGATGGCGGCAGGAAGGCCGAAGCCCATCGTGCCGAGACCTCCGGAAGAAATGAAACTGCGGGGCTTCGTAAAACGGGAATAGCGCGCAGCAAGCATCTGGTTCTGGCCCACATCGGTGACGATGACCGCATCGCCGTGGGTCGCTTTTGCCACCGCGGCAATGACCTCGCCGGGGTTCACCGGGCCTTCCGAAGGCGCGATTTCAGGGTCGGAAACGCGGGTGCGCTCCACCTCGTCACATTCGGCATTGCGGCATTCCCAGGCACTGCGGTCGCGCTTGTCGAGCAGCGGCGTCAGCCGGGAAAGCACTTTTCGCGCATCACCGACAATCCCCAGATCGACGGGAATGTTCTTGCCGATTTCGGAAGGGTCGATATCGATATGGATAATTTTTGCCTGCGAAGCGTATTTGTCGAGTTTTCCAGTTACGCGGTCGTCAAAGCGCATGCCCACCGCAATGAGCAGGTCACATTCGCAGGTCATGATGTTCGAAGCGATGCTGCCGTGCATGCCCAGCATCCCCTTGAGATGCGGGTTGTCCGAAGGCAACGCGCTCAGGCCAAGCAGCGTGGAACCAGCGGGGATATCCGCCTTGTCGAGAAAATCCCCAAGTTCCTTCTCCGCCCCGGACATCAGGACACCCTGGCCATAGACCACGAAAGGGCGCTCGGCGGCATTGATCATCCCGGCAGCCTTTTCAATCGCTTCCTGCGGCACTTCGGGGTCGGGAACATAACTGCGGATGAAGTTGCAGCGGCAGGGCTTGAATTCCGCCAGACCGGTCTGTGCATCCTTGGTAAAGTCCAGGACCACGGGCCCCGGACGGCCGCTGCCGGCGATATAAAAAGCCCTCGAAACGGCCCAGGCCACATCTTCCGCACGCCGGATCTGGTAACTCCACTTGGTAATCGGGGTCGTCATGCCGATCAGGTCCGTCTCCTGGAAGGCGTCGGTACCCAGCAGGCCCGTCGTGACCTGTCCGGCCACGACCACCACCGGGGTCGAGTCAATCATCGCGTCCGCCACGCCGGTAATCACGTTGGTGGCGCCGGGACCGGATGTCACCATCACGAAGCCGGGAACCCCCTTCACCCGCGCAAAGCCCTGGGCGGCATGGATCGCCCCCTGTTCGTGACGTACCAGGACATGATGCAGACGGTCCAGATAACCGTACAATTTGTCATACACGGGCATGATGGCGCCTCCGGGATAGCCGAAGACGGTATCGACACCCTGGAAGAGCAGTTGCTCCAGCA
The DNA here is from genome assembly GCA_017445015.1 of Bacteroidales bacterium. Classification (GTDB taxonomy): domain Bacteria; phylum Bacteroidota; class Bacteroidia; order Bacteroidales; family UBA932; genus Cryptobacteroides. The sequence goes on along the minus strand of JAFSVL010000023.1, from coordinate 4,151 downwards.
GGATTTCCGCGCCGCTGATTTTCGTTCCAATTTTATCTTCCATAGACTAATCTTCCGGGACAATGCGACGGGCTCCCTTGTCGGCGCTGCTGACCATCGAGGCATACGCCCTGAGGCTCGCGGAAACGGTCCGCTGCCGGACCGGCGCAGTAAACGCCCTGCTTCCGCGGGAACGTTCTTCCGCACGGCGCTGTGCGAGTTGCTCGTCGCTGAGATTGACACTGATGCTGCGGGAAGGGATGTCGATGGTGATGATGTCACCGTCGCGGACAAGTCCGATATTTCCGCCGGCCGCCGCTTCCGGGGAGATATGTCCGATGCTCAGGCCGGAAGTGCCGCCGCTGAACCGTCCGTCGGTAATCAACGCGCAGGCCTTGCCCAGATGCATCGACTTAATGTACGAAGTGGGATAGAGCATTTCCTGCATGCCCGGACCGCCTTTGGGGCCTTCATGCGTAATGACGACGCAATCCCCCGCCTTCACCGCACCGCCGAGGATGCCCTCGCAGGCGGCTTCCTGTGAATCGAAGACCTTTGCGGGACCTTCGAAGTGCCAGAGCGACGCATCGACACCCGCGGTCTTGATGACGCAGCCGTCCAGCGCGATATTGCCGAAGAGCACGCCCAGGCCGCCGTCTTTCGTATAGGCATGCGCAAGGTCGCGGATGCAGCCTCCGGCGCGGTCCGTATCAAGCGTATCCCAGTATTTTTCCTGCGAGGCCATTTCAGTGGTCCGCACGCCGCCGGGGGCGCTGCTGTAAAGGCGCAGCGCCTCTTCGCTGACCGCCGGACCCGAAATATCGTATTTCGCAATGGCCTCCGAGAGGGTCATGCCGTCCACCCGGGAGACGCTGCCGTCCACAAGCCCGCCCTTGAACAGTTCGTTCATGATGGCGAGCACCCCGCCGGCACGGCCTACATCCTGGATATGGTATTTCTGCGTATTGGGAGCCACTTTGCAGATGCACGGGACCTTGCGCGATAGCATGTCGATGTCCGCCATCTTGAAATCGGCACCGGCCTCCCCCGCCACCGCCAGCAGATGCAGCACGGTATTGGTGGAGCCGCCCATGGCGATATCGAGCGTCATGGCATTGAGGAATGCCTGCCGCGTCGCGATGTTGCGCGGAAGACAGGAAGCATCGTCTTCGAAATAGTATTTCTTCGCATTTTCGACAATCTGGCGTGCCGCCCTGAGCAGCAGTTCCTTGCGGAGCGCATGCGTCGCGAGCACCGTACCGTTGCCGGGCAGCGCAAGTCCGATGGTTTCGGTCAGGCAGTTCATCGAATTGGCGGTAAACATGCCGGAACAACTGCCGCAGGTGGGACAGGCGCAGGCTTCGATGGCGGCGACCTCGTCGTCATCCACCGTCGGGTCGGCGGATTTGACCATCGCGTCGATCAGGTCCAGCCTCGCCGCCCCCAGTTCGCCCGCTTCCATCGGACCGCCGGACACAAAAATCGTCGGGATGTTGAGGCGCATCGCCGCAATGAGCATGCCTGGGGTAATCTTGTCGCAGTTGCTGATACAGACGAGTGCATCTGCCTTGTGCGCATTTACCATATACTCCACGCTGTCGGCGATAATGTCGCGCGAAGGCAGGGAATAAAGCATCCCGTCGTGTCCCATTGCGATGCCGTCATCTACGGCGATGGTATCGAATTCAGCCGCAAAACAGCCCAGACGCTCGATTTCCGCCTTGACAATCTGAGCCGCATCATGCAGATGGACATGACCGGGAACAAACTGGGTGAAGGAGTTGGCGATGGCGATGACGGGCTTTCCGAACTGCGAGCGTTTCATTCCGTTCGCAAGCCACAACGCGCGCGCGCCGGCCATCCGGCGTCCTTCAAAGGTGACACTGCTGCGTAATTTCATAACTTCTAACCGTTCAAAACAACTTCTAACAAATCAAATTTCAAATTTGGGATTTTTTCTTGAATTCTCAAAATAAGGTGCATTTTCCGCGGAATCCGCGCCGGCATGGCGCGGACACATATCGATACCGTTCCCGGGAACCGGGCTTAACCGGGGGAAGAGAACTAAATTTCCTTTATAGCCCCCAGGCGGGCTTCCGCCACATTGATAATATAATCGCCGGTCTTTTCACATTCCCCGATAAGGTCGGAAAAGACGGTTCCGATATCGTAGCCGTACACGTGGTTGTCCAGGCTCTCGATATTGTACTGCTTCCAGGCATTGCGGCAACCGTTGATACGCAGTTCCACGTCGCGGGACAGGGAGATGTCGAAATCCTCCTTGCGTCCGGAAAGGACCGCATTCATCCGGGTCAGGGCTTCGGACACCAGCGCGAACATTTCCTGAACGCCCTTTTCCAGTTCATCGGTAAAGGCGATCTTGTTGTCCCGTTTGCGGTGCAGGATGCGGGCCAGATTGAAGCAACTGTCGCCTACGGACTCCAATTCACTGATCTGGCGCAGCATGGAGCGGATTTTCTCTTTAGTCTCGTCGGAAAGATGGGAGTCCCCCACATCGCCGAGGTATTTACCGATTTCGTTCTCCATCCGGTCGCTCATCTCCTCCCCCTTTTTGATGCGCTCAAAAAGTTTCTGGAAGGCCTGTTCGTCCTGCAGGCCGTAGAGTTCCTGCACCTGGCCGAACATGCGCTGCATCTTCTCGCCGAACACGACGATTTCCTTTTGCGCCTGGAATACGGAAAGTTCCGGCGTCTTCATCAGACCGCCGTGGATGTACTGCAGGCGGAACTCGGACTCTTCGTCGATGCTCCTGGGTTTGATCAGCAGACAGACCAGTTTTTCCAGTTGGGGAATAAACCAGATAAGCACCGCCGTATTGATGACGTTGAAACAGGTGTGGAACGTAGCCAGGGCAAAAGAAAGTTGGACAGGATTCTGCCCGGGCGCCTCCGGGTCGAGACGGACGATGCCGCACACCATCCGCACGAAGGGGAAAAAGAGGGCCAGCACCCAGAGCACGCCGAACACATTGAAGAGCAGGTGCGCCATAGCCGTGCGCCGTGCCTGGATATTGGCGTTCATGGCCGCAAGATTGGCCGTAACGGTAGTTCCTATATTCTCGCCCATGACCAGCGCGATACCCTGATAGATCGTGATCGCTCCGGTAGCGCAGAGCACCATCGTAATGGCCATCAGCGCCGCAGAACTCTGGACGAGCGCGGTCAGTATAGTACCGATCAGCAGGAAGAGCAGGATCGTCCCGTAATTGGTGGGAAAACTCGCGAAGAAATTGACGACCGCGGGCTTGCTCGCCAGGTCCATCTCCACACCCGTCTGCTTGAGCATGCCCAAGGCAAAGAGCAGGAAACTCAGGCCGAAGAGGAAATCGCCCACATAACGGTGCCTGCCCGTCTGAATCAAAATGATGCCGATAAAAAACGCGGGCCAGACCAGCGATCCGATATTGAAGGAAAAACCCGCCGACATGATCCAGGCGCTGAGGGTCGTTCCGATATTCGCTCCCATAATCACCGAAATCGCCTGACTGAGGGTCAGGAGCGCGGCATTGACAAAAGAGACCGTCATGACGGTCGTAGCGGCGGAAGACTGGACGGCGACAGTGACAAGCGCACCGGTTGCGACACCGGAAACACGGTGGGTGGTCATGGCGCCAAGAAGGTGACGCAACTGGGGGCCCGCCATTTTCTGCAGGGCCTCGCTCATGACCTTCATCCCGTAAATCAGCAGGGCGATGGAGCCAAGAAGCTTCAGAAGAATCAGCATATTGTAAAAATTCGGTACAAATGTACAATAATTCCGTGAAAAATTATCTTATATTTGCATACTTGAACTTCATTAACCGTATTTTTGTATGACCAATCCTTTTTCCCTCGAAGGTAAGAACGCCTGGATTACCGGCGCCTCTTACGGTATTGGTTACAACATTGCCAAGGCTTTCGAGGCTGCCGGCATTAAGAACATCATCTTCAACGACATCACCGAAGCGGCCCTGGAGCGCGGGCTGAACAACTATAAGGAAGCCGGCATCGCCAATGTGCACGGCTATGTCTGCGACGTTACGGATGAGAATGCCGTCAAGGCCACCGTGGAAAAGATTCACGCCGAGGTGGGCCAGATCGATATCCTCGTGAACAATGCCGGCATCATCAAGCGCAACCCCATGCACGAGATGGAGCGCAGGGAGTTCCAGC
>JAFSVL010000022.1 GCA_017445015.1 Bacteroidales bacterium | reverse complement strand
TCTTTTATGATTCTTTTTTGCTCTTTTTCAGCCATTCTTCAGTCATGTAGCTGCTGCTACACTCCTTCATCATACCTAAAAAATATCTAAAAAATAATTCCATAAAATCTTATTTCAAATAATTCAAAACAGCTTCTAAATCCTGTCGCTTCGCGTCCCCTTTCCGGGGATGAACTAAAGGTTGATACCGAGCCAGACGAGATAGGCGGCCTCGACGGCGAGCATGAGCGCCGCGTCGAAGCGGTCGATTTTCTGGTTCCGTCCGGTATAGGCGCTCATGGCGACCAGAAGCATGCTGAGCAGCAGTACACCCATATCGACGGGTTTGATGGCGCTGAAGGACAGGGGTGTGATGCCGGCGGAGAGGCCCAGGATCAGCAGGATGTTGAAGATGTTGGAGCCGAGGATGTTGCCGAGGGCCAGCTGACCTCTTTTTTTGGCCGCGGCGACGATGCAGGTGGCCAGTTCCGGCAGGGATGTGCCGCCGGCAAGGAGCGTTATGGCGATGAATTTGTCGGATACGCCGGCGCTTTTGGCGAATGTTATCGCCGATTCTACGAATAATTTTCCCCCGGCGATGAGTGCGCCAAGGCCTCCTGCGACGAGCAGGACGGCTTTGAATACGGACATATCCTTTGCCGTATTGGCTTCTTCCGCCCCGTCAGGGGTGCCCGTTCTGAAGCACCAGAACAGATATAGGGTGAACAGGGCGAGAAAGAGGAAGCCCTCGATGCGGCTGAGCCCGCCGAAATATCCGCAGACGATGAACAGTACCGTCACCAGCAGGGTGATCGGAATGTCGCGCCGCATGTTTTCCCGGGTGATGGCGATGGGGGAGAGCATGGCCGTCAGTCCGAGGATGAGCAGTACGTTCATGATGTTGGATCCGATGACGTTCCCGACGGAGATGTCGGCGTTGCCCGCCAGGGCCCCGGTGACGCTGACGACCATTTCCGGCATCGATGTGCCGAAGCCGACGATGGTGAGGCCGATGACGAATTCGCTGACCCCGAAACGTCTCGCGAGGGCGGAAGCCCCGTCCACGAGGTAATCCGCGCCGAAGACGACAAGGGCAAGTCCAAGAAGTATCAGAGCGATATTGAGTATCATTTCCGGCTGAGTTTACATACGTTTTCGACGTGCAGGGTGTGCGGGAACATATCGACGGGCTGTACAGTGTCTATACGGTAGTCCGGGGCGAAAATGGCCAGGTCGCGCGCCTGGGAGGCGGGATTGCAACTGACATAGACGATGCGCGGGGGCGCGGCGGCGAGGATGACTTTTGCTACATCGGGATGGATTCCGGCGCGCGGCGGGTCGAGGATGAGGACGTCCGGCTTTCCATGCGCTGCAATGAAGGCCTCCGTCAAGACGTCTTTCATATCGCCGGCGAAGAATTCGCAGTTGTCGATGCCGTTTTCCGCAGCGCCGCGTTTTGCGTCTTCGATGGCTTCGGGTACGTATTCGATGCCGATGACTTTCTTGCAGCGGCGGGCGATGAATTGTGCGATGGTGCCCGTTCCGGTGTAGAGGTCATATACGGTCTGGCTGCCGTCGAGTTCTGCGAAATCGCGCGCGACTCCGTAAAGGCGCTCAGCCTGTCTGGAGTTGGTCTGGTAGAAGGATTTGGGGCCGATGCGGAAGTGCAGCCCCTCCATTTCTTCGGCAAGGGTCGCTTCGCCGCGGAACAATATACATTCCTGGTCCGTGATACTGTCGTTGCATTTGCGGTTGATGACGTAGTAGAGGGACGATATCTGCGGAAAGGCTTCCGAGACGGCCGTCAACATCGGGGCGATGAGCGGGCTTTCGTCTCCGAAGCAGACGATGAGCATGATCTGGCCCTTTTGGTTGTTGCGGACGAAGATGCCGCGGAGCAGGCCGTGGTTTTCCCGGATGTCGTAGAAGGTGAGCCCGTGTTGGATGGCGTAGTCCTTGATGAACAGACGGATGGCGTTGGAGGGCTCCGGCTGCAGATGGCAGTGCTTTATATCCAGGACCTTGTCGAAGAATCTGCCTACGTGGAAGCCCAGTCCGAGCCGTTCCTCTTCACCCAGGTTCTGCGGATCTTCGTCCGCCAGTATCCATCTGCGGCAGGACGCGGAGAATTCCAGTTTGTTCCGGTATTCCGTGGTTTGCAAGGAGGGCAGCGTGGGCCGGATTTCCGGGACTTCGAGATGTCCGATGCGTACCAGCTGGTCTTCTACCTGCCGCCGTTTGGCTTCGAGCTGCATTTCGTAGGGGAGCGGCTGCCAGCGGCATCCGCCGCAAATTCCGAAGTGGCTGCAGAACGGCTCCAGACGGTCTTTTGAGGGCTGGACGATGCGGAGGATGCGGCCTTCCAGGTAATTTTTTTTCTTTTTGAAAACCTGGATATCCACGATGTCTCCCGGGACGGCGAATTCAACGAATACGACCGCGCCGCGTCCCTCGTCTCCCTCTCCCAGATGCACGTGGGCAAGGGCTTTGCCTTCCGCCGCTACCGCCTCGATCGTTACGTTATATAATATCTGTTCTTTCATATTTTTCTCAAAGATACGAAGAGTTTGTCAGAATTGTTTTTTAAATTTGCGAAATACGCTTAGAAAAACTAAAACAGTAACCTGGATATGTTAAGTAAAGAGGAGCAGATCAGACGGTTCGAGACCGGTTTTCCCTGGTTGGATATCGTTTCCCCCGCAACGCCCGAGAAGGGGATTTGCGTTTTGTCCGGGCGGCAGGTGGAAGAAGTCGCCGCGTATTATGACAAGGCTTCCGTGAAAGGGAAGTGCAAGTTCGTCCCGGCTTCCGGGGCGGCTTCCCGTATGTTCAAGGATATGTTTGCCGGTCTGTCGGCGCTGGAGGCGGAGCCCTCCAAAGCCCTGCCGGAAGATGCTCCGGCGGCGCGTCTCGTGCGGGAACTCAAGTCCTTTGCTTTTTACGACGAGTCTGTTTTTGGCGAGCCTTCCGCGGATGCGGCGACGCAGCGTTCCGTGCTCTCCAAACTGCTGACTGCGGAGGGGCTTGGCTATGGTTCCAAACCCAAGGGTGTCCTGAAGTTCCATCGCTATGCCGATGAGGTGCGTACCGCGATTGCCGAGCATTTGGTGGAAGCGCAGGAGTATATGCGGGATGCCGGCGGCTGTGCTACGCTGACGATTACCATTTCTCCTGAGCACCGCACCCTTTTTGATGAAGCGATTGCGGCGGTGAAGGCGGAATATGAGCGGCGCTACGGTGTCCGATTTAAGATTCGCTTTACCTGCCAGGACAAGGCGACGGATACCCTTGCCGTCGATGAGCGGAACCGGCCCTTCCTGAAGTCGGACGGTACGGAGTTGTACCGGCCGGCCGGTCACGGCGCGTTGATTTATAACCTCAACGAGATTGAGGAAGAACTGGTTTCGATCAAGAATATCGATAATGTGTCCTGTGAGCGGCTGTTGCCCGTCACCGCGCTTTGGAAGAAGGTGCTGATGGGAAAATGCCTTGAACTCCGGGACCGGATCTTCGCTTATCTCCGGGCGCTCGATGCCGGTGCCGGCGAAGCGCTCTGCGCCGAGATACGTGCGTTCCTTTCCAGCGAGCTTTGCGTGGAAGTGGTGCCTGCGGCCGGAGAGTCCCTCTCCGATGCGCTTCGACGCAAACTTGACCGTCCCATCCGCGTCTGCGGTATGGTGCGCAATCAGGGCGAGCCCGGCGGCGGTCCCTTTATCATCCGTGCGGCGGACGGTTCCACTTCGCTCCAGATTCTGGAGAGCGTGCAAATCAAGGGCGGAGCCTGCGCCGGAACGCATTTTAATCCCGTTGACCTGGTCTGCTGCCTGCGCAATTACAAGGGGGAGAAGTTCGACCTGCTCCGCTATGTGGATCCGGACACCGGTTTTATTTCGTCCAAGAGTTACGAGGGGCGCCCGCTGAAGGCGCTGGAACTTCCCGGCCTGTGGAACGGCGCCATGAGCGACTGGAACACCCTGTTTGTGGAAGTGCCGCTGGATACCTTCAATCCCGTCAAGACGGTGCTGGACCTGCTCCGTCCCGCACATCAGCAGGCTGGCAAGATAAACGGATAAGCGTGAAAGTCATTGAAATCAAGAAGAGCGTCTTTGCCGATAATGACAAGGACGCGCAGGCACTCAGGGGAGAATTGAAAGATAAGGGCGTATTCCTGCTCAACCTGATGTCTTCTCCCGGCAGCGGGAAAACCACGACGCTGATCCGGACCATCAACCTTCTCAAGGATAAATTGGACATCGCCGTCATGGAGGCCGATATCGATTCCGACGTGGACGCCGTGAAGATCCAGGAGGCCACCGGAGTCGGGACCATTCAACTGCATACCGGAGGGATGTGCCACCTGGATGCGGAGATGACGCGCCAGGGCCTGGAAAACCTGCCTGCCGGCGGAGCCCGCCTGGTGATTCTCGAGAACGTAGGCAATCTTGTCTGTCCCGCCGAATTTGACACCGGGGCGGTGAAGAATGCCATGATCCTTTCCGTCCCGGAAGGTCATGACAAGCCGCTCAAATACCCCCTGATGTTCTCCATCTGCGATATTGTCCTGATCAACAAGACGGACGTGCTGCCGTATTTCGACTTTGACATGGAAAAATGCAGGGAATATATCCGTCTGCGCAATCCGAAGGCGGAGGTGATTCCCATCTGCGCCCGGACGGGAGAAGGAATCGACGCCTTTGCCGCCTGGTTGGAGCGGAACGTAAAAGAATGGAATAATCAGTAAAAAAGCATATTATGCCCGAGATGTCCAAAAAGTTTGTCCCCAAGCACATGGGTGACAAAAACCCGAATCCCAAACTTATCAAACTGGTACGTCACATTACGGACCGTGTACCCGGGAAAATCAAAATGACCACCGATGCCCCGGAATACTGGGGGCTTGCCTGTATTTTTGAGGATGAAATGGATGCCGTGACGCGGGAGGCCTCCCTGGACCTGCTTCTGGATATGCTCCCCGGCAACCCGTTCAAAGTGCGCGAGCATCGCACTTACGCGCTCCTTCACGAGTGGAATGCGAAGAAGCACTATACTCCGGACGATGCGTCCTTTGACGAACTCCTGGACAAACTGTCGTATTTCGGCATGCTCGAGTATGATTACGGCGACAAATATACCAAGGACGGTCCGGTACCCGGAACGACCTACGCGCGCGAGGACCGTATCTACTGGGTCCCCATGTTCGTGCCGGGAAGCGCGGAATATACCAACATGAACACCGACCTGATGGACCGGCACCCGGAACTTGCGATGTTCTTCGAGCGCATGACCTTCCTTCCGCTGGAGAAAATCACACCGATGGTACCTATGGGCGGCTCGGGAATCGGCATGCACGTGATTCCGGTGGAAAAGGCCATCTCGATGGAAAACCAGACCGCCGATATCGAGCACATCTCTTATTGGCTCAAGAAGTACGAGGGGCATATCGGCGTGGGCATCTGCTCCTGCCGCTACGGCCGCAAGAAACTGGATGAAGGCTGTGCCGACGATTACCGCGACTGGTGCATCGGCGTAGGAGACATGGCGGACTACCTGAGGGAGACCGGCCGCGGCCACGACATCACTTACGACGAGGCCATG
>JAFSVL010000021.1 GCA_017445015.1 Bacteroidales bacterium | reverse complement strand
ATGGCAAGAAAGAGTGCGCATCCATCTATTACAACGACGAAACGCTTGACCTTGTGGACTGGGGCGGATTCCATCTCAGTGAAACCCCTTCCGTGCCGTCCCTGGGCTGGGATGCGGAGATCAAGCGCACGGCCGTCTGGGCGAAGTTGAAGATGAAGGACAGCGGCAAGGAATTTTTCTTCGTTACCACGCATCTGGACCACAAGGGCCAGACTGCCCGTGAAAAGGGCCTGGACCTGATTCTGGATACGCTCAAGGTCCTGAATCCCAAGAAACTGCCCTGTGTGGTGGTCGGGGATTTCAATATGACTCCGGACAATAAGGGACTGGCGCGCATCTCATCCGGGATGAAAGATGCCCGGCAGACCGCGCAGTCGTCTGACGACAAATATGCCTTCAACGGCTTCGGAAAGTCATGGACCGGAATCATCGACTATATCTGGTACAGCGGATTCCGCAGGTGTACGGACTTCAAGGTCGTGTGGAAGTCCTATCTGCATATCCCCTACATTTCCGACCATTATCCGATCAGGGCAGACCTGGAACTATGAGAGAAATCGCATTCATACTTGCAGCGCTACTGTGTACAGGCATGTGCGCAGCGCCCCGGAAGGTATCCCTGAAGGCCGGGACCTATGAAATCTCCAATTCCTTCAACCGCAGGGTACAGGCGGAAGCCGGCAAGATGAGCGCCCAGCGCATGTGGTGCAACAGCGCCGTTGCCGTCGCCGATGCCATCATCGATGCGGATTGCGACATCCTCGGTATCCAGGACGTCTGCGACAGCATGGCGGGCCGGCGCGACGGAGCCACGCCCCTCATCGACATCATCCGTGAGCGGGGCGGGGATTACGACTGGCTTGTGCTGAGCAACCGCAATCCGTCTTTTCCGCTTGACGGCCAGTTGGCAGGCGGCTCCGGTGTCATCTGGAGGGCCTCGAGATTCGAACTGCGCGACTGGGGAATACGCTGGCTTAGCGGTATATACGACAAGCCGGGTCGCGCGAAGGAATACAAATACGGCGGGGGCAATGCCTCCATGATGTGGGTGCGGCTGTACGACAGGCTCGCCGGAAAGGAACTCGTTTTTGCCAGCGCAGCAATCAATGGTCCCACCCAATACGACAAGGGGGAGCGGGTAGTCTATCATGAAATCAATGTGGCGAACTGCCGCAACGTCGTGGACTATATGCGCTACGACATCGTCCCTAAGGGTATGCCGTCGCTCATTACCCTTAACGCCCGAAACGCGCCGTCCCATGATGGCTACAAGGCGCTTACCTCCTCCCTCTGGTTCGATGTGCATGACCGCCTGCACGAGGAAGGCGCGCTCTCCGAAGATGCCGTAAAAGTCAAGGATACATGCAACAGCCCGGATGAATCCCGGCTTCAGGGCGGGCGTCCGGACCATATCCTCGAATACGGTTTTTCCGTAAAGTCATATTCTGTCCTGAGAAATAAATATCCTACTGCCGACGGGTCCCTGCATTATCCTGCATTGCATTTTCCCGTGGTAGCCGAACTTGAGTATTGATATGAAGAAACTGGCTTTACTTCTGCCATTTTTCCTGGTGGTTTCGCTGTCCTGTACCCAATCGGGACCGGAGCGCGTAACGCTCAGCGCCGCTCTGCCGTGCTCCCTTTCGAGACTTGCCCCCGGAGATGAAACCGATGGCGTTTATCCTTTGACCTGGGAGGCGGGCGACAGGATCAGCATCGGATCCCGGACAAGCCAGCCGCTGTCAGCGTCGGCTATCAAGTCGGACAAGGCAAATTTCGTGTTTTTGGACTTTGCCGGAGCCGCCCCGTATCATGTACTCTATCCTGCGTCGGAAACCGGAGAAATTGTCTTTGACGGCGTCGTACCTCCGATGTATGCTTCCGCCTCATCGCTTTCCGGGGCGGTACAGTTCCATCATGCGGGCTGTGCGCTGCGGCTGAACCTCTCCGGAGACTTGAAAGTCTCTTCGCTCAGCCTCCGTGCTGACGGTGGAGAACCTGTGGCGGGTCGTTTCAATATCAATTTCAATACGGGGGAACTGGATGCCCTGGCGGCCCTGCCGCTTGTCACCACGGCTCCGGGAAAGCCGCTCTCACCGCTGTCCGGTACGGTTTTTTATCTCTATTTCGTTCCCGGGACCTTTTCAGAGGGGCTTACCGTCACGGCTGAAAGTCCTGACGGATTTGAGATGTCCTGGCACCTTGCCAGCGGCGCTACATTGGGACGGGGACGGGTTTACCTGCTGCCGGACCTGTGCTTCCGTTCCCTCGATTTCACCGACGGAGCGAGATGCAGCCTTGAGGAAATGAGTGAAACCCTGATCAGCATGGAATTATGAAAAGATATTGCATTATACTGGCAACCGCGCTTGCATTTTCGTCCTGTAGCGGAAATCTGCCTGAAGACGCTGTGGGACTGCGCATAACGGTCGGTACCGATGACCAGGATTCAAGGACCTCCCTCGGTCCCCGTTCCCCGGAGGGGAAATATCCCTGCTACTGGGCATCCGGAGATGTCATCAGTATCAACGGGGCGATTTCCCGGCCGGTCCCCGAGTCTGCAGTCGGGCGTAAAAGCGCTGAATTTTCTTTTGATACCCGGCCGGCCACGGCATCGGCATATAACGTGATTTATCCGGGAACATCCTCGGTTGACGAGATTACTTTCCCCTTGCAGCAATACTATGTGAAGGATTCTTTCTGCCCCGGAGCCCTGCCCCTTTTCGCCAGGGTGTCGAATTTGGAAGAAAGCGTCCTGCTCCGCACACCTGCAGCAATCGTCGCCTTCCCGATCAGCGGAAGCGCGCTTCTCTCCTCGATGGAAATCTCCTCGCTCGCCGGCGAAAAGCTCGGCGGAACGTTCAACCTCGGCGCAGATTCGGCGCTTACGCCCTCGCCGCAGGCATCCGAAAGCATTTCCTACTCATTTGGTGCCGGGTTAGCCCTGTCCGCCGATGCGGAGCGCATCTATTTCACGGTCCCTGCAGGGCATTACGAGAATGGCTTGCGGGCGGTGCTGAGCGCCGACGGCGGGGCCGTCATGACGCTCCGGTTTTTTGCCAGCGGTGCGGACCTTGCTCCTGCCTCTCTCTGCCTGTTCCCGCAGATTGCTTTCCAGGCAGGCAAGGAAATCGTCTTTTCTTCCTCCGATCCGCTTCAGCCGGAAATCATCGAGGTCGAGCAGAAAGGCGGCAATGACGACATGGGCTCTTCGGATGCGGAGCGGTCGGCCAGCATTACGGCATGCACCTACAATATTTGGGCGCCATCGGCCAGGAAATCGGTGATGGACGCTGATGAAACCGTGTCGGAACAGCGCTCCTGGGCCAACAGTTATGAGAGCGTCGCCGCGATGATCAACTATCTGGACTGCGATGTGGTCGGCATACAGGAGGTGACCAGCATGGTGTACAATACGAGCATTACCTCACCGGCGCCGGATTATGACGGGGTGGTGCATACGCTGAATTCCAAAATCCCGTCCTATTCCTGGGTCATTTACAATGCCTCCAATACGACCTACGACAGTTTGTTCCCCAATAATACCACCCGAAACGGACTTGGCAGCACCGATGCGATACTTTACAAAAGTTCCGTCCTTACACTGGTCTCCCATGGCAGATACTGGCTTAACGGCTCGCGCAGGAAAGCGCCCCAGGATGACAGTTCATGGGACCGGATAGGGACCAACCGTCCGGCCACCTGGGCAAAATTCACCCACAAGCCGAGCGGAAAGCAGTTCGTATTCATTACGACGCACCTGGACCTGCCGAATGCCGGAAACGAGGATGACCCGGGCATGCCTCAGCGGCGCAATGCCACGGAACTCATCGAGTGGTTCGCCCCGCTGGTCACCGAGGGACTGCCCTCGGTCATCACGGGCGACATGAACGTGGACAGCGGGGACAATTACCGTATCCTGACCTCGGGCCGCTGGTCGGATGTTTATGATGAGATGCTTGCGGCCGGCACCCTCTCTTTTACCGATGTACGGTCCCGGGGAACGATGCAGGCCAACAAGAACGAAGAAGGGGGAGTGGGTTCATGGCGTCCCGACCATATCCTCATCGACGGGTTTACCCCTTCCTATTATAAAGTGGGCAGGGAGCGCTTTCCCACAAAAGACGGTTCCCTGCACTATCCTTCCGACCATCTTCCGATAAAGGTTATCCTTAATTTCTGAGCGTATGAAAAAGTTATTAGCCGTTTTGTCGATATTCGCACTCTTTTCCTGCGCAAAGGAAAAAGGGCCGGGAGGGGATTTCAGCCTGAGTGCCCTCATGCCTGGTGCCACGTCCAGAACCGTCCTTGGAGCCAAATCTGACGGAAAGTATCCCGTACTGTGGAGCAGCGGGGACTGCATACGCGTGAACGGGGTCGATTCAAAAGCGCTTTCCGCCCTTTCGGCGGGCGGATCGGAAGCCGTGTTTTCATTCTCTGAAGGGCTTCAGGCTCCCTACAATGCACTTTACGGAGCTGCCGGCGGCGACGACATTTTCGAAATTCCGTCCGTGCAGGAATTTTCCGACGGGAACATCCGCAAGGGCTGTGCGCCGATGTATTCGACCGGTTCGCTCACCAGCCTGCGCATGCATCATCTCTCCTGCATCATCAGCCTTCCCCTCAGCGGTTCCGCCACCGTCACCGGGCTTTCCCTGTCTTCGCTGGACGGACTTCCGCTGTGCGGAAGGTTTAGGATGAAGAAAGACGGCAATGTCTTTTCCGGAGAGGCGGATGCCGTTTTCAGTCCTGCATGCATAGAGATGACCGTGCCTGATGGCGGCGTGGATATTTCGGGCGGAAGAACCTTCTGCTTTGCCATCCGGCCGCAGGCCCTCACGAAGGGATTGAATATCGATGTCTATTGCTCGGACGGGAGGCGCATGAACCTCGTCGCCTTTGCCGGGGAGACGCTCAATGAAGGGCTTGTCTATGAATTCCCCCGGACCTCCTTCACCCCTTCTACAGAACCTGTTACCCTGATTTCCTCCTATGCCTCGCTGAAGGAGTTTGCCGCTCTCGTGGCATCCGGTGAAAAATATCTCCATGCCCGCCTTGCTGCAGATATAGAAGCCGCGGCGGACTGGGTCCCCCTCGAGGGGTTTACCGGAGATTTTGACGGAGGCGGATATTGTATTTCCGGCCTGAAGACGGCCTTTGCAAACGAGTTGCGCGGCTGTGTCAGGAACCTTGTCCTGGATTCGTCAATCAGCATCTCTTCCAAGGACGATATCACCGGCTCGGAGTCCGTCTATTGGGCGGGGATTCTTGCGAACCGCATTTATACCGGCGGTCTGGTCAGCGGCTGCAAAGTCCGGGGCAGTATCTCCTATTCCCAGTGGGGGACGAATCTGGCGGTAGGAGCCATAGCCGGTTATGCGCCCCGCGGAACGCTTGAAAACTGCGAAATTTCGGCGTCGGTCCATGTTACCGGCAACGGCGGCGGTGCCATTTATGCGGGTGGTGTCGTCGGATACATCTACAGTTCTGCGGACCCTGTCAATATCCGGGGCTGCCTCTGTACAGGAAATATGGTGTTGGACGGCACTTTCAAGTCCGTCTCGGCCGGAGGGATCGCCGGAAATGTCAATTCCCCGCATCTTGCGGTCATTTCCCGGAATTCTTTCTCGGGGACGGTGACCCTTGCCCCCACGGCGGTGCTCAAAGGCGATGTGAATATCGGCGGAATCGTGGGAAGCAGTCTTTATGATATTGCGGACTGCACCTTTGACGGTGAGATATCCCTGCTTGCCGCAAGTACCGCCGCCCATAACATCGGGGGCATCGCCGGAAATGTCAAAGTTTCATCGGTGTCGGGCTGTCTCAACGGAGGCCGCATCCGCGGAGAATCGGAAAGTGCCGGCGTCGTGCGTTGCGGCGGAATAGCGGGCTATGTCCAGCCTGACGGGGCGGCGGTTACTGCGACGGATTTTTCAGGATGCGTATTTTCCGGGGAGATCGGACTATCTTTCCTTTCCCATTCGACGGTTTATGCAAAAGCCATTGCGGGGCTTTGTACCGCGGAATATTCTGAGACGGATTGTGTTGACAAGGGAATAATCAGTGTGATATGACAGGAGCGTTACTTTCGATTCTTTTGACCTTAAGCGCACCTTCGCTGAAGCTGGGTTCTTTTAATCTCTGTACCAGCGGCTCGCGCAAGACTTTTGTGGAGAAGGGCAAGGCCGGGGTCCGTTCGGACCCGCAGCGTTACTGGTGCAACAGTGCCACTGCGGTTGCGGATATGATTGTCGCGATGGACTGCGATGTGCTCGGCGTGCAGGAGGTTTGCGACAGCATCTGGGGGATCGCCGGTGAAAACGATATCAAGCGGCTGGTTGCCGAGCGCGGGAAGGATTACGAGTGGATACTCTACCCCAACAGCGGCAAAGGGACGATTTCGTACGATGTGGCCATCGCATACAGGGGCGACCTGCTGGATACCCTCGCCACGGGTATTTTTTGGACGGGCGGTCATCCCGACCTGCCGAGAACCCGTCAGGGAGAACCGAAGCATGTGTGCAAGCCCTGCGTCTGGGCCCGTTTCCGCGAGAAAACCAGCGGACGGGAGTTCTATTTCCTCGACACCCATACGGTCGTTCCCCAGCGGTACAAGAACGACGCATGGCCGAAAAACCGCGGTAATATCCTGAATCTCCAGGAGATCCGCCGTTGTGCCGAGGCGCTTGTACCGGGCGACATCCCCTCCGTCATTGTGGGCGACCTGAATGTGTCGCATAAGGCCGAAGACTGGAAGCACATTTCCGCCGACCGCTGGGAAGACGTATATACCCGCTTCGAGAGAGACGGGATGCTGGATATGGACGACCGGGAATGGGGGACGCAGAATACCAAGGACGAGCAGTCGTGGACCAAATGGCACCCCGACCATATCATGCTCAGCGGTTTTAAGGCCCAGGATTTCCGGGTCTGCCGTGAACGGTACGCTACTGCGGACGGCAGCCTGCATTATCCTTCCGACCATTTTCCGCTTGTGGCCGTGGTCAAATTCGCCGAGCCGGAGGCTTCGTCCAGATGGGAGCGGGCCGTATCGCCGGACGGGAGCATCGTCCTTGAATTCCTGCCCGGGGCGGACGGCCTGCAATACAGGGTGCTGTGCGACGGTAAGCCGGCCGTGAGCCCGTCCGGTCTGTCCATGACCCTTTCCGACGGAACGGTCCTCGGTGCAGGCCGCCCCCGCGGCATCCGCAGGGACGCCGGCAGGCTTGTTCTCCAGTACAAGGGTTATTCCTTGGAAGCCCTTGCAGGCAATGACGGGGTCGCCTGGCGGTGGAACATCGAGAAGCGCAAGCCTTACAAGGTCGTTTCCGAACAGGCTGCCTTCCGCTTTGCCGCCGGCATGGGTACCCGCTACTCCTATACGCATAAGAACATCGACCCCTTTCAGGACGATTTCCAGAACCTTTACACCTGCCTGCGATTCCCTGTCTGGAAACCCGGGAAAGCGTTGCTGGATGTGGCTCTCGGGCCGGATGACAGGCAGGTTCTCTCCTTCGACAACCCCCGTCCACCCCTGGCCGTATTGCCTGCCCTGGTGGAAGGGGACGCCGTCAAGATGGTGATTGCCGAGTCGGATGTGATTTCCTATCCAGGGATGTTGCTGAAGCCCTTCGGCAGCGGCTTTGAAGCCCGCTTCGCCGGGTATCCCGCTACCGAAAAGCAGGGCGGGAAACGGAATCTGCAATGGATCGTCACCTCCCGCGAGGACTTCATCGCGTCCTGCGACGGGAAGGGCCGTTCCTTCCCCTGGAGGGTGATCTGCATCGCCCGCAGCGATGCCGAACTGGCCATGAACGATCTCGTTACCCGGCTTGCGCCGGGGCCGGAAGGGGACTTTTCCTGGGTGAAGCCCGGCAAGAGTGTCTGGGAATGGTGGAGTGCCTTCCACCTTGACGAGGTGGACTTCACGCCGGGCGTGAATACGGCTACCTATAAGTCCTACATCGATTTTGCTTCCCGTCACGGGATCGAGTATATCCTGATGGACGAAGGCTGGGCCGTCAAATTTGCGGATGACCTGTTTTCCGTCGTGAAAGATATCGACATTCCTGAGCTTGTCGCCTACGGCGCGGCAAGGAATGTGGGCGTCATCCTCTGGGCGGGCTATTCCGCTTTTGCAAAGGATATGGAAAAGATCTGCCGGCACTACTCCGAAATGGGGGTAAAGGGATTCAAGATAGATTTTCTGGAGCGCAATGACCAGATTATCCATGACTTTATGTACAGGACGGCGGCGACGGCGGCCCGGTATAAGCTGATTATCGATTTTCACGGCTGCCCTCCGCCGACGGGTCTGCACAAACAATTTCCCAATGTGCTCAATTATGAGGGCATCTTCGGGCTGGAGCAGATGCGCAACAGGGCTCTCCCGTTCTATGATATGGTTACTTTCGATGTGACTGTGCCTTTCATCCGTTTCCGTGCCGGTCCTGCAGATTATACCCCCGGCGCCTTTTTGAACGCTTCCCGGGAGAAATTCAGCCCCGTGAAGTGTGCGCCCATGTCCCAGGGGACACGCTGCCGCCAGCTTGCACAGTATGTGGTGTTCGACGCGCCCCTGCAGATGCTCTGCGACAGTCCCTCGCGTTACGAGGCGGACCCCGCCTGCGCCGAATTCCTATACAGGGTGCCGACCGTCTGGGACGAGACCCGGGTGCTTGACGCAAAGGTCGGCGAATATATCGTCACCGCCCGCCGGAAGGGCAGCGTCTGGTACATCGGAGCCATGACGGACTGGTCGGAGCGGGAGTTCACCATTGACCTTGCCGCGCTGTGCGGCGGCCCGGCCAGCGTCGAGGCCTGGGAAGACGGCCCCGACGCCTCCGACAATGCGCAGTCCTGGCGGAAAAAGACCTGTTCCGGGGCATCTTCCCTCACGGTTCACCTTGCCCCCGGTGGCGGCTGGGCCGGAATTGTCCATGGTTTGTGATTTTACTAAATTTGCGCAATGAAGCGAATCGGTATTATTGCATTTGCGTTTTTTTGCATCTTTTCCCTTTCTTCCCATGCCCGGAAAGACTATACGGATGCACTGAGCCTTACCGTCGTGGGCAAATACACCGGAACCGCCCATCCCTGGGACCGTCTGGATGCGCGGGAGGGCATGAGCACCGGTGAAATGGGGCAGGCGAGGATGTGCGCGGGAATGGCCGTCGCCTTCTCCACCAACTCCAAGAGCATAGGCGTGCGCGTCGTCTGGAGAGTCAAGGCTGCAAACGGCGGCAACATGGGCCCGATATCGGCAAGGGGCTTCGACCTTTACATGCTCAAGGACGAAAAATGGCTTTGGGCGGGCAACGGTTTTCCGAACAAAAATACGCCCGGCGAACCTCATGAGGTGGAACTTATCCCAGACTGTGGCAGCGGTGAAAAACACTGCCTTGTGTATCTTCCGCTGTTCTCCCAGATAGAATCACTGGATATCGTAACGGCGGAGGGAAGTTGGCTTGAGGCCGATTCCCAGCCTTTCAAGGGCAGAATCGCCGTCTGGGGCTCTTCTTATACGCAGGGTTCCGGTGCCGGACGCTGCGCCATGACCTGGGAAGCCCAGCTGTCCCGTGCCACCGGCTACAACTTTATCAACCTCGGTTTCAGCGGTAACTGCAAGCTCCAGCCTTATTTTGCCGAGGCCCTTCTGGATGCGGAGCCGGTCGATGCCTTTGTCTTTGATGCGTTCTCAAATCCCACGCCGCAGGAAGTGCAGGAAAGGCTTGAACCGTTCATTCAGCGTTTTGTGAAGGAACGCCCTGGCATCCCGCTTATCTTCCTGCAGACCATCCGCAGGGAAAAACGCAACTTCAGCGCTTCCTACGATGCCCGGGAGCACGCCAAGCGCACGACGGCAGAGGAACTGATGCAGCAGATGGTGAATAAATATCCAAATGTATATTGGATTAACACTACAAACGCCACGTCACCCACCCACGAGGCCACTTCCGACGGCTCCCATCCCGATTCCTACGGCTATACGCTTTGGATGGAATCGGTCAAGGAACCCATCCAGGAAATTCTGGCAAAATGAGATTATTTGCGAATATCGTCCTGCTGGGCGGCATATGGCTGTCGATGCTTTCATGCGCCAGAGCGTATGACGTGTGCATATATGGCGGGACCTCGGCGGGTGTGGTTGCCGCCAGAAGCGCCGCCCTGGATGGATGCAGTGTAGTAGTAGTTGAACCCTCCGGGCATATAGGCGGGCTCACTACCGGCGGGCTTGGCCTTACCGACATCGGCAACAAACAGGTAGTTCAGGGGCTTTCCCGGCAGTTCTACCGCGAACTCGGGAAGCATTACGGCAAGTTGGAAAGCTGGGTGTTCGAACCCCATGTGGCGCAGGAGGTGATGGATGCGTATCTGGCGCACCCGGATATAGAAGTTCTGCGCCATACAGGACTCGACAAGCTTCGCAAACGCGGCACGCACATTACCCTCATGCATACGATCCGGCTCGATGGAGAAGGCCGGCCGCTTGGACGGGGTCCGCTGATTCGGGCAAAAGTTTTTATCGATGCAAGTTATGAAGGCGATTTGCTGCCGGCTTCCGGCGTGAGTTATACTGCCGGCCGGGAATCGTCGGAACGATATGCGGAATGCTGGAACGGCCGCCATATTGCCGCCAATCATCAGTTCCCGGACGGTGTGGACCCGTATGTGGAGCCTGGAGTCCCCGCGAGCGGACTCCTTCCCGGCGTGACGGAAGAGCCGGCAGGGGAGGAAGGCGAGGGGGATAGTTTGCTGCAGGCGTATAATCTGCGTTTGTGCCTCACGGATTCGCTGGAAAACCAGATTCCGCTCACAAGGCCTTCCGGTTACGATTCTACGCGCTATGAGCTGCTTGCGCGCCTCATTGCCGCGCAGCCCTCATCGGCCAAGTATTTCATCTGGAGCCCGATGCCGGGGCGCAAGACCGATGTGAACAATTTCGGGGGCTTCTCTACCGATTATATCGGCGGGAATGCCGGCTATCTGGAAGCCTCTTATGCTGAACGTTACAAGATATATCAGGCACACTCGGACTATACGCTGGGCTTACTCTGGTTTTTGACGACGGACCCGCGGGTCCCTTGTGCGACCCGGAAAGAACTTGCGCGGTGGGGCCTTCCCAAGGATGAATATCCGGGAAATGGCCATTGGACGCCGCAGCTTTATGTGCGCGAAGGCCGCCGGATGGTGTCGGATTATGTCGTCACCCAGAAGGACTGTGAAGGGCTTGCCGATGTGCCGGATGGCATTGCATATGCCGCCTATAAGATGGATTCCCACAACTGCCGGCGCATCGTGGTGGAAGGGATGGTGAAGAACGAGGGCAATGTGGAGGAGAAGATTCCGGCCCCATGGCTCATTCCTTACAGAAGTATTGTCCCCGTACGGGGAGAGTGCGATAACCTTCTTGTGCCGGTCTGCGTGTCCGCGAGCCATATCGCCTTCGGCTCCCTGAGGATGGAACCCGTGTTTATGTCCCTGGGGCAGATGGCCGGTTTGGCGGCCGTCATGACGCTGCGGCAAGGCGTTCCCGTTCAGGATGTATCGGCCGGAGAGTTGATCTCCAAGATAGCCGTGGACCCGCTGCAGGACGGCTCTGTGCCCGATATATTTATGGACGACGCCCTGATGGACGTACCTTCCGGCTGGATCCGCATAAAGTCCAAACGCGGCTATGGCCCTTCCTATCTTGAATCATCGGCTCCGGGGGCGTCCATCCGCTTCAGCGCCAGAGTGCCCGTTCCGGGGCTGTATGAAGTGTATTCTTACGTAAATCTGGTCGATGATGTAGAGCCCATAACTCATTACAATTTTGACGGAGTAAGCGTTACTGTAGATTCCGGGGACATTCCCCTCGACGGTCAGATGAAGGGGGACTGGGCGCCGCTCGGTTGCTTTGAGCTTTCCGACAGCGTTACCGTCAAGGTTTCCGGCGGCGGTTCAGGAAAGCCTTTCAGGGCCGACTGCATCCTTCTTGTCAAACAATAACTCTTTTTTATGAAACGACTCTCCATACTGCTGTCCGTTGCCTTTATCCTCTTCTCGTGCGTTCAGCGTCCTGTTGCTCCCGCGGTCCTGTGGGGCGGCGAGATGCACAATTCCAACGCTTCCACGCCGGAATCGATAGACGCGTCGCTGGATTTAGCCGTATCGCTTGGCTTCAATACGGTCCTTGCCCCCGTCAGCTGGGAGCTGCTGGAGCCATCGCAGGGCGAATTTGACTTTGAGTTGGTGGATTACCTTATTAAGGCTGCCGACAAGCGGAATCTGTTTCTTGGCCTTCTGTGGTTCGGCACCTGGAAGAACGGTGAGTCCTCCTATCCGCCGCTTTGGGTGAAGGCCGATACTGCCACCTATTTCCGCGCCCCCACCGAAGTCGCGGAAAAGACTGGGCCCATTTCTCCCTTCTGCCAGGCGGCCCTGGAAGCCGATGCAAAGGCCTTCAAGGCTCTTATGGCGCATTTGAAGAAGGCTGATGCCCATCGCCGCGTCCTTTGCGTCCAGGTAGAGAACGAAGTGGGAGTCTTTGCAGAACGCGACTTTTCTTCAGCAGGCGTAAAAGCCTGGGAAGAAAGCCCCTGGAGCCGCTCTGACGACCCGCTGGCCCCGCAGTTTTTCATGGCCGAGGCTTACGCCCGTTATGTAGATGCCGTGGCGGCTTGCGGGAAGGAGGCGTATGATATTCCCATGTTCACCAACGCCTGGCTTTCCCCCGTCGACAGGGCTTACGGCAAATACCCCAACGGGGGCCCTCGTGAGGCTGTTTTGGCTGTATGGAAGAAGCACGCACCCCATCTGGACTGGCTCTCCCCGGACATTTACGGTCCTGACCTGCGGGAAATGTGCGATGTCTATGGGGAAGCCCAGCCGCTCTTTATTCCGGAAACCAACTGTAAGGCCGGCCGCTTCTGGTATGCCCTGGGTGAAGCCGGCGCCAAGGGTGTCTTCGGCTTTGGCTATGAAGAATACTTTGATGACACTTATTTCACGGCCGAATGCAAGGTCATTTCCGAGATGATGCCGCTGATTGCTGAAGGCCATCCCATGCGGGGCTTCGTACGGATAGACAAAAATGACGCGCAGGATGCAGTATTCGAACTTCCTCTTGGCAATCAAACCTTCTTCGTCCATTGCATCGAAGGGGAGAAAAACGCCCACGGTATCATTGTCCAGACCGCCCCGGATGAATTCACCGTTGCGGGTGTGGGGGCATGGATAGACTTTGGTCCTTCAGAGAGAATCGCCTTCTGTGAGGAGCTGCGTGACGGCAAGCGCTGGCAGGTGCTCAACGGCGACGAGACCGGCCACCACAATATGCTATATCTGAGAGGACGGCTGGACCTCCCGGAAAACGCCCCCTATTACGGCCTCAGTTACCAGCGCCGCTTCCGCCCGGCTTTCCAGGAGCGCTTCAAAGTCTCCGGCATCTACAAAATTAAACTCTTTAACCAATAATTTAATAGTTGTAATTTAAACTATAATTTGTATATTTGCTGCATAATAGTTTAAATTTAACTTATTATGAATGATATCTATACTATGTCTGACGGCCTGATTCAAAGCAGAATAGGACAAAAACTGAAATCTGCAAGGCTCAAACAGAATATTACACAGGAGAGTCTTGCCCATGACGCCGGCATATCCCTGTCGTCGTTGAAAAAGATTGAAGCCGGACAGATAGGTACATTTGAGAACCTGCTCAGATGTCTGCGCTCTTTGGGTGAGTTCGAACTGATTCGGCCCATGGTGGAAGAAGATAAGATGAGCCCGTCTGAGTACTACCAGTTGCAGTCTTCTGTTAAAAGAAATGCAAGAAAACGCGCCACAGGGCAGGCGAAAAGCACAAAAAAGGAGGAATCGCAATGGTAGATGTCGCAAGAGTACGATTATTTGGCAAAATAATCGGGACGTTCAACTGGGATATCGAATATAATCTGGCCCGCTTTGAATACGACGCAGGTTTTGCAGGTCAGGGTATTGAACCCTCCCCGCTTATGATGCCGGTTCGTCCAGGTCGCATTTATTCCTTCGGCGGACTCAATTGGGATACCTTCAACGGCCTCCCCGGCATGCTGGCCGATTCCTTGCCCGACACATACGGACGCGTGCTTTTTGACAGATGGCTGTCCCTGACCGGCCGGACATCTGGCAATCCTGTCGAATCACTTTGCTATTTGGGAAGAAGATGCATGGGTGCACTGGAGTTCGAGCCGGCAATAGGCCCGGAAACGGATTCTAATCAGTTGATAGAAATCGATACACTGGTCCGGGTAGCGCGCGAAGCCCTCTCGGAAAAGGTGGCATTTGAGACCAATCTTCTTGGCAACAAGAAGGCGGCCATTGCAGAAATACTTCGTCTTGGGACATCTGCCGGCGGACAGCGTGCGAAAGCGGTCATCGCATACAATAAAGCAACAGGAGAAGTCAGATCAGGTCAGGTTGAAGCTCCTGAAGGATTTGACTACTATCTGATTAAATTGGATGGAGTATCGGCCACGACTGGATTTAGGGAAACTGAGAATTATGGCCGGCTAGAATACTCTTTTTCACGGCTCGTCAAGGCATGCGGCATTGACATGACCTACTGTGACCTGATTGAAGAGAATGGCCGTGCACACTTTATAACCAAACGGTTTGACAGGGTAAACGGAAGGAAAATCCATACGCAGACACTATGCGGAATCGCACATTATGACCACCGTATTCACAGAGCCTATTCATATGAGCAGGCATTCAATGTAATGAGGCGTTTAAGGCTTTCTTATGCCGAGGCCAATGAAATGTTCAGGAGAATGGTTTTCAATGTGGTGGTAAGGAACCAGGACGACCACACCAAAAACATATCTTTCCTGATGGGCCAGGATGGGAAATGGCATCTGTCCCCAGCCTATGATATGGGATATGCCTTCAATCCTGACGGAGCCTGGACGTCCACCCATCAAATGTCCATTGGCGGGAAGTTTGATGGAATAGGAAGGGCGGATCTTTTGTCTTTTGCCGAGTCAAATAGTATAAAAACAGCCCCGGAAGTCATTGATCAGGTGTGCGAAGAGGCATCAAAATGGTCCGTTACAGCACGTAACTGCGGTGTCCCGGAGAGCATGATACGCTCGATTGAATCAAATTTTCTTTTGAGTCTATGAAGATTAAACTTATCATACCACTGGCAATCTGTTTATTTTTCGGAATCCTGCCCTTGAGCGCGCAGGTGGGGCCTTCCGTCACATACGAGAAATTCATGCAGGCCGCGCCGCCGCTCACACAGGTGGGTGTCCTCGAAACGGATTCCTCTCTTCGCGCCGGTCGCTGGTCCATCGGCTGTGAATGTCTGGACAGGGACATGGCGGAGTTCTCTGCGTACAAACAGTATGTGGGGCAACTGGGCGTGGGCTATGCCCGTATCCAGAGCGGCTGGGCCAAGACGGAAAAAGAGAAAGGCAAGTATGACTTTGCCTGGCTGGATGCCATTGTTGACGGCCTTCTGGAGCAGAAGGTTCAGCCTTGGATGTGCCTCTGCTATGGGAATCCCCTGTACGGGGACGGGAACACCCTTGGCAATGCCATTCCCGCCGACCTGGGCCCATGGAAAAAGTATGTTCAGGCGGTCATAGAGCATTTCAAGGGACGTGTACACTGCTATGAAGTCTGGAACGAGCCCAATATCTCCGTGAATGCCGGACATCCTGAACGCTACGTAAAACTCCTGAAGGCCACGTCGCCGCTTATCCGAAAGGCCGACCCTGATGCCCGGATTGCAGCCTTCGCCCTGGCTTCGCTGGATTATGCTTTCCTGGATGAGGCGCTGAGGGATTTGAAGCCGGGAATTTTTGAGGTCGTTACCCTTCACAAATACTTTGAGAACCCGGATGAGGGAGACTACGATTTCCGCCTGCTTACAGAGCGGGTGCACGCATTCGACCCTTCGGTAAAGGTGGTTATGGGAGAAAGCGGATGTCCCTCCGAACTGGGCTGGGCCCACGCGCTCAAGTTTCAGGAGTGGACCGAGTATTCCCAGGCAAAAGTAATTCTGAGGCGGATGGCCTGCGACTTTGTCCTGGGCCAGCCATCCTCCATTTTCACGATGGTGGATCTTGTCTATCCTGATTTCCGCCAGTCCTTCGGCCTTCTGTGCACCAGTCTCAAGGGCAAGGTGATTTACAAAAAGCCCTCATTCTATGCGGTCAGGAACATGGTAAACTTGCTTCCCGACACAGTAGAACCTGCCGAAGTCTCCTTTACATCCTCCCTCAAGGAGCCAATTAAAGTGACCGGGCTTCAGAAAGACGGAAAACGCATAGGCGCCATGCTGTATCTTTCCGGGAATAAGCCATCTTCAGCTTTGGGATGGCAACAGGCACGTATTGCCATAGAGGGTCTAAAACTTGAGAACCCTGTTCTGATAGAGCCCATTACCGGACGTGTCTTCACCCTGGACCGCTACCACTATTCTCCCAACAACCCCGCCAGAACTTACAGCCTCCCGGTATGGGACAGTCCGGTGTTCTTGCTGGAGCGCAGCGCCGTATTATCTACTTCCACCAATACAGAATGGCATCATGAGTGGTAAATGGTTATTGTGGGCTTCGCTGGCGCTTGTCGCCTGCACGGCCGTTGAAACCAAGGATGGCTACCGGGAGCTCACCCAGAAGGGCGGGCCCACGCTCACTTATGTAGATGTTCCGCTGCTGCGTGAGTGCGGCAAAAGCTTCAAAGACCACAACCGCAACGGGGAAGTGGACCCCTACGAGGACTGGCGGCTTACTCCTGGGGAAAGGGCGGCTGATTTGGCGTCAAAACTGCCGCCGGAGTACCTTTCCGGCCTTATGACCATCGGCCATACCGTGAATGTCCCCGGCATTTCCTCCATGAGCGTGAGCGGCATTACCTATAACGGAAAGCCCTATCAGGAAAGCGGCGCCGAACCTTCAGACATTTGCGACCGGCTGCGCAGTGCGATAGAGAACTTTGATACCCGGCAGATCCTGATGGCGCATTCCGACGGGCCCGAAACCATTGCCCGCTGGAATAATAAGGTCCAAGCGCTCTGCGAGAGCCTTCCCTGGGGCATCCCTGCACTGAACTGCACCGACCCCCGCAATGAAATCAAGGCCACTGACGAGTTCAACGCCGGTTCCGGCGGCATCTGCTCCCAGTGGCCCACACCGCTGGGACTGGCGGCCACTTTCGACACGACGGTAGTTGTCGGTTTTGCCCGGACGGTGCAGCGGGAATACCGCGCCCTGGGATTCGGAACAGCCCTTTCCCCCCAGGCCGATTTGGCCACTGATCCCCGCTGGAGGCGTGTGCCGGGCACTTTCGGCGAGAATCCTGAGCTGGTGAGGCAGCTGTCATCGGCCTACATCCACGCCATGCAGCCTCAGGTGAATTGCATCGTCAAGCACTGGCCGGGCGGCGGCGCGGGTGAAGGCGGAAGGGACGCGCACCTTTCCATCGGCAAATATGCCGTGTTTCCGGGCGGGCGCCTGAAGACTGCAATGGACGCTTTCTGTCTGGATTCCGGCGGCGTAATGCCGTATTATACAGTTTCTTACGGGCAGGATCCGTCAGGGGAAAACGTAGGTAACAGCTACAGCAGTTATATCATCGATACGCTGCTCCGGAAACAATACGGCTATGAGGGAATCGTCTGCACAGACTGGGGCATCGTGCCGGACTATAACGGCAACCCGCTCACCACGGGCGGCAAATGCTACGGCGTAGAGGCGCTTACCAGGGGGGAGCGCATCCTCAAGGCGCTGGAGGCCGGTGTGGATGAGTTCGGCGGAGAGGTCTTCGCATCCTGGCTTATGGAGTCTTACCAGCTGTGGTGCGGCAAATACGGAGCAGATTCTGCGCGGGCGCGCTGGGAGACATCGGCCTGTAAAATCCTGGTGCCCTTCTTTCGCAGCGGGGCCTTTGAAAATCCTTACAGGGACCCTTCAGAAGCCGTAAAAGTGCTTTCAGATCCCGAGGCTCAGGCGCTTGGAGAAGAGGCCCAGCGGCGGAGCGTCGTGATGCTGAAAAATAAGGGAAACGTCATTCCTGTCATATCGGGAGACAAGCCCAAGGTTTACGTCCCTCTCCGCAAAATCCCCGGCGTCTATTCCATGACGGGCAGGCTGAAAAAAGCCCCATGCGTGGGCTATTCGGTAGATACCGCAGAGGTAGCCAAGCACTATACCATCGCCCAAAGCCCTTCGGTGGCTGATTTCGCGATTGTGGCTATTACTGAGCCCGAAGGCGGTATCGGCTATAAAGACGGCAGGTATATGCCCATATCGCTGCAGTACTCTCCCTATACGGCAGCAAAGGCAAGGGCGGTTTCCATTGCCGGCGGAGATCCGGCGGAAAAGAGTGCCAACCGCAGCTATAAAGGGCGCCGCCTGGAAGTGGAAAACGCATCGGACCTTGACCTGGTGCGCGATACCAAGGCCCGGATGGGAGACAAGCCCGTGGTGGTGCTTCTTCAGACCACCCGTCCTATAGTGATGGAGTTTGAACCCTGGGCCGATGCCATCCTCGTGGCCTTCGGGGTAAGGAGCAAAGCCTTCCTGGATATTG
The DNA here is from genome assembly GCA_017445015.1 of Bacteroidales bacterium. Lineage (GTDB taxonomy): Bacteria > Bacteroidota > Bacteroidia > Bacteroidales > UBA932 > Cryptobacteroides. The sequence goes on along the minus strand of JAFSVL010000021.1, from coordinate 8,113 downwards.
TCTCCGGTGCGTTCAACCCCATGGGGCGCCTTCCCATGCAGTTCCCGTCGGATATGGAAACCGTTGAAAGACAGTTGGAAGATGTCCCTCAGGACATGACCCCCTGGCGCGATACTGAGGGCAATCTCTATGATTTTGGATTTGGTTTATGATGAAACGTTTAACATTATTATCCATCGCCTTGTCTTTTGCGGGCCTTGCCGGCGCGCAGTCCATCCCGCACCGGGCGGCGGAAGATACTGCCGCGGTGATGAGCCCGGCGTACTGGGCCCTGTGGAACGACGAAGTCCAGGCCAGGATTGATGCGGATATTCAGAGGAACCGCATGGCCGATGCTTATATCCGCCTTAAGGACGTTAAGCGGGGGACAGCGGTAAAGATAGAACAGATTTCCTCGGCCTTCCAGTTCGGAGCATCTACATTCAACTTCAACCAATTGGGAACGCCCGAGTCCAATGCCCGCTACAGGGAGCTCTTCGGGACGCTCTTCAACCGTGCTACGGTAGGACTCTACTGGAGGGATTTTCAGTGGTTCAAAGATGAGCCTCAGCGCTTTGAGGGGGCATATCGTGACAGCGAAGCGTACTGGAACAACTTCAAGAAAAAGCCTTTTGCGCAGCCGCACTGGAGGCGTCCGGCGTCGGATCCCGTCGTGGACTGGTGTGCTTCTCATGACGTTGCCGTCCATCTGCACCCGCTTGCCTGGGGGAGCGGTACCAATAATCCGAGGTGGCTGCATCAGCTTGCACCGGCATCTGAAAGGGCGCTGCTGGATTCGCTGGAAGATGTTTCCCTTTTTGAGAGCAAAGTGCCCCGCAGCGCCGAGTGGGACGCTCTTCCTGCCGATGTCCTCGCCGCCCGCTTTCCCGGCTACGGGAAAGCCCTTGCAGATGCTTTCGACAGGCATGTGCGCGACATCATCGACCATTACAAAGATAACCCGGCCGTGGTGAGCTACGATATAGTGAACGAGAGTTGCAAGGACTGGCGCTCCGGCGTCCAGATCCCGGGAGCCCTTTTCACCAAAAGCCGCTACATGCTCCTCCCGGGCGATTACACCCGCCGCACCTGGAAGATTGCCGATGAAATGATTCCTGCCGGACAGCTCAAATGCATCAATGACTACGTGGTTGAAGACGATTACCCCAAACAGGTGCAAACGCTTCTGAATGAAGGCTACGGCGTACAGGCCATCGGCTCCCAGATGCATCTTTACGACCCTGCGGAATGTGCGCAGATTGCCGAAGGCGCTCCCATCCAGACTCCTGAATACGTCTGGGACCTTGTGAAAAGGCTTTCTGCCCCGGGACTTCCCGTCTGCATCAGCGAAATCACCATCACCGCCCCCACTGATGATGCGGGAGGCGAGATGATCCAGGCCATCATCGCGCGGAACCTTTACCGGCTGTGGTTCAGCTGCGGCAATATGTTCGCCATTACCTGGTGGAACCTTGTGGACGGCTGCGGGTTCCCCGGGGAACCCTCCACGTCGGGCCTTTTCCACCGGGATATGACCCCGAAACCCGCTTATAAAGCGCTTGAACACCTGATTCTGCATGAGTGGCGCACGAATCTTGAAGTAAGGGCCGGACGCGGCGGAGAGGTCCGCTGGCGCGGCTTTAAAGGAACTTACCGCCTGAGCTGGAAGGACGGCCGCGGCAGGGAATACCATGAAATTGTGAGATTATGAAGAAAAAGATAAAGCTGTCCCTTTTTGTAAAGGTCCTCATTGCCATTGCGCTTGGCGCGGCTGCAGGGGTGATTGCCCCGGACTGGCTGGTCCGTCTTTTCAAGACATTCAATATCCTCTTTGCGCAGCTTCTGAAATTCATCGTGCCGCTCTTGGTGCTGGGGCTTGTGACTCCGGCCATTTACGGACTGGGCAAGGGAGCGGGGAAGATGCTGCTCACCGTTGTAGGCGTGGCCTATCTCTCCACCGTGCTGGCGGGACTGTTCGCATACGGCAGCGCATCGGCCTTGTTTCCGCACATGCTGGGGGTGGGGGACCTTCAAACGGACACCACAACGGCAAAGACCTTCGAACCCTATCTTGATCTTAAGATAAAGCCGCTTTGCGACATGCTCACGGCCCTGTGCCTTTCCTTCATGATAGGCATCTGCTGCATCTATATCAAGGGTGATTCGCTTAAAAACTGGTTTTCCGAGTTTGGAGAAGTTGTCAAGATGACCATCGAGAAGGCGATTATCCCGCTTATGCCGCTCTATATCTTTACCATGATGTGCGAGATGAGCGCATCCGGGAAGCTGGCCGTTGTCATGGGTTCGGGCGTGAAAGTCATCGCGACGGGCGTCGTGCTTTCCATACTCTACCTTGTGATTCAGTATATGATTGCGGGCGTCATCGCGGGGAAGAATCCGCTCAAATGTTTGTGGAACTTGTTCCCGGCCTATCTGACGGGCTTTTCGATATGCTCTTCATCGGCCGTAATCCCGGTGACGACGGAATGTACCCGGAAGAATGGCGTATCGGAGGAAGTGGCGAATTTTGTGGTGCCGTTGTGCTCCAACGTGCACATGTGCGGTTCCGTGATTAAACTGGCCACTACTGCGGTCGCCGTCGCCCTTATGATGGGACAGCCCATACCGTTTGCCTTGTTCTTGAACTTCATGCTCATACTGGCGGTGGCTACGGTAGCCTCTCCGGGCGTTATGAGCGGTGTCCTCATGGCTTCTGTCGGTTTTCTTGAGAGCATGCTTGGGTTCACCCCGGAAATGACCGCGCTTCTGATGACCATCTATCTGGCGCTGGACGGTTACGGCCCGGCCTGCAATGTTACCGGTGACGGTGCCATTGCACTTGGCGTTGACAGGTTCTTCAGGCGCCTTACTGTCTGACGTAGAACGTAAAGGATGAGGAGGAGGGGGCGGCGATGCCGTTGCCCGGCAGACCGAAGGAAAGCAGGCCCTGGGGGGCGGTGGCGGAGGTATAGCCGTAGTCGATGCTGCAAGGCTCCATATAGGCGTTCCGGGCGCTGCCGCGTTTTTCACCGTCGAACGGGTAGGCGTGATAGCACATGAACAGGCTGTCCTTCTCATCCTTGAGAAAAAAGGCATGTCCGGCCCCGCGCATGTCCTCCGACTGCCTTGAACTGAAAATGGGATTGTTGTCGTACTTGACCCACGACGATGTAAGGAGCGGATTCATGTAGTCGGTGCCCGTCCGCTTCAGGGTCAGTTGTCCCAAGCCGTAGTCGGACCAGTAGCCGCTGCCGCAGTAGGCGAGGAAGATTTCCCCATGTTTCCCATAGACGGCCGTGGCGCCCTCCACGACTTGAGGCAAAAGTTCGCTGGCGCCCTTCTTTTCCCAGGGCTGGGTAGGGGTGGTGACGATGCCGGGTTCTCCGCTCAACTGCCAGGGGGAAGACATCCGGGAAATCATGATTTTCTGATAGAAGTTGCCCAGGCCTTCTCCGCGGCCGGTCTCCGCCACCCACAGGGCATAGATGCCCGCGTACTGCCCTGTCGGAATCCGCAGGATACTCTGCCCGCAGCCCCATTCCGTATATTCCGCGCCGGAAGCGTCCAGCAGGGACTGGGATTTGTTCGCCGTCCCGTCCACAGGATGCCCGTAAGGCCCCTGAATCTTCCCGGAAGTCGATTTGAGGACCACCATCCGGAGGAAGGTGGACATGGCGATATTGTCCACGATATATTTCTTGCGCAGGGCGAGGAACATATACCATCCGCCCTCCCCGGGGAAGTCCTGCTCGGAGAAATAGTGGATTTCCGGAGACCATGTGCCGTTGATCTCCGCACCGTCGCCGAACATGGCGGCCACGTTCGGATCCTTTGAACTCTGATATACATACAAAGATGCGTTCATGGGATGGGCGGCGGTCGTCAGGGCATTCGGCGACGGGTCGCTGACCATCCCGATGTTAGAAGTGCCGGTCATGGTCAGGTAGAACTTCCCGTCGAGGTAATACATGCAGGGGTCGGCAACGCTGGAACGGACCATCGTGCCCTCCTTGGTGACGGCGGTGACGGCTCCCGGAAGATTGGAATCGGAAGTGGTGCCGTCGATAATCGTCCCGCTGGGCTCGAAGGGGACGGTGGTGGCGTAAATGACGCCGGCAGATGCGGTAAAACTGTTGTCCGACCGGAGGTCACGATAGTGCCCGTGAACATCCACGATGCGGATATTCAAGCCTGAAGGATAGGTTCCCGGGGCGATGGCGGCGTAGATGGGCCGGCCCTGGGGAATACCTTCCGGACTCCGTACAATCACTTTGGTCCCGGCCGCACAATGATTGTCAAGACGGTGGGTCGATGTGTTGAAACTGAAGCTGCCGCTCAGACCTTCACTTCCGGCGGAAGCGAGTTCGATGCGCCGGATGGCGTGCGTATCGGAGTTCCCCTGCACAGTCACCTTCAGGAAAGCCGTTCCGCAGCTGAAGCCCAGGTCGGGCGTCGATTCAGACCAGCCGTACATCAGGGCGGCCGACGGGTCGAAACTGTCTTCGACATAGACCTGCTCCTCCGGCAGGACAAGGTTGAGCCCGCTGCACGCCGATGCCGGGTACAATGCCCGGTAGGGGGGCTGGACAGGCGGAAGCGTAAAGGAGGCATGCTCGCCTTCGGAATGGATCTCTATTCCGGTGGAGGACTGTCCGTTGACGACAATCACATCCCCTGCGCTCCAATGCAGTTTGGGGAACGCCAGGGTGGTGCGGACTTCTTCCGTGAAGGAGGCTTTGATGACCGTGCAGGGCTCCTGCTCTTTCCGGCAGGAGGATATGAGGATAAAGGGCAGCAGGGCTGCGATGAAATAACGTTTCATTGGCCTTTGATTTGTCCGAAAGTGAGGTAGATTTTTGAATTGTATTCCGTGACGAGGCAGATGCGGTCGCCTCCGAGGTCGCAGAGCGAGTTCCATACGCCGGAACCGTTGCTTTGGGAAAAACTGCCCTCCAGGGGCCGGGAATGTCCCCGCAGGGTGGTGAAGTCATCTTCCAGCCGGCAGGCGGCCACCTCGGGGGTGCAGCCTGCCTGGGTCATGGGGTTCTCCGACCCCGCTCCGGACTGGTAACTCAGGACCAGATAATGGTCCGTATGAATCAGATAGGGAGCGCCCTGATAGGCACTTTCGTCCGGTATGAAGGGATAGAACCGCCGGCTGGAGCCTTTATCGATGGTGGGGTACCAGTTGTCCGCGACCGTGCTGCACATCAACTGTATGTTCATGGCATAATTGTCGCCGACGAGTTCTTTGTGCTCAACGGCAAGGTACATCCGGCCGTCGATCGTCGTTACGGACGCCATGCCGTCCCATCCCATGTCCCGCCATGAAACAAGCGGCGTGTTTTCCGTATGACAGACCACCCTGGCGTCTCCCCAGCTGTCTCCGCCGTCCGCGGATTCAACGACCGAGATGTTGTTCCCCTTGGTGTAGCCCAGGGCATAATAGGGCGTATTGTCCGTGAAATAAATCTGGACCCGTCCGTCCGGGAGTTCATGGACGAAGGGCTCCCACGCCCCTTTCTCAGCGCGGTCCGGCCATGTGCGGGAAGCATATACGGTCTTGGGTGTGCTCCATGTGTCGCCGTTGTCGTCGGAGACGATGTACGCGATGGAATAGGGATGGATGGAGGAGTCGCCCGGCCGGAGATTCACGGCGAAGATAATGCGGCCCGGATGATAGGGGTTGTCCGCAGAAAGCTGGGTGAATTCGGGATTGGAGCACCTGATCTCGGTGCCGCCGTAGTTGAATTTGCTCAAAATCGGACCGCCGCCGGTACCGCTCCAGTTCTTCCCGTCGTCCGTGCTGAAGCGGCGGTAATCGCTGCCGCCGTTGGAATAACTGAGCATCAGCCTGCCGTCGCCCAGACGGTGGACCCGTCCGTAATTCCCGTTGGCGACGGCTCCGCCGGTGACTTCCCAGTCGATGCGGAGCGGGGCGTAACTCTTGTCGGGGCTGAAGGGGACGGTGGTGGTATATACCGTGCCCGGCTCTGCGGTAAAGGCATTTTCGGAGCGGATTTCCTGATAATCATCGTTTACATCCACGATGCGGACTTTAAGGCCGGAGGCATAGGTCCGCGCCACGATGGCGATATAGGCTGCACTGCCCTGCGGTATCCCGGCTGCGCTGCTCAGCGTCACGGTGCTCCCGGAAGTGCCGTTTTTAATGAGTTTTCCCTTGGAAGGGCTGTAGATGACGGTTCCGCGCGGGTCTTCTTTTCCGATGGCGGATACCTCGATGCGCTTGATGCGGGCGCTGCTGCTGCCGCCTTTGATGGTGAATTTCAGGAAGGCGACGCCGCACTGGAACCTGAGTCCTTCCTCTGCGGAATCCGCCATCCCGCACATCAGCGCAGCCGCGGGATCGAAGGACCCGCTGACATAGGTCTGCTCTCCCGGAAGAACCAGATAGCCGTATTTGCCGTTGGCCGGGTCAAACGTGCCTTCGGTATAGGCGGATGCCGGATACAAGGCATAATAAGGTGCCGATACGACAGGCAGGGTAAAGGTCGCGCTCTGGCGGTTCTGGGCAAGTTCGATCCCGGTGGATTTTTCCCCGTTCACGACAATCCGGTCTCCGGCCGACCACAGGATTTTCAATCCGCTGCGGACGGTGCGGCTCTCCTCGACCGAAGCTTCGAAGGTCATCGTTTCTGCACGGGTGTCCGGGGACGAGGGCGGGAGGTCGGCGGTACAGGCGGCGGCCAGCAGCGCCGCTCCAGCAGGCAGAAAGCGAAGTTTCATGACTTATTTCGTGACGATGGACCCTTCGGTAATCCAGATATGCCCCTTATGCTGACTGACGCAGCAGAATCTGTCTCCGCCCAGCGCGCAAAGGGAATTCCACAGCGCGGCGCCGGTGCTTTGGTCGATGTCCATCGGACGGAATCCGCCCTGCATCTTGTAGAAACGGCCCAGTTTGTCCTTCGCGGTGTCGGCGATGGGGCAGATGCGCACTTCGCCCACGGCATGGACGTCTTTCAGCGTTTCTTCCGCGCCGTCGGCGGACTGGAAACTCAGGACGAAGTAGTTTTCCGTATGGATGAGGTAGGGGGCTCCCTCATAGACCCCCGTCGGGGGATAGGGCGCAAAGCGCCGGGGCGAGCCGAGCGGAATCTCGGCGGACCAGTTGTCCTCGAGGGGACAGGTCATGATGCACATTTCCATGGGAACCTGCCCGCCGCGCCGTTCCTTGTGTTCCACGGCCAGATAAAGTCTCCCGCCGGCCAGCGTGACGACCGGCATGCCGTCCCAGCCGCCCTCGCTGTGGCAGACGATACGCTCGCCGCCCCAACTGTCGCCGCCATCCCGGGATTCAACGACGGAAATATTGTTGCCGCGGCGGTCTCCCTGTGCAAAGTACGGGGTGTTGTCTGTGAAATAAATCTGCACCGTGCCGTCAGGCAGTTCCATGACAAACGGCTCCCAGGCGCCTTTTGGGGCGTCTTCTTCCCAGGTACGGGAATCATAGACCGGACGCCGGGCACTCCAGCTCCTGCCGCCGTCATCGGAGACCGCACAGACGATGGAGAAGGGATGTACCGTGCTCTTGTTGTCCTTCGGCCTGAGGTTCGAGGCCATGATGATGCGTCCGGGATGATGCGGGTTGCTTTCTGAGATCTGCGCAAATTCAGGATTGGAGCAGCGCAGGACGGCCGATCCCTTCTCGGTGGTGTGGACGAACCCCTCCATGACCAGCGTCTCGTCGCTCCATGTACGGGTGCCGTCTTCGCTGAAGCGGACATAGATGTTCCCTTTGCGTGAATAGGAAAGCATGTACCTGCCGTCGTTCAGGGCATGGACGCGGCCGTAGCCGCCCACGGCGACATCCGCTGGCGTTTCCCACTGTACGTCAATGCGGGGGGCTTTCCCTTTGCCTCCGGCAAGGAAAGCCAGACACAGCGCTGCTGCACAAAGTAAAATCTTTTTCATCGCTGCCAAGGTACGGAAAAAAGTATTCTCCCCAATAGCAGAAAAATCCCAATTCCTATAAGAAGCTGTTTTGAATTATTCCAAAATATCTTTTATGATTCTTTTTTGCTCTTTTTCAGCCATTCTTCAGTCATGTAGCTGCTGCTACACTCCTTCATCATACCTAAAAAATATCTAAAAAATAATTCCATAAAATCTT
>JAFSVL010000020.1 GCA_017445015.1 Bacteroidales bacterium | reverse complement strand
TACTCTGCGCTCAGCAATTCCGGAGTGACCGCCGGAGCGAACACCTTCCCCGAAGGCAATGTTTCCCCGTTCAGCGACACGGATACGTCCAACGGATACTTCCCGGTCAACACCTCCGTCGTGACCAACGGAGCCGGTGCGGACTATACCTCTAAATACTGGAGATCTTGGTAAATAAGCGCACATTCAGATGGTTCATCGGCGGGCTGCTCCTGCAGTCCGCCGTGTGGGCCTGCAACCTGACCGGACCGGCAGAGCCGGAACACCCGGCAACGGAAGAAGTCACACTCCTTGTCGACGACGGCCCCTGGGACGAAGGCGTGGTGGAAAGCCGCAGCGCCTATATCCCCGGCACAGGAGTCCGCCTGACAGGAAACGAGATGCTGACCCTGTTTTACAAAACGGACCGGCTCTATAAAGACGACATCAAGGCGTCTCCCTCGACACAGGCCGGCGTATATACTTTCAGTATGCCTGCCACCGCTGCACATGCCGAAAGCTGGTACGGCGTAATGCCCTATTCCAAAAATCTCGTCAATCTGAACAGCCAGGGGAGCTCTGTTTCCCTGCGGCTCGGTCCGGTGCAGTTTCCCGGGCAGAACAGCTTCGACCCGCTATGCGACTATCTGGCCGCCAAACCCTTTATCGTCGAGGGTGAAAGTGGAAACAAAACCGCGGAAATCAGGGCCTTCAAGCGGCTGTTCGCGCCGCTCTGCCTTTCCGTCAGCGGTCTGCCCGAAGGATCCAGGATATACACCCTTACATTCAGTCTGTCCCAGGCCCCATCCAAATACGCATCCCTTACCGGCCTGTATTATGCACAACTGAATCCTGAGTATGAGACAACGGGCATAACCAACGTGGACCAGAACTCGATGGGGAACGCTGTTTCCGCAGAATACGGAAGCGGCCTCGAAGCGATTGACGAGAAATGGCCGGTATGGCTGATGGTCAATCCCATCACCCTGACAGCGGGAAGCGAACTGACCGTCAGCCTTTCCACGCAGGACAGGACCTACAGCAGGACAGTGACCCTGCCTGATGTCAAAACGCTTTCTACCGGACATCTGAACCTGATTTCATTCAATGCCACCGGTCCGGGACACATTTCCTGCGCCTCTCTGACCCAGGATTTTACCCAATACGCCCTGGGCGGGACGAAAAACCTGACGGCCAGCGATGGAAGTTCCCTGGAATGGGTGACGACCACCACGCGTGAATACCGTTCTTCCGACGACGGAGGAAGCGGTATCCAGGGTGCTCTGCTGCTCAACGGGACTTCTTTTAACTTCCCCGCCATCGAAGGGAAAAACATTACCGGAGCGCGCATTTTCACCCACCCCGCCTCCCGTTCCCGTACCGGATTGGACATAGCTCTGACGGTGGACGGGACAGACAAGTATTATTTCAACCTCTCCGGCAATACGGTATCGGAAACAATGGCCTACAAGGGAGGAGCTCTCGATATCGCCCTGCCTGCCGGGAAGGCCTCCCTTTCGGGGTTGACCGTGAGCGCCGAAGCGCAACTGCACCTCATCTCTGCCATTACTCTCTTCACGGAAGATGATACCTACACACCTACGGCGGAAGACCTGGCGGTGGACCGGACGCTTTTTGAACTGCTCGACCTCGACTATGTACCACTGTCCGGCGTACGTGAACTTTATGAAGAAGGACGCTACAAAATGGCCTCCGATGCGCTGCTCGCCTATTTCAAGAACCGTCCGGGGATAGTCAATCCGGAAGTAACGCTTCCCGTCAGTTCCCTTGCCTCCGGCATGCAAAGAATGGCGAACGACGCCCTTCCGGAAAACGCCTACCGCTTTGCCGTACACAGCGGACAGTTTTACGAGAGTTACAGCGGCGGCATCTATACCTACTATAGTTTCGATGACGGGGCCGGCGGCATCAACTGGGAGTTCGAAGCCCCGAACGCCGGCAATGAATTCTACCAGAAGCACTGGCACTATTGGTTCCTGCCCCTTGCGCAGATGTACCGGTTTACGGGTGATGAAAAGTATTTCAACGCCTGGAAAACCCAGTATGCCGACTGGCTCGCACACTATCCCTGCCCCTCCACCGGGCAGTACAATTACAACCGCTCTTACGGTTATCGTTCCTGGAGCCAGTTGTCCATGGCTACGCGTCTGGAATATCAGACACAGCTCTTTGAATACTTTATCAGCGCACAAGGCTTTGATTTCAAGTGGCTTACTACTTTCCTAAAGGCCTTCCACGAGACGGTGGAATACAGCCGTACCGTACCTTATCCCGTAGAGTATAGCAACCACCGCTTCGCCCAGTACAAAGGACACTGCCTCTCCGGACTGTTGTTCCCCGAATTCAAGGACGCGGCGACCTGGCTGTCCGAATCGGCCTCGGCCATCAGCAATTATTTCCCCACGGCATTCCTTGACGACGGATGCCTCGTGGAGCTGGACGCCAGCTACCACACCGGGGAGGTGGACCAGTTTATCCGTATCTACAATGCCGCACAACTCAACGGAAAAGCGCAGGCATTCGGCAGCGACTATCTTGACAAACTGCTTCCTTCCTGTACCTTTGTAGCCGATTACTGCTATCCTGACGCCACCTGGGAATGGTTCAACGACACCCGTGCCCAGTCATCGTCGGTAATCCGCAGATGGATGAGCAGCTATGCTACCCTGTATCCCGGCGAAAACAAGTTCCTCTGGATGGGATCCGCCGGAACCCGGGGCACACAGCCCGCGGAAAGTCTGACGGAGTACCGCACGTCCGGATATTATATGTTCCGTTCCGGATGGAAGGCAAGCGACAGGATGCTCATTTACAAAAACAATGATAATCCTCAGAATATGTGGCATGCCCACCGTGACAACGGAACTATAGGACTGTATGTTAACGGCAGGCATTTCCTCCCTGCCCCGGGGCCTTACACCTACGGGGATGAAACCGGAGGAAGCCTGGACGCCATACGTGCGGAGCATCAGGCGGCCCGCAACCACAACACCCTGACCCGGGAACTTGCCGACATTGCCGCCGGGAGAAGCCGGGGGACATGGCTGGGATCAGGCTCGCAAAACGGCATAGACTGGGTCTCCGCCCAGAATGCCTCCTACTCCGACCTTACGCACCGCCGGACCATATGGATGGTAAACCGGGAGTTCTTCGTCATCGCCGACGCTGCATTCGGCTCCTGCTCCGGCAAGACGCTCAACCTGAGTTGGCATCTATGCAAAGACTACGTGACCATTGACCGTGACATCCCCAATGTGGCCTGCGGCGCGCATACGGCCTTCAGTGACGGCAACAACATCGTAATGAAGACATTCTCCAATACGGTGACGGGATTTGATGCCCTTGAGGGAACTTCTTATTGTTCCGAACATATCGGGGAACGCTACCTGCGCAAATACTACCGCATCAATGTAAAGAAAGCATCTGAAGCGGCAACGCCCCGTTTCATCACGGTCATCGTCCCCTGCACGAGTGCCGACGGCACAAGTATCAGCGCATCGTTTGCCGGCGCGTTCAGCGCCGGGGGGGAAGCGGTCAGCGTAAGCGTTAACGGGAAACAATTCAATCTTTCGGCATCATGGTAAAGTCGGCATCAAGCCTGACGGCGCTCCTTCTGTTTTGCACAGCTTCCTACGCCGGAGATGTCTGGGATTTACTGGAGTTGCAGCGTCCGGGACTTGAAAAGGTACAGGCCCTCCACAGGCAGGGGGACGATGCCGGGGCCGCCGCTGCACTGCTGGATTATTTCAGGAGCCGGGCGAATGGTTCGACTCCGGAAATTCCGGATGCCTCGACGGTACGCATAGACTCCGTATGGCAACGTCAGGCGGATGAGGCACTGGAGCATCGTTTCTTCGTAATGGACGGCTATCAGCCTTCCTATTTCTATGGCGACGATATCGACTGGAAATATTGGCCGGTCAAGGACAATGAGCTCCGCTGGCAACTTCACCGGCACAAGTGGTTTAGCCCGATGGGCTATGCCTTCCGCACATCCGGAGATGAGCGGTATGCCCGCGAATGGGTCAGGCAGTATCTGGACTGGATCGTCAAGAATCCACTGGTGAGCCTTGATGCCGATGAATTCGAGATGACCGGCAGCAAGACCAGCCTCAGCGCCGCCCAAGAGAATATGCGCTTCGCCTGGCGCCCGCTGGAAGTAAGCCATCGCATTCAAGACCAGGTGTTCCAGTTCCAATTGTTCGTGGATGCCGGGGCTTTTACGCCGGGCTTCCTGCTGTCCTTTCTCGAGAACTACCACCGCCATGCCGAATACCTCAGACACCATTATTCGACCAAAGGTAATCACCTGCTCTTTGAAGCGCAGCGGATGATTTATGCCGGAGCCTTTTTCCCGGAATTCCGGGATGCCGGATCATGGAGGGAAGAAGGCGTGGACATCCTGTGCCGGGAAATCCAAGGGCAGGTTTATCCCGACGGGGGGCACTGGGAACTGGATCCCCATTACCATCTGGCCTGCATCAATATCTTCTGCAAGGCCCTTCGCATGGCAGATTTGGGCGGGTTCGCAGATTCCTTTCCGCAGACATTCCGCCATACTCTGGAAAAAATGATTGAATTCTACGGTGAAATCTGCTATCCCGACTATACGAATCCCTGTTTCAGTGATGCACGCATCAAGGGAAGGGAAACCGTCATCGAAGACTGGAAACACTGGAGCTGCCTGTTCCCTGACAACGCATTCATCCGCTACATGGCCACCGAGGGACGGGAAGGAACACTGCCGGAGCACTTGAGCGTTGCATTCAAGGATTCCGGATTCTTCATCTTCCGCAACGGCCGCGACAGTAACGCCACTCAAATGATCATCAAGGCCGGTCCCGCAGGAGAATGGCACGCCCAGCCGGATAACGGAACTTTCGAACTCTGGCACAAGGGGGTGCGCCTGTTTCCGGATTCAGGCTCTTATGTTTATGCCGGCGACGATGAAGTGATGCGATGGAGAAATCTATTCCGCAGCACGGCCTTTCATAATACCGTCACACTGAACGGGGAAGACCTCGAAGCAAGACAATCGCGCACACGGGCCTGGAGGGGAAGAGGCCGGGTACAGAAGCTCGTGACGGAAAACCCTTCCTATCCCGGACTGACTCACCGCAGGACCATCAAATTCATCGCCGGAAAGCGCTTTATAATTATCGACAAACTCTATGGCAACGCCACCGGGACAATTGCCATGCACCTGCACCCGGGACCTGGGATGGAGGAGAAAATGCTGATAAAAGTCTCGGGTCCCATCGGCATGAAGGCCAGAAGGGAAGAGGGATGGATGTCCACCTCCTACCGGGAAAAAACACCTCGTCCCCATCTCACTTGGGAATCCGAAAAGAAAACAAACGCTCCTGTAGTATTTAAAACCATCATTGAACCTCTTCCATGAAACGATTTTGGACCATCATTTCCGTATTCTGCGCGACGCTGACCCTTCAGGCCCGCCGCCCCAATGTCATTCTGATCATGACCGACCAGCAGGCCGCAAAAGCGGTCAGCTATGCAGGTAACACGGACTTGAAGACCCCGGCGATGGACCGTATCGCGGCACACGGAATCCGTTTCGAAAACGCATACTGTTCCTTCCCGCTCAGCGGGCCTTCACGGGCCGCCATGTTTACCGGACTGTTTGCCGGAGAAAGCGGCGTGGACATCAACGAAATGCCCATTCCGCCTGCACTGCGCGATTCGACACTGGGGCAGTTGGTATCGGCGGCAGGCTACGATTGCGCTTATGCCGGAAAGTGGCATGTCAACACGATCAGCCTTCCCGCCGATCAGGCTTTCGGCTTCCGGAATCTCAAGGGAAACGGGGATGAGGGACTTTCAGAAGCCGCAGTCGCCTATCTGCGGGAGAAACACGACAAACCATTTTTCCTCGTCGTGTCCTATACAAATCCGCACAATATCTGCGAATTTGCGCGGGGGCAGAAACCGCCGATGGCGGACATCGACCCCCGTCCGCCGCTTGAAGCCTGCCCAAACCTGCCCGCCAACTTTGCCGTAGCACCCTATGATGCTGCCGTCCTTCAGTTCGAGAAGAGCCGGAATTATTCTCTTTATCCGACGGCAGCTTACAGTCCTGACGACTGGAGACAGTATCTTTATGCCTATTACCGGCTCGTGGAAGCAGTGGACGCCCAAATCGGGATCATTGTGGACGAACTAGACAGGCAGGATTTCTGGAAGAACTCCGTCATCATCTTCACCTCCGACCACGGAGACGGTATGGCCGCGCATCACTGGAACCAGAAGACCGTACTCTATGAAGAGTCCGCCTGTGTCCCCGCCGTCATCTGCCTGCCTGGAGGGAAGCACGCGGGGACGAGCACCAAGGCCCTCTTCAACAACGGAGTGGACCTGATGCCGTCCGTGTGCGACTGGACCGGGGCGAAAATGCCTTCCGGAAGATCCGGGAAAAGTATCCGGAACGTACTTGAAAAAGGCGCGGCTTCCCAGGATTTCATAGTCACCGAGACCAACTTCAAACAGACGGCCGGAAGTTACGGCTGGATGGTCCGTACAGCCCGCTATAAATATGTCCTTTACGACAAGGGGCTTTACCGGGAGCAATTGTACGACATGCTGGAAGACCGCGGAGAAATGCGAAACCTGGCTATGGAAAGCCGCTACGAAGGCATCGTCAAAAGGCACCGGGAAACATTGCGCCAATGGCTTGAAGATCACCCCGGGCCGGAGCGCTGGCTACACCGGCGGTTCATTCCCTAACAGTGCCAGACGCATTCTTTCCATCGCCGGAGCGACATGCCTGAAATAGATCTTCAGACCTTCGCAAAGCCGGGTCTCCCCATCAGGAAACCGCTGTGCCGGACAGCCGCCATTACAGATACGCAACCACTCGCAAGCCCTGCACCGGGGCGGAAGCATCCGGGTTTTCGCCTGCCGGAAATGCAAGCAGAAGGCATCGTCATACAAGTCCGGGAGTCGAGTGTCAGCAAGATTGCCGAGCCGCTGCTCCGGAGCGGTAAAACGGTCGCAGGCATAGACATCTCCGTTGCATTCGACCAACAAGTTTTCCCCGCAAGATTCACCCATGGTACAGAGCCCCGGAACGGCACCGCACCAGCGGGCGAGCGTGGCATCAAAGATTTGCACGAAAACCTTGCCGATATCGCCTTTGGACCACACATCGAATACATCGCATAAGAAGCGTCCATACGCAGCGGCACTTAGTTGCCGTCCCTCGACGGGGAGGAATTGGATATGACGGCTGCGCACCTCATCGCGCAGGAAACGGTAGATTTGCGCTCCGCACCCTTCGCTTCCGCAATGAACGACACTCAGGGTATTGAAATCGGCGCCAGCCGCCCGGAGATGGTCCGCCGCCCGCATCACCGCATCAAAACTGCCTCCACCGCTGCGATTCCGCCTGAGGGCATCATGTAGATCCCGCGGCCCGTCCAGTGAGAGGCCTGTGAGGAAATGATTGTCGGCAAGGAAACCGGCCCATTCCGCTGTCATGAGGGTTCCGTTCGTCTGAATGGTATTCAAGACCTTTCGTCCCCCGGCATATTTTCTTTCAATGTCCAGGGCATTCCTGTAAAATCCTATACCTGCAAGCAGCGGTTCCCCTCCATGCCAGCAGACGGAAGGCTCCGGAACGTCCGTCGATGCCAGATAGTCCCTCAGACACTTTTCCAGCAGAGTTTCCGACATTCTCCCGGAGTAACGGATACTCTTGTCCGCGTAATAACAATACTCGCAATCCAGATTACAGGCTGCCCCAAGGGGCTTGATCATCAAATGAAAATATCTTTTCTGCACAAATGCGAATATACGAAATTTTGAATGAGGATTTCCGGAAAGTTTATTATTTTTGCAGTTCCGGAAATAAAAAATAAACTATATGGAATTCATTGTTTCGAGTGCTACACTGCTGAAGGGCATCATGGATGTTTCCAAGGCCATTCCCGCGAAGACCACCCTCCCCATCCTGGAAAATTTCCTTTTCGACCTCAAGGAGGACAAACTCACCCTTACCGCCTCCGACCAGGAACTGACGCTCCGCACGGCCGTCCCGGTGGACTCCGCCGTCAAGGAAGGGAGCATCGCCGTTCCCGCACGTCAGCTGACGGAACTGCTCAAGGCCCTGCCCGACCAGCCGCTGACCATCAGGACAGGCGGCGACAACACCTTTGAATGCATCTGGAACAACGGTAATTCATCGCTCCCCTATTTCCCCGCGGCGGATTATCCCGCCATCAAGGGAGCGGACGATGACGCCACGGAAGTACGTTTTCCCGCGGCGGAACTCATCGACGGCATCGGAGGAACGATTTACGCCACGGCGGACGACGAGATGCGGCCTGCCATGAACGGCATCTATTTCGACATGGAGCCGGAGTCCACCACGCTCGTGGCCAGCGACGCGCACAAACTTATCTGCTACACTACGACCGAAGCGAAAGTGGCGGAAAAGGCCTCCTTCATCCTGCACAAAAAGCCCGCGGGCGTGCTGAAGTCCATCCTTGACAAAGACAGCGAGGTCGCCATCCGCTTCGACGCCAAGACGGTGCAGTTCAACTTCGGCGACACGATGATGATCTGCCGCCTGATCGTGGGCAAGTACCCGCAGTACCGCAGCGTCATTCCGCAGAACAATCCGAACATCCTCAAAATTGACCGCCAGCAGCTGCTCAATACGGTGCGCCGCGTGTCGGTGTGCGCCAACAAGTCCTCCAACCACATCAAACTGGACCTGCGTCAGGGACAGCTGGAAGTGACGGCGCAGGACCTCGGATTCGCACTGGCGGCCTACGAAAAACTGGAGTGCGACTACAACGGCGCAGACCTGAGCATCGGCTTCAAGTCCGCCTTCCTTATCGAAATCCTTTCGAACATGGACTGCGAGTCGCTCGTGCTCAAATTCTCCGACGCAAAGCATTCCGTCCTGATCCTTCCCTCCGAAGAAGAAGCGGCCACGGAAAAGATCTGCGGCATCCTGATGCCTATCATGGTTTCCTAAAGGGACGCGGCAATGGAGCTCGAACTGAAACGGCCCCTGCTTTTTTTCGATATCGAGAGCACGGGGCTGAATATTCCCGCGGACAGCATTATTGAATTGAGTTTCGTCAAAGTCTTTCCCGGCGGGGAGCAGCGTGTCAAAACCTGGCGCAACACGCCCTGGTATTACGAGCGCCAGGGCCAGCGGCCCATCGACCCGGGCGCATCGGCCGTCAACGGCGTAACCGACGATATGCTCACCGGATGCCCGCGTTTCCTGGAAGTCTGCGACGAAGTGCAGGACTGGCTCGACGGCGCCGACCTCGCCGGCTTCAATTCCGCCAAATTCGACCTGCCGATGCTTGCCGAAGAACTGGAACGCGCGCGTCTTTACGCGCACAAGGCCATCCGCGTCGATCTGCACGAAGCCCTGATGGTGGATGTACAGGCCATTTTCCATACGATGGAGCCGCGCAACCTGCGGGCGGCCTACCGCTTCTACTGCGGGGGTGCGGACTTTGAGAACGCACATACCGCCGAGGCCGACACGATCGCCACCTACGAAGTGCTCAAAGGGCAGTTGGACCGCTATCCCGATACACTCAAGAACGACGTCGAGGCACTCGCCGCCTACACCGGCAGGAAGACCGTGGATTTCTCCGGGAATCTGGTGCTCGATGCGGACGGAGACGCGGTCATCGCCTTCGGCAAACATAAGGGACACAAGGCGCGGGAGATCTTCGACCGGGAACCTTCCTACTTCGCCTGGGTGCAGAACAGCAATTTCACGCTGGATACCAAACAGCAGTTCAAGAAGCTGGCGGAGCAGTTCAAGGCGGAGAAAAGCCGTCCCCTGAGCGACGAACAGACCCGCGAGGCGGGAGAAGCGCTGGCCGCCAGGTTCAATACCGGAAAACTTTTCTGATCATGTACGCATACGCTCCTGCAGCCTTTCTCCGCAAAGACGCCGGCGGCAGTATCGACGGAATCGGATTCGGGCTTGCGCTATATGACGGGGATATCCTGGCAAAGGCATATCATCCCGCGGTGCTTCACAGTCCGGTCACGCTCGGAGGCGGCAACCGTTTCATCCTGAAAAAACAGGGACGGAAGGTCTTTGGAATGACATTCCTGGACGATGCGGCGCTCCGGAACATGATGGATGCGGCACAACCCGCCGGAGAAGGCCTGCTTATGGTACTGCTCGCGCAGAAAAAAGCCCTGAGGAAATCCCGCAGCGGGAAAGTCCGCTTCGAGGCTTTCTGGTGCGACATGAATGTCGTCAGCGCCGTAGTAAAAATTTAGATATCCGGGCTGCCGCAGCGGGCACTTGTTGCTTCGCAACCCTGTCCGGGTAAATGTGCCCGTTGCGGCAGCCCGGATGATCAGCATATGATATGAAACTGATACCGATATATACCTGGAATAAAAGCCTCGTAAATTTCAACAAGCGCAGCGGACGACTCAGCAAGCGTCCCTGGTTCCAGGGGGCACTGCTGATGCTCTGCGTGGCCGCGGCCATGCTGCTCGCCAACCTGCCCTTCACGAAGGAAGCCTACCACGACTTCCTGCATACCACATTCACCCTGGAAATGCACAGCCCCAACGGCGTGCTGGATTTCGCCTTCCCCCGCGACATGACGGTGGAAAAGTTCATCAATGATATCCTGATGGTGATTTTCTTTTTCACCGTCGGGCTGGAAATCCGGCGCGAGGTGGCCAGCGGAGAACTTTCAAGCCTGCGCAAGGCATTGCTGCCCGTCATCGCGGCCTTCGGCGGCGTGGTATTTCCAGCGCTGATCTATACCGCCGTCAACCACGGGACCGCGGCGGCGAGCGGCTGGGGTATCCCCACAGCTACGGACATCGCCTTCGCCGTCTGCATCCTGTCGATGCTCGGGCCCAAGGTACCCGCTTCGCTGAAAGTGTTCCTGACGGCCCTTGCCATTGCCGACGATCTGATCGCCATCCTCGTCGTGGCGCTGTTCTACGGCGGAAGCATCCGGCTCCCCCTGCTGGCGCTGGCGCTGGGCGTCATCGCCTTTACCCTGCTGCTGCGGCGTCTCGGCGAAAAGAGTATCGCCCCCTACCTGATCTGCGCAGTGGTGGTCTGGGCGCTGTTCTACTACTCGGGCATCCATGCAACCATGTCCGGCGTAGTGATGGCCTTCCTCATCCCCGCAAAAGCACGTTTCAACAAGGCGCAATACTTCCACAAACGCAATCACTACATCCGGCTCGTGGACCAGTTCGACACGCTCGATGACAGCGAGTCCTTCCCCAACGGCCCCCAGAAGCACTGCCTGCGGCAATTGCACCACATCGCACAGGAGTCGATGGATATGAGTTACCGCGTGGAGCACGCGCTTTCCCCCTGGGTGAATTTCCTCATCATGCCGATTTTCGCCCTGGCGAATGCCGGCGTGGAAGTCACGGACCTGTCCTATTTCAATGTCTTTGTCCGGGATGCGGCGCTGGGGAGCGTAGGAATGGGCGTTTTCTTCGGGCTGCTGCTCGGAAAGCCGGTGGGCATCACCCTGCTCAGCTGGCTCTCGATCAAACTCAAAGTGGGTGAAATGCCGGCCGGGGCCTCCTGGGGGATGTTTTTTGCCGTAGCCTGCCTCGGCGGCATCGGCTTCACGATGTCCATTTTCGTGGATACGCTTTCCTTCTCCGACCTGGCCCCGGATACGGTTGCACATCTGCGCGATGCCGGAAAAATCGCCGTCCTCATGGGTTCCCTCTGCTCCGGCATCCTGGGCTCCCTGCTGGTGGGTCTCGTGCATCACTTCCATTCGAAGTCTGAAAGGGCCTGAAGGCCGGGAAGTCCGTAGTAAACCGGGACGATATCCCCTTTGAGCCAGAGTTGCTTTCCCAGGTTTTCCGGATGGTCCACAAGGTTGAGGGCATCGCGGATATCGCCTTTGGAAAGTTGCACGGAGATGCAGGCGCTCCGGTCCGTCACGGATGATTTTGCCGCCAGGACAAGGTTGGTCCGGCTGGTAAAGGGAGGCTCGAACGAGCATTTGGAACTGGTAAGGTCTCCCCCGACGATGTAGCCATATACCCAGACGCCGCCTTCCCCCGCATGCGCCGCAACCTCACCCACACTGTAGGCGGCATCCTTGTCCTCTCCCGCACCGCCGACAAGCACATCCTCAGAAAGCCACCTGCGCGCCGTATCCAACTGGATGTCAATGCCGCTGACCCCCTCCCGGGCAGATGCACCGAGCCCCAGCGAAAGGACCTGGCGGGCTTCGAGCGTGCGCGTAAGCAGCAACTGCTCATCACCGCCCCGCATCATCAGCAGCGACACGGGCCCGGGCAGGAAATAGGCCGTGCGGGTTTCCCCATAGGCATAGGCCAGACGCCCCTCGCTGCAGCGCAACTGCAACTGCGCACCGGGATAGGCTTCCCGGAAGGAGGGAGCGACACGGAGCCGCAACCCGCTGTTAACCTGCGTGCAATAGAGTTCCACCCGGGACGTCTGTCCCTTTACGACCACCGCCACCTGGGTATCCCCATAACAAGGCGCCTCAAAACGCGGCTCGGAAAACCGCATGGAAACCGCGCTGACGGTATAGTTGCCGGGCGCGACGGTCAGCGTAGCCGGCGCGCTGCCGTAACTGCCCTCGAAAACCAGGGCGCCGGAAGCGTCCCGTACCGTCAGTATGAAATCATTGGTGTCCGGGAGGGACGCGGACGCGCGCGCAGGAGAGGACCAGTCGTCGGCAAAGTGGATTTCAAGGCCGGGAACGGCCTTCGGGGTGTCAAAAAAGTCTTCGCAGGACGACGTGGCGAGGGCGACTGCCGCCACCGCAGCGGTTAAAGTCATTACGTGTTTCATCTTCATCACATTTTTGCGCGAAGATGAAGCGATAAAACGTAAAAAAAGATATGAAAATAAAATATGTTATAAATTTTTACTAAATTGCAGCGATTGTCGGTTGCATATATTTATAAGCCTATGATACAAACAAACATTTACTTTGTTCCGGATGCGGAACTCATTGAGATTCAGCCCGACGGGCTGCTTCTCGCCAGTCCTGGCGACATGAGTGACAATGGTATGGAAATCGGCTCGACCGTGGAGAGCGGATGGGACGAATGGGACAACAATTAATCTCCTCAGGCCATGAAAAAATCATTGATTCTGTTGGGCGCAGCCATTGCACTGGCCGCCGCATGTACCAAAGAGGAAGAACTCCCCTTTGTCGTTGAAGAAGGCAAGGAACTTGCCACGATTATCGCCGACCTGTCCGACAGCCGCACGACCGTAGCGACGGACGGCGGATCCGCCATTTACAGCTGGCAGGCATCCGAGAAGATCGCCGTTGTGGAAGAAGACGGGGAAGCCCCGTCCGATTTTGTGCTGAAAGATGCCGCTACCGGCACCTTCATCGGCCAGAAAACCCAGGGGAAGGGCCTGAGTTTTGCCGTATCGCCCGCAGCCGCGCTGACCGCAGTCAACACCCTCACCCTGCCCGACCTCTATGAAGAATATGTACCCGGCACCACCAATGCCGTGATGATCGGAACGCCCGCCGGCGAGGAGAACGGTGCCTACCGTTTCGCCTTCCGCCACGCGGCGGCCCTCGTCAAGGTGAGTTATGCGAACGTTCCCCTCGGAACTGCATACCTGAGCTTCACGACGGACAAGAACATCAACGGTACGTGGGAAGACCTCAGCCAACTGGAAGGCGTGGAACTCGGCATCCCGCAAAAGGGCGGCAAGACCACTTATCTGGAACTGAAAGAGCCCGTCTCCTTCCCCAACCAGACGCTCGACTTCTACATCCCCGTTCCCGTGGGCGAATATGCTTCCTTCAGCATTTCCCTGCTGGATGCCAATATGGACGCCATCGACGGCACTTCCCGCGCAAAGAATGCCACGACGGTCCTCAAACGCGGCGACTTGTTCGTCACGCCGGTGATTACCCTCCCCGAAACGTCCCTCGCCGGCAGTTATATCATCGTTTCCAAGGCGGCCACGAAGGGCGAATGGGTCGCCATGAGGGCAGCGGTGGACGCCAACGGACGCTGGGCTTACACGGAAAGCGGCATCGCCTACGACCAGAGCGTGAATCTCTTTGATTCCAGCATTGACTTCGCCCAGTTCTCCAACATCGACTATCGCTTTGAGGTAGAAGAACTTGAGGTGGGCGGCTATGTGCTGCGCAATGCCGCAAGCGGAAATTATGTGCAGTTTATCGGAAGCGCCAGCAATAAGGGCAAGGAAGTCTCCCCTGAAGACAAAAAGGCCTACGATGTCTTCCGCATCAACGCGGACGGCACCTGGACCATCGGCGACTATCTGAACGACACGGACTTCTATACCCTTCAGTACAATACCGGCAACTTCTTCACCTTCTATAAATCCAATCAGCAGCCGGTTTACCTAATTCCCTATGTAGGCGCCGCGGCTCCCGTACAACTCAGCGGAACGTGCAGGAACAACGTGGTAACGCTGACCGCCAGTCCCGCCGAAGCGGAAATCCGGTACACCCTGGACGGCAGCGAACCCGATGCGCAGTCCACGCTCTATGAGGAACCGTTTGCCATTACCGAAGACGTCACCGTGAAGGCCATCGCCCTTGCTCCGGACAGCAGCTACGCGGACAGTGATGTATTCGAACTGGAATGCAGCTACGTGGATCCGAGCACCACGGCGTACTATGTGAAAGTCACCGAAGGTCCCGTAACCGACGGACAGTACCTGATTGTCTATGAAGGGGGCCAGAACCCGGTCGCATTCGACGGAAGTCTGGAAACCCTGGATGCGGCCCGCAACACCATCGAAGTGGAGATTTCCGACAATGGCATCATCCGGACGGCGGAAACGTCCGCCAGCGAGTTTACCATCAATACCACGACGGGAACGCTTTGCTCCGCAAGCGGGCATTATATCGGCGTCTCTTCCAATTCC
The DNA here is from genome assembly GCA_017445015.1 of Bacteroidales bacterium. Classification (GTDB taxonomy): domain Bacteria; phylum Bacteroidota; class Bacteroidia; order Bacteroidales; family UBA932; genus Cryptobacteroides. The sequence continues at coordinate 23,895 of JAFSVL010000020.1, read as the reverse complement.
AACGGGCTCAAGCAGACGGACGAGGCCTCTACTTATACACACAATTTCAGCATCGACGAAAGCGGGAACGCGGTGATTGCCGCCGTTTTCTCCGGCTCCACCATGACGCTGAGATACAATAAGGCCTCGGACAATCTGCGGTTCCGTTACTACAAGAGCGGCCAGCAGCCCGTCGCCCTCTACAAACTCGAGGACAACCGCGAACCGCTCGCGACGCCCACCGGTCTCAGCGTCGAGGACATGACCCTCAGCTGGAACGCTGTTACGGATGCCGAAAGTTATAACGTAACCATCGGCACGACGGTAGCCAGCGTCGAGGAAACCAGTTATACCTTTGAAGGAGAGCCCGGTTACTACAACGTCAGCGTCGTAGCCGTGCCCGCAGACGGATCCGACTATGGCGTTTCCGCTCCCGCGGTGCTGGAGAACGCAAAATTCGGCACTCCTGTCCTTCCTGCACCGGAACTGAGCGCCGGCATCTGCACGGAAAGTTCCGTACAGGTGACCTGGACGGCCGACGAGCGCGCGACGGGCGGCTATGTCGCCGCCCTGCACAATGCCGACGGAGAGAAACTTGCGGAGCAAGATGAACTTGAGAACAGTGTAACCTTCGAAAAGCTCGAAGCGAACACCGAATATATCGTCAGCGTTTACGCCTGTGAGGTCGATGGATACGGCCGTTCCATGGAAGTCTCCATCTATATCAGCACCACCCAGGGCGGAGGAGCCACGATTGCCGATGCGATTGCCGCATGTCCGGCTCAGAACTATGCGCTGACCGGCGTTACCGTTGTCGGGGTCGCCTCGACAAGCAACGCACTCATCGGCGACGGGACCGGCTTCATGTTGGTCTATAAGAGTAGCCACGGCCTTGCAGTGGGCGATGTCATCGACATCAGCGGTACCACGAAGCGCTATAACGGCGTCGCTGAGTTCGAGCAGCCGACCATTGCGAAAACCGGAAGCGCTCCGTCCGTTGATTTCGGAGACCCTGTCAGTCCGACCGCCGAAATGATGCAGGCCTGGGCCGCGGGAGACTTTGACATTACCTATATCTCGGCTTCCGGAACGCAATCCGGACGGAAAGTCAAACTGACCAACGGTTACGAACTCTACCTGCATAAGGCCAATGCCGCCACGGACGGAAAAGGCGTCTCGGTGAGCGGTCTGGTGTATGGCTGGAGTGCGAATAACAGCAACTTCAACTTCTTCTTCACCAGCATCGAAGAAGATGCAACGGCGCCTTCCCTCGAGGTGACCCCGCTGTCCAAGACCTGGGCATACAATGATACGACTCCCGCCGAATTTACCGTGACGGCCGCCAACGGCAGCTGGGATTACGAGCCCAAGACCCTTGCCTGGGTCACGATCGAGCGTACCAACACGGGTCTGAAAGTCAGGCCGAAGGGCGAGAACACCGATCAATTCGCGTATGAAGGCATCATCACCGTAGCCCTCACTCCCGCGGGAGCATCCTATAGTCCCATTTACAAGGAGATTGCCCTGACGCAGAACAAGAGCAACGGAGGAATCAGTGTCCCTGATCCGGAAACAATTACTTTCGCGAATCTCGGCTTGGTGAATGGCACGCAATATTCCACTCCGTTTGACGGAGGCAATTTCACCATCACCTTCGGCGGCGGAGGCAACGACGGAAAATATTATGACGCCGGAACAGGCATCCGCACCTACGGTGGCGGAACCATAACCATAGCTTCCGAATATACGATCGCAAAAATTGAATTTACCTGGGATGGTTCATATGCGCCTGGCGCGGACGTGGCCAACCCTAGCGGTTATTCTACGGAAACGAAAGCCTGGACAGGCTCGGCGAACAGCATTGTATTGACGCGTCCTTCCGGCAGCGGCCACTGGAGACTCAAGTCCGTCAAAGTCACTTACGAGGATTGACTGCCGTCCGGAGGGGGAACCTCCGGGGAGGGAGACCTCACAGCAACGGTTTCTACCGCGGCGGAACCCACTGAAAAAGGCGCGACAGGGGCAACCCTGTCCGCCTCTTACAGTGGGATGAAGAGTGAATACGCCCCGCAGAACGCCCGCTTCGTGTACGGGACGAAGGCCAGCGCGATGAACCTCACGGCATACAGCCAGGACCTCATCAGCGGCACCTCCGGGAACTTCAGCGCGGCGGTCAGCGGGCTCACACCCTCCACTACCTATTATTATAGGGCGGAACTGGATGTTTGGGACCCCTCCGCTTCCACCTATGTAACGCTGACGGGGGCCATCCAGACCTTCAAGACCAACGCCGAATCCCAGGCTCCGGAAGGTCCGGGCTACCTTGCCAATTACGAAGTTCCGGCCGTGTTCCTTTCCGGCACCCACACCAGCGGGTCCGAGACCTATGACAGCGGCCGCAAATGGTACCGCTACAACTGCACCGATGCCAACCAGGCGGTTGCAACGCACACCTGGACCTCGGGAAGCAAGGCGATGCGCAACTACACCGTGATGATGGACGGCAGTAAAAAATGCCCCCTCTGGTGCGCCTTCGCCATGCATTCCGAAGCCTGGGCCGACAATGGCGTAGGCCGCAAGGAAGGATGGACCAATGATCCGGCCTTCCCTTCCGAATGGCAGCAGAACGGCATCAGCGGCTACAGCAAGGGACATCTCTGCGCCTCGAACTACCGCCAGACCACGACCAACCAGAACAAGCAGACTTTCTACTACAGCAACCAGGCGCCGCAGTTCCAGAACGGATTCAACGACGGCGTATGGAACCAGCTGGAGCAGGCGGTAAAGGGAGCGGCACCTTCCGGACGCGACACGCTTTATGTCGTCGTGGGCCTGTTGTTCGAAGACGAGCACACGGTTTCCGGAGTCAGCGTGCCCAGCCACTTCTACAAGTGCCTGATGAAGTGCAGTTTTAACACCTCGGGAGAAATGACAGCCGCAAAAGGATGCGCATACCTCTTTACCAACGAGAAGCACACGGGAAGCAGTTATTCCTCGTTCATCACCAGCATCGACGCCATTGAAGAACGCTGCGGATTCGACCTCTTCCCCAACGTGCCAGAACATCTGCAGACCCCGGCTGAAAAAAGTACAAGCTCGATATTTTAGTATAATTTAAAAAATTACCTGCTGCACTTTTCCTGCCGTCGCCCTGTGGGCGACCCCTCCCAAAACAAGTTTTGGGCCCCTCCCTCTCATAGCCACCGAGGGTGGCACAGGCGATAAAAGTGCAGCAGGTAATTTTTTATTATTGCTAAAAAGGCCCTGACTTCGTACAAAATCGTCAAATTTGTTCGGCGACAGGGCCCCGGGGGCCCTGACTTCGTACAAAAAGCCTGAAATCTGATGCAGAGCGGTACCCCTCGGCCTTTGTGCATCAAAATTGTATTATTTGGCAAAAAGATGTAAATTGCGCAGATTTTTGTTAGTTGGAAGTCTGTCATGGAAATCAAAGTTTACGTAGCCCGTCCCGAACACGGGAAATACGCTGAACAGATTTGTGAAGAGATTTACATCTCCTCGCTGGAGCGCAAGACCGGCATCGCCAAGCGCACGCCGGAGTATATCATCGAGAAAATCGACGCGGGAAAAGCCGTCATCGCCCTGACTGACGAAGGGGAATTTGCCGGGTTTTCCTATATCGAATCTTGGGGACACAAGACCTTTGTAGCCAACTCCGGCCTCATTGTGGCGCATAAATTCCGCGGGATGGGCATCGCAAAGAAAATCAAGGAGCAGACCTTCCTGCTGTCCCGGCGCCTGTTTCCCGAAGCCAAGATTTTTTCGATCACTACCGGAGCCGCGGTAATGAAGATGAATTACGAATTCGGCTTCCGTCCGGTTCCCTACACCGAACTCACCGACGATCCGGAATTCTGGAAGGGGTGCGAAGGATGCAGGCATTTCGACATCCTCAAGAGCCATGACTACAAGATGTGCATCTGCACCGGCCTGCTCTATGACCCCAAAGAGCATCTGGAAATCAAGAGTCCCTCCGAACAAAACTGAAAAAGATATGGCAAAAAAGAAAGTTGTGGTCGCGTTCAGCGGCGGACTGGACACCTCTTACACCGTGATGTACCTCGCAAGGGAAAGAGGATACGAGGTACACGCGGCCTGCGCCAATACCGGCGGATTCAGCGAGGAGCAGCTCCGCACCAACGAGGAGAACGCCTACAAACTGGGCGCGACGAAATATGTCACCCTTGACGTCACCCGGGAATACTACGACAAGAGCCTGAGGTACATGGTCTTCGGCAATGTGCTCAGGAACGGCACCTATCCCATCTCCGTTTCGTCCGAGCGCATCTTCCAGGGAATGGCGATTGCCCGCTACGCCAACGAGATCGGTGCGGACGCCATCGCCCACGGCTCCACCGGCGCGGGCAACGACCAGGTCCGCTTCGACATGACCTTCCTCGTGATGTGCCCCGGCATGGAAATCATCACCCTCACGCGCGACGGCAACCTGTCCCGCAAGGAAGAGGTGGATTACCTCAACGCGCACGGGTTCAAGGCGGATTTCACCAAACTCAAATATTCCTATAACGTCGGGCTCTGGGGGACTTCCATCTGCGGCGGAGAGATACTGGACTCGACGCAGGGGCTGCCGGAAAGCGCCTACCTGAAGCAGGCGGTCAAAGACGGCGAGCAGACGCTGAGCCTGGGCTTCGAGAAAGGCGAAATCGCCAGCGTCAACGGCAAGACCTATGCCGATAAAGTGGAAGCAATCCGCGAAATCGAGCGGATCGGCAGCGCATACGGCATCGGCCGTGACATGCATGTCGGCGATACCATCATCGGCATCAAGGGGCGCGTAGGCTTCGAAGCCGCCGCTCCCATGCTGATTATCGGAGCACACAAGTTCCTGGAGAAATTCACGCTCTCCAAATGGCAGCAGTACTGGAAAGACCAGGTGGGTACCTGGTACGGGATGTTCCTGCACGAAAGCCAGTACCTGGAGCCGGTGATGCGCGACATCGAAGCGATGCTCGAAAGCAGCCAGCGCAATGTCAGCGGCACGGTCACGCTCAAGCTCCGCCGTTACGGCTTCGAGACCGTGGGCGTGGACTCCCCCGCCGACCTCGTCAAGAGCAAACTCGGCGAATATGGCGAGACGCAGAAAGGCTGGACCGCAGATGATGCAAAAGGCTTCATCAAAGTCAGTTCCACCGCGCTGCGCGTCTATTACGGCCACCATCCGGAAGAACTCGACCTGTAGCTTCCAGCCTTGATCTCATTTACCTGCGACTATAGCGAGGGTGCACATCCCCTTATCCTGAAGCGCCTGCAGGAGACCAACCTGCAGCAGGAGCCCGGCTATGGGGACGACCGCTTTACCCGGAGCGCAACCGCAAAAATTCGCGAGGCGACGGGCTGCCCCAAGGCCGGCGTGATGCTCCTGTGCGGCGGGACACAGACCAACGCCACCGTCATCGACGCCCTTCTCCCCCACTACGGCGCCGTGATTGCGGCGCAGACCGGCCATATCGCCGTACACGAGTCCGGGGCCATAGAGTTCAGCGGCCACAAGGTCGTCACCCTGCCCTCCCACAGGGGGAAAATGGCGCCCGAAGAACTCAAGGCCTATCTGGAAAAGTTCTACGCCGCCCCTTCCTGGCCCCACATGGCCCTTCCCCGCATGGTGTATATTTCCTTCCCCACCGAGTACGGAACGCTATACGCCGGGGAAGAACTCAAGGCCCTGAAAAGTATCTGTGAACGGTATGGGATGCCCCTTTTCATAGACGGAGCGCGACTGGGCTACGGACTGGCCAGCCCGGCTGCGGATGTGACGCTCCCGGAACTTGCACGGCTTTGCGATGTCTTCTACATCGGCGGGACAAAGGTGGGCGCCCTGTGCGGAGAGGCGGTCGTGTTTCCCCGGGGAAACGCCCCGGAACACTTTTTCACCATCGTCAAGCAGCACGGCGCACTGATGGCCAAAGGCCGCCTTACCGGCATCCAGTTCGACACGCTCTTCACCGGGGACCTCTACATGGAAATCAGCCGGCACGCCATTGAAATGGCCCTTCGCCTCAAGAAAGCGTTTGCCGACAAAGGCTATCCCTTCTATACGGACTCCCCCACCAACCAGCAGTTTCCCATCCTGACGGAAACACAAATGAAGGCACTTGAAGGAAAAGTCCTTTTCGAAGTCTGGGAATCCCTTCCCGACGGCCGCGCCGTCACCCGTTTTGCAACAAGCTGGGCCACCACGCCGGAGCAGATACGGGAACTGGAATCCCTGTTATAGCCAGTTTGTGGATATACACAAGCCCGTTGAAGCCGAGAAAAGAAACAACAGAAAGCTAATCGTCTCATATCTCCACCAGCCCCCTTGTCTATAAAACATATAGGTTTATCTTTGCTGCCGTTTTAAAGCCGAGAAACGGCAGCATTATGAAAAAAAATTACTACACAGCACCAGAGAGCGATCTGCACATCCTGAAGCAGGTCCCCATTTTCTGCGCCAGCCCGTTCTCCCAGAACGGGTTCCAGTCCACCGGTTACGATTATTACGAGGATGAATACGATGAATTGTACTAGCCTTATGAAAAAGTCAATGTTTATTCCGGCTGCAATTCTTCTCGTAGCCGCCTGCAATCAGACCCAGATTGAAACCATCGGGAGCCACGAAGGTCTCGTTCCCTTTACTATAAATGACGCGGCTTTCCCCGTCGCAACGCCGGAAGACGAAGGCTCCAAGACCGCCCTTGCCGACCTCAGCGGTTCCGCCGTGAACTGGACGGCGGGCGACAACGCGGCCGTCTTCGACAACGCCGGCGCGGCCGGACATCTCTTTACCGGCAGCGTCCTTTCCGACGCCACCAGGATTTCCCTCACTGGGGAGGTAAACGACAAAGCCACGGCTTACTGGGCCCTCTATCCCTACAATAGCGGAGCATCCCTGAGCGGCGGCGTGCTCAGCACCACCCTAAGCGCCAGCCAGAGCGCGGTTGCCGGCAGTTTCGCGGACAAGACCGCCATCAGCCTTGCCAAAGGAACCCGCACCCCCGGGCAGGAAAGCGCCGACGGACTCGAATTCGAGAATCTCTGCACGCTGATTTCCTTCAACATGCCCTCCTACGTGGAGGGCGCCCAGAGCGTTACCATCACCGCCAACAGCGGCACCGACCTCGCGGGCAGCATCTCTTTCAACGCGGCGGACGGCAGCCTCAATTCCGTCAGCGGTAGTTCCTCCGTCACGCTGAACGGGCCCCTTGCCGCAGGAGCGAAATACTTCGCGGTCATTGCGCCCAAGGAATACGCCGGCGGATTCACCTTTACCGTCACCGCAGCGGGCGGCGCCACCTACAGCGCCAGCAGCAGCAAGACTGTCCCCGGCGCACAGGGCGCGATCTATCACATCGGCACCCTGGGGCTGAAACTGGACGTCACCCCTACCGTAACGATTGCGCACACCTACTCTTCCGGCACCCTTACCGGCTCCACCGCCACGCTGAGCATTCCCGTCGCGGATGAACTCGCGGGGATGATTGACAGCTGGACAGCCACCTTGAAGAACAGCGACAATGTGACCGTACGCAACTACACTTCCAACAGCGGGACGGGCTCCGTCGCGGGCGGTTATGTGTACCTCCCGAAGGGGAACTACACGCTGAGCGCGACCTACACCACGAAGGACGGCCGCAGCAAGACGCTCGCCCCCGTCACCGTCAACCACAATGTCAACCCGGCCTTCTCCGTAAGCGTCAGCGGCTATACCTCTTATAATTACGGCGTGGGCGCCGACGGATACACGAAGAATGTATCTACGGCCAACGGGCTGGACGGAAGCAGCATCTACGGCCTGGGCACCAGCGTCACCATCGCGGCGGACCTGATGAACGACAGCAAATACAGCAAGTCGTATTCATACAGCTACGACGGCGGAGCCGCGGTCTCCGTTTCCGGCAACTCCGCTTCCATTGCCAACAAGTCCGGCCAGAGCTGGGCCAAGCACACGCTCAGCGCCAGCTGCACCTTCGACGGTGTGATCAACAACGCCAGCCGCGACCTGCACGTCACCGGGTTGCCTTTCTATTGCCCCGTACCAACCAGCACGATGTGGGATACTAAGGATAATGGTACCGGTGAAGTGAGATTTGACAATGACGGGGTTTACATGAGATCTACCGGGCTGAACGCATTCGCAACTACAAAAACAGGCTTTTATTGTCCGGAAGGAATTGGAGGAAAGATCTCTGCTGATATGAGATTATATGCTAAATCCTCGCTTGCACAAATACAAATCACGGTAAGTTTAGGTTCAATTACTTGCGCTAGACAAGATAGCGAAGCCTCCTTAATTAAGGCTAAAACAGTATATAAATCAACTTCTAAGACCGGGACAATCAATAACGGTGACAAAATACAAATAAAAGCCTATGCAGGAGCAACAGGTCCAAACGCTACTATTTACAATATAAATGCGGTTTACAATTAGCATATTAGGAAATTAACTTACCCCTATTTCTGAAACACCCCGCCACTCCAACAACAGAATGACCGGAAGCACCTTCACCGCCGTCGCATGCGCGACCCCTCCCAAAGCCCGCTTTGGGCCCCTCCCGCTTACATTGCCGAGGGTGGCATGGGCGGTGAAGGTGCTTCCGGTCATTCTGGCAGGTATCCTGGCCCTGTCCTGCACAAGGACGGAGCCCGCGGGATTGCCCGGCGAAAACAACAATAACGCCGCCATCAACGGCAAACGCAATGTCATCCTCTGTGCCACCGGCGCGGGGGATGATGTTTCTATTGCGGAAAGCAAAACCCTCATCGGCGGCGACGGCAAAAGCGTCTGGTGGTCCGACGACGACCTGCTGGCCCTCTGGGCCGTCAACCCGCTGAACGAACTGGAACTGGACGCCGTCCCCTTCCGGATTTACGGCGTGAGCGGCAACCGCGCCCTCTTCACAGCAGAACTGGACGAGCCGATGCACGCCCCCTACTACAGTTACACCGCGGCCTCTCCCCTGCCGGCAATCAGCCGGTGGCCCTCGGCCTCCTTTACCCTTCCCGAAATCCAGGATGGAACGGGACAAGGCATCATGATTGCCGCCCCGGTAGAAGGAATCGCACTCCGCAGCATTGACGAAAGTCCGGAAAACGGCCTTGTCAAGCTGCGCCTTGAGCAGCAGCTCCATCTGCTGAAATTCTGGATCCATGATCCCTCCGACCTCCTGGACGGAGAGACCGTGCAGCGCATCAAACTCTTCTTCCCCCAGACGGTCACCGGGACCTTTGAGAAAGACCTCAGCTTACCGGATGAGGCAGGAACGCTGCAGGACGGCAGTTACTACCTGACGATGGATCTCGCCTCCCCCCTTGCCAAGACCGGCACCGGCGGGCGCCGTTATGCGATGGCCACGATTTTCCCGCGCAAGTGGAGCAAGCTGGACGAAATCAGCGGAAAACTCTACACGGAGACCAAAATCGCCGTCCTGAAGAACATTCCGCTGGGCGGGCGCGACATGCAGGCCGGCCATACCACCGCAGTACAGATTACCCCGGACGCCCTGGTCAACCGATGCAAAGTCTATGTCAACCTGGCTTCCAACCCGTTGGGAGAAGAGCTGAAGAGCATCACGCTCACCGCTCCCTCCGGCTGCAAATGGGGAGACAACTTAGGAAATGTCTATACCTGGTACTCGGGAAAGGACATCCCCGCAGGCTCCGTGCTGGAACTGGAATACGAAGAAGAAAGCAACTTCCGCACCCTGAGCGGCAAGAGCATCAGCATCACCTTCGACTCCGAGCACGTCCAGACCGCACAGACGGTAAACATCCCGAACCTGAGCGGCAAATATTCCACCACGCTCAACCTGGACGTACCGCCGCTGCTGGACGAGGATTTCTCAACCGTAGGCAGTTTCTCCTCGAATGATGAATACAAGACCTCGGCGGCCGGCAGCAAGGATGCCTACAGTTTCCTGGGCGGCTGGACCGGAGGACGTATCGGCGCATCGGCGGGCAAGTGCATCCGCATCGCCTGCCGCAGGGAGACTTCCGCGGACTACCCCGCCCGCGTGGAGTCCGCCCCGCTGACCGGAACCATCAAGAAGAGCTGCAATCTCAAGGTGGAATTCAGTTATGGTTCCAACAACCGCTTCGGAGGCATTCCCATCATCCTGGACGGGAACGTCGGCCAGAACTGTTACATCGGCTATGTCACCAGCACCAAAGGCTACAAGAGCGGGGACACGGACGGCGTTTATGACCGCACGAACAACACGTTCTACGCCAAGGAATATACCGGAAGCTGGGACAATACGCCCAACGACACGGATTACACCCTTTCCAACGTTCCCGCAGGCTCCCTGATCCGGATTTCCTGGCGGACGGAAATAGAACACCAGGCCGGCACCACCAACACCACCTGCTGGCTGTATCTCGACAATATTAAAGTAACGATAGAACCATGAAAAAAACACTGATCGCACTTACGGTCCTGATCGCGGCCGGATGCCAGCGCATCCCCGCGGGAGAAGGCAGCATCGCGCTGAATCTCCGTCCCCAGGACATCGTCGCCGACGTGTCGAAGGGAAATGTGGCGGATTATACCGTCCTTCCCGCCGCCGCGGACTTCGACCTCACGCTTACCAATTATGCGGGCGCGGTGGCCTGGAGCGGAAAATTCGCCGACTGGGACCCTGCCGCCAAGTTCTCCGCCGGAGAATATGAAATCAAGGCCTCCTACGGCAACGCCGAAGAGGAAGGGCCTGCAAAACCCGTTTTCGAAGGGCTGAAGGAGTTCGTGGTGATTGCGTTCGAAAGCGTGAATGTGAGCGTGGAACCCCGGCTCAACAACTGCATCGTCAAGGTGGAGACGGGCGATTACTTCAAAGAGGTGTTCTCCGGGAGCAGTTTCAGCGTCACCACGGGTCTTGGGGGCAAATTCGCCCTGACCGAGGGGGAAGGCCTCTTTATCGACGCTTTCAAATTCACGCTCGAAGGCAACTTTACCACCACCGGCGGGAAGAATGTGCTTTTCAGCAAGGAATTCACGGGGCTGAACCCCGCCACGCTTTATACCGTGAAACTCGAAGTGAGCAACGTGGAAGGCACCGCCTTTACCATCGAATTCAATAACGAGACCGAAACCGTCACACTGGAAGAGGAACTGAACTGATGAAAACGACACGCATGATACTCGCAGCCGCGGCCCTGTGCATGGCCGTTTCCTGCAACGAAGATTTCCGGCGCCACGAAAACGTCACCACCGGAATCCTTTCCTTCGAACACTTTAGCATCCGCAGCGCCCTGGACGTGGAAGTCGTCGCCAAAAGCGTGACCGAGGCTTCCGGGGACTACCGGATCAACATTTACAATGCCGACGGCGACGTGGTAAGAAGCGTCACCTATGCCGAAGTGAAAGAATCCGGTTACGGCATCGAACTCCCGGCGGGCAATTACTCGCTGGAGGTGATTTCCGGAACCCTGCAAGTCGCCGCATTCGAATCTCCCGTTTACGGGGCCACGGACGAATTCGGCATCGTCGCGGGCGGAAAGACCGACCTGGGAGAAATCACCTGCAAGATTCTCCAGTGCGCGGCGACCGTCGATTACGACGACGCCCTCAAGGAAATCATGACCGGAGACGGAAAAGCCACCGTCGAGGTTGCCTCCGGCTATCCCCTGACCTACAACCTCAGTTACAATGGCGGAAACATCGCCCGCGAGGAACGCATCGGCTACTTCTCCTTGCAGAGCGGTGCCACGACGATGGTGGTTTCCTTCAGCGGAAAAGTCAACGGCAGCACCCAGAAGATGACCAAGGTCATCAGCGGCATCAAGGCCGGCGAACTGCGGCAGATCCGGTTCATCAAGAAGGTGAACGCCGAGGGTGACGCCACCATCGACATCAGTGTCAACGGATACATCGAAGACGCAGACCTGCAGGCCTACATCGCGGCTCCCCAGCTGGATATCATCGGAGAAGATCCCGACGCGCCCAAGGGCGACGGCGACATCCGCCTCCTCTTCGAGCCGGACTGCACGATGTACAGCGATTTTTCGAATATCGTCGTTCCGCCCCTCTCTCAGGGGGCCATGGACCTGCGCCTCATCATCATGGCGCCGGGCGGCATCAAGAAACTCGGCGTGGTCATCCAGTCCACGAACTCCTCGTTCCTGGGCGCCGTCGAGGCGGCCGGCGGTCCGGAACTGGACCTCGTGAACCCCTCTCCCGATTCCGAAATCATCTTCCAGGTCGTTCCCTTCCCGCACGGGGCGGATCTGCTGGGCGCGACGGAAGTACATCTGGACCTGAGTGCCGCACAAAGCCCGATCCTCGGCTTTACCGGCTCACATACCTTTACCATGAAAGTTACGGATAACAACAACTGCCGCAATGAGGTGGCTGTCACAATGATTGTACAATAATGAAAAGATTTGCCATCATACTCTTTGCAGCATTGCTCGCTGCCGGCTGCAAAACCGTAGAGCAGGAACCGGGTTTCCTGTATGTCGGCGTGCAATTCGAAGGCGGCTCCAAGGCGGCGATGAGCGATACGGAACTGCTTTCGTCGGCGCTGGTACGTATCTACTACGCCGATTATTCCGGCCTGGTGAAGGAATACCGCTATGGCGCCATGCCCGAGAAGATCTTCCTTCCCGCCAACAGCTACCGTGTGGATGTCCTCGCCGGTGAAGCGGCGCTCGATGCACCGCGCCGGGCCAATTTCGAGCAAATCAGTTACAAGGGCTCGCAGACCTTTGAAATCAGCGGCGGCAAGGATACGCATGTCGTCGTCGAAGCGGGTGTGAACTGCGCCGTAACGAAGGTCATTTTCAAAAACAACGTTCCCGCCAACCTCAAGGCAGGCTATTCGCTCAGCATCGGACCCGATGCGGACCATACGCTGACCTATACCGCGGAGAATGAAGGGACGCCGGGCTATTTCATCGTCAGCGACCTGGACGAACCGTCCTTCACCTGGCGTTTCGAGGGCGAAAAGGCCAAGACCGGCGCTCCCGTAGTCAAGGAAGGCGTCATCTCCGGCATCGAGCCCGGAAAAGCCTATGAACTGACCATCAAGTACACCGTGCGCGAAGGCGACGTGGACTTCAATATCTATGTAGATACGGAACTCAAGCCCATCGACGATATCATTATCTTCGAGCCGGTATCGACGGGACTCGTCGCATCGGCCGATTATGAAATCTGGGCTGCCCACGCCACCGTACACGCGGATGTAGATGAGGGCGAGTTCAATGATCCTTCCACCATCTTCTTCGAGTACAGTACCGACGGGACCACATGGCAGAGCAAAGCGGCCAACCGGGTGTCCGAAGGGACCTATGATGCGGTCCTCACGGGGCTTGCCCCCTCTACGCATTACAGTTACCGGCTCGTGGCCGGCGGCGAGGTGCAGGGTGACCCGATGGAGTTTACCACCGAGGATGCGCCCGAGGTCCCCAACGGAAGTTTTGAATACACCTCCACATCGGCCAGCGGCAAGTACTCCGAGTTCTATAATCCCAATGCGTCCGATCCGCTCTGCCACACTCCCTGGTGGGGATCCGGCAACGGTGCCACCGGCGTGGACGGTTCCGCAGACATGGGCTATGTCATTACCGCCGTGGATACCTCCGAAAAGATCGACGGCAACCAGTCCGCCCGGCTCCAGTCCACCTGGGCCGTGGTGAAGTTTGCCGCCGGCAACCTCTTTACGGGCTCCTTCGGCGGACTTGTCGGAACCAAGGGCGGTATCGTCAATTTCGGACGGCCTTTTACCGCCCGTCCTACCGCCCTGCGCGTCTGGCTCAAGTATTCCACCGGAAAAATCAACCGCATAGACACGCAGCCCGCCGGAGAGCATCTGACCACCAATGACTATGACCGCGCCCGCGTGCAGATCGCACTCGGGGTCTGGACGCCGAAGAACTACGGCGGCACCAAGGACTCCCCCGTCCAGGTCAATACGACCAATACCTCCACTTTTGTCAATTACAATACGGACCCGTCCACGCTCGCCTATGGTGAACTGGTGCTGACGGGCAATGCAAGCAATTCGCACAACAGCTGGAAGCAGTACACGATTCCCATCGACTGGAAGGACGTCATCACCAAACCGCAGTTCATTATCATTTCCTGCGCTTCGTCGATGTACGGTGACTACTTTACGGGGTGCGACAGCGCGAAGCTCTGGATTGACAAAATGGAGTTCGTCTATGAATAGGTCCCGCCTTCCCCTGCTGATAATCGCACTATTCCTGGTGTTGGGAGGCAAGGCGGCGGCGCAGCGGCCGGTGTATGACCGGGGGTATGACGAGAGCCGACCGATGGCCATCATCGCCCCCAAGGGCAGTTGGATGATCGGCGGAAACTTCGGTGTAACTTCCTCCGCCCAGGACAATTACAAGTTCATGGTGGTTTCCGGGATTACCTCCCGCTCCCATGCCGTCAACGTCAGCCCGCAGGTCTGCTGGATGTTCGCGGACAATCTGGGCATCGGCCTCCGCGCAAAGTATTCGCGCGGCTACCTGGGCCTGGACAGCGCATCCGCCGGATTCGGTGAGATTTCGCTGGACGTGAAGAATTACACCTATCTCCGCCAGAAGTATCTGGGCGCCGCATTCTTCCGCTATTACCGGCCTCTGGGACGCAGCGGACGCTTCGCCGCCTTCGCCGATGCGGAAGTAGCCGTCGGCGGCAGCCAGACCAAGGTGCAGGATGCCCGCAGCGAAGATGTGCGCGGAAGTTTCGACACCGGCTTCAGCGCCACCATCGGCGTGAATACCGGCGTGATGGCCTACATCACGAAGCATCTGGCCCTGGATCTGCGCGTCGGGCTGCTGGAATTCGGCTACACCCGTTCCGACCAGGTACACAACCAGGTCCAGGGCGGCGGGAGCAGCGGAATGGCCGCCAATTTCATGGTGGACCTGCTGCAACTTTCGGTGGGCCTTTCGTATTACATCAACAACGGCCGGCGATGAAAAAGTTGTTCACACTTACCCTCCTGCTGCTCTGCTGCGCAGGGCTTCGCGCAGCCGACACGGACAGCACTCGTACCCGCAAGCCGTTTATGGAGAAGAACAGTCTCGGACTGGGCATCCAGGGCACCTACTTTAATATGAGTTCTTCGGACAGCCAGGTGTTCCAGCTGCTGACCGGCATCAGCGGGAAAGTCAGTTTCATGCGCATCGCGCCCGTATTCAGCTGGTGCTATCACCGCAATCAGATGCTGGGCATCCGCTTTTCCTATACCTGGGCCGAAATGCACTTGCAGCAGGCGTCCGTCTCCATTCCCATGGAGGGGCTCGATCTGAGCATCAGCGATGCGGGCGGCGTCCTGAACCATTTCGGCGGCGCACTTTTCCACCGCAGTTACTTCGGTATCGACCGCAAGGGCATCTGCGCCATTTACGGCGATGTCGCCCTTTCCTACTCCAACGCACGCATCGCCGCGGCCCCGAACAACAATGACCTGCGCAGCATCGCGCTGGTATTCAGTCCCGGATTCGAGGTTTTCGTCATGAACCGGCTGTCGCTGCATCTCGAACTCGGGCTGGCCAAAATCGGCTATAATTTTGCACGGAATTACGAGAATGGGGTCCTGAGCGGCAAGAGCGATACCTTCAAGGCCAATATAAAACCGTCGCTGACCGACATTAACTTTGGTTTGACCTATTATCTGTAGTCCGTCTATGATTGAAAATTTCCTGAATCAGCTTTCAGACTACGCCCCTTCGGGGCTATCCCTCCCATCGCAGGCGATGGGCCCCTCCCTCTTACGTCGCGAGGGTGCCGACGGTCTTCAAGCTGACACAGTAAATTTTCATCCAATCAAAGCCGGACACTGCCTGATTCCCATTGTCTTTGCAATGCTGCTGATGTTGCCTTTGTCCGGCTGCATCAAGAACGACATTCCCCTGCCCTATCAGCGGGCGGCGATTACCGCCGTACAGGCGGACGGGGCGGTAGGCGTCTCCATCGACGAGCAGGCGTGCACCGTGACGCTGGATATGGACGAGGTCTGCGACCTGTCCGCCGTCAAGATCCGCTCGGTTTCCTATAATTACCCCAATACCCGCCCGTCCATAGCGCTGGAGGGCAGTTTTGACCTCCGCACTCCCCTGTCGTTCACATTGACGACCTATCAGGACTACCATTGGAAGATCCAGGCCGTCCAAAGCATCGAACGCTGGTTTACGGTACAGGGACAGATCGGCGAAACCGTCATCGACCCGGCGACGCACCGGATTTTTCTGAAAGTTTCCAAATCGACGCCGATGAACCGCGTCACGGTGAAATCGCTCAAACTGGGGCCGCACGACATTTCGGTGCATTCGCTCGCCCCGTCCACCATACTGGATTTCACCGACGCCGTACCCATCGTCGTCAGTTGGCGCGATGTGCGCGAGGAATGGACCGTCTATGCGGAACAGTCCGACATGTCGGTGGAACTGAGCGCCGTCAGCCCGCGTGCCCGAAACTGCTACCTTCGCGCAGATGCACCCGCGGAGCGCAATAACGGCTTCCGCTATCGCGCCGTCGGGGAGGAAACGTGGATGGAAGCGGAGAATATCGAAAGTATCGGCGGCAGTTTTGTCGCCTGCATCGAGGGCCTGGAGCCGATGAGCCGCTATGAATGTCTCGCCTACAGCGAAGAGGAGGAAACCGGCATTCAGGAATTCACGACCGGTGCCGAGACGCAGCTGCCCAATGCGGGCTTCGAAGAATATTCTAATGCGGAATCGCAGAATTATATTTCCTGGTACGGCGCCGGAGCGTCCAAATGGTGGGACAGCGGCAATATCGGATCTACGATGGCCGGTGCCGCGAATGTCATCAGCCTGCCGGATACCGAGGATTTCAAGGAAGGCAAGGCGAGCGCCAAACTCGTGTCCCGCTACGTCATCGTAAAATTTGCGGCGGGCAATATCTTCAGCGGCAGTTTCGGACAGTTGCAGGGCACGACCGGCGCCACGGTCAATTTCGGCCGGCCGTTTACCGACCGACCGCGTGCCGTCCGCGTCTGGATCAAGTATCAGTGCGGGAATGTGGATTGCTTCGGCGGAGCGCCGGAGGGCGACCCCATCCGTCCGGGAACGCCGGACAACGGACAGATTTTCGTGGCGCTGGGAGACTGGGATTACCGCGTTTACGGCGGCATTGCGGAAAGCCCCGTCTGCGTGAACACCTCGGACAAGAGTACGTTCTTCAATCCCGATGCCCCCGCCGTCATCGCCTATGGCTCCTGCCTGCTGGACCGTTCGACGGTCGGCTGGGAAGAAGTGGAATTCCCGCTGGCCTACCGCGACAACTTCCGGCTGCCCACCCATATCATCATATCCGCGGCATCGAGCCGTCTGGGCGACTGGTTCACCGGCTCATCCGAAAGCCGCATGTGGCTGGACGATTTACGGCTGGTGTATTAAGAAGACTGGATTGGCGTAGAGGCGCAGGTAGCGTTCCCGCAGTTCCGGGAGGGCCCCGGAGGGAAGGGATTCAGCGCACTCCGGTCCCGGCGCGCACAGCGCATCCAGGCGCACCATGCTGTCCAGGAATGCCTGACGCTCTGTATCCGTATAGTACGCAGCGTAAGCGGAACTGCCGGAGAGCAGGTCGGCGGCAATATAATGGTTCGGAAACAATTTGTACGCGCCCCGGATGCGGCGGTCAAGGAGCGCCGCCACTTCCCTGCAGAAAGCATTGACCGGCAGGCCGCGATACGGGGCCAGATCCGCGTGCGTCACCGGCGGACAGAAAGCCATATGAATCCTGCCTTTGGGCTGGGTGATACCGGTCAGGATACTGTGTAAATCCTCCCCCGGCTGTTTGACATAGACGGAACGGGAAGATCGATATAGCTCCAGCACCTTCAGCGTGTCACAGGGCTCCCACTCATAAGAAACGGCTACAGGTGCAAGATGCAAGGAAAGCATGGCATCGACAAGGTCGCCCTCCGCGCTGAGGAGGAACATTTTCAGTACGCCGGGGTCCGTGGCGTCGCGCCCGTCCTTGGTACGGCCGCCGCGCTGGGCAATCCACACGGACTGCCGTTTTTCGCAAACCGTATAGCGGATATAGTCGGAGAGATGCCGGAGGGCTTTCCAGAGTTCCCGGGGAGAAGCCCCGCCCACCCCGGGGCGCTCGGTACGGTACATCTTGTTCGCACGGCCGATATCCGTCACCAAGCCCGGCGACATCAGGTTCGCGCCAAAGGAAATTTCGGCCGTGTGAAATCCCTCATTCACAAAGAGATACTGCTGGATGGCTGCATCCAGCATGATATCGCGGTGGTTGGAGACGAACAGATACCTTTCCTGGCGAGAAAGCCCCTCAAGTCCGCTCCAGCTTAAGCCCGTGCTGGTTTTGTCCAGAATGGACTGCACCACGTCGCGCATCACGCGGGCCTGGAACTCATCGGCGTCCCGCAGCGAGCACATCAACGAGCGCAACTCCTCCAGATTCCTTCCCGGAAAGAGCCAGGCGGCGATAGCGGGAAAGAGTTCGTGGGAGGTGATGCGCCGCATCGCTTCCGGGAACTCCGCCCCGTTAAAGGGTCTTATGTCGTCAAAACGGCTGTCGGACATTTCGTTCGTCGATGAATTTGACGGGTTTGCGGGATTTCGGGGGGAAGTTGACGGCGGCGATTTCGGCCGCCGGCCGGATTTCCACCTGGGGGGCGACGCGGATACGGGCGCGGAAACGGTCCTTGAGGTCCTTTACCGGGTCGAAGGGCGGTTCGAATTTCAAGCCGCAGCGCACCAGCACATCGTCCGTCCCGGCCTCGCTGTCCCGCACGACCACCACGTAATTCTCCACATAATCGGTATTGTCCAGCACATCGTTGATGGCCGGCGGATACAGGGACGTCCCCTTGAACTTGATCATGTTGTTCTTCCGGCCAAGCAGCGGCGTAATGCGGGGAGACCAGCGGCCGCAACGGCATTGTCCGCTGATACGGGCGGCGATATCGCCGGTACGGAAGCGCAGAAGCGGCATCCCTTCCACACCGAGCGTCGTCACCACCACTTCTCCCGCCTGTCCGTCGGGAACGGGAAGGCCGTCCTCGCCGATGATTTCCAAAATCAGCAGTTCGGGATGCAGGTGCCCCCCGCAGCCGCAAGGGCATTCGGAGAAGGTGGCAGACATTTCCGTCGATGAATACGTGGCGAAAAGTTGCACTTCAGGCCACTGCCCGCTGATTTTCCGCCCGAGCAGATTCAAGTTGAAATCCTGGTCGCGGAGCCCCTCGCCGATACCAATGATGCGGCGGATGCTGGAGGCGCGGTAATCGATGCCATGCTCATCGGCATACTGGATCAGGCGCAGGATAAAGGACGGGACACACATGATGGTATCCGGCCTGAGGCGCCGAATCGTATCCCACTGGAGTTCGGGGATGCCGTTCCCCACCCGTACGACACCGGCCCCGAGTTCCCGGAGCCCGAGGAAATAGGCCAGACCCGCCATAAATCGCTTGTCCAGCGTCGTCATCAGCTGTACGACATCCCCGGGTTTCACCCCTGCACAGGCAAAACTTTTTTTCTCGTTGAGGGCAAGCCGCTGAAGGTCCTTTTCCGTCAGGCAGAACGTGACGGGGTCGCCGGTCGTTCCGGAAGTCGTCACATAATCGATCACCTCATCACGCGGAACGCAGAGAAAATCCATGTTGCGCCCGTGCAGGTCATCTTTGTCCGTAAAGGGAATCCGCTGCAGGTCCTCCAGGGTACGGATAGACTGCGGATCGATGCCGTTATCGGCAAAAACGCCGCGGTAATACGGGGAATGCAGGGCAAGATAATTGATCTGTTCCCGGAGCCTTTCCTCCTGGAAAGCCTTGATGGAAGCCGGAGAAGAAAATTCAATGTCTTGTATCATAATGTATTCAGCCAGTCCATAAATAAATTCTGCCAGCCACGGGTCTGGGCATTCTGCTTGGCGGCGGCGGCACCGAAACCGTGCCCTCCGGTCCTGTAACGGGTATAGAGATGCGGAATGCGGGAAGCGCTCAGCGCAGAATCCAGCAGCGCCGAATTGTGCCAGTCGACGACGGGGTCGTCCTCGCAATTCAAGAGGAAAACCGGGGGCCCGTCCGCGCGGACATGCCGTTCCAGCGAGAGTGCATCGCAGCGTGTCCTGTCGCGTGCTCCCTTATCCCCCAGCAGGGCCCGGCGGGAACGCTTGTGCACATAGCGTTCATCCGCAAAAGTAACCACGGGATAGACCGGAGCGACGAAATCCGGCCTCAAGTCGCTTTCCTCGCCATAAAATTCCGCAGCGGACATGACCAGATGGCCACCCGCGGAAAATCCCATGAGACCCAGCCGCAAAAGGCCGGGATGCAACGCACGCACTTTCCGGATGGCAGACTGCAAGTCCCTCAGACTCCCCGGAAAGGTCTGATAGGGGAAATGATGCACGAAGGCAAACCATCCCGATACCCGGTAACGGAGCAGATAGGCGAAAATCCCGTTCCGGGCAAGCCACTGCGCCACGTCCACGCCTTCCGTCCTGTCATCCAGCCAAAAATAACTGCCGCCGGGACAGACGATGACGGCCGTTCCGCTGTCCGCGCCCTCCGGAAGGAACGCTTCAAGCGTCGCCTTTCCGCCGCTTCCCGGAAGGGGCGTTCCCTTCGAAAGAAGGGCAAAAGGCAGCACGCATGCCGCCAGGATGCAAAGAATCAGTCTTCTCACAATATAATTTCTTTATCGGCTTCATCCGGCGGTACGCCTTCTTGCAGCCAGATATATTCCAAATTGGGCGGAAGCGCGGCCAGGCGGCTCGCCGTCAGGAATTTTTCCTCATCCCGCTCATAGCAACGTACCTTCAGATGCCGGTGGGACAGGGCCAGCAACAGGGCGAAGGCGCCATATCCGCCGTTCATCACCCGCACGGACGACAAGCCTTCAAATTCAGCGGACGAGCAACGGCTGAGCGCCGTCCGAAGCGTCCGCCGACATTCCGCCATCGCCTCCGAGCCTTTGTACAAATAGCGGTACTTGACGAAGGGCAAGGCAAACTCCGGCGTCTCCCGTATATCGCGCAACCGCTCGTAGCGGAGAATATACTCCTTGCGCAGCGCAGAAGCAAAAGCCTTGTCGCCCTGCGGGAAGGCGTCGGGATGGATACGCGCGCCGACCTCAAGCGTCAGCGGCGCTTTCCGCAGCACCGTCGCTTTCTTGGGCAGCAAATCGTGGAACCCGTGGATACAAAGCGGCAGGACATCGATATCAAGGGCCCTCGCAAGGGCGGAAAATCCCCGGTGAAAGCGCTGGATGGAAGCGTCCGCACTGCGGGTACCCTCCGGGAAAACAAGTACGCTATACCCCCGGGCGACCAGCGGACGCAGGCGCCCTATCGTCATTTCCAGTCCATCAGAGGCGGGCAGGAAGCCGCCGCGGCGGATAACCGGCGCATACAACGGGTTGCGGCGCACCCAGTCATTGGTTATCACCACGATCCGCGGTGTGAGCGCCAGGACGGAAAGCACGTCGAAGTGCGACTGATGATTGCAGACCAGCACGGCAGGACGCGAAAAATCCTCGCCGGAGGGATTCAGCACGGAAAGCCGCGTATCCGGAATCATGTGGAAGGCAAGCCGGGCACAGGCCTGGACAAAACGATGATAGCGCAGATTCCACTTTTCCGTGTGCGGGAAAATCACCCAGACGAAACTGACCAGCGCGATTACAATCAGCGACAGCAGGAAATTCAGCATCATCAGCGCCGTAGCGCCGATACGCCGGAAAGTCAGGGGGACCTCACGGAGTCCACCGCCCTTTTGCGTCAGGAAACGGAAAAGCAGGGGCGGGAGGTAATAGGCCATCGCCACCACCGTGACCATCCCGATCATCGTCACCAGCGCCAGCGAGCGCATGGCCGGATGCCTTGCAAAAATCAATGCGCCGATGCCGATGAACATCATGAGCGCCGACAGCACCACGCAGTTTTTGTAGGAATGAAGGATCTTACGTCCTGTGGCATACTCGTACATCAGGCCTTCGGTGATGAAAATGGTATAGTCGTCGCCCTGTCCGAAGATGAAGGTCGCCAGGATGATATTGACGATATTGAAGTACAGGCCGCCGAGCTGCATGATGCCCAGAATCCAGATCCAGGCCGCCGCCAGCGGGAGGAACGAGAGGACACTGAGTTCCAGCCTGCCCAGCGAGAGCGTCAGGAACAAAAATACAATCCAGCCGCAAAGCCAGCCGATCTTGTCAAAATCCGCTGAAAGCATCCCCACCAGCCGGTTGGAAAGGTCCGATGGCTCAAAACAGAATCCTCCCTCCGGCAGGGCTGCGCGCAGTTCATCCTTGAGCCGGGGCTCCGCCTCAGGCGTATTCACGACATAAACCCCGTCTTCCCCTTCCAGAAAGCGGGAAGCGCCTGCCGTAGCCGTAAAAGGCGCAAAAAAGTCCGCCTCCTGCACGTCGAAATCCTGCTCCCAAAGGATTTGGAAGGGCAAAAAGGCATTTTTGGAAAATCCTGAGGCGGAAGCCTCGGCGCTCAAAGCGGACGGCAAGCCGGGATGCGACGCGCGGAAAGTGTTCCAGCGCTCCAGACGCTGCTCCTGCGCACGCCGTGAAGGGATGAAATCGGAAATCCCGGCGTACCGGGGCTGTCGGGCCATGATGTACTCCGCAAGCGTTTCACTCCCCTCCAGCGCCTGCTGTACATCGGAGGAAACGGAGACGGCATAAAGCGGCTGCCCCTGAGGGGCGAGCGCTTCGAGGCGCGCAAATCCTTCCGCCTGCTCCGCGGTCATGTAATTGATATGGTGCGCATCCGCATCGAAAACCACCCTGCCGCTGCGCGTATAGAAAAAAGCTGTCAGCCCGCAAAACAGCAGGAACAGCCCCGCAGAAGCGCGGCGGGAAAGACGGATATGACGGTCGAAGTCCAGCCGGAGCGTCCTGCGCTCCTTTTGGGAGAGCGGCACGAACACCGGCAGGAAAAAGAGGACGAACAGGATGGTGCCGACGAGCATCGCCGCACCGATAAAGCCGAAATCGCGCAGCGCACCGGCACTCAGCAGCATCAGCGACAGGAATGCGCCGACCGTGGTGACATTGCCCACCAGCAGCGGCTCTATCTGGTCGGAAAGCGCCTGGCGCTTGTCCGGACGGTACTTCAGATGATCGACGTAATGCAGGGGATAATTCACGGCAATGCCGATAATCATCGAGCCGATACCCAAGATGATAATGGATACGGAAGGCCTGAACAGCGCGATCAGTCCCAGCGAGAAAAGTGTCCCGCAGAGGATGGAGACCAGGATCCACAGCACGTCGGCAAAGCGTCTGAAGGACAGGAACAGCATCAGGGAGATAAGCACGAGGGCTATCCCCAGCGCCAGAAAACTGTCCTTTCGGATGCGTCCGGCATTTTCCACCGCAACCTCCGGGGCTCCGGTAGAGGTGATGACGATGCCGGGGAATTGCGCCTCCACGGCCGAAACCGCCGATTTGACGCCGGCGACCAGGGCGGCATTGGCCCCGCTCTCGCTGCCTCCGAACGGGGAACGCAGGAAAGCGACACCCGTACTGCCGTCCGCGGTGAAAAGGAAGCCGTCGCGAAGTGACGCCCCGCTTCCGGCCGGGTTGAAAACGGAAAGCCGCTGCCAGACGGGGGTAAAAAGCCCCAGCGGATCGCCCCGGTATGCATCGCGCATCGGGGCGCTGAACGGGGAATACAAGGCCTCCCGCACCTCGGAAAGACGCTGAGGGACATATCCGGGCAAGGCAAGCAAAGAATCCGCCCGGCGATAATCTTCCTCGCGAAGAAAGTAGGGTGCATTTGCGGCGATGAAACGCTGCAACTCCGCGCCGGCGGCATCGTCGGTACAGATTTGGAGTTCCCAGTCGCCGCGGGCGGAAAGGCTGTCGCCCAATGCAGCCATCGCATCCTGGATGTCGGGGACGGTGCAGCCGCTGCCCTCCCGGGCACTG
>JAFSVL010000019.1 GCA_017445015.1 Bacteroidales bacterium | reverse complement strand
AGGTGTAACCAAAGTAATCTTCAAATCGAACGACGGCAGTCCGATGGCCGGCAAAGTCAAGGTCGGCTTTGGCGAAGACAACAGACCACAGATACTCGAAATTACCAACCCGGTAGATTCTGTCGTCGTCGACGCTCCCGAAGGTGGGTTTGTCCCCGGGACAAACTACTTTGCCGCGATGCTGCCTCAAATTCATGCGGAAGGAATCACCATTATCCTCCGAACTCAGGACAAAAAGGCAACGCGAGTACTTGAAAATGCCGTCACGGTAAATCGTTCTTCATTCGGAGTCCTTGACGATGTTGACTCAAGACTGGAATATATTGATGACGAGGTTCAGCCTGGGACCAATCCTGATGATTTCATCCAGTTTGAGGACCCCATCGCCAAATATGCCTGCGTGGAGAAGTTTGATACCAATGGAGACGGGGAGGTCTCTTACGCCGAAGCCGCTGCTGCGACTTTGTTAAAAGGGTTATTCAATAACTGGCAAGCTGTTACCCATTTTGATGAAATAAAATATTTTACAGGAGTTAGAACTACTGATGGCGTTTTTTCTGGATTAGCAAATCTGGAAAGCATCATTATCCCAGATTTCATTACCACAATAGGTAATTTTAAAAACTGCATTTCATTGCAATCTGTAATTTTGCCTACACAGTTAAAAACGCTTCCCAAGGAATGTTTTTATGGGTGTTCTGCGCTAAGAGAAGTAACATTACCCTCAACAATAACAACAATCCCTAACTATTGCTTTTATGACTGTTCGGCTCTTGAATCTGTAGATATTCCGTCATCAGTTTCCTCGCTCGGAACATGTTCCTTTTCAGGATGTAGATCGCTGATCTATATTGAATTACCCTCTGAATTAAGTAGAATTGATGATAGTGCATTTGCTGGTTGCAAATCTATTGTTTCTATTTCCATTCCTTCTTCCGTAACCTCAATGGGGACATCTGTCTTCAGTGGGTGTTCAAGTCTTGAATCAGTTGTTTTACCATCTCGAATTGCGTCTCTTCCAAATGGAACTTTTTGTTGCTGCAGCAATCTTTCATCCGTTACGTGGCCAACAACTATGACTTCTATCGGAGCTGACTCATTTTCTTGTGGTAGTGATAATATATCTTATCAGTATGCTTACGAAGAGTGTAATTTTCGAAATAATAATTATACCCTGGAATTACCACAAAGCGTAACGACTATAGGGAAAAATGCTTTCAATGGCATTCATCATCTCATCATTCCGTCAACCTCTTTTGTCTCAATATCCGACAACTCTTTTGGTTCAACTGCAAGATATCGTACGTACTTGTATGTCCCTTCATCATTGATTGAGATGTATAAGAGCAACAGTATATGGCAGAACTATAAGGACAGAATTTTTTCACTGGAAGATTATCCGGTGGCAGGGATTGAGGCTAGAGGGAAGATAGGTGAACCCGTAGATCTTGGTCTAAGCGTCAAATGGGCGTCTTGGAATATTGGTGCTTCGAATCCTGAAGAATATGGAAACTATTTCGCATGGGGAGCAACAGATACCGAGTGGCATAATTACTATTACTGGTCAAGCTATGAATTATGCCTCGGAAAATATTCCTTACTTACCAAATATAACAACTATGGCAACTATGGACTTGTTGATGGAAAAACTGTTCTTGAGCCAATTGACGATGCCGCTACAAGCAATTGGGGGTCTAATTGGCGAATTCCTACGATACAGGAATGGAACGAGTTAATGAATTCAAATAACTGTATTTGGGAGTGGACTACATTAAATGGGGTCTATGGGAGAAAGGTTACAAGTAGAAAAGAGAATCATACAGACAAGTGGATATTTCTTCCTGCAGCCGGGTTGAGATATGACAAAAATGGTTCAAGCATTGGTACGTTTGGCTATTATTGGTCATCCTCTTTATATACCGCCGAAGGGCCGCCACGAAATCCGTTAAATGCCTACAATATTCGACTCTACGATTGTGGGTTTAATTCAGAGAACCAAATTCGCTATTCTGGACTCACTATCCGTCCCGTTTGCGACTAATTGAAACGCATTGATTCCCGTCCGGGGAGCTGCCACTGAAGCGACTTAGCGAAGCGTAACTGTCGCGGAAGTGGCGCTCCCTGGACGGTGCCGGTGCGCCTCTCACCAGTGTTGATTGTCCTCATCAATATAAAAACGTAAAAAAATATCCATAAAACATACAAACCAAAACTTCAAACTCTTCTTCGGGTCCCAGAAAAGAAAGGACTTGCTGTTGGCTCTCTTGCAGGAGTTTCTTCCCGAACTGAACATCGTGTCCGTCGAACTTGGTCCTCAGGAGCATATCGGACGAGACGAGGACTGGAACGAAGTCCGCGTGGAGGGAATGGATAAGAACGAGAAAACCGAATACTACAAGAATATGCGCAACGCGTTTGACATCAAATCCGAAAAGTGGTTCGCCCGCGAGGACGGAAAGGCTGAAGGAAAGGCTGAAGTTGCAAAAGAATTGAAGGCCATTGGGATAAATCCCGATCAGATCGCTCAAGCGACAGGTCTGTCTATTGAGGCCGTCGCCGCATTATAGATGCGATCCCATAATAATATCGAGCTGGCGCAAACCCTTAGCTGTCCAGTTTCAATACGGCCATGAAGGCGCTCTGAGGCACCTGTACGGTGCCTATCTGGCGCATGCGCTTCTTTCCTTCCTTCTGTTTTTCGAGGAGTTTGCGCTTGCGGGTGACGTCGCCGCCGTAGCATTTGGCGGTCACGTCCTTGCGTACCTGCTTCACGGTCTCGCGGGCGATGATCTTCGCGCCGATGGCCGCCTGTACGGGGATGTCGAACTGATGCCTGGGAATCAGTTCCTTGAGTTTCACGCACATCCTTCTCCCGAAGTCATAGGCGTTGTCCTCGTGGATCAGGGTGGAAAGCGCGTCGGCGGGTTCTCCGTTCAGAAGGATGTCCAGTTTGACCAGTTTTGCGGGCCGGAACCCCGTGATGTGGTAATCGAAGGACGCATATCCCTTGGAAATGGTCTTCAACTTGTCGTAAAAATCAAAGACGATTTCGCTGAGGGGCATGTCGTAGGTGAGTTCCACCCGGTCCGCCGTGATATAATGCTGCCCGATGAGCGTGCCGCGCCGGTCCAGGCAGAGTTTCATGATGGGACCGAAAAATTCAGCCTTGGAAATGATCTGGGCGCGGATGTAGGGTTCCTCTATATGGTCGATAAGGGTGGGTGCGGGCAGTCCTGAGGGGTTGTGCACGTCCATGCATTCGCCCTGCGTCGTATAAACTTTGTAAGATACGTTGGGGACGGTCGTAATCACATCCATGTCGAATTCGCGGAAAAGCCGCTCCTGCACGATTTCAAGATGCAGAAGGCCCAGGAATCCGCAGCGGAACCCGCTCCCCAGCGCGAGCGACGATTCCGGCTCATAGACGAAGGACGCATCGTTGAGCTGGAATTTTTCCAGCACGGCGCGCAGTTCCTCGAACTTGTCGGCCTGCACCGGGTACATGCCGGCGAATACCATGGGCTTGACCTCCTCGAATCCCGCGATGGCGCTGCTGCAGGGTGCTTCGGCGTGGGTGATGGTATCGCCCACCTTAACCTCGGCGGCATTCTTGATGCCGGAAATGATGTAACCGACATCGCCGCAGCCGATCTGTGCCGTGGGCTGCAATTTCAGCTTTAGCACGCCGACCTCGTCCGCCTCGTATTCCATGCCGGTATTGAAGAACTTCACGCGATCGCCCTTGCGGATGCTTCCGTTGGCGATTTTGAAATAGGCGATCACGCCCCTGAAGGGATTGAAGACGGAATCGAACACGAGCGCCTGCAGCGGGGCCCCGGGGTCTCCGGACGGGGCCGGAATCTTTTCCACGATGGCGTCGAGTATGGGAGGAACGCCCTCCCCGGTGCGTGCGGACACTTTGAAAACCTCTTCCGGTGAGCAGCCCAGCAGGTCGCAGATCTCATCGGTGACGACATCCACCTGCGCGGATTCCATGTCGATTTTATTCAATATGGGGATGATTTCGAGGTCATGGTCTATGGCCATGTACAGGTTCGAAATCGTCTGGGCCTGAATGCCCTGGGTGGCATCCACCACCAGCAGCGCCCCTTCGCAGGAGGCGATGGAGCGGGACACTTCATAGGAGAAGTCCACGTGCCCCGGCGTGTCGATAAGGTTGAGCCGGTATATCTCCCCCTTGTAGGGATACTCCATCTGGATGGCGTGGCTCTTGATGGTGATGCCCTTTTCCTTTTCCAGGTCCATGTCGTCCAGGACCTGGGCTTCCATATCCCTTTCCGAAAGGGTCTTCGTCAGTTCCAGCAGGCGGTCGGCCAGGGTGCTTTTACCGTGGTCTATATGTGCGATGATACAGAAATTCCGGATGTGTTTCATGTTGCAGCAAAGATAATCAAAAAATCGCCTCCAGCAGCGTTTCGAAAAGCCGCGGTTTGGCGTACCGGTCCAGTTCGCCTTCCGGAATCCAGCGGAAGTCTCCTGGAAGCGCCGGGCGTTCGTCCGAGGTGAACAGGTAGAAGCCGGCGTGCAGGATGCGGTGGGTAAGGGCGTGCCGGACGCCGCGGCGGAGTTCCGTCAGCGTCCCGCAGGCGGTCCATGCGGGCCACGGGGGCGCTGCACCCGCGCCGTGTTCCAGCAGCACCGGTTCCCAGAGCCCCTGCCAGATGTCGCCGCTTCCCCGTCGCCGGATGGCGGTTTCCCCCTGACAGCGCAGGTAAATATAGGTAAAGTAGCGGTCCGTCACCGCCGGACCGGATTTTTTGACGGGCAACAGGCTGACCCGGCCCGTATTCAGCGCTACGCAGTTTCCGGCGAGCGGACAGGTCAGGCAGACGGGGTTCTTCGGCGTGCACTGCATCGCTCCGAAATCCATCATTCCCTGATTGAAATCGCCGGGGCGGTCCTGCGGCAGCAGCGATTGTGCCAGGGCGCCGAACTGCTTCGCGGCCGCCGTCGTCCCGATGGGCGTATCGATGCCGAAATGGCGGCCCAGAACGCGATATACATTGCCGTCCACGACCGCCGCGGGCAGCCCGAAGGCGATGGAGCCGATGGCGGCGGCGGTATAATCGCCGATTCCTTTGAGCGCACGGATTCCCTCGAAAGTCCGCGGAAAGGCTCCCAGGGCCGCAATCTGCTTTGCCGCGGCATGCAGGTTGCGGGCGCGGCTGTAGTAGCCCAGGCCCTCCCAGAGCCGTAGCACCTCATCCTCCGAGGCTGCGGAAAGGGACTGTACATCGGGGAACCGGGCCATGAAACGCTCCCAGTAGGCCGTTCCCTGTGCGATGCGCGTCTGCTGAAGGATGATTTCGCTGAGCCAGACGGCATAAGGGTCATGGGTATGACGCCAGGGCAGGTCCCTTCCGAAGGCGTCATACCAGTCGAGGATAATTTGTGTGAAGTCCACTGTCCAAAGGTAGGACTTTTTTGAATAATAATCGCTATATTTGTAGAGTATGAAAACGATTCAGGAACTCTCGGACATCGCAGCGCAAGTGCGTCGTGATATCGTCAGGATGGTCTCTGCGGCCGGATCCGGTCATCCGGGCGGATCGCTCAGCAGCACGGACATACTTACCGCCCTCTACTTCAATGTGATGGAGCACGATCCCGCCTCGTGGACCCGCAGTTGCTCCGGGCAGGACGCATTCTTCCTGTCCGCCGGACATCTGGCGCCGGTCTATTATTCCGTCCTGGCCCGTGCAGGCTATTTCCCCGTGGCGGAACTGGCGACACTGCGTCGTTTCGGCAGCCGTCTGCAGGGGCATCCCTCCACGGTGGACGGCCTTCCCGGTGTTCCGCGTCCCTCCGGTTCGCTGGGACAGGGACTGGCGGCCGCGGCCGGCCTGGCGCTGGGGAAAAAGATGGATGAAGACCCGCATACCGTCTATGCCCTCTGCGGCGACGGGGAAAGCGAGGAGGGTGAAATCTGGGAAACGGCGATGTTCGCCGCGAACCACCGCCTGGACAATCTCGTGGCGATGACCGACTGCAATCACCAGCAGATCGACGGGCGCGTGGAGGATGTCGCGGGGCTGGATAACCTCTCGGACAAATGGCTCGCCTTCGGCTGGGACGTCATCTGTGCCGACGGCCATGATTTCGAGTCTGTTCTCGATGCCTTCAAACTCGCGCACAAACGCAACGGAAAGCCCAAGATGATATTGTTCGAGACCGTGATGGGCAAGGGGGTCGATTTTATGGAGGGGACGCACGAATGGCACGGGAAGGCGCCGGATGCCGAGCTGGTGCGGCGCGCCCTCGCGCAGTTAAGTTCAACACTCGAAGATTTTTGATATGAAGGAATACATCGATACCGGGAAGAAAGATACCCGCAGCGGCTTTGGTGCGGGCCTTCTCGAAGCCGGCCGGCGGGACGGCCGGGTAGTTGCGCTTGCGGCGGACCTCAAGGGATCGCTCAAAATGAACGCCTTTGCCGCGGAATTTCCGGAGCGTTTCGTGGAATGCGGCATCGCCGAAGCGAACATGGTCGGTGTGGCGGCGGGCCTTGCCCTGGCCGGGAAAGTGCCGTTCTGCGGCTCCTTTGCCGAATTCATCACCGGCCGGGTCTATGATCAGATCCGGCAGGAGGTCGCCTACGGCGGCACCAATGTGAAACTGGCTTCCTCGCATGCGGGCATCACGCTCGGAGAGGACGGGGCCACGCACCAGACGATGGAAGATATTGCGCTGATGCGTGCGCTGCCCGGCATGACGGTGCTCGTGCCCTGTGACTATAACCAGACCGTCCAGGCCACCCTGGCCGCCGCTGCCTTCGAGGGACCTGTGTATCTGCGCTTCGGCCGTCCGGCCGTTCCGAATTTCACGGATCCGTCGGAACCTTTTGAAATCGGCAAAGTCTATGTACTGAATGAAGGTGCCGATGTGACCCTGATTTCCTGTGGGCACACGGTCTGGGAGTCGCTGGAGGCGGCCCGGCTGCTGGAAGAGCGGGGAATCCGCGCGGAGGTGCTCAATGCGGCCACCGTCAAGCCGCTGGATACGAAAACCATTGCCGCTTCCGCCGCAAAGACGGGGAAGGTGGTTGTTACCGAGGAGCATAATGCGGCAGGCGGGCTTGGAGAGGCGGTGGCGGCTGCGCTTGCCGCGGAAGGGGTCTGTGCGAAAATGCGCTTCATTAACGGCGGAGACAGGTTCGGCCGTTCAGGCTCTCCTGCCGAATTGATGAAGGCGTATGGTCTGACGGCGGAAAATATCGCCGCTACGGCGCTGGGTTTTTAATTGAATTACTATCGGACAGTGCCGTCCACGAGGGTGATGCCGCGGTCGCAGCGGGCGGCGAGCGCAGGGTCGTGCGTGACAAGGACGAAGGTCTGCCCCGTGCGCTCCCGCAGTGAGAAAAGGAGTTGATGTATTTCCTCCTTGGTTGCGGAATCCAGGTTCCCGGTCGGTTCGTCCGCAAACACGACTTCCGGCGCATTGACGATGGCGCGTGCGATGGCTACCCGCTGGCTTTCCCCGCCGGAAAGGGCTGCCGGTTTGTGGCTTCCGCGTTCCCTGAGTCCGATGGCGTCCAGCAGTTCGCGGGCACGGGCCTTCGCCCTGGAAGTGCTTTCTCCTGCAATCAGCGCGGGAATCATGATATTTTCCTCCGCGGTAAATTCCGGCAGCAGGTGATGGGCCTGGAAGACGAAGCCGATGCGTTTGCAACGGAAGGCTGCCTTCTCCTTTTCGGAAAGGTTCAAGACATCCTTTCCGCCGATACGCAAAGTCCCTCCGTCGGGCGCCGAGAGCGTGCCCAGGATTTCGAGCAAGGTGGTCTTTCCCGCGCCGGAAGCCCCGGTAACGGCCACGATTTCTGACGGGTCAACGTGAAGGGAAACCCCCTTGAGAACTTCCAGGGAGCCGAAGGATTTGCGGATATTCGCAGCTTCGATAATAGACATTCCGGTCGGGGTGATGTGACTCGAACACACGACCCTCTGGTCCCAAACCAGATGCGCTAGCCAACTGCGCCACACCCCGCTAGGCCGCAAAGATAACAATAGTTTCCGGAATTCCGCCTAAGGATTCTGCTGCTCGTACCGTTCCAGATCTTTTTCCAGGCGGCGGTTCAGCCGTTCCAGCAGTTGGACTTTCCCTTCCAGGTTCTGGATGGCCTGTTCCTGGGATGCGATGGTCTTGTTCAGTGTTTCCAGCCGGGCTTCGTAATCGTCGATCATCTGTTTGCGCTCCGCCTTCCGGTCTTCCAGAAAAAGGCTGCTGTTTTCTATCGGCATGTACCCCAGCAGCAATTCCTCCACCGATACTCCGTATATCCGGGCCAGTTCCGGGATATGCCGGTTGAGTATCCGTGTCCTGCCCTTTTCGAGTTTGATGAAACTGGCCCTGTTGATGCCGAGCCGGAGCGCCGCTTCCGACTGGGAAAGCATGCTTGCCTCCCTTGCCCTGGCCAGATTTTCCTTGATGGAAGATTCGTCCATAACTTTTTCTTTCAAAATTAGGCCCGGGGAATGAAGGTGGCTGTATGTCAAAAGGCAACAATGTTGTTCAAAAACATACAAAAAGTACATAAAACGTAAAAAACTGCATGTGCGATGTTGCTTTTTTGCCCGCAATAGGACAGTTTTGCAAAAAATCGAAGCGATGTTGCAGGATAAAATGGAAAAGTTTCTGACACTCCTCCAGGAGGAGCCGGAGAATCGCCCGGGAGAACAGGAGTATTATTTGATTTGCAGGCGTTTGTGGGTCGCTCCTGCGGATTTGGATGAAATTTTGGAAGAAGAACTCGGAATGACGGGGGAAGAACTCTTGCGATTACCGTCTACTTTTGTTAAATTTGCGGAATTCGAGCGATAACTAAAACAACCATAAACACATGAAAGAGTATTCTAACAAAGAGATCCGCAATGTGGTCCTTCTCGGGGCGACCAAGTCCGGCAAAACCACCCTGGCGGAAACGATGCTTTTCGAAGGAAAAGTGATTGACAGGCGCGGCTCCGTGGAGGACAAGAACACGGTATCGGACAACGACGAACTGGAAAAACTCAACCAGCGTTCCATCTATGCCACGCCTCTCTATGCGGAGTTCAACGGGAAAAAAATCAATTTCATCGACGCGCCGGGCGCCGACGATTTTATCGGTGGCGCCTATTCGGCTTTCCGCGTCTGTGAGAGCGGTGTCCTCGTCATCAACGCCCAGCAGGGCGTCGAGGTCGGTACGCAGATCATCATGCGCCATGCCGGTGAGCACAAGCTCCCCATCGTCATCGCCGTGAACCAGCTCGACACGGACAAGGCGGACTGGGATATGGTGCAGAACTCCCTGAATGAGGCCTTCGGCGGCAAATTGGCATATCTCCAGTTCCCCGTGGCCACCGGCGCCGGATTCGACGGTTTCGTGGATGTCCTGATGAATAAATACTATCATTTCAAGGATGCCAACGGCACCCGTGAGGACCTGGAAATTCCCGCGAACCTCGCCGACAAGGCCGAGGAGGCGCGCAATTCCCTGATCGAGAAGGTGGCCGAATTCGACGACGCCCTGATGGAGAAGTTCTTCGAGGAGGGGACCCTTTCCGAAGAGGAAATCCGCAAGGGTCTGGCCGCAGGTATCGACAGCGGCGAACTTTATCCCGTATTCTGCGTTTCCGCAAAGAAGGATATCGGCGTGAAACGCCTGATGGAGTTTGTCGGCGACGCCGCCCCCGCTCCCGTCGCGTGCAAGGAAGACGCCCCCGCCTCCCTTTTCATCTACAAAAACGACGTGGAGCAGCACCTCGGTGAGGTTTCCTTCTTCAAGGTGATGAGCGGCAGCATTACGTCAGGTCTCGATCTGGAAGATGCCGTTTCCGGCAACAAGGAGCGCCTGTCCGCCATCTATGTCGTGGCCGGCCAGAAAAAGGAGCCCGTGAGCGTACTGCATGCCGGAGATTTCGGCTGCGCCGTGAAACTCAAGAACAGCAAGTCGAGCACCACCCTTTCCCTTCCCGGAACCGGCATCAGTTACGACCGCATCTCCTACCCGGCCCCGAAGTACCGCTGCGCCATCAAGGCCAAGGTCCAGCAGGATGAGCAGAAACTCGGCGATGCGCTCAAAAAGATCGCTTCCGTGGATCCCACCGTTATCGTGGAGTACTCCAAGGAACTGCGCCAGACCATCCTCAGCGGCAATGGCGAGCAGCACATCAATATCGTCAAGTGGCTCATCAACAACGAGTATAAACTGGACGTGGAACTCTTTGCGCCGAAGGTTCCCTACCGCGAAACCATTACCAAGGTGGCTACCGCGCAGTACCGTCACAAGAAGCAGTCCGGAGGCGCCGGCCAGTTCGGCGAGGTCCATCTGCTCGTCTGCCCTGCGGAGGGTGAACTGAACACCAAATTCAAGATTGACGGCAAGGATACCCAGCTCAATATCAAGACCCAGGACATCACCGAACTCGAATGGGGCGGCAAACTGGAGTTCTACAACTGCGTCGTCGGCGGCGCCATCGATCTCGGATTCATGCCTGCCATCCTCAAGGGTATCAAGGAGAAAATGACGGAAGGCCCGCTCACCGGGTCCTATGCCCGCGATATCCGGGTATTCGTCTATGATGGCAAGATGCACCCCGTGGACTCCATGGAAATCGCCTTTATCATTGCCGGTCGCAATGCGTTCAAGGAGGCGTTCCGCAATGCGGGTCCGAAGATTCTGGAACCTATCTACAACGTCGAGGTAATGACCCCGTCCGAGTACCAGGGAGCCTGCATGTCCGACCTCCAGAACCGCCGCGGCATCCTCGGCGATATGGGCGCAGACAAGGGTTTTGCCATCCTCAAGGCGCGCGTTCCCCTCGCGGAACTGTACCGCTATTCCACCACGCTGAGTTCGCTGACGGCCGGTTCCGCCACCTTTACGATGGAATTTGCCGACTATCAGCCCGTTCCCGGCGATGTGCAGACCAAACTGCTCGCCGAATACGCCGCCCAGGAACAGGAAGAGGACTAGTCTTATGTACAGGACCCATACTTGCGGGGAACTCCGGCTCGCCGATTGTGGAAAGAGCGTTACGCTCGCCGGCTGGGTACAGAAGGTACGCAGCCTCGGGGGAATGTCGTTCTTTGATTTGAGGGACCGCTACGGTATTACGCAGCTGGTGGTGGACGCGGATGCGCCCGCCGCCCTGCGTGAGGCCGCGGCGCAGCTGGGACGCGAATTCGTGGTCCAGGTGAAGGGCATCGTACTCGAACGCCAAAGCAAGAATTCCAAGTTGCCGACCGGCGACATCGAAATCAAGGTGGAGGCCCTGAACGTGCTCAACAAGGCGCAGACGCCTCCGTTTACCATCGAAGAGGTTTCCGACGGCGGCGAGGACATCCGTGCCCGTTACCGTTATCTGGATCTGAGGCGTCCGCCCCTGCAGCGCGCCCTGGCACTGCGCCACCGGCTCGCCCAGGAAGTCCGTTCCTTCCTCGATGAAGAAGGGTTCATGGAAATCGAGACGCCGTACCTGATCAAGTCCACCCCGGAAGGGGCGCGGGACTTCGTGGTGCCTTCCCGGATGAATCCGGGCTGCTTCTACGCCCTTCCCCAGAGTCCGCAGACCTTCAAGCAGTTGCTGATGGTCTCCGGCTACGACCGCTATTTCCAGATCGTGCGCTGTTTCCGTGACGAAGACCTCCGGGCCGACCGTCAGCCGGAATTCACGCAGATCGACTGTGAAATGTCCTTCGTGGAACAGGAAGACGTGCTCGACACCTTCGAACGGATGATGCGGCAGATGTTTAAAAATGCCCTTGGCGTCGATATCCCCGCCCCGTTGCCCCGCATGAGCTGGTATGATGCGATGGACCGCTACGGTTCCGACAAGCCCGATATCCGCTTCGGCATGGAGTTGAGCGATATTACCGCACTTGCCCACGGTCACGGCTTCAGCGTATTCGACGCCTGCCCGTACGTGGGTGCCATTGCCGTTCCCGGCTGCGCGGGATATACCCGCAAGCAGACCGATGAACTCACGGAGTGGGTCAAGCGCCCGCAGGTGGGTGCGGGCGGCCTGGTCTGGGTGAAACTGCTCGAAGACGGCAGCGTGAAGAGCAGCGTGGACAAATTCTTTGCGCCCGAAGACTTGCAGACCATCGCCCGGCAATGCGGTGCTTCGGCAGGCGACCTTATCCTCGTCCTGTGCGGAGACAGACGCAAGACGCAGACCCGGCTCGGTGTGCTGCGCATCGAGATGGGCAACCGTCTGGGCCTGCGCAACCCTTCCGTATTCGCACCGCTTTGGATCGTGGATTTCCCCCTGCTTGAATGGAGCGAGGAGGACAGCCGCTTCTATGCGATGCATCACCCCTTCACCGCGCCCAAGCCGGAGCATGAAAAGTGGTTCTATTCAGACAGGAAAGAGGATCTGGAACGGGTCTGCGCCAATGCCTATGACTTCGTCCTGAACGGGACGGAACTCGGCGGCGGCTCCATCCGTATCCATAATGCCCAGATGCAGGAAAGGATGTTCGAGGTGCTGGGCATCTCGAAGGAGGAGGCGGACTACAAGTTCGGCTTCATTATCAACGCTTTCAAGTTCGGCGCGCCGCCCCACGGGGGATTGGCGTTCGGTTTCGACCGCGTATGCGCCCTCTTCGGCGGACAGGAGTCCATCCGGGATTATATCGCCTTCCCGAAGAACAACCAGGGAAGGGACGTGATGATCGATTCCCCCTCGAAGATTGACGATGCGCAGATGGACGAGTTGTTCCTTGCCTCGACACAGCAGTGATCCGGCGATTCCAGGACTACGACCTCTCTCCCCGGAACACCTTCCGGATGAGGGCGAAATGTGCGCTGTATCTTGAGTACGACAGTGTGGCGGACCTGGAGGCGCTGGACTTTGACGCGCTCCCCCGCCCGCTGCTCTCCATCGGCGAGGGCAGCAACCTGTTGTTTACCAGGGATTTCCCCGGAACGGTGCTTTGTTCGAAGATTTCCTATGTGAAGTTCTTCGACCTGGGGCTTGACGAAGTGCCGGTATCGGCCGGCGCCGGTGTAAAATTCGATGATCTCTGCGCCAGGATGTGCGCCGAGGGGCTGTGGGGCTTGGAAAACCTGTCCCTCATTCCCGGGACGGCAGGTGCTGCCGCGGTGCAGAATATCGGTGCCTACGGCGTTGAATTCAAGGATATCGCTTCCGGCGTGAGTTGTTACGATATCGAGAAGCGCTGCAAATGCAGTTTCAAGGTGGAGGAATGTGCTTACGGCTATCGGGATTCGTTTTTCAAGCGGCCTCAGAACAAGGAACGCTATATCATCACCGGAGTGCTGCTCCGCCTTTCGCGCAGCATACGGCCCCGGCTGGATTACGGTGCGCTCCGTACTTTCTTCCCGGACGGGGATCCCGATTCTCCGCAGGCCGTGCGCGAGGCGGTTGTCCGGACGCGCCGCGAAAAGTTGCCCGACCCTTTGGAAATCGGCAGTGCCGGCAGTTTTTTCAAGAATCCCGTCGTTCCCCGCGAGCACTACGAGGCCATCGTGCGGGCGGAGGGGGATGTGAAGGTTCCGCACTACGACCTGCCTGACGGCACGGTAAAGATTCCGGCTGCCTGGATGATTGACAGGCTGGGGTTCAAGGGCAGGCGTCATGGCGGAGCGGCGGTCCACGAAAAGCAGCCCCTGGTCATCATTAATGCTACGGGAGAGGCTTCGGCCCGGGACATTCTTGCGCTGGAACAGGAGATTTGCGCTGCGGTGGAGCAGCGTTTCGGCATCCGGCTCCATCCTGAAGTGGAACACATATAATAACACGATAACCATGTCTAGTTTTGTCATCGAAGGAGGCCGCCGTCTGAGCGGTACCATTATCCCCCAGGGCGCTAAGAATGAGGCGCTGCAAGTGCTCAGCGCCGTGCTTTTGACGAGTGAGCCGGTGGAAATGGAGAATGTGCCCGAAATCCTGGACGTGAAAAACCTGATTGCCCTTCTCGAGGGCATGGGGGTTCGCGTCGAACGGAAGGCGCGCGGACATTACAGGTTCTGCGCAGACCGGATTTCCCGGGAATATGTGGCCAGCGGGGAGTTTGTGCGCAGGTGCGCGGCGCTTCGCGGCTCCGTGATGATTACCGGACCGCTTCTGACGCGCTTTGGCGAGGCTTTCTTTCCCAAACCCGGCGGTGACAAGATCGGACGCCGCAGGGTGGATACGCATATCGAGGGCTTCGTCAACCTGGGGGCCAGCTATACTTACGACCATCAGTTGAAGGCCTATCACCTGGTCGCTCCCGACGGCCTGAGCGGCAGTTATATGCTGCTCGACGAGGCTTCTGTCACCGGTACGGCGAACATCGTGATGGCGGCGGTGCTTGCCAAGGGCACGACGACCATCTATAATGCGGCCTGCGAACCCTATCTCCAACAGCTCTGCAAGATGCTGACAAAAATGGGCGCGAAAATCGAGGGTATCGGATCCAACCTGCTGACCATCATCGGCGTAAGTTCGCTGCACGGGACTTCGCACCGCATATTGCCCGACATGATCGAAGTCGGCTCCTTCATCGGCATGGCGGCGATTACTCGCAGTTCCCTGACCATCAAGGATGTTTCCTGGAAGAACCTGGGCATTATCCCGGAGTGTTTCAAACGCCTTGGGGTGAAACTGGAACAGCGCGGGGACGATATCTTTGTGCCGGAACAGGAGAGTTACGAAATCGAATCCTTCATCGACGGCTCCATCATGACCATCGCCGACGCGCCCTGGCCCGGACTTACGCCGGACCTCCTGAGCGTCATGCTGGTGGTGGCGACGCAATGCAAGGGCAGCGTACTGATTCACCAGAAGATGTTTGAGAGCCGTTTGTTTTTCGTGGACAAACTCATCGATATGGGTGCGCAGATCATCCTGTGCGACCCGCACCGGGCCGTGGTTATCGGTCACGATCACCGCTTTACCCTCAAAGCGGGCCGGATGATGTCACCGGATATCCGTGCCGGCATCGCCCTGCTGCTGGCGGCAATGTCCGCCAAGGGAACCTCCGTGATTGACAACGTGGAACAGATCGACCGCGGCTACGAGGATATCGAAGACCGTCTGAATGCTCTCGGTGCCTCTATTGTCCGTCAGGACTAAGACCGTTTCCGGAGAGGGCTGACGCCAGTTCTCCGACGTGGTTGAAAATGAAATCCGGTCTGGGATATTCCGGATGCGCGTCGAGCATCTGCCGGGTGGTTTCTCCGGAAAGGACCAGAATACCTGCGGCTCCTGCATGGGCGGCCATGGCGATATCGGTATAGACGCGGTCGCCCACCATCCCCACTTCCTCAGGGGCCAGTCCGTGCTTTTCCATGATCCACTGGAGCATTGTGGGATCCGGTTTTCCGAGCACCACGTCCGGCCGGCGGCCGGTCGCCTCCTCTATACATCGCTGCAGGGATCCGCAGTCCACCAGGACGGTCTGCATTTCCGTGGGGCAGACGCGGTCCGGATTGGTGGCGATATACGGAATCCCCTGCTGGGCCCACCAGGCGGCACGGCACAGGCGGGAATAGGTCAAGGTCGTGTCAAAGGCGACCACAAGGGCATCCGGCCGGTCGTCCGGATCATCTTCCGCCTCCGTGAATCCCGCCTTTGTGAATTGTCCCGCCATGGAGGGTGTGCCGAGCATAAACAGTTTCCGGGCTTCGGGGTAATGGGTTTTCAGGTAATCGATGGCCGCGATGGAGGTCGTGAGCATATTCTCCTCCCCTGCTTCAATGCCCATGCCGGCCAGTTTTTTGATGTAATCCGCAATGCTGCGGGTAGGATTGTTGGTCAGGAATGTGTATCCTATCCCCTTGTCCCTGAGCGTCTTGAGGAATCCCTGTGTCCACGGGAAAAGCTGTCCCCCCAGATACAGGGTTCCGTCCATATCCAGCGCCAGATGGCGAATGCGTCCGAGTTTATGAGAAATCATAGTTCAAATACTCCACCCTTTGCAAACAAAGGATCTACTATTTTATCATAGAAACAGCCCTGCTTGGCAAGGTCCAGCAGAGTATAGCGGTATCGCATCATCTGTACCAGGGGGAACATGGCCTTGAGCCGCTCCCGGGGCAGTCCGATATCAGCGGGGTCTGCAGGGGCTCCGGCCGCCTTGAGCAGGGCGTGCATCTTTTCATAAGGATATACCTGCGCCTGAAGTCTCTGCCTGAAGGCGGGCCAGCAGGTCTTGAGTTTTGAAAGTTCTTCCCGGACGACGGAAGCCGGAGCATATTTTTTTGTAATCTCGTTGTAGCCGAGCATGGGGACCGGGAAATCCTTGAACAGTTCCAAAGCCCTTTCCTGTTCCCGCTCCAGGGACGGCCATGCAGCCACGCAGGCCTCCACATCCAGGTTCTGCAGGTCGAGTTTGAGGAATTCATCAAATACGGCACACATCGCCAGCGTTCCCACCGCCACTTGAAAGCCGTGGGAGACGGTTTTGCCATTATAGCGGTGCCCGGTCATGTCCAGGATGTGGCTGAAAAGGTGGTCGCTGCATGAGGCGGGGCGGGACGAACGGGCCGCCTGCATGGCGATGCCGCTGAGCGTCAGGCCTTCGAACACATCGGCAATGGCCTCGGGGTCGCCGGCCGCAACCGCTCCCGGCCGGGAAAGGAATACATCCAGGTTATCCTGAAGGACATGCCAGGCATCGGCATGAACCGGATCCGTACCGACAAAATCGGCAATCATCCATTCGGCTCCGGCCGGCACTTTTGCCGCAAGGTCGGCATAGCCTGCGGCTGTCATCGTGGCAGGAGCGGCGGCGATGACGTCCAGGTCCGCCACGATGATGCCGGGAGCCGGACAGGGGAAGGGCTGTTTTGCGCCCTCATAGGAAATCGACGCCCCGCAGGATGAATATCCGTCCACGGATGCGGCCGTGGGCAGGGTAAGGTAGGACTGGCCGTGGTGATAGGAGGACAGTTTGCACAGGTCGTTGATTACGCCGGAACCCACGGCGACCAGAACGGCCTCCGGTTCTTTGTCCAGCAGGGAGTCAACAAGTTCTACGGATCTCCATTCCGCAGGAACCGCCTTCTCCTGAAATATGTACGAGGATGTCGGAATCCCCTCCCCGCAAAACAAGCCGGATACTTTTTCTCCGAGGACTTGCCAGGTATAGGAATCCGTTACAATCAGGGCTTTCTTGTCTGGGAAGTACGTCTTGAACAGGGCGGGAGCCTGGGCCGAGGCTCCGCTTCCCATTACGAATTCCTTTGTGTCGGTTGCAACAGAAAGGGCAAGCCGTATCCTTTCTTCCCGTGTCATTTACGACTTTTTCGTTAGAATCTGATCCACCATCCCATACTCCAACGCCTCCTGGGCGGTCATCCAGAAGTTGCGCTCTCCGTCGGCGGCGACACGCTCGTAGGGCTGGCCGGAGTGATTGGAGATGATGGTGAAGAGTTCGGTACGAAGTTTCTCAATTTCCTTGGCTTCAATGAGGATATCGGATGCCTGGCCTTTTACTCCGCCAAGCGGCTGATGGACCATTACGCGGGAATGCGGCAGCGCGGAGCGCTTGCCCCTCTGCCCTGCGCACAGCAGGACGGAACCCATGGAGGCGGCCATTCCGGTGCAGATGGTGGCTACGTCCGGCTGGATCAACTGCATCGTGTCATAGATGGCAAGACCGCTGGAAACCTGCCCGCCGGGCGTATTGAGATACAGGGAAATATCGGCATTCCGGTCAACGGAGGCGAGGAACAGCAACTGTGCCATGATGATGTTGGCCACATCGTCGTCAATCTCTACGCCGAGGAAGATAATGCGGTCCATCATCAGGCGGCTGAATACATCCATCTGGGCAACATTCAGTTTGCGCTCCTCGATGATGGAGGGGTTGATATAAGCGTCAAAGGCCGATTCGTAGCGGCTCAGCGTGGTCGAACTGATGCCCTGGTGCATCCGTGCGAATTTATTGAATTCGTGATTCTCCATATTCCCTGCAAAGATAGCCTTTTTTAGTCCGGCTTGCAATAATCATCGGCAATTATTAATTTTGAATGCCTTCACAAGCAACTCCGGATGAAACGGGAAGATGAAATAGCAAAAGTGACCCTTGCCGGCAGCATCGTGAATTTGATGCTGGTGGGATTGAAGGTTGTGGCCGGAATTGCGGGGCATTCGGCGGCGATGGTATCGGACGCGGTACATTCGCTCTCGGATTTCGTCACGGATATCGTTGTGCTGGTGTTCGTGCGGATTTCCGCCCGGCCGCAGGATGAAGACCACGATTACGGTCACGGAAAGTTCGAGACGCTGGCCACGCTTCTCATCGGCCTGGCGCTGGTGGCGGCCGCGCTGGGCATTGTGGTGGGCGGAGCCGTAAAACTGGTGCATTGGCTGCAGGGGGAAACCCTTCCTGCGCCCCGGCTGCTGGCACTTTGGGCTGCGCTTGTCTCCATCGTCGCCAAGGAACTGCTTTATCATTATACCCGTTTTAAAGGTCGTAAACTGGAATCCAAGGCTCTCGAAGCCAATGCATGGCACCATCGCTCGGATGCGCTGAGTTCCGTCGGAGCCGCCATCGGCATCGGTGGGGCGATAGGGTTGGGACAAAGGTGGGCGGTGCTGGATCCGCTGGCCTCCATCGTCGTGGGTGCGATGCTGCTGAAGGTGGCATGGGACCTTTTGGGACCTTCTTTCGGAGAGCTTACGGACAGTTCACTTCCGGCGGATACCGAAGGGGAAATACTGGATACCATTTGCGCTGTTCCCGGTGTGGAAGACCCGCACAATCTCCGCACCCGGCGTATCGGAAATCACATTGCCGCCGAGGTCCACATCCGTCTGGACGGCAGCCAGACTTTGGAACAGGCCCACGAGAAGGCCTCTGAAGCGGAGCGTCGTTTCAAAGCCCGCTTCGGAGACCGGTCCCATATCATTATCCATATGGAACCCCGGATTTAGCTTTTAGGATTACCAGTCTGTCTCCCGCCTTGAGCAGGGTATCCCCGCCCGGAATCATCTCATCGCCATTCCTTCTTACAAGCAGCACCAGCCCCTCTCCTGAAGTTTCTCCGATGGTGCGGCCATCGCGTTTTTCACCGGCCCTGACTGTCCTCTCCACAAGATAAGTCTCCGTGTCTTCGAAGGTCTTTGTCACCACAATCACTTTGTCGCCGGCACGGAGAATCGTGTCCCCGCACGGGACAATCCGCTCACCATTACGGAGTACCAGTGCCAGCAGCACGTTCTTTGGAAGTCCCAGGTCCATTACTTTCCTGCCGTTCCAGCTTGTTTCCGGGGTTATGTCGATGCTGCCGAACTGCATCTGGGTGCCTTCGGAGTAATCGT
Organism: Bacteroidales bacterium; assembly: GCA_017445015.1. Lineage (GTDB taxonomy): Bacteria > Bacteroidota > Bacteroidia > Bacteroidales > UBA932 > Cryptobacteroides. The sequence goes on along the minus strand of JAFSVL010000019.1, from coordinate 5,201 downwards.
TGAAGGTTTTCATGACATCGGCATCCGCATCTACCATGTCCAACTTTCGGGCTGCCCGGGGGATCAGCGACCCCTGCAGGGAGATGGAGATGAGTACGAGGCAGAAAACGATGTTGAAGATGTCATTCTCCATCCATGGACTTTCCGTCATGGCCATGATGGCGAATACGATGGATGACGCTCCCCTGAGCCCCACAAAGGACACCAGCGCCTGCTGCCGGAAAGGATATTTCCGGAAAGGGGTGAGAATGCCCATGACGGAGAGCGGCCTGGCTACGAGGAGCATAAAAGCGAAGATGGCAAGTGCCGGAAGAATGGCTTTGTGAAGAAGCGCCGGTCTTGCCAGGAGGCCCAGGAGGAAGAAGATGAGAACCTGCATCAGGCCGGTAATGCCATCGAAGAAATGCACCAGGGCCTTCTTTCCGGGGAACTCGCTGTTCCCCAGCATGATACCTACGATATAGGCGCTCAGGTAACCATTTCCGCCGAGCAGGTCCGGGAGGGCGTAGGACAAAACGGCAACGGACAGGATGAACAGCGAATCATACCCCTCCCCTTTGATGCTGAACCGTTCCATGACCCAGATGGCCAGTTTCGCAATTCCTACACCGCACGCAGAGCCGAAAATCAGTTGGGCCAGGAGCATCCAGAAGATGCCCGGACCACTTGCGTTTCCGTTCAGGAGGCTCAGCATCAAAACCGTGAGCATATAGGAAAACGGATCGTTGCTGCCGCTTTCCATCTCCAGCATGGGGGCCGTATTGTTCCTGAGGCCCAGTTTCTTGGACCTCAGGATGGAGAAAACGGAGGCCGCATCCGTAGAACTTACCACGGCGCCCAGCAGAAAACTTTCCATCCACCCCCACCGGAGGGCAAAATGACAGAAAAGTCCTGTGAGGCCCGCCGTCAGGACGACCCCCAGGGAGGCGAGCAGAGCCGCTTCCCGCACAACCGGCCTGGCCGTATCCCACCGGGTCCCGAATCCGCCGTAGAACATGATGAAAATGAGGGCGACGGTACAGATTTCCTTAGGAAAGGCGTAGTCCTCGATATGCAGCGGCACCATGCCGCTGGTGCCGAAAAACATACCCAGGACGATGAAAGCGAGGAGGGTGGGAATGCCGATTCGGGATGAAATATTGTTCAGCCAGATGCACATCAAGAGGATGATGCCGATGAGGATGAGGAAAAGAGAGGTCATATCAGGAGCATTACGGAGTTCAAACTGAGTAAGATAATGAAAAATTTGCTTTTTCCGGGGAAGGATAATTTACATCGATTTTACATGAGCGTAAGAAATAAAATGGCTATCTTTGTCAATGCACTTCAAATCCGATACTGCGTATGAAAAAACAAATGATTTTTCCCCTCTTCCTGAGCTTCGCCGCGCTGCTTGCCTCCTGCAGCGACAGGCTGCCCTTCGAACGGGTGGCATCCCTCTCCGCCCGGCAATGCGCCGTGATGGAGCAGTCGCTGACGGAGGATACGATGCCGCGCAATTTCCAGAACGGAAAACTGGTTCTCTCGGACACCCGTTGGTGGTGCAGCGGCTTCTTCCCGGGCGTGTGCTGGTACACCTATAAACTGGGAGGAGACGAGGCGATGCGGGAAATGGCGCTCCGGCAGACCGCCAAATTGCTGGACGTTTCCCGGCTTACCGGAGACCACGACCTGGGATTCCAGGTGCTTCCTTCAGCCGGGGAGGCTTACGCCGAAACCGGGGATTCCCTCTATCTGAAGACGATCCGGGATGCCGCCGCACATCTCGCGGCCCGGTTCTCCCCCGTGACCGGGGTAATCTGCAGCTGGGACAATCCTGCGTTCACGTATCCCGTCATCATCGACAATATGATGAATCTGGAACTGCTGACCCGCGCTTCGCGGATGTTCGACGTCCCGGAATGGAAGGAAATCGCGGTTGCCCACGCCAGGACTACGCTCCGCAATCATTTCCGGGAGGACGGCTCCTGCTACCACCTGGTAGATTACAACCCTGAAGACGGCGGCATACTCCGCAAACAGACCGTGCAGGGTTATGCCGACGAATCCGCCTGGGCCCGCGGGCAGGCCTGGGCGCTATACGGATTTACGATGATATACCGGGAGACGGGCGAAGAAGACTTCCTGAATCAGGCGGAGAAGGTCGCCGCCTTCCTGCTGCCCCGCCTGGAAGGCCGTCCCGTCCCGCCGTAGGACTTCGATGCGCCCGAGGAATCCATCGCCCAGGACGACGCTTCGGCGGGAGCCATTATGGCCTCCGCATTCCTCGAACTGTCTTCGCTCACGAAGTCGGCTTCCTGCTCCAGCCGCTGCAAGAAGCAGGCTCTCGCAACGCTGAAGGCCCTCTGTGGCGAGAAATACCTCGCAAAAGAAGGCGAAGCGGGCGGCTTCCTGCTGAAGCACAGCACCGGCCATTATCCAGCAGGCAAAGAGGTGGACGTCCCCCTCACCTACGCCGATTACTATTTCCTGGAAGCCCTCTGGCGCTGCAGAAACCTTTTCCCGACGCGGTGATTATGATGTGCTGGTGCGCCGGCAGGAGCTGCTGAGCAAACACTGAATCCACTTTTCCAAAAGTGTTTGTGTCTTTGCGTCAATTGCAGCCCACCCCCCAGGCCTTGTCGTTTCGGAAGAGGGACATCCGTATATGGATAAGGACACTACGCAAGTATAGCTTTATTAATACGTGGACGGCCACAACCCGAAGACATACGAATTTCAGCCGAAGTATTACGACATGGTAGCCGAGCAGGAAGGGCCCAAAGTACGGTAGCAAGGATAACAAATAAGGAAAATAATTATGCTAAAGATCGGAGACAAGATGCCGTCCTTCGAGGTCCTGGACCAGGACGGGAAAACGGTGAAGTCGGGCGACTTCATCGGCAAAGGAAAGAAAACCGTTGTCTATTTCTACCCGAAGGACAATACCTCCGGCTGCACGGCGGAGGCATGTTCCATCCGGGATAACTGGGAGGCACTGCGCGCCGCCGGGTACAACGTGGTGGGCGTGAGCAAGGATTCGGACAAGTCCCACGCGGGATTTGCCGCCAGGCATGCGCTGCCGTTCACGCTCCTGGCGGACACCACCCGGGAAATGCACGAGGCCTTCGGCGCCATCGGCGAGAAGAAAATGTACGGGAAGACTGTCCTGGGTACGCTCCGCCGCACGTTTATCTTTGACGAGTACGGCACCCTGGAGCGGATCATCGAGAAGGTGGACACCAAGAATGCTGCAGCGCAGATTCTGTACGACGTTACCCCTATCTCAGACATCACCGAAAACGGTATCCGCAAGGCATCCTTCCGGACCTGCGGCGTAACCTGCTCCACGCAGATCAATCTCGAAACCGAAGGCGACACCATCCGCCGGGTGGAAATCGTCAAGGGCTGCGACGGAAATACAAAAGGCGTCGCCCGGCTCTGCGAAGGGAGGAAGATACGCGAAGTCATCGGCCTCCTGGAAGGCATCGACTGCAAAGGGCGCGGAACCAGCTGCCCGGACCAGTTGGCAAGAGCTCTCAAGGAACTGTAAACTCTTTTGCCCCGCATTATCTTCCATATCGACGTAAACTCCGCGTTCCTCAGCTGGACGGCGGTGAAGAGGGTGCGTGAAGGGAAGCCGGATATCCGGCTGGTACCGTCTGTCGTGTCAGGAGACCCGAGTGACCGGCGGAGTATCATCACGGCAGCGTCCATCCCGGCCAAAAAGTTGGGCATCAAGACGGCCCAGCCGGTGTCGATGGCGCTTCGCACCTGCACGTCGCTGGCGATTGTAGGAGGCGACTGGACCTGGTACAAAGCCTGCTCGGAGGGGTTCATTTCCATCTGTCGGAGCTATTCGCCTGTGTTGCAGCAGTTCAGTATTGATGAATGCTTCATCGACATGAGTTTCCGCTGCACCCCGGAAAACGCAGTGGCCGTGGCCACCAAACTCAAGGACGAAGTGAAGACCAGGCTGGGCTTTACCGTGAACGTGGGCATCGGCTCCAACAAGCTGCTGGCGAAGATGGCTTCCGATTTCGAGAAGCCGGACAAGGTTCACACCCTCTGGGAGAGCGAGGTCCAGGAGAAGATGTGGCCGCTGGGCGTGCGGGATTTGCTATGGGTTGGCAAGAAGACCGAGGAGCGGTTAACGGCCTATGGCATCTATACTATCGGCCAGCTTGCGAATCTGGGCATCGGCTCCCTGACACGGCTGGTGGGGCAGAAGTTTGCCCGTCAACTGCACGAGAACGCCAATGGCCGGGACGATTCTCCGGTGGAGACGGAGATGGCCGAGGCCAAGAGCTACAGCGCGGAAAGGACGTTTTCAAAGGATTACACCGATCCCAGGGACATCGACCGGGCGCTATTTAATGTTGCCTGCATTGTGGCGCACAGAATCAGGCGCGATAATTTCCGGGCATCCACGGTATCCATGTTCGTCAAATACAACAACTTCACCGTTTCCCAGAAGCAGTGCGGGCTGGCTCAGCCCACGGATGTTACGGCCGTCATATTGAACGAGGCCCGGAAGCTTCTGGCGGAGGCATGGGACGGCGTGACGCCCATCCGGCAGGTGGGGCTAGGTGTTTCCAGGCTGACGCACGAATCGGCCGTCCAGATGTCCCTGTTCGAGGACCCCAAGATGGAGTACTACAAGGAGTGGGACAGGCAATACGACGAGCAGAAGGCTGCCAGAAGCAATCCCGCATACCATTTCCACTGAATAAGGACAAATCTAAAAAGAGCCTCAATCTGTGTCAACCATTCTCAGGGAAGGTCACGCAAAGATTTTGGTATTCAGATAAACTTTGTTAAATTTGCATTGCCGCTGACGATTTTTTGTGAATTTTGTCAACGACGCTGCAAAATTTTATATGCCTTATGTACCATAGGATATTCGACATAGAGAACCGCCTTGATGAAGGCATGTTCCTGTTTGGCGGACGCCAGGTAGGGAAATCTACGCTCTTGAGGGAACGTTTTCCAAAAGCAATATACGTCGACCTCCTCGACCCCGATACCCGGAAGCGCTTCAAGCGCCGTGCGATGGATTTCTACGAGATGCTGGTGAAGTATCCTCCTCAGACGCTGGTCATCGTGGATGAAATCCAGAAACTCCCTGAGCTTCTGGATGTGGTTCACAAACTGATGGTCGAGAATGGCCTGTACTTCATCTTGAGCGGCTCCAGCGCCAGGAAGATCAAGAAAGCCGGAGT
>JAFSVL010000018.1 GCA_017445015.1 Bacteroidales bacterium | reverse complement strand
CAGACGATCGGAGAGTTGCTGAAGATACAGACTCCGCGGCGTCATTCTGGTGCCCGTAGAATACTCATACGCCCGATAATTGGGGACATGTCCCGGATCCACGGCCTCCATTACGAACGGGAGACGGTCGGACTCGGAAGATTGTCCAAACAAATAATTGGGAGTCAATCCATTGCGGCTGATAATAAATTTCCCTTCACAATTGTAAAGCACATAGTTGGAGCCGGCCCATCCGTGCGCCGTGCCATTGTTCCAACGGTTCTGGACATAGATGCGGCTCCGGACATTGTCGAACAAACCGGCAGAAGACCAGCGGAGATGAGGTTCACTGGCGTCAAACTGATAATCCGCACTGCAGTCCAGGAAAACATTGGGGCCATTGACCTGTCCCATGACAATGAAAGCGTGCCGGGTATAGCGGGCATAACAGCGGTTGTTCAGCACGAAAGAAGCTCCCGAATTGGAAAAACTGTAACGCCGCTCTCCTCCCGTACCGCTGACCGGCTCCAGGCAGTTGACATCCTGGACGGTGATTCTCCGGGACTTTCCTGCAAGTGAAACGGCCACGTCGATGTGATACGTCGTCATATTGCGGATCCAGGCGTCCTCGACACCACGGGCCATTACGCCTACCTGCGCATGGCATTCATCGCTGTAATACTTATATTCGATGCCGAAAGCAGAGTTTTCACCGGTCTGGGACTTATCGAAAGATGACAGCATCTGGATGTTTTCGATACCGACCCGGGAAAGACGGTCCGGATTCTCATAGAGACTCAGCGTCGAGATCCCGTACTGCATGTCCAGCGGGTCTCCCAGGGGTTCCTTCAGGGTTATGGTACCCTCTGCCTTGCTGACGGAAGAAACGGTTCTTTCCACTGCATTTCCCTGATAGTACTTGTCGAGGCGGCCGTCGTGCGCCCACTGGTTGACGGACAATACGCCCGGAGCCTCCGTGATGGCGTCCATCTTGAGATCCGCCGCCCAGGCGGCATTGGCCCCGCGGACGATCTGCACGTTGTCCCCGGGATGGAAGGCAGACACATCCGAAAGATGAAGTTTCGTTGCGCCGGCCGGAACATATTGGTCCAAGATTTCAACAGCCGAACGGCTCTTTCCTTCCTGTCCGCCGGAAATGTTGAATATACCCACGCTCTTGTCGTAGGCATCGCTTATCCAGGTCGCTACAAGGCGGGTCACACCAGCCGGTTCAGACCCGAGTTGCGAATAATCCCGCCAATTGTCAGGTCCCAGCGGCGCATCGTGCTTCTCGATCATAGCTGCACCGTCCCCTTCGCCACGGACCACGATTCCAGAAGCCCGGATGTATAATGGCCTGGCGATGCGATAGGTCCCCGCCTTGAGAAGCAGCGCACCGCGGAATCCATCACCGTCCATCGGCGCTAGGGAAAGAAGATCGATTGCCTTCTGGATCCGCCCGGCATCGTCCGCATTTTCCAAAGGGGAAAGCGTGATGCAGACCGGAACCACGGGCAGCCGCACACCGCCGCCCATATATCCGGCAGAAGAGAAATCCGGCACGCGATTACCCTTGTAGTCCGGAACATAGGAAAGATGGCCATCCGTCAGGGAAAGGGCCGGGTATTGCTCCTCGCGCCCCTTCCACTCACTTCCGACCACGGTGAAACAGCGCCTGTCATACACTTTGCCGCCGTCCGGACCGGTCAAGGTAAACAACACCTCGCAAAAGCCCGCATCCGCGGGAATGACGCCGTCGAAACAAACGGTGCCGCTCTCACCCCGGGCAAACCGCCGCGTCACGCGGGCAAGCGGTTTTCCTCCGCATTGCAGGACAGCATCGACTTCCAGGTCACGGGCCGCCTCCAAGTAATAGGAGGGCCAGGATTCACCGGCGAAAGCCAGTGCAGGAAAACCGGGGGACAGGATCATCCGGCCGCCGGACGGAATGATGTCCGCCCAGGCGTGACGCTCTTGTGCTGGCCGCGGCAGGTTTCCCCGCACCCGTTCTCTGCGGAAGGGCATCATTTCATAGATCTCGACCGTGCTTTGCCGCGCCTTGCCGGAAACCATGATGTAACGAGCCTCGACGGGTGAGTCCAGCGTCTTGATAAACAACTTGTTGCCATTGGCATCAGGCAGGTCGGACGCATTTTGCTGAAACAAAGGAATCCAGTCTTG
>JAFSVL010000017.1 GCA_017445015.1 Bacteroidales bacterium | reverse complement strand
CGCCGCGGCGGCGTACGCGCCGCCCTGCAGCGGAGCTGCCGCCGCCCCCGCCACCCCCAGGGCAAAAGCCCCTGAAAGCAGCGCAAAGCCCTGTTTCATGGTGAAACTATTGTTCCTCCGGGGCGCCGGCAGAAACCGGTTCTTCCGGCATCACCAGCCAGCAGATCGCATACACCCACAGACTCATTCCCCCCGCCAGCAGGAGCAGTGCCCAGACCAGACGGATCCAGGTCGGGTCTCCCAGTTCGAAATATTTGGCAAATCCGCCGCAGACCCCGGCGATCCGCCTGTCGGACAACGTGGTCCTGTACAATTTCTTACCCATGTTCGTTTTACTTTACACCCTTCATCAGGCACGGTACGCTTCCCGTCTCCGGGACCGTGCCGTAAAGGTAACAATTTTTATCGTCAAAGGTAAAACAAAAAAAGCCGTTGAAAATTTTATTCAACGGCTAAATGCAGCATGGGACAATCGTCATTGTTCCCGGGTGGGGGCGGACCACATAGGCTTCACCATTCCGCAGGGGCGAAAAGGTGGTTCATCGTTACATTGGCGGAAACAATCCCGGAGTGTGAGTTCTGCTTTACGCCAAAAGTCGTAATCATTACCAGCTGGACTGCACTTTTCGTTTTTGTGGCGGCCTTGAATACGGAAATCTTGTTGCGGAGGCGGCTTTCGTATTCCTTGTCGATAATATATTCGTCAATGGAATATTTTACTTCGCAAATGTCTATGACGCGGTCTCTACGTTCAATGACAAGGTCTATCTGCGCACCGTTTCCATCAAATTGCCCTTTCCAAGAAGATGCATTTGAAAGGACTCCGTTGATACCAAGTGCCCGTCGGATTTGCCAGAGATGGTCTTTACAGACCTGTTCAAATGAGTTTCCCGCCCATGCGGCACGTGCCGGATTGTCAAGAGTTAACGTCCAATAATGCTCGTCCGGATTCAATTGGTCCTTGATGAATCTGAAATAGAAGAGCGTGTAGTAATCACTCAACTGGTATGTGATATCGACAGATTTTTTTCCGAAACAGTTATAAGCGCGAATAAAATCACAGCGGACCAAGTCCTTCAGCGCCTTTGTGAAAGCCCCGTTTTGCGGAACTCTTGCTTCCAGAGAAATCTCACTTTGCCTCAGCCCGGATTTCTTGCTTGACAAGGTGCTGATAATCTTCATGTAAATATCCGATCTCCCAAACAAGGTTTCATACAAGATGGTGAATTCATTCCAAAGAGGGCCTTTCTTTTTGAAGAAGATATTGTCGATGTTTGCCGAAAGGGGAACCGTGCCATCAAGCAGCTTCAGATAATAGGGGATGCCCCCCATGATCATATATGTCTGGATGACGTCATAACGGCTCCATTGAAAACCTCTGGATTGAAGGTATCTCTCTGTTTCATTGAGCGAGAAAGGCATAAGGTAAAGCCGCCTGGCAGCCCTGTTGAACAGACCGCCTACATCTTCCAACAAATTTTTTGAAATCCATGTGGTGGCCGAGCCACAGACGACAAGCATAAGGTTATCCTGTTGGGCACCCCATCCGTTCCAAAAGGATTCGAAAGCGGCCAGAAAATCACTCTTGGGCGTGTCCAGCCACGGCAATTCATCAATAAACACTACCTTTTTTCCATGATCTGGATCAGTCTTTATAAGGAGCTGTTTCAACGCGGAAAAAGCTTCCAGCCAATCGACAGGGGTTGACTTCAAGGGGTAGCCATATTCTTTCAAGGCCAACGCAAAATTCTTCAACTGAACCTTCTTGTTTTTTTTGTACAGCCCTGTGACCTTGAAATCGTATTTGTCATCAAAAAACTCCTTGACGAGGAAGGTCTTGCCGACGCGCCGGCGCCCGTAAATGACAACAAACTCTGATTCTTTTGAGTCGTAATACTTTTGCAGATTCGCGACCTCTGTCTCTCTGCCGATAAAAATAGATCTATTCATGTCGATGCTCTTTTATGCAAAGATAAGAACAACTTGCAAACAAACAAAGTTTTATCGTCTATTTATGGTATTTTATTTGCTGATTTAGACAAACAATCATGCAAAACAGTGGATTATTCGTCTATTTCTATATAATATAATCAGGACTAAGACGAATAATCAACAATACTATCCTTAATCTACATGTTAAACTAGTCCATGAAAACGGGGCAGCTCAGTCATTGTCCTTTGGCATGGCGGACTGCATAACCATTCGAACGCTTGTCGAGGTAGGAGTTCTGGGGATACACGTCACTATAACGGAAATTCAGGCCGAGCTGTCTGCCCGGTAGCCGTTCCAGAAGTAATATCCCTTTGCAAAGGAGCCGTCCGCGTTGGGCGATGTGTCACGACTGGAAGGCCAATAGGTGTATTTTGCATTATACAATTTTTTACTATTTTTGTATTCCAGAAAATACATTTGCTATGGAAAAGCTTTTTGAACTACATGATGCTTATATCAGCCGGGTCCCAATGGAGTATATCCGGGACCAGATGGGGCGCATAAATTGGGATAGCCGGCTCATCGGCATCAAGGGGCCAAAGGGCGTTGGAAAGTCCACTTTGATTCAACAGTATATCAAGAAGACGTTCGGCCCCGGAAACCGCCATGCGCTGTACTGCTCCGCCGATGCAAGTTATTTCACAGAACACACGCTTACCGATACGGCAGCTAAGTTTGTCCGTGAGGGGGGTACGCACCTGTTTATCGATGAGATTCACAAGTACGATAACTGGAGTCGCGAACTGAAGGAAATTTATGACCTGTACAGTGAACTCCATGTTGTCGTGAGCGGTTCGTCCCTGATCCGGTTCAATGACGGGCAGGCGGACCTTTCCCGCCGATTGGTGGAATATGAGATGCCCGGTCTGTCCTTCCGCGAATACCTTTGGTTCGAAATTGGAGCCCGTCTGCTTCCTGTCTCTTTGGATGAGCTGCTTGCCGAGCCTGCCGGGTTTTGCCTGGAGGTCAGGAATGCAGTAAAGCCCCTTGAACATTTCAAGAACTATCTCAGGGCTGGTTATTATCCGTTTTACTATGAAGAGAGGGGTGTTTATCAGCACAAGGTCCAAGGAGTTGTAAACTACATTATCGAATCCGAACTGACCGCCTATCGGGGGCTGGAGGCCGGGAATACCCGGAAGGTGAAGGCATTGTTGCAAGTGCTTTCACAAATCGTACCCTTTCAGGTGGACATATCGAAGATATCGAGGAATATCGGAATTCAGCGGCCCACAACGCTCAAGTATATGATGCATTTGGAGGAGGCGAAACTCATCCGGAGGCTGTTTACCGACCTTGAGTCAACCAGCGACCTTCAGAAGCCTGACAAGATACTTCTCGATAACCCCAACCTCATCTACACACTTTCTTCCGTCAATCCGGAGATTGGCACCGTGCGCGAGAGCTTCTTCTGCAACCAACTTTCCAATGCAGGCCACCGGGTCGAATATGGCGGGCTTGCGACAGGGGACTTCAGAATCGACCGGGATATCGTCGTCGAAGTCGGCGGTGAGGACAAAGGATTCCGTCAGGTGAAGGGAGAAGATAAAGGCTATGTGGCCGCCGACGACATCGAAAGCGCGGTCTTCAGGAAAATCCCGCTATGGGCATTTGGATTCTTGTACTAAACCAGACCACCCATCACCACTATAACAAAAATGAAGGATAGATTTTGAGCCCAGTCATCACTTTGGGGCGATGCCGTGAGATAGCTACCAAACCTTGCATATATATGCATGTATCTGATGCAGCTGATCGCAAGCCAAGGCATCTGTGACTTATTGGATGAGCTATGATTTGTTGTAAACATATATATCCGGCAGGCTCTTCCCCCGAACCGGCAGTCCCTGTGCCATAATCATCGCCTGATTTACAATTTTAGGGTTCCCGGACGAGGCGGACTGAATAGAAGTTGGTCTTGGAGCTGGCGGAGTACCAGCTGCCGTCGAAGAAGAAGCTGGTGTTCGCGGGATTGAGGTCGCCCCTGCGGAAGAAGAGGCTGGACGCGTTGCCACCACTGGGGGTGGAAGTACTTGACCAGTAGTAGCCGTATGTACCCTGGTCGGAGAACGCAGTACCACCCTGGATGCCTGCACACGGCAGGAACTCGCAACCGGCGTCGAGGTACTCGTCGAGCTGGGAGGCCGTGATGTTGGTGTTGACCGTGGTGACGTCGTGGTAAGGGAGGGTGTAGGCGGGGGACATGCTGACCTTGTCGGGGAAGAGCAGGAGTCCCAGCGGCTGATTCACCCCGTAGAGGGGGTAGTTCTCGAAGGTGTTCTGGTCGCCGCCACCTGCACCTCGACCGCATGAAGGGCCGCAGCGACGACATCCTCATCACATCTTAGCCTAAACAAAAAAGGTTTCTTGCAAAGAGACCTTTTTGCGGGCGTCTGTTATCCGGCCATTTTTTTGCTATCTTTGCACCGTATGAAGAAAGCAAAAGTCTATTTCACCGACTTCCGGACCAAAGAGTACGGGGACGGGCTCCCTAAAAAACTGCAGACGCTCATCCGGGCGGCGGGCATCGGGGATATCGACATGGACGGCAAGTTCGTCGCCATCAAGACGCATTTCGGAGAACTGGGGAACGTGGCGTTCCTGCGTCCCAACTTCTCGAAGGCGGTGGCCGACGTCGTCAAGCAGCTCGGCGGAAAGCCTTTCCTGACGGACTGCAACACCATGTACCCCGGGTTCCGGAAAAATGCCATAGAACATCTTTTCTGCGCCTGGGAGAACGGATTTTCACCGCTGAGCACCGGCTGCCCCATCATCATTGCCGACGGCCTGAAAGGCACCGACGAAGTGGCCGTTCCGGTAGAAGGCGGCGAATATGTAAAAGAGGCCAAAATCGGCCGCGCCATCATGGATGCGGACGTCTTTATCAGCCTGAACCACTTCAAGGGGCATAATTTCGCCTCGCTGGGCGGCGCCATCAAGAATATCGGCATGGGCTGCGGCTCCAGGGCCGGAAAAAAGGAGATGCACAGCAGCGGGCAGGCGGAAATCGATCCCGAACTCTGCCGCGGTTGCCGCCAGTGCCTGAAAAATTGCGCCAACGACGGCCTGCATTTCGACGAGGCGACAAAAAAGATGCAGGTGGATAAGTCACACTGCGTAGGATGCGGCCAATGCCTGGGCGCATGCAACTTCGACGCCATCGGCTTCACCAACGACACGGCCAACGAACTGTTGAGCCGCAAGATGGCCGAATACGCCAAAGCGGTCGTGGACGGACGCCCCTGCTTCCATATCACGCTGGTGATGGATATATCGCCGAGCTGCGACTGCCACTGCGAAAACGACACCCCCATGCTGCCGGACATCGGCATGTTCGCATCGACGGACCCGCTGGCCCTCGACCAGGCCTGCGTCGACGCCTGCATGAAGGCGGAACCCCTGCCGGGAAGCCAGTTGTGGGAAGCCCTGCACGACGAGCACTTCCACGAAACGGGCAACCTCTTCAATAACCTCCATCCGGAAAGCGACTGGAAATCCTGTTTCGAGCAGGCGGAAAAACTCGGCATCGGGAGCCGGGAATATGAATTAATCAACGTAAACACAAAGAAATGAACAGTTCCCTGATCTGGATTATCATGATTGCGGTCATGCTGCTGAGTTTCATCATCCAGCAGCGCCTGCAGCGCAAATTCGCCAAATATTCCCAGGTGCCCGCAGCCTATACAGGCGCCGAGATCGCCGAACTGATGCTCCGCCAAAACGGCATCAGCGATGTCAGGGTCATCTCTACGAAAGGGCAGCTGACGGACCATTACAACCCCACGAACAAGACTGTCAACCTCAGCGAAGGCGTGTACGGGAGCCGCAGTGTCGCCGCCATCGCGGTGGCCGCCCACGAAACGGGACATGCCATCCAGCATGCAACGGGCTACACGCCGGTAAAACTCCGCTCCGCACTGGTCCCCTTCGTCTCGTTCGCCAGCAACATCGTCCAATGGGTCCTGCTGGCCGGCGTGATTTTCGTCACCGCCTTTCCGGCATTGCTGTGGCTGGGCATCGCGCTGTTCGCCACCACCACCCTCTTCAGCCTCATCACCCTCCCCGTTGAGGTAAACGCCAGCAAGAGGGCCGTAGAATGGCTTGAGACACAAGGGATTACAGACTTTGAGACCCGCCCGATGGTCGAGGACGCCCTGCAGTGGGCCGCCTATACCTATGTCATCGCCGCCATCGGTTCGCTCGCTACGCTTTTCTACTACATCGGCATCGCGAGAAACCGCTAATTAAAATTTTGATTATTTAAAATTTAGCACTATTTTTGCACTCCGTTTTTCCGGAACTATCTTAGTTTTATATTAAAATATAAGCAAAATGACTAAAGCAGACATCGTAAACGAAATCGCCAGGGAAAAGGGCCTTGAAAAGGTGGAAGTCCAGGCAGTTGTTGAAGCTTTCATGGAAAGCGTGAAGGGATCTTTGATCAGTGGTGAGCCCGTTTATCTGAGAGGATTCGGCAGCTTTATCATCAAGCACCGCGCCCAGAAGGCAGCCCGCAATATCACCCGTAAAACAACCATCACCATCCCGGCGCACGACATTCCCGCGTTCAAACCCGCCAAGAGCTTTGTTGCGCAGGTCAAGGTGAAATAAAACACCATTATCATGCCTAACGGAAAAAAGCATAAGAGGCACAAGATGGCAACCCATAAGCGTAAAAAACGCTTGCGCCTCAACCGACACAAGAAGAAATAGTCGAACCGAGGCCTGACGGTGGAACCGCCGGGCCTTTTTTTAAATTTTGAAGCCGAAGGGCTTCACTTAGTCCAACCTGAAATTCCGATGGAACCTGACAAAATCAAAGACTTGGTGGTGGACATTTCCCCATCAGAGGTTCGTGTTGCGCTGATGGAAAACCATCGGCTCATCGAACTGGGCAGAGAGTCGGTCGGGGGACGGCAATTCTCGGTAGGGGATGTGTATCTGGGCAAGGTCCGGAAACTTCTCCCCGCCCTGAACGCCGCCTTCGTGGATATCGGTGACGACAAGGACGCTTTCATCCATTATCTGGACCTGGGACTTTATTTCAGTGCCTTCGACACGTTCGTGAAGGAGAGCCGTCCCGGAAAGGACCTGGGGAAACTCTATGCCGACACGCCTCTGGGCAGCCCCCTGGGCAAAGAAGGCAAAATCGAGGATATCCTCAAGCCCGGCCAGATCATCATGGGACAAATTGTCAAAGAACCGATTTCCACCAAGGGCTCCCGGCTGAGCGCGGAAATTTCACTGGCAGGACGCAACATTGTACTGCTCCCCTTCGCCGAGAAGGTGAGCATCTCCCAGAAAATCTCCTCCAAAGAGGAGAAACGACGGCTGGAAACTCTCGTCGGGAACATCCTCCCCAAGAATTACGGTGCCATTATCCGCACGGCGGCGGAAGGCAAGACCGCTGCCGTACTGGTGGCGGAGCTCCGTTCCCTCATCGACAAATGGGAAGGTTCCTGGAAGAAAGTCGCCGGCCGAAAAGGGGTCGGGCTCCTGTTTACCGAGTACTCGAAAACCACGGCTACGCTCCGCGATTTGCTCAATGAGACTTTCTCGAACGTTTATGTGAACGATCCCAAGGTCTATGAGGAAACCCGCAAGTACGTGTCCCTGATTTCACCGGAACAGGAGAAAATCGTCAAACTCTACGACGGCCGCAAGAACATCTTCGATTACTTCGAGGTCACGCGCCAGATCAAGAGTTCCTTCGGACGCATCGTGCCGATGAAGCAGGGTTCCTACCTGGTCATCGAGACCACGGAAGCGCTCAATGTCATCGATGTCAACAGCGGCATCCGCACCAAGACCACGGACCACGAAGAGAATGCATTCGAGGTCAACAAGTTCGCCGCGGAAGAAATCGCCCGGCAGTTGCGCCTGCGCGACATGGGCGGCATCGTCATCGTGGACTTCATCGACCTTGACAGCGCCGAGCACCGGAACGAACTCTACAAGTACATGGTATCGCTGATGGCGGAAGACCGGGCAAAGCACAATGTCCTTCCGCTCACGAAGTTCGGCCTGATGCAGATTACACGGCAGAGAATCCGCCCCGTAACGGAAATTAACACCACCGAGCAGTGTCCCCTGTGTCACGGAACGGGCAAGATTGCCTCTACGGTGGTGATCGACGAGCAGATTGAGCGCGAACTTTCCGACCTCATCTCCGAAAAGGATCTGAAGAAGGTCGAAATCCGGGTCAGCCCCATCCTGGGCGCCTATCTTACGCGCGGCTGGAACTCGTTCCTGTCAAAGTGGAGACGAAAGTACAAATGCAAACTCCGCATGAGCGAAGTCACGGAGTTCAGCATCCTGCAGTACGAATTCCGGAATGAAAAAGGAGAGGTTCTCGAATGAACCTCTTTTTTTGACTTGGCACGGAGATTGACTATATTAGCGGAAAGTATTAAACGGAACCATTACTGACAATTTGACAGAGAATATATGAGAAAAGAATACGACTACGCCCTTCCCGCTGTCGCCGAGGTGAATGTCATTCCCATGATGCAGGACGACGGGAGCATGAAAATCGACGAGGCGCAGCTTCCTGACATTCTGCCGGTGCTCGCACTGCGCAATGTCGCCCTCTTCCCGGGGTCCATCTTCCCCATCACCATCGGCCGCGAAAAATCGGTAAAACTGGTCAAGGAAGCCGAAAAGAAAGAATTCTTCATCGGCACGATTCCGCAATATGACGCCACTGTCGAGGACCCTTCCGAGACGGACCTGTACCGGTACGGAACGATCGCGCGGGTACTCAAGACCCTCGATATGCCCGACGGGAACATGACGGCCATCGTGCAGTCGGTACGGCGCATCGAGATGGTAGCCCTGCTGGGAAGCGACCCCTATCTCACCGCCCGCGTGCGCTACCGCCCGGAAATCGTTCCGGACAGCGTCGGCAACGATATCATTGCGCTGATGGAATCCATCAAGGAAAAGGCGGTTACGGTCATCAAGAACGCCAACGTGGGCTGGCGCGAAGGAATCAACGCCCTGCGTTCCATTGACAACCTGACCTTCCTGGTCAACTTTGTCGCAACCACCATCGAGACGGACGATTTCCGGCAGAAGATGGAGCTGCTGCAATACGACGATGTGCGCGTCAGGGCGATGAAATTGCTCACCATCCTCGAAACGCAGGTCCAGCTCGGAAAGATCAAACAGGAAATCAACCAGAAGGTCAAGAGCGAAATAGACCAGCAGCAGCGCGAATACTACCTGAACAACCAGTTGCGCACCATCCAGGAGGAACTGGGCATGGACGAGACCGGCGATGCCGAAAAACTCCGCGCCCGGGCGAAGGACAAAGACTGGCCCAAGGCCATTGCCGAAGCCTTCGAGCGCGAAGTGACAAAACTCACCAAGCACAACCCCAATTCCCCCGACTACAGCATCCAGTATGCCTACCTCGAATTCATGCTCGACCTGCCCTGGAATACGGTGAGCGCCGACAACCTCGACCTTGCAAATGCCAAGAAGGTGCTCGACGACGACCATTTCGGACTCGACGACGTAAAGGACCGCATCATCGAATACCTTGCGGTGCTCAAACTGAAGGGGAATATGAAATCGCCGATTCTCTGCCTCTACGGGCCTCCCGGCGTGGGCAAGACCAGCCTCGGGAAATCCGTGGCCCGGGCGCTCGGACGCAAATACATCCGCATCGCACTGGGCGGCATGCACGATGAAGCGGAAATCCGCGGCCATCGCAAGACCTATGTCGGTGCCCTTCCCGGCCGGATCCTGAACGGAATCTGCCGCGCCGGCACTTCCAATCCCGTCATCGTGCTCGACGAAATCGACAAACTCAGTTCCGACTTCAAGGGCGACCCCGCATCGGCCCTGCTCGAAGCGCTGGATCCGGAGCAGAACACCACGTTCCACGACAACTACCTCGACCTGGACTATGACCTCTCCAACGTCCTCTTTATTACCACCGCCAACAGCATCTCCCCGGTACAGCCGGCCCTGCTGGACCGCATGGAGGTCATCAACGTAACGGGATATCTTGCCGAGGAAAAAATGGAGATCGCCCGTAATTTCCTTGTTCCCAAGCAATTGAAGGAACATGGGCTGAAGGCGAAGTCGCTGCGCATCGACAAGGCCTGCCTGCGTGATATCATCGACCAGTACACCCATGAATCCGGCGTGCGCGGCCTGGAGAAGCAGATTGCCAAAATCGCCCGCGTCACCGCGAAGAAAATCGCCATGGGCGAAGAGGCCCCCTCCGTCATCAAAAGGGAACACCTCAAAGAATATCTGGGACTCCCTACCGCCTTCCATGACCGGCAGAAAGGCAATGAAGGCCCCGGCGTAGTGACCGGACTCGCCTGGACGTCGATGGGCGGAGAAATCCTCTTCGTGGAAACCTCCATCAGCAACGGGAAGGGCGTCATGAGCATGACCGGCAACCTGGGTGACGTGATGAAAGAATCCGCCACCATCGCCTACCAGTATATCAAGGCGCACCCGGAAATGGCGAACCTGACCTCCAAGCAATTCTCGCAGAAGGATATTCACGTCCATGTCCCGGAGGGCGCCACGCCCAAGGACGGGCCCTCCGCCGGAATCACGATGGTGAGTTCCATGGTCAGCGCCCTGCGCGGCAAGGGCATCCGGAAAGGCATTGCCATGACCGGCGAAATGACGCTGCGCGGCCGTGTGCTGCCCGTAGGCGGCATCAAGGAAAAGATCCTGGCAGCCAAGCGCGCCGGGGTAGGGACCATTGTCATCAGCGAAGAAAACCGCAAGGACGTGGAAGATATCAAACCGGTCTATATCGAGGGCCTGAACTTCCATTATGTAAAGACCATCCAGGACGTGATCGAATATATATTTTGAACGTACAGATTGAAGACAGCTGGAAGGGCATCCTCCAGGAAGAGTTCGACAAGCCGTATTTTGCACGGCTTGTCGCTTTCCTTCATGCCGAAAAGGCGGCCGGCAAACGCATCTATCCGGCCGGGAACCGCATTTTCAAAGCCTTTGAACTGACTCCCTTCGACGATGTGAAGGTCGTTATCCTGGGACAGGACCCCTATCACAATCCCGGCCAGGCGATGGGACTGTCCTTCTCCGTGCCGGACGGCGTTCCCGCTCCCCCGTCCCTCAAGAATATTTTCCGTGAAATCGAGGACGACCTCGGCATCCGCATGTCCGGACGCCCGAATCTCGAACCCTGGGCACGCCAGGGCGTACTGCTGCTCAATGCGGTCCTGACCGTAGAAGCGGGAAAAGCGGCCTCCCACAGCCGCAGCGGCTGGCAGGAATTCACGGACGCCGTCATCCGCACCCTGTCCGAGCGCAGGGAAGGTCTGGTCTTCCTGCTCTGGGGCAATTTCGCCCGTTCAAAGCGCGGGCTCATCGACCCGGCGCGCCATTTCGTGCTGGAGGCGGCACATCCGTCCCCGCTGGCCGGCGGCGCCTTTTTCGGCTGCCGGCATTTTTCCAAAACCAATGAAATCCTGCGCAATGCAGGGAAAACCCCGATAGAATGGAAACTGTAGCACTGTTCCCCGGGTCTTTCGACCCCTTTACCGCAGGGCATCTGAATATTCTGAAACGCGCCCTGACGATGTTTGACCGCATCGTCATCGCCATCGGTGTCAATCAGGACAAGCGCGGCTATTTCAGCACCGAGCAGAAAATTGATATCATCCGCCAGGTGACAGCCGGACTGGATGGTGTACAAATCATCAATTACGATGGCCTGACAGTGGATATCTGCCGGGATATGGGTATCCGCCACATCGTCCGCGGCGTACGGAATATGCTCGATTTCGAAGCGGAACGCAGCATCGCCGATGCCAACCGGCGGCTTGCACCGGAAATCGAGACCATCATCATCCCGACGGCCCAGGAATTCGCGCACATTTCCTCGTCGGCGGTACGCGACATCCTCAAACACCGCGGTGACACCTCCCTCTTCATGCCCGAAGGGGTCGTGCTGCCCGAACCGGACGAGGCCTGATGCGCACAGCGCTGAAAAGACTGCTGACGGCGCTCCTTGTCCTGGCACTGGAGTTGCCCGCTCTGGCCGGGACGGCGGATTCCCTGCACTTCGCCGCCCTCGACTCCCTGCTGCTGCGCTACTGCGAGGCCATGCTCCCGCTCGACAATGCCGACAAACTCCGGGAAAGCAACTTCCTGATTGAAAGCTGCCGCGACAGCCTCACCCGCCAGCATGTAGCTCTTGCGCTCTTCGACCATTACCGGAACTCGAAGCTGATGGGCGAGGAAGAAGTCGCCATCCGGCTCCATGAACAGTGGTTCGCCACCAAGCGGCTGGCGATGCGCAGCGAATTCGACGAACTGGACGCCGAAATGTTCGTACGTTTCAACCGCAGTTCGCTTATCGGGATGGATGCCCCTGCGATGCGGCTGTACAAACCCTGCGGCGGACACGCCGATATTCCCGCCAAGGGCAAAACGACATTGCTGTTTTTCTATGAACCGGGCTGTTCGAAATGCCGTGCCGAGGTCAAATTACTACCCTCAGCCCTCTCCGGCGTGGATTTTCCCATCGACATGGCCGCCGTCTATACCGGGACTGACCGCAAGTCCTGGCGGCAGTTCCGCCGGGAAATCCGCAGCGGGAATCCGCTCGTCAAAGTCCGGCATTACTGGGACCCGGAAATCCGTTCCGGCTATCAATTGGGATACGGCGTCATCGGCACTCCGCGCCTCTTCATGGTCGAACCCGGCGGAACGATTATCGGCCGGCGCCTGGAGATGGACAGCCTGGTCCAGCTCCTTCCCGTAGCCAGGGCGCTTCAGGAATTGTATATCAAATAATTATACTTATATTTGCGCTATGCCACGGAAAAAGAAAAAATACGCCGGGGTGGATCCCGCCTATCTGGACCGGCAGCGCAACGCCCTCCGGAGAAAATATCGCAAGAGTGTATTTTTCAACGAGATGGAACTCTCAGCCATTGACGAGTTCTGCAAACGCTTCAAAGTCTCCTCCCGTTCCGCCCTCATCCGCAGCGCCGTCATGGAGCGCATCCTGACGGAACTCGACAAGAGCCACCCGACGCTCTTCTAGTCCGATTCGGCGATTGCCTTGTTATAACACTCCCGGCAAAGGGGCTCGTAGATATCCTTCTCGCCGAGCAGGACCAGGTCGCTGCTTTTGGAAAGGCGGTGCGAGTGGTTGGCCAGGTTTCCGCAGCGCACGCAGATGGCGTGGACTTTCTGCACATCCTCGGCAATCGCCATCAGGCGCGGCATGGGGCCGAAGGGATTCCCCTGAAAATCCGTATCCAGACCGGCGATAATCACACGCACGCCGCGGTTCGCCAGCGCCTGACAGACCTCCACGAGGTTGTCGCCGAAGAACTGCGCCTCGTCAATCCCGACCACTTCCACCTCCGGCGGAATCTCCAGCATGCTCGACGCATCCGAAATCGGCGTGGAGCGAATGCTGTGAAGGTCATGGGAGACCACCTCCACCTCGGAGTAGCGCACATCGATGATGGGCTTGAAGATGGCGATTTTCTGATTGGCGAACTGCGCCCGCTTGAGGCGGCGGATCAGTTCCTCGGTCTTGCCGGAAAACATCGAGCCGCAGATGACCTCGACGCAGCCGGACCTGCGATAATTTTCAGAGAACATGTCGGGTATAGGATAAAAATTCGTTTCTGGTCTGGGCGTCCGTGCGGAAAATGCCCGTCAGGTAGGTGGAGACCATCGCCCCCTCCTTCTTCACCCCCCGGCTTTCCTTGCACATGTGGCGTCCGCGCATCATCAGCGCCATCCCGAGCGGAGGGTATTCGTCGTCCAGGGCTTCGGAAAGCATCTGCACCACATCATGCACCAGCCGCTCCTGCACCTGGGCGCGGGCCGAACAGTAATCCACCACGCGGGCAATCTTCGACAGACCGAGGATCTTGCCCTTGCGGTTGGGGATATAGGCGAACCAGTAGTCGCCGAAGAAGGTACGGAAATGATGCTCGCATACCGAATAGAAGGAGCCGGTATCGACCACCATATTGTCGTAAACGATGCCGTCCGAACCATTGCGGAAGGTCGTGACCGCCGGCTTCTGCGCCGGGTCATAGCCCCGGAACATCTCGCCGAACATCCGCAGGATACGGTCGGGCGTATCGCGCAGGCCGTCACGGTCCGGATCCTCGCCGATGTATTCGAGCAGTTCCCGGATATGCTGCCGGGCCGTCTTTTCACTGATCATTTCATGCCGGGTTTGAAAACATAACGGAGCCCGAGCGTCGCGGCGAAGTTGCTGGGCAGGATATCGCCCCAGTCATAGTAGATGCCGGGAAGCAGGAGCAGGGAGCCCTTGAGGAAAGGAATCTGCGCCGAAAAAGACATACTGAGCTGATGGAGCGGAATTTCATAGCCTCTGGTATTCTTCTCGTAAGGAGCACCGTATGTGCCGTAACAGCGCGCCCAGGTAAACATCAGGCGATAGGGCGCGTAATGGGCGATGGATCCGCCCAGGCCGGCGTGGGCCGAGAGCAGGCGGTTGTTCTCCACCCCCATGACGGTCTTTTTGTGGTCCAGGCTTCCGTCGCGCGTTCCCTTCACATAAAAGAGCGGATTGCCCTTGCTGCGGCCCCAGGCCGTCCAGCCGGAGGCATATTCGCCGTTGTTGCAGTAATTGTCGCCGCCGCCCAGGATAATCCAGGTTCCCCATTTGTCCGTAAAGAGGCGGGGGTCTTTTCCTGCGGCGATTTCCGCTTCGGTCGCCAGGCGCTGGTGATCCCTGCCCGACTGCCACATCGTGTACTGGGCTTCAAGGAGAATGTCGGAAACCCAGCGTTTCTTGTCTTCGAAAGAGAAGCAGAAGGTATTCACCCCGTCCGGGAAATTCTGCCACTTCATGCCGGAACGGTCGTCGTAGGGGAGTTCGTGCTGCGCCGTGATCTTCCAGCCGTTCCCGCGATACTCCAGTCGTACGAGTTCCGTACCGAGCTGATTGCCGATGACGTTGATCCGGTCACTTTCGCTGCTCGAGGAGCCGCCGCTCCGGCCGGTCACGACCCGCAGGTAGTCCATAAAGGAAGTGGGCATTTTCCCCAGTGTCGGATGCGTGCCGGACCATTGCGCCCAATGATCGAGCCCGAGCGTAAGGCTGAAACGGCCGATGTGGCCGATCAGGCCGAAGCGGGTCGAATGGACCAGGTGGTGCTGCACATAACTGTAAGGGTCGATATTGACGTAATCGCCCCAGGAGCCATAAATCTGCACGTGACCTTTGGTGAAGGGAATGTTCGCCGGCGCAAGCCGCAGGGTGTATCCCGGCATGGAACGGGTATTGCCGCTCCAGGCCAGGCGGCCTGCCGTCACGGAAAGGGAGCCCAGGTATTCGCCGGCGCCCTGGAAATACTGCGCCTCATGCTTGATGCCCAGATCCAGCGACAGGTTCCGCCAGCCGCCGCTCAGATAAGCCTCGTCCGGGATGAAGGTGAAGCCGTCGTGCATTTCCCCGCGCCCCGCGAGAGAAACGCCCCAGCACCACTTCCAGTCCTTACTTTCATCAAACTTGGTGTGCGCCCCTACCTGCACGAGACCGCCGCTGTATTCCGGCATCAGTCCATAGGCGTTGGCCGTGGCCCAGAACGACATCTTGCCGCCGGTGGAAACGGCACCGAGCAGCATCATCGTTACCACGAAATCGTTCATATCCGGTAAAAATAGCAAAACTTTTGCTAAATTGCGCCTTCGTTTATGAAAATCGCCCTTTTGATTGGTTCCCTTACCCTGGGTGGCGCCGAGAGGCAGCTTATCGGACTGGCTTCAGCGCTGAAGCGGGAAGGACACGACGTCGAGTTGATTACCTACCGGACGGGGCGGTTTTACGAAGAGGATGTCAAGCGTCTGGGCATCAGGCACGTCACGCTGAAGAAAATTTTCAGGCTGCAACTCGTCTGTTCGATGGCCCTGTATATGAAGCGCAGCGGCTGCGACCTGATGATTTCCTTCCTGACCAGCGCCAACCGCAAAGCCTGCATCGCGCACCTGCTCTATCCGGGCTTCCGGCTGATCGTGTCGGAACGCGATTTCAGCATCCGCGTACACCTGCACGACCGCATCCATTTCCTGCTCTACCGGCAGGCCGATTATGTCGTCTGCAACAATTTTTCGCAGGAAGCCTTCATGCGGAGCCACTTTCCGAAACTCTCGTCACGGCTGCTCACCATTCCCAATTTCGTGGATACGGCGCTTTTCCGGCCCGGGGCAACATCTGCCGCAGAGGGTGTCGTCCGCATCATCACGACAGCCCGCATCTGCCGGCGCAAGAATACACTCGGGCTGATTGAAGCGGCGGCGCTGCTGCGCGGGGAAGCGGTACGTTTCGACTGGTACGGTCTGGTGCGGGAGAACGGATATTACCGCAAATGCCTGCGCAGGATTGCGCAACTCGGGCTGGAAAACCAGTTCCGTCTCCATATCGCCGAGCACGACGTCGCGTCGCTCTACCATGATGCCGACATCTTCTGCCTGCCCAGTTACCATGAAGGGACCTCCAATTCGCTCGCCGAGGCCCTCGCCTGCGGCCTTCCCGCCGCCGTCAGCGCCGTCAGCGACAATCCCCGCTATGTTCATGAAGGCGTCAACGGCACGCTCTTCCATCCTGAACTGAGCGCATCGATTGCGGAAGCCCTCCGGCGCCTGGTATCCCTCAGCGCCGAAGAACGCGCCACCCTGGGCCTGCGCGGCCGTGACGCCGTCTGCACGGCCCTCTCCCCCGCCACTTTTGAACGCCGCTGGACAGAACTTGTGCAATGAAACCTTATCCCCTGGAAAATACCGGCTCGTTCGAGAGCCCGCTGGGAGAAGTCAAGGCGGGATTTCCCTCCCCGGCAGACGATTTCCGCGAAAAACTGGACCTGCTGAAGCTGCTGGTCCGGCACAACGCCTCCACCTTCTTTTTCCGCGTTGACGGCGTGTCCATGGTGGATGCGGATATGGATGAAGGCGACATCATCATCGTGGACCGCGCGGTGGAGCCTTACAGCGGATGCAAGGCGGTCTGCTTCATCGACGGGGAATACACCCTCAAGCGGGTGGAGATGACGGGCGGAAGCGCGGTGCTCATGCCCTGCAATGCCCATCACGCCAAGTACAGGCCCATCCCTATAGGGCCGGACAATGATTTTCTCATCTGGGGCGTAGTCACCTGGGTCATCAAGAAAGCCTGAAGAAGTGTACGCCCTGGCCGACTGCAACAATTTCTTCGCCTCGTGCGAAAGGGTGTTCCGTCCGGATCTGAACGGGAAGCCGGTCATCGTCCTGAGCAACAACGACGGCTGCGCCATCGCCCGCTCCGAAGAGGCCAAGGCCCTGGGCATCAAAATGGGCGATCCGTTCTTTAAGATAAAGCCGATTGTCGAGCGGTATAAGGTGGCCGTCTTCAGTTCCAATTTTGCCCTCTACGGCGACCTGTCCGCACGGGTACAGGAGGTCCTGCGCGGCTATTCTCCCTGCGTGGAAGTCTATTCCATCGACGAATCCTTCCTGGATCTTTCAGGAATGTCCGTCGATTTCAAGGCTTATGCCGAGCAAATCTCACGGGATTGCCGCAGACAGACGGCGATTCCGGTATCGGTGGGCATCGCACCCACGAAAACGCTCGCCAAAATCGCCTCGAAACTCTGCAAGAGATATCCGCGCCTCAATGGCGGCTGCTATATGCATCGTCCCCAGGACATCGAAAAGGTGCTGCGCAAGTTTCCCGTCGGGGATGTCTGGGGCATAGGCCGCCACTCGCTAAGGAAACTGGAAGAAATCGGCGTCAGGACGGCCTGGGACTACGCCTCGCTGCCGGAATCCACGGTAATGGGGCTTTTCCATCTGCCCGGCCTGCGGACATGGAAGGAACTGCGCGGCATTCCCTGCATCGTGTTCGAAGACATGATTGAGCCGAAACAGAGCATCTGCGTGTCGCGCAGTTTCTCGCACGACGTAACCGACCTCCAGGAGTTTACCGGGCAGATCGCCACCTTCGCCGGGAAAGCCGCCGAAAAGTTGCGCACCCAGCATTCATTCGCCACGGAGATGGTGGTATTCGCCATGACCAACCGCTTTAAGGAGGATGCACCCCAGGCCTGCGGAGGAATCCACGTCCTCTTCCCGGAAGGTACGCAGGAGCACCGGAGCATCGTCGTCGCCGCCGCGCAGACGGCACGGCAACTCTTCCATCCGGGTTACGGATACAAGAAGGGCGGGGTGGTGTTCACGGGCATCGAACAGGAAGAGGCGCATGTGGAATCCCTATTCAGCGACACCCGTGCCGCAGGGCGTGAAGCCCGGCTGTCGGCATCCATCGATGCCATCAACCGCAGTTTCGGGGAAGGGACCCTGCGTTTCGGCATCCAGGGCGACGGCCGCTTCCACATGACCCAGGAGCATAAATCCCCCCACTACACCACCCGCTGGTCCGACATCCCCGGAGTATCCGTGAAATAGCTCTCGCGCCTCGGGCAGGAATCTTGTTTGAGCCATTCTCCAGATAATCAGCAACTTTCTCCTGGATTTTTCTTCGAAGCATACACTTTTCCGAAGAAAATAGCATAAATATTCTACTCTACTTTTACGAGTGCAGCAACCTGGCAAAAACACGGCATTTTCTTCGGGGTTGCAGGCCCCCTGGTCCGGCAACCTGGCAAAAAACAGCCTAAAACGCCGGGGTTGCCGGACCTGCCGACGTGCGGAGCGGCTGAATACGGCAGGCGGAGCGGATGAAGATGATGTGCGGAGCGGATAAAGACAGCGACGGAGGTCCGGGAGTGGCTCAAAACTTGGCCCGGAGAGCGACGACAGGAAAATTACCGCAGGAAATTTTACAGCGGAATCAGAATGGGAAGGCTCTACGACCCGAGCACCAGCAGGACCAGGCCCGCGAGCAGGATGGCCAGCACGGCCGCTTTGTCGCGGATGCGGTGTTCCTTGAAGAGCAGGGCACCGAGCACAAAAGTAACAATCACGGAGGCGCGCCGCACGAGGGTAATGACCGAGAGCAGCGCGCCTTCCCCGCTCAGCGAATAGAAGTACAGCGCATCCGACGCGGTGATGACGAGCGCCGTCAGCAGCAGCATCCAGTCAAAACGGAACGGCTCCGGCCTCTCCCGGCTGAAAAGCGCCTTTCCGGCAATGAGCAGCAGGAGGAAGGCGGCGATATAGACATTCGTCCAACTCTGGATAAAGAGCGGCGCCATTCCGCTGATAATGTGCTTGTCCCACAGGGCGCTGGCCGCGCCGCTCAGAATCGCCAGCAGCATATACAGCACACCCTTGTTGCGGGCGAAGGAAATGCCCTCCCGGCGGCTGGAACGCCCCAGCATAAAAATCGCCGAGAAAACCAGGACCACGCCGGCCCACTGCATCCATCCCAGCCGCTCGCCAAAAATGAGCATCGACAGCACCACGACGATGACCGGGCGCGAGGCTTTGAGCGTGCTCGCCGTCGTCAGGGGCAAATACTTGATGCCAGCCAGACCGCTCACCCAGGAGACAGTCACCAGGAAGGCCTTGAAAATCAATATCAGGTGCTCCCGAAGGCTGCCGTGTTCCAGAAACGGGGACAGGAACACCACTGAACACAGGGTAATACCCAGCAGTACATACAGGATGTCGTTACGACGCAGGCAAAGTTTTTTGCCAACATCATAAAATCCCAGCAATAACGCGGAAGCGACCGCCAGCCAGACCCACATAATATCAAGGTTAACAAATAGTAAAGATCCCGGACAGGGTTGCGGAGCAACAGGGAGCAGAAGTCTTTTTCTTCCGCCATCGAAGCAATTATTCCTTCCGAACGTTTATATCAACGGTTCCGCCGTCATCGCCTCCGGCTGCGGGATGCCCATCAGTTTGAGGATGGTGGGCGCCACATTGCAAAGGGCGCCGTCCTTCACCTCCTTCACCGAAGGCTCGCCGATCACGATGAACTGCACCCGGTTCAGCGAATGGGCGGTATTGGGGCTGCCGTCCTCGTTCACTGCATAATCGGCATTGCCGTGGTCCGCGGTCAGCAGCACCACATAGCCGTGTGCGAGCGCCGCCGTCACGACGGCTTCCACACAACCGTCGATACAGCCTACGGCATTGCGGATGGCATCGTAAACCCCGGTATGGCCCACCATATCGCCATTGGCGAAGTTCAGGATAATGACATCCTCTTCCTCGCTGCGGATCGCGGCAATGAGTTTGTCCGTAACCTCGATGGCGCTCATTTCGGGCTGAAGGTCGTAGGTCGCCACCTTCGGCGAGTTCACCAGGATGCGGTCTTCGTTCTCGAAGGGAGTTTCGCGCCCGCCGTTGAAGAAGAAGGTCACGTGGGCGTACTTCTCCGTCTCGGCGATACGCAACTGCCGCTTCCCGGCCCTGGACACCGTCTCGCCGAGGGTATCACGCACCTCCTCCTTGTCAAAGAGGATATGGAGCCCCTTGAAGGAAGCGTCGTAAGGGGTAAGGCAGCAATAATGCAGCGGGAGGGTGTGCATCCCCTCTTCCGGCATATCCTGCTGCGTAAGCACCGCGGTCAGTTCGCGCGCGCGGTCATTGCGGAAATTATAGAAAATCACGCAGTCGCCTTCCCCGACCTTCGCGAGCGGCTGCCCGTTCTCGCAAATGACGATGGGTTTGATGAATTCGTCGGTTACGTCCGCATCGTACGATGCCTGGATTCCGTCCAGCGCTGACGAAAATTGCGCCCCCTTGCCCTCCACGAGCATATCGTACGCCTCTTTCACGCGGTTCCAGCGCTTGTCGCGGTCCATGGTATAAAAACGGCCGCAGACGGTAGCCACGCGGCCCGTCGTAGCCGCCATCTTCTCCTCAAGTTCCTTCACGAAACCATAGCCGGAACGGGGATCGGTATCGCGGCCATCCATAAAGCAATGGACGAACACGTCCTTCAGTCCGGCTTTCTCCGCCTCGGAGAGGAACTCATACAGATGGTCCAGGGAAGAATGCACGCCCCCATGCGAACAAAGGCCGAAGAAATGCAGTTTCTTGCCGCTGGCCTTCACATAATCGTAGGCGGCCTTGATTTCCGCATTCTGCATCAGGGCATGCTCCCTGCAGGCGATATTGATTTTCACCAGGTCCTGATAGACTACGCGCCCGGCGCCGAGGTTCATGTGCCCCACTTCGGAATTACCCATCTGCCCGTCGGGCAGGCCCACATACTCGCCGCAGGCATGAAGATGCGAATGCGGATATTTGGCGCGAAGGGAATCGATAAAGGGTGTGCCTTGCGTATAAATGGCATTGGAATGGTCTTCTTTACCCTCGCCCCATCCGTCGAGTATCATCAACAGTACTTTTCTTTCCATTCTTTTACATTGTCAACTAGTCAAGTCCTCTGGCCCTGAGAAAGGCCGCCTGGTCCGGTTTCCGGCCGGCAAACGACTCATAGAGCACCATCGGCTCCTCCGAGCCGCCCCTCTGCAGGAAGGTCTCCTTGAAGCGGGTGGCCAGTTCCTTGTCAAACACATCGGGACGCGCCTCGAACAAACTGAAGGCATCCTTGTCCAGCACTTCCGCCCAAAGGTATCCGTAATAACCGGCATTGTAGCCGCTGGAGAAGATGTGGTTGAAGTAGGTGGTGCGGTAACGGGGCGCAATTTCGGGAATCAGGCCCATATCGGCGCAGACCTTCGCTTCGAAGGCATCAATCCAGGCGGCCGGGTCGGCGAACGCCTCTTCAGGAATCTCCGTCAACTCGTGCCATTTCATGTCCAGGATCGATGCGGCGCAGAGTTCGGTGGTCATGAATCCCTGATTGAATTTCAAGGCATTATTGATTTTTTCCACGAGTTCCGCGGGAATCACCTCGCCCTGAGCGTTGCGGGCATACTCCGCGAGCAGTTCCGGCTGGAAGGCCCAGTTCTCATTGAACTGCGAGAGCATTTCCACATAGTCGCGCTTGACGGACGTACCGCTCACGGAAGCATAACGGCAGCGCGAAAGCAGCCCGTGCAGGGCATGGCCGAACTCGTGGAACACGGTCTGCACCTCATCCACGGAGAGATTTTCGTGCAGGTTGCCCACATTGACGATGATGGGACGCACGTCGGTACCGTCCGGCGCGATATACTGTTCCCGGACATTGTTCATCCACGCACCGCCCCGCTTGCTCGGACGCGGGAAATAGTCGGTGGTAAATATGCCGGCCAGCGAGCCGTCGGCATCGCTGATCTTGTAGGTCGTCACCTCCGGGTTATAGACAGGTACGCCGGAGAGCCGCTCTGCCTGGATGCCATAGAGTTTTCCCGCGGCGAGGAAGAGTCCCTTCACCACGCTGTCAATCTGGAAATAGGGCTTGGTCTGCTCCTCGTCCAGGTCATAGCGCGCCCTGCGCACCTTCTCCGCATAATACCACCAGTCCCAGGGCTGGATCGTACTGCCTTCGGGAAGGAGGCCGGCGCGGATATCCTCGTCCATCATCGCCTGCATGTCCTTCAGTTCCCTTCCGGCCGCCTTGAGCGCAGCCTGCATGATGGGCGAAAGGAACGCATCGACCGCATCGGACGTACCCGCCATCTTGGGGGCGAGTTCGTAGGCCGCGGGCGTGGGGAAACCCAGGATTTGCGCACGGCGGATGCGCAGACGCATCACTTCGAGGATGAGGGCGGTATTGTCGTTCCCATTGCCGCGATGCCCGCGGGAGGTATAGAATTCATTGTAGGCACGGCGCAGTTCCCGGTCCTCCGTCGAGGTCATCTTGTCCGGATAAGCGCTGACGCTGAAGCCGAATTTCTCCTTGAACGCATTGGACTCCGCAAGGATATTGTTGCCGATTTTCTGCGTCTTGAGCGAAAGTTGCGCATTGATTTCCTTGAGCGTATCCTGCACGGCCTCCGGCAGGTTCACGCCCTCCCGGACAAACGACTCGCACAGTTCTTTGAGCACCATCTGCCGCTCCCGGTCCAGCGCGTCATATTCGTTTTCCATCACCGCGGCGACGCGGGCATAGAGCGCCTTATTGAAGGAAATGGCATCGGAATGGGCGCTCAGCAGGGGCAGGGCCTCCTCCACGACGGCGTCCAGGGCATCGCTGCGGTCCGTTTCGCTGACATTGAAGAGCACGCCCTCCACCTTGGAAAGCAACAGGCCGCTCATTTCGAGCGCGGCCACGGTATTCCCGAAGGTCGGCGCGTCGGAATTCGTCACGATGGCCTCCACCGCTGCGCTCTGCCGCTTCATCCCCTCCCGCAGGGCCGGCATGTAATCGGAAACTTTGATCTTCTCATAGGGAGGGATCCCGTAAGGGGTGTCCCATTCTTCAAAAAACGGATTTAGGGATGTGCAGGATGCCATTGCCATCATTGCCGCCATCATCAGCGAGACGTGTTTCATCGTTCATATAATTTTTTTCCTGTATCGGAATAACGCCAGTCGTCCTGGGAATTGACAACCAGCTGGAGGCTTCCCTGATAGATGGTCAGGACGCCGGTCATATCAAGGGCACGCCGCCCGCTGAGTACGTCCGCGGGCATTTCGAGGTCCGCGAACTTGCAGAACCCGCTCGTCCGGACCTGGATGCTCGTCTGCCCCATCGTAAAGTACTGGCTCACGCTATAGGCAGCCTTCTCAACGCCGGGATAGGAACCGTCGCCCCGGAAATCGGCGAGCGTCTGCCCCGTAAAAGTACTTCCGCTGCCCACCTTGCAGTCGTCCCAGAGGCCGGCGCAGAGGTATTCCGTCATCTTGGACTTGGACATGGCCCAGGTGGTGATGCCGTGGGTCTTGTCGTCACCCGTGGCGCCGTTGGTATCCGAAAGGAACACCCGGTTGGTGTACAGTTTCTTGTCCTTGGTCGAATCCAGATAAAGCAGCACGAAAGTCTCCTTTGCATAATAGAGGCCGCGCAGGGTAACCAGCCTGCCCAGCAGGGAATGGGTGGCCTGGCTGTCGGAGGATTTCGGCAACTGCCCGGAAGATTCGACGGCCACCGGCTCCGGCATCGTGCCCTGCTCGCCCCGTATGATGCGGGTATTCACAAGCAGCGGGGATTCGATGTAGGAAGTCTCATACTCCCCCGTCGGGTCGGAAAAGCCGATCTGCACCATGCCCGAGCCACCGTAGCTGCCGGTCTTGTACCCGTACATGCCGATGGACAGGTCACGGCAGTTGACATACACCCACTGTCCTTGCTTATAATCGTTATAAAGGCCGTTGCGGCCGATTTTCAGTTCAAGCCCGCCGGTCTCGTCCTGCAGGAACAGGCTCTTGTAGAAGTTGCCCGGCTGGTCCGTGGATACCACCTGCCCGCCCACGATCAGGTCCCGGTTCACGACAAAAGGCTTGCCCGGCTGGTACATCTGGGACAGTTCCCGGATCGTGTGCGTGGGCTGCAGCGTCTGCGGCTCGTACTTTTTCCAGCGGAGGTCGGATTCTATGTAAAGCGGTTCGATGTCACAGGACGAGAGCACCGCACAGGCCAGAGCCAGGGAATATAAAAACTTTTTCATGGCCTAGAATCGGAAATACAGGTTTAACATATAATTGAAGCCGGGCATGTAGAAGTACTTGGGATCGAAGCGATAATAACGGTCCTTGCCCGAGGACGCGATCAGGCGCGTCTGCTCGTAGCCTCCGGTCTTGACATTCTTGTTGTTTGTCATATTATTGAGGCTGAGTGAAAAGCCGAGCTGATTGCCCTTGACAAACCAGCTCTTTCCGACGCTGGCATTCAGCAGGAACGCCGGCGCGAATTCTTCCTGGGCGGTCATCTCCTCGATAATGCCCGGATTGGCATCGCCTCCCCGGCAGGCATAATCCGTACGGTAGAGCGGGTTCATGTCCAGGAAGGAACGGGCGAAACACTGGCCGTTGATTTCAAAGAACCAGTACCTGATATTATAGTTGAGCGAGAGCTGCGCCGCCACCTGCGGGCTTCCCGCCACATAATGCTTTTTGTAACCGGTGATGATAAAATTGCCGTTGATATCCTGGTCGTAGATGGGCGTACCCTCCGGGGAGTAACCGGCAATCTTGTAAATCGGGGTGCGGTCCCACCAGGTAACCTCCTCGTCACGGATGATTTCCGCACTGTTGTCGATGGTCTGCACCATGTGCGGACGGCTGTTATAGATATGCTCACCCAGGCTCAGGACGCCGGAGATGCTCAGTCCCTGAAGGGGCAGCGGAACGCTGACGCCCAGTTCAAGTCCCATATGGCGCTGACTGATGCCGGTCATGGCAAAATTCGTGAAGGAGTGCTGGGAATCATCATAGAAACTCATCACGTCGGACTGGTCCCATATCCGGGTGTAGTAGAGGCTCAGGCGGGCGTTGTAGCCTTTGTGGCTGAACTGGTAATTGATGTCTCCGGAAAGGGTCTTCTTCGTCGTAAGTCCGTCCATCAGGGTATTGCGTGTACGGGGCGAGACAAAGGCCTCGTTAAAAGTGGGGGCGTCGTTGAAGAAGCCGGCGTCCGCCCATATCCTGTGACCGCCGACAAAGGTATAGCCCGCAAAGGCCTTGGCTGAACCGGTAAAGAAGCGGCTGACCTCGGATTTGCCCTTGGAGGTCACCACCCTGCCCTTGCTGTCCCGCGTGGTAAGGTTGACGCCGTCGATGATGATGTCCCTGCCCGCATCGTCCGTGCCGGCAAAGAGTCCCTTGCGCATCAGGCCCTCGCGCCAGAAGGCGTCATAGCCTGCGGAAACGCCGACGGAAGCATCGAAACCGCCCTTATGGAACGCGCCGTTGGCCCAGAGGCCCGCCCGGCGTACCTGAGCGATGTAATCATAGCCGTACTTGCCGCCGGTGGTGATTTTTTCCGCTTCGCCGTGCCGTATCCAATAATCCAGGTCATTCTGGACCCGGGCCTCGGAAACGGCGAAATCGCGTTCGGCAAAGGAGTCGATATTGAGGAAGTACTTGCCTCCCAGCAGGTCACATATCTGTTTGTAATTCTCCGTGCGGTTCCATTTGAGGGTGACGCCGGCCGTGAGGGTAAAGAGGTCGCTGGCGCGCCACTTGATGCTTTCCGCCAGGTTGATGTCGTTCTGATCGACGTGCCGCTCTTCCTGCGCGTATTTGCTGCGCCCGTCGGGACTGCTTGCATTCACATCGTAGAGATGGTCCCAGTCCACATGACGGTACTTGTCGAATTCACTGCCGGATGCCGTCCAGGCATAACGCATCCAGTCGGCCTTGTCGGGATTGCTGCGGTCGATATCCTCTTCCTCCATATAGGCGTAACTGGGGAGGTTGCGGTAATAGTCGGGGCGGGGGTCCTGCGCGTCATACCAGTCCAGCGCGGTATAGCCGTTCTTGCCGGTGCGCCAGAGCAGGGTCGTCATCGAACGGAAGCGGTCGGAAGGGGTAAATTCATACTTGAGCACCGTAATGGGCTCGAAAGTCTTGCGCATCCGCGAATTGCGCCGCTTGCCGTTCTGGTAGCCCCAGTTGGAATTATACATATTGTCCCCCATCAGGTCATACACTTCCTGCGTGGAGGCGTTCTGCGTGCCCCGGATGCCCGGCGTGGCGAAAGTGAACAGGGAGAGGGTATGGGCATCGCCGAAGGTCTTTTCGACACCGGCATAGTAGGCCAGACTGCGGTAGAAGACACCCTGGATCCAGTCATTCCCGCCAAAACGTCCGGAAGCGCTGAAGGCGTAACTCCAGCCGTTGTCCTTCTTGCCCGAAGCGTAGGTAAGCATCAGGCGGAGGCGGTACATCGCGCTGTTGGTCAGCGCGCTGACCCGCAGCCCCCTGCGCACGCTGGAGGGATTGGCGAAGATGTTCGTCACGCCGTTGTAGCCGCCAAGCGCATAGTCGGACGCTTCCATTGAATTGGTCGTGGCTTTGGAACGGGTGATTTCATTCAGGCCGGACCAGAGCGACCAGGGCGAATAGCCGGTCAGCGCATCATTCAGCTTGATCCCGCTGAGCAGGACGTCCTGGCTCTCCGAATTGTATCCGCGGTTCTTGAAACGCACGCTGCCGAAACTGTATCCGACGATGCTGGAATATACATCGTCGGAGAAGAGCACCGTCGGGGCGTCGCTGTAACCGGTATCCGCGAGGTCGAATTCCATGAAGTCGGAACCGTCTTCCGGATTTTCAACGGCTTTTGTCGGAGTAAGGCCGATGTTGAAGAGGTCCCGGACCCCGCCGGAAAGGGTGACATTCAGTTGAACCGGCAGGTAGCCCTGGGCGGTGACCATTATCATCCAGTCGCCGCGGTCATACCCTTCCAGAAGGAAAGTACCGTCCTGAACGGTTGAAACGATGCCACTGGGGCGGCCTTCCTTGAAAATTTCCACCTTTGCACCCGTGACCGGACTGCGGTCCGCGCGATTGATGACCGTTCCCTTGATTCCTCCGGAAGGCAACTGGGCCGTGGCGGGAGTCAGGACGGCAAAAAGGGTGACCAGGGTAAGGACAAGTCTTTTTATCATATTATTTTCCTACGATTATATAGGTTGGGTAGTGATCGGAATAACCACCGATGAAGGTCCCGCCGGAAAAGGTACGGAACGGGGTGCCCTTATACGGACCTTCCTGCACCGTCATGAACGGTTTGCTGAAGACGCGGCCGTAGAAGGTCTGCCGTCGCCGCTGGATGAGCGGAAGCAACTGTAGCGTCCCTTCGGGGGCGTGCGCCAGGTTGTAATTGACCAGTTCCTGGTCGAAAATGCTCCAGACCCCGCGATAGGCGTTGGAACCGTAACCCGCCTCCAGCATCGCCCAGTAGGGATTGTAGAAATCACTCTCCTCCATTTCCTCCCGCGTCTTCCGTCCGTGCAGGAACAGAGACATCGAATCGTTGAAGGGGTCGTCGTTCATATCCCCCATCACCACGATCTTGATGCCGGGGAAGCGCTTTTCAAAGCGCTGCGCGTGCTCGTAAATGATTTCGGCACCGCGCGCACGCAGGTCCCCGCCTTTTCCGCCCAGCCGCGAAGGCAGGTGGGCCACATAAAAGGCGAACATTTCTCCCGCGATGGTCCCGCGCACCATCAGCACGTCGCGGGTGCGGAAGTTTTTACGCTCTTCCGGGGTCATGGGACTATTCAGGGCCACCCCATAAAACGTAAACGGGATGGTCAGGCTCTCTATCAACTGGAATTCCGAAGGGCGATAGAGGAACGCACAGTCCACACCGCGGCGGTCCGGGCCGTCATAATGCACGATCTGGAAATTCGCCGCAAGGATTTCCGGCTGGGACACAAGGTCTTCCAGCACGTGACGGTTCTCGATTTCACTGACCCCCAGCACGGTATGCCAGCGCTTGTTTTCCTCTTTCATCGCACGGATGACCGTTGCCATATTCTGCAATTTCTTGCGATACTTGGCCTCCGTCCACTGGTTCTGGCCGTCGGGAAGATACTGATAGTCGTTCTTCCCCTCGTCATGCACGGTATCAAAGAGATTCTCGAGATTATAAAACCCGATCACATAACTCTGGCTTACCTTTTGCGGGAAGGCGCTGACGCTGGCAAGCAGCGCAAGCAGGGTGACAAGCAGGATTTTTCTTTTCATAAGCCATTAATTTTTCCACCAGGGGTCAAAAGTGGATTCCGCCTTGGCGGCAAACGGGGGCCCGGCCACGGCTGGAAGGTTCACAAAGAAATCCATACCGAGTTTATTTTCGATGGCGCCGATGGTCATCGACTGCTGGAAAATGGTCTCTTTGCTGTTGGGATAATCATTTCTGTGTTCAAAGTAGAAGGCGATGCCGGTATAGCCGCCGGTCGTGTTGGTGATGCCGACCGTGCCGTTGCGTTTGTAGCCGAGCAGCACCTTGTAGTATCCCGTCGGAACGGTGATTTCCTTGTAGTAATTATCGTAGGCCGTCAGGGTCGCGCCTGCGACGTCCGTCCCGGTCACCACATAGAGCGTATCGAACTGGGAAGACCAGCTGCGGACCATCCCTTCCAGGCTGGCCCAGATCCGCTGGTTGAAATGGCTGAGCTGGGGCGTGATATTGGTCCCGTAGAAAGTGGTTTCGTTGATACCGTCGCCAAGACGGTCCGCCGAAGGCAGCTGGTGACCGCGGTCATAACCGCCCGACTTGTATCCGCCGTAAACCACGGACTGGTACTGCTCGGGGACCTTGGGGTCCAAGGCCCATTCTTCGGAGCGGGAGCCGTTGCCGATGAGCGCCTTGTTCAGCGGATAGGCCACCCAGAGGGCAATGCGTGCTTTCGGGTCCAGATAGAAGGAATAATTGCGGCCCTTATAGGTACCCTGCGTCATGGAATGGGTAAAGAAGCAACAGTCGCTCCTGTCCAGGGCGGGAAGTTCCAGCCAGCCCCCGGGAATATCCGGCTGAAGGGTGGTGGGGATGTCGGGCTGGACCGGAGTGGAAGGCGTCCCCTCCTGCACGAAAGTCTGCGATACGGTGCGGGTCTTTCCGTTAAGGGTAAAGACGGCGCTGCGCTCGCCGCTCCCGGCATTCTTCGTCCAGCTGAAGGTAATGCCCTTCTTGCTGCGCATTCCGCTGCTGACGCTGAGTTCCCCCCAGGGCCCGGCCCCGCCCCAGTCGATATCAAGGGTCCAGGCCTCATCGGCAGTCACCGTAATAAACTGGGCATCTGCGATATTGCTGACCCGGAGCCGGGGGATGCCGAGCGAAAGCGCCCCGCCACCATTGTCTTCAGGCTTTGTACAAGCCTGAAGACACAGCAGGACAACAGCCGTTGAAAATATTATCCTATTCACAGACAACCAATATGCTGTCGATATAAACGGCACCGCCCGAAACGATCAGTGCAAAATCTTTGACTGCGCCGTCCACATTAATTGTCAAAGTCTCTGCCACGTTGCCTGTACTGGCAGCCTGACCATATTGTGCAGCCCAGTCGGCCGCCTTGTAATCGCCGGAGGACGGAACGCTGTCGGAAGGAATGGCATGGATAATGCGCTGCGCACCCGTCTTGGAATTAATCCGGAGCTCAATTCGCTTGATGTCTTTCTCAAAGGCGGGAGACTTGATACAGGCACCGTCTTTTGCCCGGAGCTGTACATAGGACACATCTTTCTGGGCATTCATTTTACCCTGCCACTCTCCCGACGCGCTGTTTATCGTTATCTCCGTGTAACCATTGGCTTTGTTGGCAACAGCCGCATTGATGGCCGCGACAATCTCGTCGTTTGTAAGTTCAAACTCCTGCTCGGTACCCGAAGAAGCCTTCTTCTGCGTAATCACGACGGTAAACTCCTTGACGGGGGCGGGATCCTCCGTACTGACCCTCACCGTGTAGGTCTTGGCGTTCTCGGTGTCGGTGTTCTCCGGGAAGGACAGCACGACCTCCGCGGCGCCGCTGCCGGAAGCGGGCGTTGCCGTAAGCGCCGCGTCGTCGCAGCTCACCGTCCAAGAAGTGTTGCCACCCACGTTGAAACTGGCCGTCTGCGCCGAGGCCGCGACACTGATGTCCGTCTTGTCAACCGTCAGGATGGACAGTCCGGACGCCTCCTCCACTTTTACGGCAATGATATTGTGGTATTTGGTGGACGAGCCGGACGTGCCGTTGTAATATCCGGCAACGGTGATCATCTTGCCCTCAAGCGCGTCCAGGCCCAGGGATGCGGACGGCAGGGAAACGCTGCCCTGCATCGTCGCGCCGGGAACGGCAAGGTTGTAATACGTTACGGTACCGGCGGCATTCTGGCTCTTGCTGAGCGTTCCCGTCATGGAGATATACTCGGCGACGGCAGAGGAATAACTGTCAAAACCGCCGATGATATCCTTGGGCTCGGGATAAGTCACTTCATTGCCCGAAGACGCTACCGTCACATTGGAAAGGCCGGTCACCTCGGGAACCCCGTTGTACACGGCGCGCAGGCCGGAGAAGGTAATCTTATCTCCGATGGCGACGTTCGCGGTGGCCTGCTCATCGTAAAGATACAGGTTCCCGGTCTGGTCGGACACGACCACGCCGCCGGTGGATTTGGCGACCACCAGCATCGCCGCCGTGCAGTTGAACTTGGTATCCTTGGCAAGGGCGATGATTTCGCTGACCGAATTGCAGTTTTCCTGCCTGGGATAGACGGTCTCGCCGCTGTCCTCCGCATCGACGAAGAAATTCTGCACCTCATAGGTGCCGGCCTTTGTCGCCGTGGAAGTGTACACAAGCGCGATCTTCACTTTGGCGCCGAGGAAATCCTTGAGACTGATCTTCCCGGAAGACACGAAGGTGAAACTGGTGGGATATGTAGGGATGACCAGCTGGACGAAGGCCGCGCCGTTCTTGCTTGCCCAGAGGGAGACCTCGTTGGATACCGCGGTGAAATAATTGCAGGCATGGTCGAAGACAAGGGTGGCGGCCGTCTCGGAGGTAAGGTCGATCTCCGGACTGATCAGCCAGGATTCCGAAGCGTTGTTCTTGCCGTCCACATAGGCGGTAGCCTTGGCGCATTTGTACTTGGAATCGTAGGCCCAGACGGGGTTGACGGTTCCGGACTTCACCTCCTCCGTAAAGTCACCGAGGCTTGCCGAGAAGGTCTGGGCGAAGATATGGTCGCCCAGGTCGGGCCCCTCATAGGAGAGGATGTTTCCGTTTTTCATCTCGTGGACCACGGTGCCGTCATTCTTCTCAAATCTCTCATACACGCCCTTCACCCTTGCCGTTCCGCCGTTTTCGATGGAGAAACTGTCAAAATTCACCGGCTGGTAAATCTGCACCGTCTCGGTACCGTCCGAAAGGTTGAAATACTTGTACGTGCCGTTGACATTGCTCACTTTGCCTTCCAGCACAAAGGGAGTCTGGGTATCCGCCTTTGCGATGAATTCGGCGACGGTGATCGCTTCCCCGTCGCCCTTCTCTCCGGTCTGGGAGATGGTCACCGTCTGCTTGTGCAGGACATTGCCGTAGAAAGTAACGGTGGCGCTGCGGTTTTCACCTGTATTCTCCAGGACCGTGATGGTAATGGTCTTCTCTTCCGCCGAGGCCTTTCCGGCATCAGGGTCGATGCTCAGCCAGGCCTTGTCCGTTTCATCACTCCACTGGATTCCCCAGTCGATGGTAGCCTTGAGGTTCAGCGTCTTGCTCTCGGACGCCGATGCAAAGTCGAGTTCCGTGGCGGAAAGGGTCAGTTCCTCGGGACCGAGGTTCTTCTTGTCGTCACAGGCGCCCAGGGTGAGAAGCACCACCGGCAGCCATGCAAAATACTTGGTCTTCATGTCCGTGTCTATCGTTTTTAATTTGAATTTGCCTTAGTCTGTAAAGGTAATCAATTCCTCCCACAAACGCAAGGGAAATCTCACTCAATTCCGATGCGCCCTCCCAGCCAGCGGAGCACCTGCCCCGACTCTTCCGGCGTGCAGAGGTTCAGTGAATTGAAACAGACAAACTTGCGCATATGGTCTTTATCGAAGGAACGAAGTTTCTTCGCCACATAATCCCTGCCGCCGTGCCGCTTGAAATAGAAGGCGGCCTTCTTGTCCGGAATCAGCACCAGGCGCCCCCGGCGGTCCATATCCAGATAAAAGGGCTCCTGCCCTTCGAACTGCTCGCGGCTGCGGAACTTGTCGCGCAGATTCAGCTCCACCATGTCCGGACGGCGCCCCGCCCAGTCTTCGAACCAACTTTTCAGCATGGGGCAGGGTGCATGTCCGAGGTTGATGAAATAGCGCCCTCCCCCTTCCAGTTCGAGGGCCCGGAGCATCGCCGCCTTGAACCCGATATGCGAGGGACGGAGGCTGCGGAGCACCCGGCCGAAAAAGGCCGGGAAGCGCGTTCCGTAACAGACCACTCCCTCCGGACGGAAAAAGTCCTCCGGAGTCACCGGACGGATGAGCATCATGTCGTCATTCAAATACACGAAACGCTCTGAAAGTTCGGGGATGTTCCAGATCAGGACGTCGATGGAATTGGAATTGAAGGTCGGAAGGAACTGCTCCCAGCCCTTGAAAATCACCTTATGGTCCACGATGACCACATCATCCGCACGGTCGGGAAAATATTTTTCGAGCATCGGGCGCAAGCCCGGATCCTGTCCGTCCGTCACGATAAAGACCTTTCGCAGAAACGGGGCGAAACGCAGCAGCGAGGCCACGCAGTATTTCACCTCTCCCAGCGAGGCGTACCGGGTCGTGCCCCCCACCTCATCGTTGTGGAGCGCATCTCCTGCAGCATACTGCGCCCTGCGGGCGGAGAGCACGGGGTCGCTTCCGTCCACCCAGGGGAAAAGGGCATCTATCGGTTCCATCTTCATCTCTGCAGACCGGCTGCAATTTAAACAAAAAAAACGAAAAACCGTCCCCGATATCCCATCGCGGACGGTCCACACATTCAAACCTATATTTAACCTATGAAAAAACTATTCAAAGGCCAAATATTCAAGGACCGTGCCAAAATTACTCCTCCACCTCGACGACTTTCAGGATTTTCACGTCGCTCAACGGGCAGTCACGCCCGTCCCTGGGAACTTTGGCAATCTTGTCGATGACATCGAAACCGGAAAGCGTCTCGCCGAATACGGTGTAAGCGCCGTCCAGTTGCGCGCAGGAGACGGGATCCTGCACCAGATAAAACTGCGACCCGGAAGACTCGCGCATCGGATTGGCCATATCGCCGCGCCGGGCGGCGGCCAGCGCCCCCTTCTTGTGCGTATGCTCCGGCAGGATCTCCGCGGGAACCGTGTAACCCGGACCTCCGGTGCCGAAACTGGCCTTGTTCGCAGGATTCCTGGTCAGCGGGTCGCCTGCCTGAATCATAAAGCCGTCAATCACCCTGTGGAAGAGAATCCCCTTGTAAAATCCTGATTTTGCCAGTTTTACAAAGTTATCCCTGTGCTGGGGCGTATCCTTGAAGAGTTTGATCCGGATAGTGCCGAGGTTCGTCACAAT
Source organism: Bacteroidales bacterium (assembly GCA_017445015.1). GTDB lineage: Bacteria > Bacteroidota > Bacteroidia > Bacteroidales > UBA932 > Cryptobacteroides. The sequence continues at coordinate 35,150 of JAFSVL010000017.1, read as the reverse complement.
ATCGAACACCGGCTCGCTGTCCTCCGCCAGGGGCGCCGAAGCGATTTCGGTCTCAGGGGCCGCAGCGGCATCCTGCGCATTCTCCTGGGCTTTTTTGCCCTGCTGGCTTCCGCAGGAGGCAGCCGCAAACGCAGCCGCCGCATACAAAACATGGGTAAAAATCTTTTTCATACAATTACTTTCTGGTATTTTTGACACTAAAATAGACAAAAACCGAATACACCAGCAGGAGCAGCGTATTGAACGACAACTGCAGCGGGATTGTCGCCATGCGGCTCCGTGCAAAAAGCATCGATGCGCCCAGCAGTGCGGCCGTCAGCAGGACAAAAAGCAATGCACTGCGCAAATCGTAGGCGACCGGGTATTTCTTTGCGCCGATGATAAAACTCAGCACCATCGCCGTTCCGTAGCCGGCCAGTCCGGCCCAGGCACAGCCCATATAGCCGATGCGAGGCACGAGCAAGACATTCAGTCCGATCATGACGCTTGCGCCGATACCGCTGAGAGCGGCTCCCCAGATGGTCCGGTCGGAAAGTTTGTACCAGAACGAGAGGTTGAAATACACGCCCATGCAGATTTCCGCGGCCATCACGACCGGCACCACCTTAAGCCCTTCCCAATAACTGCTGCCGACAAAATATTTCAGCACCGGCAGGTAGAACATGACCGCCAGATAGGCGAGCAGGCTGAAAATGATAAAATATTTCATGCCGTCCGCAAGCGTCTGCGGACTGTTTTTATCCTTGCTGCTGCCAAAGACGATCGGCTCATAGGCATAGCGGAATGCCTGCGTGAGCAAGGCCAGGATCATCGCAATCTTCGCGCATGCACCGTAGATGCCCAGCTGCACCTTTCCTTCGGGCCCGGGCACGAGCCAGGGATAGAGGATTTTATCCGCCACCTGATTCAGAATCCCGACCAGCGAAAGGAGCAGAAGCGGCCAGGTATAGCGCAGCATCCTTCCGGCAAGCGCCTTGTCAAAACCATAGCCGAGGCCCTTCAGTTCCGGAATAAAGCACAGGAATACCGATGCCGTGCAGAACAGGTTCACCGCGAAAATGAAGCCGACGCCCCCGTCCGGGGCCTGGTAATAACGCGGCAGCACCAGGAACACGAAAAGGTTGAGCAGGATATTGGGGATGATGAAGGCGAACTTGCAGAGCATGAATTTCACCGCCTTCCCCGTCTGGCGCAAGCGGCTGAACATAATGGCCTGGAACGCATCCATGGCTACAATCAGCGCCATGCAGCCCACATAGGCGGGATGATCGGCATAGCCGAGCGCAGAGGATATGGGGGAAAGCAGCGCCAGCGTCGCGGCGGCAAAAAACAGCGCCACCCCGCCCACCATTTTCAAGGTCGTCCCGTACACCAGTCGCGGGTCCTCCCCTTCCTTGGACGAAAAACGGAACAGGGTCGTTTCCATGCCGAAGGTAAGCAGCGCCAGCAGCAGCGCGGTATAGGCGTAAAGGTTCGTCACCGTACCGTAGCCCCCGCAGGAAGCGGGAATCATCGTGGTATAGAGGGGGACGAGCAGATAATTGAGAAATCTGCCCACAATGCTGCTCAGACCGTAAACGGCCGTATCTTTCGCCAGCGATTTCAGGTTCATGGCCCTGCAAAGGTAATAATTTTCTATCTTTGCAGAAACGAATTCCGCCAATGAAAGTTGCCCTCTTTGTACCCTGCTATGTCAGGGCGGTTTCCCCGCAGGTTCCCCGCGCCTGCCTCAGGCTCCTGCGCCACCTCGGCGTAGAGGCAGAAATTCCGGACGGACAGACCTGCTGCGGCCAGCCGATGGCCAATGCGGGCTATGAATCCGACACGGACGCGCTCAAGCGACGCTTCGAGAAGATTTTCGAGCGCTACGACACGATTGTCGGGCCCTCGTCGAGTTGTGTTTCCTTCGTGCGGGAACATTACGGAGACCGCTTCAAGGGCCGCATCTGGGAGATCTGCGAATACCTGCACGATGTCGTGAAGCCGGCGTCGCTGCCCGGCCGTTTCCCGCACAAGGTCTGCCTGCATAACAGTTGCCACGGGGTGCGGATGACCGGACTGTCCTCCCCTTCCGAGCAGAATGTTCCCTATTTCAACAAACTGCGGGACCTTTTGTCGCTGATTGACGGCATCGAAGTCGTGGAAAGCGAACGTCCCGACGAATGCTGCGGCTTCGGCGGACTGTTTTCTGCGGAGGAGAGCGACATCTCCGTCAAGATGGGACAAGACCGCGTCCGCCGCCACATGGCGACCGGCCCCGAATACATCACCGCCGCCGACAGTTCCTGCCTGATGCACCAGGCCGGTATCATCGCCGCGGAAAAACTTCCGGTCAAAACCCTCCACATCACCGAAATCCTTGCCTGCGGCCTATGAGAAAGATCGATCATGCAAAAGTGGACTGGCAGGACGAAACCCTGTGGCTCGTCCGCGGCAAACGGGACCGTCTCGCCAAGACCATCCCCGAATGGGAAGCCCTGCGCGACGCGGCTTCCCGGCTCAAACTCTACAGCAACAGCCACCTGCCCGAACTGTTGGAGCAGTTCGAGAAGAAGGCTTCCGCCGCAGGCGCCGTCGTACACTGGGCGGCAGATGCCCGGGAATACCGGGAAATCATCGGCAACCTGCTTACGGAGCGCGGCGTCAAGCGCTTCGTCAAGAGCAAATCGATGCTCTCCGAAGAATGCGGGCTCGTCCCCTACCTCGAAGGCCTGGGCATCGAAGCGATTGAAACCGACCTCGGCGAGCGGATCATCCAGTTGATGGGGTCCCGCCCCAGCCATATCGTCCTGCCCGCCATCCACGTCAAGCGCGAGGAAGTGGGGCGGCTCTTCGAAAAGGAAATGGGCACCGAGCCCGGAAATGCCGACCCGACCTACCTCACCCATGCGGCGCGGCGCAACCTGCGGGAAAAGTTCCTGACCGCCGATGCCGGAATGACCGGAGTGAATTTCGCGGTGGCATCGACCGGCGAGGTCGTCGTCTGCACCAACGAGGGCAATGCCGACATGGGAACCTCGCTGCCGAAACTGCAGATTGCCGCCTTCGGCATCGATAAAATCGTCCCGGACCGCGAAAGCCTCGGCGTATTCACCCGCCTGCTGGCCCGCACGGCGACGGGGCAGCCCGTCACCACCTATACGACCCTGTACAGCGCACCCCGTGAAGGCAGCGAATTCCACATCATCATCGTGGACAACGGCCGGAGCCGAATCCTTGCGGACTGGGAGCACTTCCGCCTGTTGAACTGTCTGCGCTGCGGCGGCTGCATGAATACCTGCCCGGTGTACCGGCGCATCGGCGGCTACGCCTATTCCTATTTTATTCCGGGGCCCGTGGGCATCAACCTCGGCATAATGGCCGACGCCCGCCGCTACCGCGACAACCTTTCCGCCTGCACGCTATGCGCCTCCTGCAGTTCCCTGTGCCCGGCGAAAGTGGACCTCCCGGACCAGATTTACAAGGCCCGGCAGCGCTGGCATGCTTCGGGAAGGAAAATGCTGCTCTCCAAAGGGATGGGGCTTGTCATGGCGCAGCCCTGGACGCTGGAAACCGCGCTCCGTGCCGGAAAGCCCGGCATGAAGATGCTCAAGGCCTTCGGCGCCCGATGGGGCAAAGGCCGGGAATTTCCCGATATCGCTTCCCAGAAATCCTATAAAAAACTGCGTGATGGCAACAAGTAAGGAAATTATCTTCCGGTCGCTGCGCGCCGCACAGCCGGAAATTTTTGAAAAACACGACCTGGCCGCCCTGAAACAGGGTTCCCTGCGTTATGAAGATCCCCTCGCACAGTTTTGCGAAGCCGTGAAGGGAAGCGGCGGGAAGGTGCGCTTCCTGGAATCGGGTGAAGACGAGGAGGACGCCGCACGGGAACTCTTCCCGGAAGCGGAAGGGATTGCCGTCGTGCCGGGACGGTTCGGGGTGGCCGAGAACGGTTGCGTCTATCTTCCCGAACCGGAGGGCCGCCCCCGGGTGGATTATTTCATCACAGATACGCTGGTGCTGGTCATTCCCGAGGACGCCATCGTACACAACATGCACGATGCCTTTGACCGCCTGGGCGAAAGTCCGGCCCGCTACGGCATCTTCATTTCAGGCCCGTCCAAGACCGCCGATATAGAGCAGGCCCTCGTGTTCGGGGCCCACGGCGCCCGTTCCTTGGGCGTCCTTATTCGCAGACAGGACGGATAGAGAGTCCGTAGAACGAACGGCCGTATTCATTTCCGCTTATCCCGCCCGAATAGAAATAGACGCGGCGGGCGAACTCCGTCCCGTCCGGATGCGGAGACGAGGCCCAGTAATAGCCATAGAAGCGGAAGCCGTACCAACTCCTGCTGTAACGGTAGCCGGCGGCGGGCAGGAAAATCCAGTTTCCCTCATACCCGCCGACCTTGCTGATGACCTTCATACCGAAAATCCCGTTCAGCCGGGTCCATTCCCAGGAGGCATTTTCCGGTTTGGAGAGTTCGTTCCACTCCGCATAGGAGGGAACGCGCCAGCCTCCGCCCAGGGCCGCGGACGCGGCATCCGCAAAGTTTCCGTCCCCTTTATACGACGAGAGGGTATAAGCGCCTTTGGGGAGGGTCTCTCCCCAGGCAAAACAGTCCCCATAGCCTTCAGGAGCCGCTGCGCCCAGGTTAAAGGACGCCCAGCGCACGCTCAGTCCCAAATCGACGGCTTCAGGGATTTGCGGAGCATAATCCGCCGATGGCTCCTCAGGATACCGCGCATCGTCGCACGACATACAAAAAAGAAAAGCCAGCGTCAGTATCGGCCAGATTTGAACTTTCATATCCGCAAAGATATAAAAAAACCGGCAAACCCGAAGGCTGCCGGTCTTTCGTCAACTCCTGCAAGGATTAGTCGTTCAGGGAGAAGCGCTTGAAAGCGACGACCTTCGCGTCCTTGTCCACTGCGGCGACGGCCTGTCCGACCGTCATCTTCTCATCGGACATCTGGTAGTCCTGCTCGAGCAGGGTCTGCTCCTTGAAGAACTTGGCAAGACGCCCGTTCGCGATGTTCTGGATCATCTGCTCGTTGAGGCTTGCAGCCTTCTCGGCGCCGACGGTCTTAATGATTTCGCGGGCCTGGGCGGCCTGTTCGGGAGTAATCCAGCCCTTCGCGGTATTGGACTCGATATGGTCCTCGCTGTCCACGTGCGCAGGATTGATGCCCACCTTCTTGAGGGCGGCGTCAACGGCCTTCTGCACCAGTTCCTCGCGGGTCTTCTGCACGGCCACGGCCAGTTCGTTGTCAATGGTGGCCTGCGGGCAGTCCTCCTTGGAGAGGGAAACGGGGTTCATCGAAGCCACCTGCATCACGACCCCCTTGGCGAGTTCCGTGGGGACTTCCTTGTTGAAGCCCACCAGAGCACCGAGTTTGCCGTTGATCTTGTGGATATATTCCACCACGAAGGGGGCTTCCACAAGCGCGTACCCTACGAGGACGTGCTTCTCACCGGTCTTTCCGGTCTGGGCCTCGACGGCCTCCGCCACAGTATAGCCGTCCGCCATCTTGCAGGCCTTCAGGCCTTCGAGGTCGGCGGGACAGGAGGCGATGGCGACATCGGCAATCGCCTCCGCCAGCGCCTGGAAATCGGCGTTGCGGCTGACGAAATCGGTCTCGCAACCCAGGCAGACAAGGATGCCCTTGTTCCCGGCGATACGGGCCTTCACCGCGCCTTCGGTCGTCTCGCGGTCCGCACGTTTGGCGGCGACGAGCTTGCCTTTCTCACGGATAATGCCGATAGCCTTCTCAAAGTTGCCTTCAGCTTCTTCCAGCGCCTTCTTGCAATCCATCATGCCGGCGGAGGTCATCTTGCGCAACTTCATTACATCTGCTGCTGTAATAGCCATATCACTTAACTTTTTAGAGATTCAAACGGAACTACTCGGCCGCGGGAGCGGCTTCTTCGGCGGGAGTTTCGGCAACTTCGGCGACAGGGGCTTCACCCTCGGCCTTCGCACCCTTGCGGGCACGGAGTTTCTTGCCGGCGGGAGCTTCCTTCACTTCCTCGGCGCCTTCCTCGGGAACGGCTTCCTTGTCCTTCTCGAGCTTGCGCTCCTCCAGACCTTCCGCAATGGCGGCGCAGAGGGCGTTCATAATGCACTCGATGGACTTGGTGGCATCATCATTGGCCGGAATCACATAATCAATGGGAGTGGGATCGCAACAAGTATCGACCATTGCGAATACCGGAATGTTGAGCCGGTTGGCTTCCTTCACCGCGTTGGCTTCCTTCTGGATATCGACCACGAAAAGGGCCGAAGGGAGGCGGCTCATGTCGCGGATGGAGCCGAGGTTCTTCTCGAGTTTGGCTCTCTGGCGGTCCACCTGCAGGCGCTCACGCTTTGCAAGTTTCTCGAAGGTGCCGTCCTCTTTCATTTTGTCGATGGTGCCCATCTTCTTGACCGCCTTGCGGATGGTCGGGAAATTGGTAAGCATACCGCCCGCCCAGCGCTCGGTCACCGAAGGCATACCGACGGCCGCCGCCTTCTCGGAGACGACGTCTTTCGCCTGTTTCTTGGTCGCCACGAAGAGAATCTTGCGGCCCGACTTCGCGAGCTGCTTCATTTCCTCGGCGGCCTCGTCAATCTTGACGATGGTCTTGTGCAGGTCAATCACGTGGATTCCGTTCTTCTGGTCGAAGATATAGGGAGCCATTTTGGGGTTCCACTTCCTGGCCAGATGCCCGAAATGTACGCCTGCATCAAGCAGTTCTTGGAAATTTGTTCTTGACATTGTTTTGTTTCTGATTTCTTGATCCTTTTCCGCCGCATCGGGCGGACTCTTTTCATCAAGGTCCGGGTAGCGGACTTCAGCGGGACCGGTCCCTGACCTTTTCCGCGGAGCGGCAACCACCTGCAGGGGCAGTTTACAACCGCATCCGTGCCGTAAAACAGCGGTTCGCTTCTAACGTTTGCTGAACTGGAAGCGTCTGCGGGCACCGGGCTGACCGGGTTTCTTGCGCTCAACCTCGCGTGCATCGCGGGTGAGGAAACCGGCGGCCTTGAGCGCGGGACGGTACGCTTCTGCATCCAGCTCGCAGAGGGCGCGGGCGATACCGAGACGGATGGCCTCGGCCTGGCCTTTGATGCCACCGCCGGCGATGGTCACCTTCACGTCAAACTGACCTGCGGTGGATGTCACCTCGAAAGGCTGGGCGACGATGTAACGGAGCGACTCGAGGGCGAAATACTCCTCCACGGGACGGTCGTTGATCGTAACGTTGCCTTTACCGGCTGCGAGATAAACGCGAGCAACAGCTGCCTTGCGTCTTCCAAGGGCGTTTGTCTGTTCCATTTGCTCTGTTTAAATTTCGTTCAACTTGATAGTTTTAGGGTTCTGGGCCTCGTGCGGATGATTGGGACCTGCGTAAATGAACAGGTTGCCGATCAGCTTGTTGCCAAGGCGCGTCTTCGGGAGCATACCCTTCACTGCTCTCCGGACGAGTTCGGTAGGCCTCTTGGCGAGAATCTCCTTGGGCGTCGTGAAACGCTGTCCGCCGGGATATCCGGTGTAGCGCGTGTAGACGCGGTCGGTCATCTTCTTGCCGCTCAGCGCCACCTTCTCCGCGTTGACGACGATGACATTGTCACCGCAATCCACGTGCGGGGTGAAGCCGGGCTTGTTCTTGCCCCTCAGGACAAGCGCCACGCGGGCAGCCAGACGACCCAGTGCGAGATCCGTCGCATCAATGACGACCCACTTCTTGTCCACTGTCTCCTTGTTGAGAGATACAGTCTTGTAGCTTTGTGTGTCCACTGTGTTGATCTTTAACTGGTTAATACAAAAAATTTGCGATCCCTACACAAAATAGGGGTCGCAAAGGTAGCAATTATTTTACTTTTAACCAAAAATCATTTCCCGCGCCCTCAGGCGGCAAGGAAATTCGCCTGGATATAGGCGTTGACGGCCACCGCGGCGAACATCAGGCAGATCAGGCTCGAGACGAGGACGCTGATGACCTTGAGCCGCTTGAACCAGACGCTGCCGTTCCAGCCAACCGTCTGCAGCATGCTCCAGAAACCGTGGCAAAGGTGGAACCAGAGTGCCAGGAACCACAGCAGATAAAGCGCCAGCATCCACCAGGAACCGAAGGTGACATTGAGCAGCAGGTAGGGGTTGTTCTCGAAAGTGCCGATCCCGAACATCTCGGGGAGCTGCATCTTCGCCCAGAAATGGGTCAGATGGAAAACGATGAATCCCAGAATCACCATACCCAGGACAAACATATTCCGGGCAGACCAGGAATCCGCCGCCGCCCGGCTGGAGACCTCATAGCGCTTCAGGCCGCCCCTCGCCCGCAGGTTCTGCGCCGTGAGCCAGCAACCATAAAGAATATGGATGAGGAAGCCCAGCGCCAGGATGGGGACCATGATGCTGATGACGGGCGTGGACATAAAGTCACAGCCCAGCTTGAAGAGGCCGTCCCCTTCGGAGAAGAGGGCATCGTCCCCCGCACAGGCACCGTACTTGCCCGTAAAGGAATCGATGACGGAAAAGAAGTTGATGGTGGCGTGCAGCAGCAGGAACACGATCAGGAATGCTCCGCTGACGGCCTGGATGAATTTTTTGCCGATGGAAGAAGTAAAAATAAACATCGCGTCAATAATATGATAAGGTTTGCAAATATACGCCATATCTTGCAAGTTTCATAATTTTCCGGTATTTTTGTGTTTCGAACAAAAGCCAGACACTATGTACAGAAGAGTCCTTTTGAAATTAAGCGGAGAGCGGCTTGGCGAACAGGAAGGCCGGGGCATCGATGTGGAATACCTGAAAGTTTTCTCGCATCGCATCGCCGCCGCGGTGCGGGAAGGTCACCAGATGGCCATCGTCACCGGAGGCGGAAACATCTTCCGCGGCTTGCAGGGCGTAGGGAAAGGATTCGACCGTGTCACGGGCGACCGCATGGGGATGCTCGCGACCGTCATCAACTCCCTTGCACTGGCGGGAGCCCTTCGCAGCGAAGGCATCGAGGCGGAGGTCTTCACCGCAACGCCGATGGCGCCGATTGCCCGCTACTATGACCGCGACTCGGCGCTCGCCGTACTCAAACGCGGAGGCGTAGCGCTCCTCGCCGGAGGCACCGGCAACCCGTATTTCTCCACCGATTCGGGAGCCGCCCTGCGGGCGTTGGAACTGGGTGCGGAGGCCGTGCTGAAAGGAACGCGGGTGGACGGCGTTTACGACAAAGATCCCCTGAGGAACCCGGATGCCGTCAAATTCGACGAACTGACTTTCGAGAAAGCCATCAACGACCGCCTGAAAGTCATGGACACCACGGCGTTCGCCCTCTGCGAGCAGGGGCCCGTCCCCATCGTGGTCTTCAATATCAATGATCCGGACGCCCTGCTGGACATCCTGCGCGGCGGCAAGGCCGGCACCCTGGTACACGCATAAAATCAAATCAAAGGATATGTTAACCGAGCAAGCAAAAAAGATTGTCGAGAATATCGACGCGAAGATGCAGGAAGCCGTCCTCTTCCTGGAAGAAGACCTCAAGACCTACCGCGTCGGCAAGGCCAACCCGTCCATCTTCAAGAACGTGATGGTCAGCTATTACGGTACGATGACCCCCATCGGCCAGGTTTCCTCCATCACCACCCCGGACGCCAAGACCCTGGCCATCCAGCCCTGGGAGCGCAGCCTGATTGCCGCCATCGAAAAGGCCATCATCGACTCCAATGTCGGACTCACCCCCCAGAACAACGGCGAAATCATCCGCTGCACCGTTCCCGCCCTGACCGAGGAACGCCGCCGCGAACTGATCAAGAAGGCTAAAGCCTCCGGCGAGAACGCAAAAATCGTCGTCCGCAACGCCCGCCGCGACGCGGTGGACCAGCTCCGCAAGGCCCAGAAGAACGACGGCCTCTCCGAGGACACCGAAAAGGAAGCCGAGGAGGAAGTACAGAAGATTACCGACAAGAACATCGCCACAATCGACGAAATCGTCGCGGCGAAGGAAAAGGAAATCCTTACGGTCTGACAATCCGGGCACGGAACGAACTGCGTTCCGAGGGCGTCACGAACTCCGCCCGGATGGGCAGGTAGAACAGGCGCTCGCGCAGCATCTGAGGGACGTCCGGCGCATTTGCGATGCGCTGGGCGTCTTTTTCGGTGGTCAGCACCACCGCCGTGGGGTGCCGGCGCACCACCGCGAGAATCCGCGCGAAATCCAGCCGGGTAAAGCGGTGATGGTCCGGGAAATCAAAGACACGGAGCAACTCGTAACGGGCCCCCAGGTGGTCGCAGAGCAGGGCGTTGCGGGCAATTCCCGTCATCAGGACCGCCTTCTTCGAATAGATAAAACGGGGATTGGACTCCTCGAACAAGGGTTCGCAGGCCTCGTATTGGATACAAGTGAAATACACCCAGATGCGCTTCCCGGTGGGGGTGGTGGCCAGGTGGTCGTAGCAATCGTATTCGAGCAGGCCCATCTGCGCGGCGAACTCCTCCTTCTCCGTCTCGTCCAGCGTCTCCCGGCATTTGGTGACCACGATGACATCGGCCTCCCAGAGGCGTTCGCGCAGATCGCGCAGGCGCCCCAGCGGGAGCAGCAGGTCCGTGTGTACGGGACGGTTGAAATCGACGAGGACAATGTTCAGGTCGGCGCGCAGGCGGCGGTACTGGAAGGCATCGTCGAGCACGATATAGTCCGCCGGGGGCACGTCCTTCGCGTCCGGATGGCAGAGGCGCCGGCATCCGTCGACACGGTCCGCATCGACGGCCACGCGCACGACGGGGAATTTTTTCTTGATTTGGACCGGCTCGTCGCCGCAAAGGAGGGCGCTGCCGTTCAGTTCCACTTCCGCAAAACCGCTGCCCTTGCGCCTGTACCCCCGCGACAGCACGGCGATATTGCGCATCGCCCATTCGTCGGAATTGAGCAGCAGGCGCAGAATCAGCTCCACGTGCGGGGTTTTGCCCGTGCCGCCGGCGGTGATATTGCCCACGCAGACCGTCGGCACCTCGGCGCGTTCGATGCTCACCTTCCCCGTGTCATAGCGGCGATGGCGCCATTTCAGCGCCAGCCAGTAAGGGAAAAGGAGGACCGTATCAAGCATAGCGGGTGCAAATATAATCAAAAATCGCGTCGAGTTCCTCCGTCGATAGCGTCGTCACCATTTTTATGCGCGTCTCCTTGAAATCCGGCAGTCCCTTGAAATAGCAGCTCAGGTGCCGGCGCATCTCGAAAATCCCGCGCGGCTCCCCTTTCACGGCGAGCGAAAGCGCCAGATGACGCCGCGCCAGGGCCACACGCTCCGCCACCGACAGCGGCGGCAACTCCTCTCCCGTCTGCAGGAAATGCTTGATTTCGCGGAAGATCCAGGGGTGCCCAAAGGACGCACGCCCGACCATTATGCCGTCCACACCATAGCGGTCGAACGCCTCGCGGGCCTTCTGCGGCGAATCGATATCGCCGTTGCCGATAATGGGAATCCGCATCCGGGGGTTGTTCTTCACCGCGCCGATGAGCGTCCAGTCCGCTTCTCCGCGGTACAACTGACAGCGCGTCCGTCCGTGAATGGTCAGCGCGGCGATGCCCGCATCCTGCAGGCGCTCGGCCAGTTCGACGATGATTTTCGAGCCCTCGTCCCATCCCAGGCGCGTCTTGACCGTCACCGGCAGCTTCACCGCCTCCACCACCGCACGGGTTATGGCAACCATCTTGTCCGGCTCGCGCATCATCCCGGAACCCGCACCCCGCCCGGCAATCTTGCTCACCGGACAGCCGAAATTGATGTCGATCAGGTCCGCTCCGTGACCGCCGGCCAACTGCGCGGCCGCCTCGGCCATCTTCGCCGCCTCCACCATCGATTCGGGAATGTGCCCGTAAATCTGGATGCCCACCGGGGACTCCCCCTCCAGGGTGTACATCTTCTCGATGGCCTTGCGGGCATCCCGCACCAGTCCGTCCGAGGGCACGAATTCGGTATAGACCATATCGGCCCCCTGTTCCCGGCACAACAGCCGGAACGAGCGGTCCGTCACGTCCTCCATCGGCGCCAACAGCACCGGCCGGTCACCTAAATTGATGTTTCCAATCTTCACGCTGCAAAAATAATTATATCTTTGCAAATATGAATAAACTGGACTCTTTGCGGGCACTGATGCGCTCCCGGGACTGGGACGCCGTCGTGCTGACCGGCTCCGACCCCCACGGCAGCGAATACATCCCCGAACGCTACAAGCAGATCCGCTTTCTCAGCGGCTACGGCGGCGAGGCTTCCGGCCTCGTGGTCACCGCCGACGAAGCGGGCCTCTGGACCGACACCCGCTACCTCATCGAAGCCCGGCATGCACTGGAAGGCAGCGGCATCACCCTCCACCCGCAAAAGCGGCTGGGCTGCGAAGACCTCGCCCGCTGGCTCGGAGAGCAGCGGGACCTGACGCGAATCGCCGTCGACGCGCTGACCACCTCCGCCGGGTTCGCAGACGCGCTGCAGCAAGCCGTCGGGGAAGAATGCGAGGTCGTCGGCGTTCCGGAACTGCTTGCGCCGCTCTGGCCGGACTGCCCGGAACTGCCGCAGACTCCCCTCTTCACCGTCGATTCGCGGGAGGGCCGCCGCGCCAAACTGGACTTTCTGCGCGACTTCTGCCGCACCCGGCACTGCGACGCCCTGCTGCTCGGCGCCCTGGACGAAGTGGCCTGGACCCTGGACGTCCGCGCCTCCGACATCGAATACAACCCCTATGTCATCAGCTACCTGCTGGTCAGTGCCAATGAGGCCGTCTGGTATGTCCTCAAGGACAGCGTCGCGGATCCGGGGTCGGAAGACGCGCTGGAGCGCATCGCCGCGGACGGCGTGCGCATCGAGGACTACAGCGCCGTTCTGCTGCTCTCCGAGGACCTGGGCGGGGGCGGCCGCCTGTATTGCAGTCCGGACAGCCTGAACATCGCCCTGCACGAGGCCCTGCACGGTGCCGGCGTGGAGATGGTCGCGGGAGAGAGCCCCGTCGCCGCAAAAAAGGCCGTGAAGACGGAAGATGAGATCGAAGCCCTGCAGCGTGCGCACCTGCTGGACGGCATCGCCATGGAAAAATTCCTTTTCCGGCTTGAAAGGGAACTGGAAGCGGGACGGTCCGTCAGCGAACGGGAAGCCGCCATCCTGCTCGGAAGACTGCGCGGGGAGAGCGAGGAATACCTGTCGGACAGTTTCGAGACGATTTCCGCGTATGGCCCTTCCGCGGCGCTCCCCCACTATGTGACTCCGGAAGAGCCCGCGCCCCGGCTCCGCCGCGAGGGACTGTATCTCTGTGATTCGGGCGGACAATACCTCTGCGGGACAACCGACATCACGCGCACCGTACCGCTGGGCGCGTGCACCCTGCAGGAACAGGAAGATTACACCCTCGTCCTCAAGGGCCACATCGCCCTTGCATCCGCTGTCTTTCCGGAAGGGACGCCGGGCTGCCGCATCGACGCGCTGGCCCGCGAGCCGCTGTGGAAAGCGCACCGCAATTACGGACACGGCACCGGACATGGCGTAGGTTTCCTGCTCGGCGTACATGAAGGGCCGCAAAGCATCCGCCAGGACCTCAATCCCGTAGCGCTTGAACCGGGGATGGTCGTTTCCTGTGAACCGGGGATTTACCGGGAAGGGCAACACGGAGTCAGGCACGAAAACCTTCTCCTGTGTGTTCAGGACGGGGAAAATGATTTTGGGAAATGGCTGCGCTTTGAGACGCTGACACTCTGCCATTTCGATGTCGGCGCGCTGCTTCCGGAGTTACTGACGCAAGCGGAAATACGCTGGCTGAATGCCTACCAGGAAAAGGTGTTCAGGACGCTTTCGCCTTATCTCAGCGAAGAAGAGACCCGGTGGCTGGAGAAGAAGACAGCGGCGTTGCGGGATTAGATCCCTTCACCCAGACCTGGCGGGAGAACGCCTCATCCAGGGAGAGCAGGGTTTCCGTGGAACTGATATAGGGAATACGCTGGATGGTATTCAGCAGCACGTCCATCAGGTGTTCGTTGCTGAAACAGAACACCTTGATGAGCAGGGCCGCACGTCCGGTCACAAAGTGGCATTCCACCACTTCCGGCACATGTTTAAGGGCCGCCACCACCTCCGCGTACTTATTGTCCTCGCTAAGGGAAACGCTGATGAAAGCACAGACCGTCAGGCCGAGGGCCGCCGGCTTCACCTCCATACGGGAGCCGGTAATCACGCCAGCCTCCTTCAGCTTCTTGATACGCTGGTTCACCGCGGCGGCGGAAATGTTCGCTCCCTTGGCGATTTCCGTCAGCGGGACCCGCGCATCCTTCGTCAAATACGACAAAATCCTTTTGTCCGTATCATCTACCTGATATTCCATCATACTTCTTAAAAACTGTGCTAATTGAAATACCGGTCCTCGGCGGATTCTTCCTCGACAATTCCGCCGTCCCCGACCTTGATGACCCCGCAGTCGATATCCAGGTCCGCCCCTGCCGGCGGGGTAAAACGGTCCGCGGGATCCCAGCCGATGCTGCGGTCCGAGAGGCACTTCCTCACGAAGAGCGCCCAGATGGGCAGGGCGGCGTTGGCGCCCTGACCGAGCGCCGTGGAACTGAAGTGGACCTGCCGGTCTTCGGCCCCCACCCAGACGCCGGCGGTAATATAGGGAGTATAACCGATGAACCAGCCGTCGGAGTTGTCGTTGGTCGTTCCGGTCTTGCCCCCGATCTCGCCCTGAAGACCGTAAGTGCCCCGCAGACGGTATCCGGTACCGTTGTTGACCACCCCCTGCATCATATTCACCATCTCATAGGCACTCACGGCATCGAACGCCTCCCGGGAATGGGTGGTGAACTCCGAGAGCACCACGCCCTGGTTGTCCTCGATCCTCTTCACATATAAGGGAGTGGTATAGATTCCCTTGGAGGGGAAGGTATTGTAGGCGGCCACCATCTCATACGGGGAGATGTCGGCTGAGCCTACGCAGAGGGAATGCACGGGGTCTATGCGGCCTGTGATGCCGAGCCTGCGCATCATTCCCACCACCGCATCCGGCCCGAAGGTCTTCATCAGGAAGGCGGAAATGTTGTTTTTGGAGTGCGTCAGGCCCCATTTCAGGGTGACGGTGGCGCCGGAGGTGCCGCCGTCCTGCTTGGGGGCCCAGGTATCGCCGTTGGGAAGGGTGATCAGATAGGTCTGGTCGATCAGCCGGTAACAGGGCGTCATCCCCTGCTCCATCGCATAGGCATAAATGAAAGGCTTGATGGTGGAACCGACCTGGCGGCGGCCCTGCCCCACGTTGTCATACTTGAAATAGCGGTAGTTCGGGCCGCCCACATAAGCCTTGACGTGCCCGGTCCCCGGTTCGATGGCGACAAACCCCGCCCGGAGGATACCCTTGTAGTAAAGGATGGAGTCGTCAGGGGTCATCAGGGTATCGATGTAGCCCTTCCTGTTCCAGGAGAATACCCGCATCTTGACGGGCTGGGAGAACTGTGCGAGGATTTCCTTTTCGCCCAGGCCGTTCTTTTTCTGGGAACGGTAGCGGTCGCTCCATCTGCGCGCCTGCATCATCAGGCGTGAAATGGTCTCCTGGCTGATGTCGGAGGCGAAAGGCCGGTTGCGCTTCCAGCGCATTTCCGAATTGAATTTGGGCTGCAGGTTCTTCCCCAGGTGCTCGGCCACGGCTTCCTCGGCGTATTTCTGCATCTTGAAATCCAGGGTCGTGTAGATCCGGAGGCCGTCGCGGTCCAGATCGTAACGGCTGCCGTCAGGTTTACGGTTCTTATTGAGCCATCCGTAAAGGCCGTCCTCCCTCCAGCGCAGCGAATCGGCGGAAAAAAGTTCCCGGTCGCCGTAATCCGACCGGCGGGGACGGTCTGCGGACATATCGCGGCGCAGGCGGTCCCGGAAGTAGGGCGCAAGTCCGGAATTGTGGTCGCGGACGGAATAGGAAAGCATGATCGGCAGCGCCTTGACGGAGTCGGCCTCATGCCGGGTAAGGTACCGGGCCTGCTGCATGCGGTCGATGACGAAGTTCCGCCGCGCCAGGCTCCGGTCATAGTTGAGGACGGGATTATAGCGCGTGGGCTTGTTCACCATGCCGATGAGGGTCGCGCTCTCCTCGACGGTCAGGTCTGCGGGCTGTTTCGCAAAAAAAGTTTCCGCTGCGGTCTTTACCCCATAGGCTCCGCTTCCGAAGAAGATGGAGTTGAGGTACATGTCCATGATTTCGTCCTTGGTATAGTCGCGCTCAAGTTTGACGGCGGTAATCCATTCCCGCATCTTGTTCCAGATCATCACCACCTTGGACCAGCCGGGAATCCGGCTGCCGCCTTCCACGCGGGGATAGAGGGTTTTGGCGAGCTGCTGGGTGACGGTGCTGCCGCCGCCCTGGCTCATGTCTCCGCGCAGCAGGGTTTTGAAGAACACCCGTCCCAGACCGCGCAGGTCGATGCCGGAATGCCGGTAGAAGCGTTTGTCTTCGGTAGCGACGGTGGCATGGACCAGATGGGGCGAGAGGTCCTTGTAGGCGACATAGGTACGGTTTTCTATATGGAAAGTGCAGAGCACTTCCCCATCCTGTGCGATGACCTGGGTGGCCAGTTTGTTGTCGGGACGCTCCAATTCCTCAAAGGAGGGGATTTTTGCGAAGATTCCCACCAGGAGCAATAGCAGGGCTATTGCCACGAAGGGCAAACACAGCAGAATCCAGAACCAGCGTATGATTTTCTTTTGGAGTTCTTCTTTCATAAGTTTTGCAAAATTACCATTAATTTTTGAAAATTTGAGAGTTTGTGTTTTTCTTTGCAGTTCAAAACACTTGTGAGATGGCTGAAAATTTAGTAATCGTGGAGTCTCCGACCAAGGCGAACACCATTCAGAAGTTCCTGGGAAAAGACTATGAAGTTAAATCCAGCCGGGGTCACATCCGTGACCTTGCAGAGAAGAAACTGAGCGTGGATATCGCGGACGGGTTCCGCCCCGAATATGAAATTCCGGACGACAAGAAAAGGCTGGTCTCCGAATTGCGCAAGGCGGCTTCCGCGGCAAAGACCGTATGGCTGGCGTCCGATGAGGACCGGGAGGGGGAGGCCATTTCCTGGCACCTGACGGAAGTCCTGGGACTGGAAAAAGCTCGTACCCGCCGCATCGTTTTCCACGAAATCACCAAAAATGCCATCCTGGAAGCCGTAGAGCATCCGCGGGACATCGACTATAACCTTGTGAACGCGCAGCAGGCCCGGCGCACGCTGGACCGTCTGGTGGGGTTCGAACTCTCCCCCATCCTCTGGCGCAAAGTCCAGAAAGGGCTTTCCGCCGGACGCGTACAGTCCGTAACGCTCCGTCTGGTGGTGGACAGCGAGCGCGAAATCGCCGCTTTCAAACCGGAAGCCTACTATCGCGTCGAGGCGCAACTGAACATCGGCGGAGAAAAGGCCCGGGGGCTGCTGGATACGCGTTTCCCCTCACCGGAAGAGGCGCGGCGTTTTCTAGAAGACAGCATCGGAGCCGTCCTGAGCGTTGGCGGGATGGAGGAAAAGAACGTTTCGCGCTGTCCGGCGCCGCCTTTCACCACATCGACGCTGCAGCAGGAAGCCGCCGCCAAACTGCATTTTTCCCTCAGTACGACGATGCGTCTCGCGCAAAATCTTTATGAACGGGGCCTTATTACCTATATGCGTACCGACAGTACGAACCTGTCGTCGCTGGCGCTGGGTACCGCAAAGGCCTTCATCATCGAGAATTTCGGCCCGGAATATTCCCGCACAAGGCAGTTCAAGACCCATTCCCGCGGCGCCCAGGAAGCGCACGAGGCCATCCGTCCCACCTATATCCAGAACACTTCCATCGAAGGGTCCGAACAGGAGAAGCGGCTCTACAACCTGATCTGGAAGCGCACCGTAGCCTCCCAGATGGCTGATGCCAGCCTGGAAGAGCGGACGGTGAACGTCGTTTCCGACAAACGGCCGGAAAAGTTCATCGTACGCGCACAGAAAGTCCTTTTTGACGGCTTCCTGAAACTGTACCGGGACACGCCGGAAGAAGGGGAAACGGAGGTCGAAGCCGCCCGTCTGCCCGATGTCGCCCCCGGGGAGCCTGTCAGCGCGGAGGCCATCACGGCCGAGGGCAAATTCACCCAGCCGCCCCAGCGTTATTCCGACCGCACCCTCATCAAGAAAATGGAGGAACTGGGCATAGGCCGTCCTTCCACCTACGCACCGACGGTAACCACCCTGACGGCAGGGCGCGGTTATCTGGTCAAGGGGGACAAGGAAGGCACACGCGCCGAGGTCAAGGTCATGCGGCTCGAAAACGGGGTGGTCAGCGAAAGCGTCAAAACCGAGATGATCGGCGCCGAGAAGGGCAAGTTGCTGCCCCAGGAAATCGGCATCATCGTCACGGACTACCTCTGCGCCAATTTCCCGGACATCATGGACTATGATTTTACCGCGAATGTGGAGAAGGATTTCGACCTCATCGCCGAGGGGGAAAGGGTCTGGAACGAGGTCATCGCCCAGTTCTACGCTCCGTTCCACCAGAAAGTGGAACAGGCGGTATCGGACCGGCAGTATTCCCGCATCGAACGGGAACTCGGCGTGGATCCCTCGGACGGGCAGAAGATTGTCGCTAAGTTCGGGCAGTGGGGTCCTTTTGTGCAGAAGGGAGAAGGCGACAAACGCATTTGCGCGAGCCTCGGCAACGGTCAGCTGATTGAAAACATCACGCTCGAAGAGGCGCTCAAACTCTTCCGTCTGCCGCGTACTGTCGGGGAATACGAGGGAGAGCCGGTCATTGCGATGCGCGGCCGCTACGGTCCCTTCATCAAATGCGGCGAAAAAAGCGTCTCGCTGCCGCGCGGGAAGTCCCCCGAAAGCATATCGCTGGACGAATGCATCCGTCTGCTCAGTGCAGCGGCCGCCAGGTCCGCGGCGAGCGAAGTCATCAAGGAATGGGGCGAAATGAAAATACTCGCGGGCCGTTACGGACCTTACCTCAAATACGGACAGTCCAACTACAAACTCCCCAAGGGTACGGACCCCGCCGCCCTGACGGAGGCGGATTGCCTGAAAATCATCGGAGACAGTACCCCCACCTCCCGCAAATTCCGCAGGTTCAGCAAAAAGTAAGCACCATGGGCAAATATCAATCCATCGCCGTGATCTACGGCAGCGACTCATCGGAATGGGAAGTTTCGTGCCGGAGCGGCGAATTTGTCGCCTCGCGCCTGGACGGGACACAGTATGATATCTATCAGATTTTCGCCCGTTTAGGGAAATGGCAGCTGGTAGCGATGAGAAAACGCAACGCCATGCGCATCACCTTCCCGGAAGGGGCGCGTCCGGAAATCGACAAAACCGATTTCTCCGTTCAGGTGTATGGCAAAAAGGTACGCTTCGAGTACGCCTACATCGTGCAGCATGGCGCCCCCGGCGAGAACGGACTGCTTCAGGGCTATCTGGAGATGCTGGGCATTCCTTTCAGCAGTTGCGACGCCTTCACCTCCGCCGTCGCTTTCGACAAATATTCCTGCAAGAGTTATATCAAGGGCCTGGACGCCGTCAAATGCGCACCGGACGTATTGATCCACAAGACGGACGATATCGATTCCGCCTGTGCGTCCGTCTGCGAAAAACTGCGTTTCCCGGTCTTTGTCAAGCCCACCTCCGGCGGGTCGAGTTTCGGCATCAGCCGCGTGGAAAAGCCGGAAGAACTCAAGACTGCCGTCATGATCGCCTTCAGGGAGGACCGTACCGTGCTGGTGGAACAGGGCATAAGCGGACGGGAACTCACCTGCGCCGCTTGGAAGAGCGCCGGCGACATCCGGGCCCTTCCCGTGATTGAAATCATCCCGGATGGCGTGTGGTTTGACTATGATGCCAAGTACAACGGCCATAGCCGTGAGGTCTGCCCTGCCGAGATTCCCGACAGCCTGCGCGACGAAGTGCAGCGCACGACCTGCCGGCTCTACGCCCATCTGGGCTGCGCGGGCGTCGTACGCATGGATTATATTTCCACGGAGGACGGACTGTACTTCCTGGAAGCCAATACCATCCCCGGCATGACCAGCGCCTCGCTGGTGCCCAAGATGGTCAAGGCGGAAGGCCTGGACATGACCGATTTCCTGACCGGCATCATCGAAGGCGACTAGTGCTGCTCTCCGATTTCATACGGGAGGGCCGCAAGGCCCTCTTGGCTTTATATCCCGCCCCGGAAGCCGGGAATCTCATGACCCGGCTTTTCAGCGCGCGGCTCGGCCTCCCCCCGCATACCCCGCTCGTACATCCGGAAACGGAGATTCCGCCCGCATCGCTCGACCTCCTTCAAGACGACCTGGACCGCCTGCTGCACGGTGAACCGCTCCAGTATGTCCTGGGCGCTGCAACTTTCTGCGGCCGCGACTTCAAGGTTTCCCCCGCCGTACTGATTCCCCGCCCGGAGACGGAACTGCTTGTAGAAAGGGCCCTCGCCGCCATCGACGGGGCAGGCCCCGGATGCCGGGTCCTGGACCTCTGCACCGGCAGCGGCTGCATCGCCTGGACATTGATGCTGGAACGGCCCGGACTTTGCGTCACCGCCGTCGATTTGTCCGGCGAAGCCCTGGCGGAAGCCCGTTCGCAGTTCCCGGACAGACCGGCACCGCACTTCGTGAGGGCCGACGTATTGACGCAGCCCCGCATTGACGGAGGTCCCTTCCATCTTATCGTCTCCAATCCGCCCTACGTCCTTGAGCGGCAAAAGGCACAGATGCGGCGCAATGTCCTGGATTATGAACCGGAGATGGCACTGTTCGTCCCGGACGGGAATCCGCTGCTGTTCTACCGGGCGATTGCCGGCATGGCGCTCACGCAACTCCTGCCCGGAGGGACGGGCATCGTCGAAATCAACGACGCCCTGGGGCCCGATACGGCCGACATCTTCATACAGGCCGGTTTTTCCGACGTTTCCCTGCTTCCCGACCTCTCCGGACGGGACCGTTTCATCCAATTTCAGCGCCCCTTTTAAGTTACCTGCGGCACTTTTATCGCCTGTGCAGGTAATATCCTTATCGCCTAAAAATAAGCGTTGAAAAAAAATTTCAACGGCAGTTCCCGGCATACCTTTGCTTCGGAATGATTAACCGCAAAAAAACGAAGCAAAATGAAAAAGTATCTGTCTGCTTGCCTTGCAGCGCTGCTGATGCTGCCCGCCTGCCGCGAATTCGAAATGCAGGCTCCCGAGAACACCGTCCCCGACAAGCACGCCCCGCTCTCCGAGGTGGCCCGCATCCTCTCGTCACTGCCCCTTGCCCAAGGACAGATGGATGAAGTACGGGACGCCGTAAGCGCCTCTTCACAAAACGGGTACGATGAAGAATACATGATGCGGGACTTGCTGAAGACCCCGGGTGCGGGTGTAGGATCTGCGGACGGGAAAGCGCCTGCACACCATTATGACAAGCCCCTGCGGGAATTGATCACGGAATATCTGGAGGAAAAGGCCGCATCGAAAGCAGAAGGCGGCACGGACAGTGTGCAGGCCTGGCTGGATGCCATGGAAGACTCGGACATCCAGATTTACTGGCCCTACTCGGAAGACTGGGACGGCAGCAGCCTTCCGGTCATCACCTGGGACCCGGGATATGGCGCAGAATCCAATTACGGCTATGAACTGTTCCGGGACTCCGGGGGGAGGCTGACGGTCCGGGATTCCGTCGTCGTTACCGAAGCCCTGGCGTTAAGCCGGCCCGTCTGGGTCATCAACCGTAACGACGACAGCGCCTTCACCCCGCTCGATCTCTATGCCGGGACGCCCACCGCGACCACTGCGGCCGTCGCTGTCACTGCCGCCGCACCCGCCATGAGGACACTCCGTCTCAAAAGTTTCCGGATGCTGCGCCATTACGACTCCTGGTTCGGCGGGGCCTCCGAATTCCGTATCCAGTGCGGAGCGGCAAACGGCTTCAAGGCCTCGACGGAAGCGGAACTAAAGAACTACAAACCCTCGATAACGGATTTCACGCTGGTGGTACGGAGAAAACAACTCGGAGAAGAACTGCCCCTCGATGCCCTGCTGATGACGGATTTCTCCCAGGCCATGGAAAAGATGGCCTTCCTGGTAACGGAAGACGACGGCGGCACGCGCACCAGCTGGAAATGCAGCGCCGTGGTTAAATACAACTCCAGATCCTATGGCTTCGAGATGGAGATTCCCTACAACGAAAAGGACGATATCGTCTGGCGCGGACAGCTCACCACCACCTTCCTCCAGTCCGAAGATACGGTTTCCAGCCGCTTCGGCGACGTCGTCATCTGCTTCGCCCTGGAATAAGAAGTTGTAGGGTTGCGGAGCGGTAAGCGGAAGGAAAAGGACCTCCGCGACCATTTACCCGGACAGGGTCGCGCAGCGACAGGGATCTTAGAACAGGGTAAGTTCTTCGAATACGGGGGTTTCAGGGTCGGAATCCGGAAGTTCGGGCAGCGAATCGGGCAATGACTCGGGAGCCGTTTCGGGGATATCGGAAAGAATATCCACACTCTCATCTTCCGGCCGGACCAGCGGCTCGATAAAGCGGACAAGCTTGACTTCCCCGCGGTCCACGCATTTCTTTCCCTTGGCACCGATGCCCTTCTTGGCAATCCACTCCTCCGCCTCGATGATGTCGGCCGGTTTTTCAGGAAGTTTCCAGACGACTTCATAACGGGGATGCAAATCATCGCTCAGGCCGGCAAGGAAGGACTTTGCCCCCTCGGCAATGAACGAAACCGGCGTATTGTCACTGACGACAAAGGAAAAACGCTTCACATAGAAGGCCTTGGCGGAAGCATCCCAATAAAGGGCGGTAAAGGTCTTGTCCGGATCGAACTTCTCGATGCGCAACACCTCTCCCTGATATTTGTTGACCAGGTCAAACGACGTGGTGTAGAAGGTTCCGTTCTTGAAAATCGCCAGCACCTTGTCGTCCGCATTGAACTGGCCGAGATACTGTCCGCGACCGTCCTCATTGAGTTTCTGGATATCGGCATCATACCAGATGTCCTTCCCGGCGATGGTCGAGACCCCCTGCGAACGGAAGGAAATCTTGCTGATGACATTCTTCGAAACCAGGTTTCCACGCACGCCCTTACCCTTGATGGCCAGCGCCGAGAAGTCATAGTCGAAAGCCGTTTTCTTGAGTTTCGGCCGGGGACGAAGCTGGATGCGTACCGTCTCCGCCTCGCCGTTGTGGTTCACGCTCAGCCACATGACCTGCGAATCCGGCGTACCGGCGGTAAGGTCATAATCCCTGTCCCGGGTAACGCTCGTCAGGGCAAAGCGCTTCGCGTAATAGCAGGAAGTCTTGCCGTCCCGGTAGATGGCATTATAGACGGTCCGGGCATCGCCCCGGTTAAATACCCCGACATAAAGCAGGTCCTTCCCGAAAAAGGCCTTGTCGCTGACCTTGGCGATGCGGTAATGGCCGTCCCGCCCGATAACGATGATTTCCGAAAGGTCGGAACAGTCACAGATATATTCGCCGCCGTCATCGCGTTTGAGGCCGATGCCCACGAAGCCCTCGGCCAGATTTGCCTGCAATTTGGCATTGTTGTTCACCACGCGCGTGACGGCGATGCTCTCGAAGCCCGTCAGGGTCGTGCGGCGCGGGAAATCCTTGCCGTATTTCTTCTTCAGGGACTTGAACCAGTCAATCGTAAAACGGTTGATATGGGCGAGATTTTCCATCACGGCATCCATCTGCTCGTCCAGGGCGCGGATATGTTCGTCCATCGCCTTCACGTCGAATTTGGAAATCTTGCGCACCGGCTTCTCCACCAGTCGTTCGATATCCTCCATGACGATCTCGCGGCGCAGGCTGTCCTGGAAAGCCAGCATCCGCTCAAGCACTTCCTGCAACTGCGTCTCCCAGTCAGGATGGTCGTATTCCAGCACCTTATATACCCGGTTTTCGAAGAAAATCTTCTCCAGGGAACAGTAATGCCAGTCATTCTCCAGTTTGGAGAGTTTGAGGTCCAGTTGCTGGCGCAGAAGTTCGCGCGTATGGGCGGTAGAGTACTCCAGGATATCGTTCACGCTCAGGAACTGCGGCTTGCCGTCCACAGTCACACAGGCGTTGGGCGACACATTGTATTCACATTCCGTAAAGGCGTAAAGCGCGTCTATCGTCTTGTCGGGCGACACGTCGGCGGGAAGATGGATCAGAATCTCCACCGTGTCGGTGGTCATGTCATCGATTTTCTTAATCTTGATCTTGCCTTTGTCGCGTGCCTTCAAGATGGAATCAATGATCATGTGCGTGGTCTTTCCGTAGGGAAGTTCCGTAATGGAGATGGTGCTTTTGTCGATCTTCTCGATTTTCGCACGCAGTTTCACGCTGCCTCCGCGACGCCCCTCCATGTATTTCGAGCAGTCCGCATAACCGCCGGTCGGGAAGTCGGGATACAATTCATAGGGTTTTCCCTCGAGAATCGCCACGGAAGCATCTATCAGTTCATTGAAATTATGCGGAAGGATCTTCGAGGCCATTCCTACGGCGATGCCTTCGGTCCCCTGCGCCAGCAGCAGCGGGAAACGCACGGGCAGTTCGACGGGCTCCTTGTTGCGGCCGTCGTAAGAATTCATCCAATGGGTAATTTCGGGGTCGAAGAGCACTTCTTTCGCGAATTTGCTCAGACGCGCCTCGATGTACCTCGGAGCGGCGTTGGAATCGCCGGTCAGGATATTTCCCCAGTTTCCCTGGCAGTCGATGCAATAGCCTTTCTGCCCCAGTTGGACGAGCGCACCGAGAATCGACGCATCACCGTGGGGATGGTACTGCATCGCCTGTCCCACGATGTTCGCGACCTTGGTGTAAGCGCCGTCATCCATACGGGACATCGCGTGCAGCACGCGCCGCTGTACGGGCTTCAAACCGTCCACGATATGCGGCACGGCACGGTACAGGATGACATACGACGAGTAGTCCAGGAACCAGTCCTTGAACATTCCCGACAACTTGTATTTCCGGGAATCGCTGCCCAGCAGACGGCTGAACTTGCCGCTTTGGGCAGCCTCGCCTTCCTCTATGGGTTCTTCCCGAATGATATCGTCGTATTCTTCCATATAACTATAACGTCTTAGTCTTCGTATCCGAACTTGCGCAGTTCCCGCCGGCTCTCACGCCAGTCCGGGTCCACTTTCACATAGGTACGCAGGAACACCTTCTTCTGGAAAAAGTCCTCCATATCGATACGTGCCTGCGTCCCGGTGCGCTTGAGCGCCTCGCCCCTGCGGCCGATGAGGATTCCCTTCTGCGATTCACGCATCACATAAATCACTGCGTCGATATCATACCGCTCCGCCCCTTCCTTGAAAGACTCGATCCCCACTTCGCAGCAGTACGGGATTTCCTCCTTATAATTGAGCAGGATTTTCTCCCGCAGGATTTCCGAGGCAAAAAACCGCAGGTTCCGGTCCGTAAACGCATCCTTGTCAAACCAGGGCGGACATTCCGGCAGGTTATCCACGACGGCGGCGAGAATGCTCTCGAGATTGAATTTCTCCAGGGCGGACGCCGGGAACACCTGTGCCGAAGGGAGCCGCTGCTGCCACTCCTGCATCAACGCCACCACCTTTTCCTGGGCGCTGAGGTCGATTTTGTTAAGGACGACGATGACCGGACAAGCCAGGTCGCGCAATTTCTGTACATACTCGGCATTTTTCTCCGGATTCTCGACGGTATCCGTCACATAAAGGATCAAGTCGGCATCGCCGATGGCCCCCTGCACGAAGTTCATCATATTCTGCTGCAGGCGGTAGGAGGGCTTCAAAATGCCCGGCGTGTCGGAAAAGACAATCTGCCAGCCGCCCTTTTCATCCTCGCCGTTCAGGATGCCCATGATCCGGTGACGGGTCGTCTGCGCCTTGGCGGTGACGATGGAGAGTTTTTCACCCACCATCGCGTTCATCAGCGTGGACTTCCCGACATTCGGATTTCCGATGATATTGACGAAGCCGGAACGGTGCATCAACTATAGGCCCCCATTTTAAGGATGTTGACCTCCCCCTCGTTCAGATAGCGCCACTCCCCTTTCTTGAGGCCCCGTTTTGTCAGGCCGGCAAAGTACACGCGGTCCAGGGTCTTTACCGTATAACCCAGCGATTCGAAGATCCGGCGCACGATACGGTTCTTTCCGGAATGGATCTCGATGCCGAGTTTGCGGTGGTCGCCCTCGTCGATGAATTCCAGTTCATCCGCAGCGATGGGGCCGTCGGTCAGCGTAATGCCGGAGAGGACGGCGTCGAAGTCTTCCTGGCTGAGCGGGCGGTCCAGACCTACCTGGTAGATTTTCTTCTTGTCATAGGACGGGTGGGTCAGGCGCTCGGCCATCTCCCCGTCGTTGGTGAACATCAGGACGCCGGTCGTCGCCTTGTCCAGACGGCCCACGGGATAGACCCTGGCCGTGCAGCCCTTCAGCAGATCCATCACGGTACGGTCCGCGTGGGGATCCCCCGCCGTGGTGACATAGCCCGCGGGCTTGTTCATCACGATATAGACTTTTTCCTCTCCCTTGAGGCGCTCTCCGTTGAAACGCACCTCGTCCTTGAGCGGATTCACCTTGGTGCCGAGTTCGGTCACCACCTCGCCGTTGACCGTAACGACCCCCGCCTGGATGAGCGTATCCGCCTCGCGGCGCGAACATACGCCGGAATTGGCGATATAACGGTTCAGGCGGATCTCGTCCTTGGGCGCAGGGATCTCCGTACTGGGAATCCGGCCCCCGCCTTCCTCGCGCCGGCGCGAAATCATCCGGTTGATACCCTCGTCGGCATCCCGCCGGCGCGGTTTACCGAACGGTCCGGCACCGGGACGGCCCGAGGACTTTCCATAAGGCCTGGCACCGGGACGTCCGCCCCGGCCCTCACCCGGTTTCCCATAGGTCTTTCGCTCACCGAAATTCCGATGCTCGCCCTCCGGCTTGCGGTCCCCATATGTCTTGCGCCCGCCGAAACTTTTGCGTTCGGTCTTCGGAGCGCCGTGTTCCTCACTCCGCGGCCCTGCAGACCGCCTCGGGCGCAGTTTGCGCCCGTCTTTCGAATACCCTTCCATCAGTGCAGTTTAAAGATATAAGTAATGGTGCCTTCCTGCAGGACAGGAGCGTCACCTTTCATTTTAAAGCGGGTTTTCATCGCCGCGTTGCGGGCGGCCGCCCAAAGGCTGGGATTGGAAGTCGTCGTGCCGGGAGCGCCGGCCTGCGCCTTGGTGACGATTCCGCTCTGGTCCACCCAGATGGTCACCACCACGGTACCGCTCTCCTGCACCTGATACTCGGGACGGGCGATATAGTCCACCATCCGTCCCTCCAAATGCGCATTGGGCACCCCTTCCATCTTGCCCACAGGGGCGTTCCCGTCCGGATTCCCGTCGCTCTTCCTTCCGCCGTCGGCTTCCTTTTTCGTCTGTTCCCCGGCGCTCTTGTCTTTCTTGGACATTCCCGGGAAAAGGGAACGGGGATCGATGACTTCCTGGGTTTCCTCGGGCTGTGCGGGCGTTTCCACATCGCCGTAGTCATTGCCCGTAGGCGCGGGATTGGAGGCGTCGCCGGAAGTTGCGTCATTGATGTTGCTGCGTTTCACCAGTTCCACCGGTTTCGTTTTGTCCACCTCCTCGGCACGTGGCTCTATCTTCCGCGAAACGACACGCGGAGGTGCCGGCTGTTCCTCGATTTCGTCGGTAAAGTCCAGCAGGAAAGTAGATTCTGCGGGCGGCGGATAGATATAGTTCAGCCCGCTAAAACTCAGCGTCAGGAGCAGCAGCACATGCGCCACCGCCGCGAGTCCCCCGCCCAGCAGTTTGCTGCGGCCCTCGTTCCGTTTCCTTTCCCTGAGAAAATTTTCCATCCTATTCAGGTTGTGTGGCCAGAATCACCTTGTAGTGGTTACGCTTGGCGATATTCATCACCTGGACGATTTCCTTGATGGGTACGCTCTCGTCGGAATAGATGGAGAAGGTGGGATCCTCCTCGTTCTGAAGGAGTTCCACCAGGCCGTCTTCCACATCGGCAAAAGCGACAGGCTGCTCATCCCCGTTGATATGGTAAGTGTAGCGGTCCTCGCCCCAGTCCTTGATGGAGACGCTCACCGTGGCCTTGGACGACACCTGGCCCGTGCTCTTAGGGAGCAGGAGCTTCAGCGCGTTGGGGTTCACCAGCGTGGAAGTCACCAGAAAGAAGATGAGCAGGAGGAACACGATGTCCGTCATCGAGGACATCGAGATGTTCGGGTCTGCCCGCAATGTACGTTTCAGTGCCATTACTGAGGTTGTTCCAAGAGGTCCATGAACTCGATCGTGGCGTTTTCCATCCCCGCTACCAGATCGGAAATCTCCGACGTAAGGATATTGTAGCCGAAGAAAGCCAGGATACCCACGACAAGACCGCCGACGGTAGTTATCATCGCCGTATAAATACCGCTGGAAAGCAGCGTGATATCAATATTATTGCCGGCCATCGACATATTGAAGAAGGCCTGCACCATTCCCATGACGGTACCGAGGAAACCGATCATCGGCGCGCCGCCGGCGATGGTCGCGAGGTACGGCAGTCCCTTTTCGAGACGTGCCACCTCCACATCGCCCACGTTTTCAATCGCGGTACGGATGTCGCCGAGCGGCTTGCCCACGCGGGCCACGCCGGCCTCCACCATCCGTGCTACGGGATTGTCATACTTGGAGCAAAGGGTCCTGGCGGAATCGATCTTGCCTTCCTTGATGTAATCGCGGATATCCAGCATAAAATTCTTATCCACTTTCTGGGCCTGGCGGATCATCCACCATTTCTTACCGAAAATGTAAATGGCGAGGATGGACAGAAGCAGCAGCACCAGCATCAGCCAGCCGCCCTTTTTGGCCATCTCAATCAGAGAAAACGACATCTCCTGCACAACGGGTTGTGCCTCGATATCAGCCTGGAGTAAATTGAAAATCATATTTCGTTTGGTTTTGTCTTTCCTTTAAATGATGTCCGTATCCCGCTCCCGGATATCCCGGACGCGGAGTTGGATGGTAGCGTTGCCCCGGTAGTAGTTCTCGACGATGGAATAGCAGATATCAAAGGGATTCCCTTCGTGGATATAGTCGTAACAGCCCGCCATGTTGAAAGCGATGGCGGGAATCTGGTGATAGGGCTGCGACTCCTGGATGAGGTCCAGTTTGAGATGCAGTCCGCCGGCCCCCACCTTGCGTCCCGCACCGGAATCATACACATTTTCCGTTACGAATACCGGATTCCCGTTGCCCGGGCCGAAAGGCTGGAACTGCTTGAGGATACGGAAGAATTTGGGGGTGATGCGTGCAAAGTCCAGCACTGCGTCCACATCCACGACGGGAGTCTGCATTTCCTCCGTCAGATGTTCCCCCACGAACTTGTCCATCCGTGCACAGAATTCCCGGAGGTGCTCCTCTTTCATCGTCAGGCCGGCGGCATAGACGTGTCCGCCGAAATTTTCGAGCAGGTCCGCGCAACTGTCGATGGACTGGTAAAGGTCGAAACCCTGTACGCTGCGCGCGGATCCGGTGACAAAGCCATTGGATTTGGTAAGCACCACGGCGGGTTTGTAATATGCCTCCACGAGACGGGACGCCACGATGCCCACCACGCCCTTGTTCCACTTGGGATTATAGACGATGGTGACATTCTCCGAGGCCATGCAGCTGCCCGTTTCCACCATCTCCAACGCCTCCTGGGTAATTTCCCGGTCGATATTCTTGCGCTCGTTGTTGTTCTCGTTGATCTGCCGGCCCACGGCCATCGCCGTACGTTCATCCGCGGCATTGAGCAGGTCCACCGCCAGCCGCCCGGTTTCCATACGTCCGGCGGCATTGATGCGGGGACCGATCTTGAATACGATGTCGTCAATGCTGACGTGCCCCTGTTCGAGGTTCGAAAGTTCGATCAGGGCGCGAAGGCCCTCGCAGGGATTCTCATTGAGCTGCTTCAGCCCGAAGTGCGCCAGTACCCGGTTCTCCCCGACCATCGTTACCAGGTCGGCGGCGATACTCACGACGAGCAGGTCGAAGAGCGGAATCAGCGATTCGAAGGGTATGCCGTAGCGCTGGCTGTAGCCCTGCACGAGTTTGAAGCCCACTCCGCAGCCGCAAAGGTCATCAAAAGGATAATGGCAGTCCTCGCGCTTGGGGTCCAGCACGGCGACCGCCGCCGGGATCGAATCTTCGGGCAGGTGATGGTCGCAGACAATCACGTCGATCCCCTTGCTGCGGGCATATTCCACCTTGTCGATGGCCTTGATGCCGCAGTCGAGGGTAATCATCAGGGTAAAGCCGCCTTCCGCAGCCCAGTCGATACCTTTGTAGGAGACGCCGTAGCCCTCGTCGTAGCGGTCAGGGATGTAAAAATCCACCTTCCCGGTAAAGCGGCGGATGAAGCCCAGCACAAGCGATACGGCAGTGGTGCCGTCCACATCGTAATCCCCATAGACCAGGATTTTCTCGCCGAATGTAATGGCCTTGTGCAGGCGCTCCACCGCCACATCCATGTCCTTCATCAGGAAGGGATCGTGGAGATCCGAGAGACTGGGCCGGAAGAAAGAGCGCGCCTGTTCGAAGGTCTGCACACCGCGGCGGACCAGCAACTCGGCGAGAACCCTGTCGATTCCCACCTCGGTAGCCAGCCGCTCCACTTTCGCGCTGTCCACCGGTTCCCGGGACAGCCATTTGCACTCTCCTGCCATATTCCGCAAATTTAAGCAAAAATCCGCAGGATGCAAAAAACGTGCGAGGCTTAGAACGGGAGATCGTCGGAGCCGCCCTCCGGCATCAGGTCAATGGGAGCCTCCTGGACGGCGGCGGGAGCCGGAGCGGGCGCGGGGGCCGGAGCAGCCTGGTACGGCCTGGACGCCGGCATCTGTGCGGGATTCTCATCCCGGCGGCCGAGCAGTTGGATCGTATCCGCCTCGATTTCCGTCTGGTAGCGCTTGTTCCCCGTCTGGTCCGTCCACTGACGGGTACGGATACGGCCCTCGATGTAGAGTTGCGTACCCTTCTTGACGAAACGCTCGACGACGTCGGCATTATTGCGCCAGCAGGAGATGTTGTGCCATTCCGTGTTTTCGCGCGTTTCCCCGCTGCGGTCGCGGTAACGCTCGGATGTAGCCAGGGGGAAGCGGGCCACCTTGGCCTGCTGTCCGCCGGCGTTGTTCCCCTCAAGGTAACGTACTTCGGGATCCTTTCCAACGTTACCGATAAGCATGACTTTGTTCAGAGACATAATAGTATGATTTTAAGTGAAATAAATTTATTGGAGAGTAATACGGGGCAAAACGGAAATGTCGGAGGAAGCCAGGGAGAAACTGTCCAAATAGCCGGCACCCTCCAGGGTGAGACAGACGGGGACGGCGCTTTGTCCGCCGAATGCGGAAAGGGGTACGGAGACTTCGCAAAGGAAACCGCTCCGCCCGTCCGCCGTCCTGGCGCTCCGGCTGACGGCGGAAACGCCGCCGATAGCGGAAGAAACCAGTCCGGAAGCATTCACGGAAATCCGCTGGAGCGTGCTGCCGGCCGCCAGGTCCGCATGCACGGCCGCCGCATCGCCGACGGATTCGAGCAGCAGATATAGTTTCGTTGCGTCGTGCGCAGCCCGCAGAATCACCTGGTCCGGCGTGGAAGAGCCGGCAAAGAGCGCCTCGTGCGTGGTCCACTCGCCGTTTTTACCGTCCATATTCACGGCAATGACCGGTGCCGCGATATCGTGGTTGAGCCAGAATTGGGCAACCTGCAGGGTCTTCGGCGTTTCTGACCCGCCGATGCCGGCGACCAGCGTATGGCTGCCGGTCAGGCGGGTACTGCCCCAGAATCCGCGGCTGACAATCGCGGAGGCCGCCTCGTCCAGGCCGGAGATTCCGGAAGGCATGACCGGCCGCGCACCCTGGAAATTGCGTGCCTGGGCATCTCCCATCATATACTGGAACAAATGCCCGGAACCATCGTCGTGGTTAAAGGTCAGCACGGTCTCTCCGGAAGGGAATTGCAGCAGGTAGGGCGCCGCCCCCTCGACAAAATTATTGACGCGGTCTTCAGGAAAATCCCCGTCGGATTCCGGGGTTCCCCATTCCATGTCCGGCCCGGTATAGGCCGTGCAGACCTTAAAGCCGGGGCTCAGGGATTTCTTCAGAGACTCTCCTGCGCCCGCCAGGCCCGCTCCGGCATTCAGTACCAGGACGGAAGGCATCTGGTCGCAATACAACTTCGTTCCGTCCACCTCGGAAACCGTGCGCAACTGGCGATAGCCGATCAGGTGGTCCCCGTTCCCGTCGGTGGACACCCAGGTGGCACCGTTGTCATCGGAATAAATATAGGAAACTCCGGAACCCGTCACCTCGGTCCCCTTCCAGGTCGTATTGCCGGAAGGGTAATGAGGCCGCGCATCCGTGTAATAAATCTGGATGCGCCCGGAAGGAAGCACCACCGGGAAGGGTTCCCAGCAGGTTCCTACCAGCACCAGCTGGTCGTCGGTCCAGGTCAAACCGCCGTCCGCAGAATACCGGATCGCAAGGCCGCTGTCCAGCGGTCTGAGCTTGTAGTTCGACCCCGGTCGCGTGGCGGCGACGGCGAGGATGCGTCCGTCGGGCAAGGTGCACAGGTCCGCACCCGCATAATAGCGCGAAAACTTCTGGGGCAGGGTCTCACTGGCATAATAATCGCTCATCTGGTTATTCTTGACGGCGAAAAGTTTCTTTTCAAAAGTCCAGTTCTTCAGATCGGGGCTGCGCAGATAAGAGCAGTAATTGCCGGCCCAGGTCGATGAATTCCCATAGTGGTAGAACATCAGCCAGTCCCCGCGGGAAGTCTGGATGAAACGGGGATAGACCACACCGATATTGCCGCTGATCATGCCCAGCCTGTCTTCCGGAACCTGCACATAGGTACCGCCGATCATGGTCAGGTTGGAGCGGCTATAGGCATCTGCGTGGGAATTTTCCGTATGGCCCCAGGCATTCATTTCCTCCCAGGTATTCAATTCCGCAGCGGAATTGTCCACGCCGGAAGCCCCGCCGTCGATATACGTCCCGGTAGGCTCAAAGGTGAGCGAAGTATTGTAAATGCGGCCCGCAGCCGCGGTAAACGAGGCGGTGGAATTCTTGACCATATAGTGACCCGACTCATCTACGATTTCAATGGAAAGGCCCTGGGCGTAGGTCCTGGGCGCAAAGACGAGCACCACCTCGCCGCCCAGCGGAATCCCCGCTTCACTCTCCACGACCACCGAAGACAGCCCGCCGGCACGGTCCGTAAGCGTAGTGAAATTCGTGGTAAAGGCTCCGGCCATCTGCTCCCCGCCCCGCGCGGTCAGCCGGACGCGACGGATCTTATGCGCCGTATGCGTACCCTCGGCGACGGTCAGCCGCATCATCGAAAAGGACAGGGAAAAATTCATGGATTCGCCGCCGCTCACCGCCAGCATCAGGCCGGCGGCAGGGTCATAACTGCCTTCCACATACTCCTGCTCCGCCGGAATCGATACGACCGCCGATGCAGACGCATACGAACTTACGGCTGAAGCCGGGCTGACGGCATAATACGGCGTCGAGAGCACCGCATCACTGAAAATGAAACGCGCGCTGCGCGACGGGACATAGCCGCCCTCCAGCGGATCGGAAGAGCGGCCGTTGATATTGATGGCATCACCGGGCTGCCAGTACAGGTTGACGACATTGCCGGTTTTGTCACCGAAGGCGGTCTTCACTTCCTCCGGCACGCTCGCCTCGATAACCGTTCCCCGCCCGGCGACAGGCTCCACCGTACATGATGCCGCCAGCACCGCCAGCATGACAAATCCCGATATCCGAATTCTTTTCATCTCCGTTTCAGTGTTATTCAAACATTCCTTGCGAAGATAAATAATTTTCTCCACAAGATATCAAAATAATGCATATATTAGCATCCGCTTATGGATTGGTCCGCTGTTTTTACCGCCCTCGCCATACCCTTCCTGGGGACGGCGCTTGGATCCGCCTTCGTATTCTTCATGAAGAAGGATATTCCGGCACAAGTGCAGAAAGGGCTGCTTGGTTTCGCCTCCGGCGTCATGGTGGCCGCCTCCGTGTGGTCGCTGCTTATTCCCTCCATCGAAATGGGCGGCGGGAATGTATGGCCGGGCATCACCGGCCTTCTGGGGGGCTTTGCCTTCCTGCTGCTCATCGACTATATTACTCCGCACATTCACGCCACGGGCGAGGTGGAGGGCCCCGAAAGCGGGCTTTCACGCACCACCAAACTGGCCCTTGCCGTAACGATTCACAATTTCCCGGAAGGCATGGCGGTGGGCGTAGCCATAGCCGGGGCCATGAATTCGGGGTTCACCCTGGCGGGAGCGATTGCCTTGTCCCTGGGAATAGCGATACAGAATATACCGGAGGGAGCCATCATCTCGATGCCCCTGCGGGCCGAGGGAAACAGCCGGGCAAAAGCCTTCGGAATAGGATGTCTGAGCGGTATCGTCGAGCCTATAGGCGGCGCACTGGTGCTCTTGCTGGCCACAGCGGTAACGCCGCTCATGCCCTGGCTTCTGTCGTTCGCCGCCGGAGCCATGCTCTATGTCGTCGTGGAAGAATTGATTCCGGAAACGTCCCAGGGGGCGCATTCCAACATAGGGACTATCGGCTTCGCACTGGGCTTTGCCCTGATGATGGCCTTGGATGTGATGATGGGATAAGTTCCGCTTGGCGTACCCCGGCTCCGTGCGCAACACCCCGTCCATACGCTTGAAAAAAATGCGGCCCAAAACACAAGTTCCGAGCCGCATTTCCTGTTTTCCGCAATGGGACACCCATTTCAGCAGTTTGCAGAGATGATGTCGAGAAGTTCAGCGACTTCGGGCTGTTCCTTGGTGTGGAGAAGTACCGACTTGCGCTTGTTGTCGTAAGGATTGACATAGTCGATTTGGTATATCTTCTCCGCCAGGAAGCGTGCTCTATCCAGCGATATCTTGGATCCGGCGCTCTTGAGGATGCGTTCCAACTCCAGCATGATTGTATAGGCAACGAAGCAGATACAAACGTGGGCTTCGATTCTGTTGAAGAGTCGGTGATACATCGGACGGATGTCCAGATCGGTTTTGCAGAAGCGGAAGGCCCTCTCTATCATGAACAAGTATCCGTATTCCTCAATGACTCTGTCATCTGATAGCGTACTGTTGGTTGTGTACCCCTTGTAACCGTCCAGGCGTTCAT
>JAFSVL010000016.1 GCA_017445015.1 Bacteroidales bacterium | reverse complement strand
ATATTGCCAAACAGCATTGTATTCTCATCTAGATGCCGCGGCCGGAAGGCCGGCTAAAAGCAAATTGGAAGAACGGTGTATCCGATATTATGCAGACCGGAAGAATCGTTATATATTCTGGCGGAAATTCATATATGGGGGTTCCAAGTCGCTTGTTGACAAAATGCTGAGTTATTTAGCCTGGTATGGATCCGGTATTGGATATATCCTCTATACCACGACAATTAATATCAATCCCAAATACTGGAAATCTTTAAAGGCAATGTATCAAGGCGGCATAGACGGCCGGGCCATATATAAGCGTATAAAATATTCATCCACGTCCCTGTAGAGCTAGATATTTTTACAAAAACAATGAAAACGCCAACATTTTCTTTCATAATTCCTCATAAGAACACTCCCGATTTGCTTCAGAAGTGTCTAGATTCCATACCTCATCGCAAAGATGTTGAAATTATCGTGGTGGATGATAACAGCGATCCGACGAAAGTGGATTTTGAACATTTTCCAGGATTAAATGATGCTTGTGTTAAGGTGATTTTTGATAAAGACGGAGGGGGATGTTCACACGCAACGAATATTGCCCTTAATAACGCAACGGGGAAATGGATTGTACGCGGTGACGCTGATGATTTCTTCGAACCGGATATTGTCAAGGCGATGGATGAATATGCAGACAGCAATTATGACATCATTTTTTTTAAGGCAAGTTCTATTAATCTTCTCAACAATTCTCCTGCAGAACGCGGTGACACCAACAATAACTTCGTGGATGAGGCAATCAAGACTGGGGATTTCACCCATTTATTTTGCAATTCCTGCCCTTGGGCAAAATTCTATAAAAGAGCATTTATTGAAACGCACAATCTTCGCTTTCATGAAGTAAAATGGTCAACCGAGGTTTTGTTTCAGGCTCAATACGCATTACTTGCAAAGTCTTATTGCGCCTCTCCTCTAGTCATTTATTGCGTCACATCCATGCCGGGGACAATGATTTCAAATAACAGTCTCGAGTGCAGGATTGTCCGATTTGAAGAAGATAGCGCAGCAATTAAACTTTACAGAAAGAGGTTTAAAGATCTTGAATTCGTATCCTATTGGCATTTTAGAACGTGGTTCAACATATACAAAACCAATAAATGGGCGGCAATCAAAAAACTCCCGCAAGCATTAAACTCCGCCGGCTTTTTATTTGTTAAACAAGTCATTCGCGCACTATAAATGTTCATCCTCTACCCGGTAGAAGGGCTTGCCAACTACCGGCCGGAAGGGACGGACTTCCTGCGGGAATTGTTTGTGCCAGCCTCTACGCTGCAACAGCGCATTGACGAAGAAATCGCCCGTTTTAATGACGCTACCTACGGAGTACATATCCGCCGGACAGACAACAAGGTGGCTATTCAGGAGAGTCCCCTGGAATTGTTCCGGGAAAGAATTACCGCTATACTCCTAGAGCAACCCGATGCCCGATTTTATGTCTGTTCGGACGATGCTTCCGTCAAAGCTGATTTGCAGGAAGCCTTTGGTCCGGAGGTAATCCTCCTGCCAAACTGCGCCCTCAACCCGAACAGCAAGGAAGGCATGCAGCAGGCCATCGTGGAACTGTTTTCCCTGGCCGCCACGAAACGGATTATCGGCAGTTATTTCAGTTCCTTTTCGGAAACAGCCGCGGAATTGGGCGGCATTCCCCTTGAATATACGGTTCGGAAATAATTTTATTCGAAATAGTTTTTTTAATTCTTTAGTGCGTTTATGAGTAACTTTATTTCTGCGTCTTCCCATATCGGAAAAAATGTTCATCTTGGAGACAATGTTCACATTGGTAATAATGTTACAATATATGATAATGTGACAATTGGAGATAATGTTTATATCTGGGATAATGTTGTAATTGGGAAAATTCCAATGGGAGTAAGTACGAATTATCGAGAATTACCGCAAACCCTTTTTGAAAAAGAACCAATTATCATTGGAAATAATTGTGTGATTGCATGCAATGCCATTATATACCGTGGGGCAAACATAGGAGACAATTGTCTGATTTCAGAAAATTCCATAATACGTGAAGGATGCGTTTTAGAAGGCGACAACATTATAGGAGGATGTGTTCTAGTACAGTATGATGTTAGAATGGGACGGGGGACACGAGTTCTAAACAACTCCGTTATTTCCTCAAAAAGTATCATCGGGGATAATAATTTTATAAGTTTTAACTTTGTGACAGTCAGCGATAAAAACTTTGGGGATAAGGGTTATGACAACAATGTTCACGGTCCGATTATTGGGAATAATAACCATATTGGGCCAGGAGTGACAATCCTCTCAAATGTGACAATCGGAGATAATAATACAATAGGAGCAGCTGCGCTTATTACAAAAGATATTGGTAATGATGGAATATTTTTTGGGAGTCCAGCAAAACTGATTAAGAATAAGGTGTGCTCACAATGACAATATTCTATGAAATTCTCCGTCATCATTCCCCTATACAATAAAGAAAAAGAAATCCGGCGCACCGTAGAGAGCGTCCTTGCACAATCCTGTCCGGACTTCGAATTGGTGATTATCGATGACGGAAGCACGGACGGCAGCGCAGCGATTGCGGAAGCGCTTTGCGCGGAAGACCCTCGCATCCGGCTTATCCGCAAGGCCAACGGGGGGGTCTGCTCTGCGCGGAATGCAGGCATCAAGGCCGCTTCGGGGGAATATGTCGCACTTCTGGATGCCGATGATACCTGGGACCCGGATTTTTTACTGGAAGCGGAAAGGATGATTGCCGATTTTCCGGAATGTGCATTGTGGGGGCTTGGCTTTGCGGAGTTGTATGAAGGCAGGCCGTTCCGGGAACTGCCCACCGGATTGCCGAAAGGATTCCGCGGCGTTGTGGAGAATTATTTCGGGATGGAAGGACGGGTGTCGGATTTGTTTTGCTCGTCATCAGTAATTATCCGGCGTACTATTTTCGACAGGGTCGGGACATTCGATGAACGTTTGCGCTACAGCGAGGATATCGATATGTGGTGGCGCATCATCGCTGATTTTCCGGTGGCGTATTATGACCGCGCGATGGCGTTTTACCATTATGACGCGGGCAACCGTGCGATGAATCGTCGCATTCCCCTGGAAGCCAGTCTCCCCTGCTATCCGGAGAAATTTGCACCCTACAAAGGAAACGAACCATTCTATACCTTCAGCCAGCGCTGGTGCGGCATCAAACTCCGGCAGATTCTCTTCGGGCCAGACAAGACGCAGCGGGGAATCGCAAAAGAGGCTGCAAAGAAGTTGGATTTCAGCATACTGCCGATAAAATACCGTTTGCTTTTCAAGACGCCACATTTTATCGGTAAATTCATTTATAACGCCACTTGCAAGCACTGATTTTCATATTCCTGCCGATTGTGTTCATTCTGCACTGGTTTGTGTGCGGGGGGAACCTGCGGGCGCAGAACGGACTTATCGTACTAGCGTCGTACGCCTTCTATGCCTGGTGGGACTGGCGCTTCCTCGCGCTGCTCGCGGGGACGTCCCTGCTCTGCTGGGGTTGCGGCCTTGCCGTCGAACGCTGGCGGGAAAGTGCGCCACAGCGGGCGCTGTTCTTCAATGCCCTGAACATCGTCATCAACCTGGGCGTACTGGCCCTTTTCAAGTATTACGATTTCTTTGCGCAGAGCTTCGCAGATGCTTTCCTCGGCGGGAATGCTTCCGGCATCCTACTGCATCTGGCGCTGCCTGTCGGCATCAGTTTCTATACGTTCAAGGCGCTGGCCTATACCATTGAGATCCGGCGGGGGACGATTCCCGCGGAAAGGGACCCGTTGCCGGTACTGGCATACATCAGTTTCTTCCCGCAACTGCTCGCAGGCCCCATCGAACGGCCGCAGCACCTCATTCCACAGTTCAAGCAGTTGCGCACATTCTCCTATGAACAGGCGACTGACGGATGCAGGCAGATTCTCTGGGGACTTTTCAAGAAGGTGGTCGTCGCGGACAACTGCGCAGTCTATGTCAATGAAGTCTGGGACAATATAGGCAGCGAGGCGGGAAGTACCCTACTTCTTGCCGCCATCCTTTTCTCGGTGCAGATTTACGGAGATTTCTCCGGCTACTCGGACATCTCCATCGGCGTGGGGAAACTGCTGGGCGTCCGTGCGCGCAAGAACTTTGATATGCCGTACTTCAGCCGCGGGATTGCGGAGTTCTGGCGCAAGTGGCATATTTCCCTTACCTCCTGGTTCCGCGACTATGTGTACATCCCTATGGGGGGAAGCCGCTGCCCGAAGGGACGGGTCATCTTCAACACGCTGGTGGTGTTCCTGCTGAGCGAGCTTTGGCACGGCGCGGACTGGACCTTCGTCCTTTGGGGCGCATACAACGGGTTGCTCTTTGTTCCGGGGCTACTCTCCGGGCATCGGCCCAGATACCGGAATACGGTAGCCCAGGGACGGATGCTCCCCTCCCTCAAGGAACTGGGGCTGATGCTGTTCACCTTCGGGCTAGCAACCTTCGGATGGATTCTGTTCCGCGCGGACAACCTGCAGCAGGCGGGGGCGTTCTTGGGCGGGATAGGGCACCTGGGGACGCTCAAAGCCCCGCTTCTTTTCTTTGTCACGCCCAGAATCCGATTGCAGATGATTTTTATCTGTTGTCTTCTTGTAGCGGAATGGATGGGCCGAAAGAATCCCGATTTTTCCGGAATAAGAACGCGATACAAAATGCTGAACTGGTGCCTTTATCTGGCTATCGCCATTCTGGTGTTTTGGTTCTGGCACAATGACAGTGCCTTTATCTATCAGCAATTCTGATTAATGAAACGCTTTGTCCTCCAAGGTCTTTTATTCGCACTTCTGCTTCTTGCGGGAGTCTGGACGATATTGACCTGGATTGACCGGAAGGGATATTCCGACGAATACTACAAAAGGCTCTTGCATCCAGCACCGTCCTTGATTTTGGGGACCTCGCGTGCAGCGCAGGGCATTGTGCCCGAAGTACTTACTGCGAGGCTTCCGGAAGGAGCCTTCGCCCTGCCACTTGAAAATTTTGCTTTTACCGTTGTAACATCTCCCTACTCCGAGACTTATTACAAAGCCATCAAAAAGAAAGTATATTTATCAAGGGATAAGCAGGGGCTGTTCATTCTCGCCGTTGACCCTTATTCTCTGCGCGCTGACAAGGCGGGGGAACAGGAAAAATGGTTACACTTGAAAGGGGCCACTATCCAAAAACCCAATTATTGCTATCTTTTCAGATACTGCCGGCCACACAAATGGATTAATCCGGGAAAACATTGCACGCTTCACGATGATGGCTGGCTGGAAATTTCCGGCATTCCTGTGGACAGTGCGTCCGTAGCCGCTGCCACCAAAAGGAAAATGAGCGAATACAATGATTGGGAGATTCAGAAATCTGCCGGGCGAATAGACTGGCTCATCCGGACCATTGACTTGCTCAAAGCCCACGGGACCGTCTATCTGGTGCGAATCCCTGTCTCTCCACAAATGAAAGACCGGGAAGATCAGGTTTGGCCGGACTTCGACCAAGATATCCAGGCCATAGCAGATTCTATATCCCTGCACTATTTTTCGTTCATTCAGCAATCGGGAGACTATCGCACGACCGATGGGAACCATCTCTATCGGGATGATGCCATACTGTTCTCCAAAGCCCTTTGCGACTCCATTTTACTATGCACCCCATCACAGTAACATCGCCCCTGCTGCCGAAAGCTTAGGATTAAATCTTTTTGCTTGTACAAAATATTGTACATATATTTGCAATTATTTTTGTAGGTATTATGGTTACGACAACAATATCTGGTTTCCGGAAGAGCATTAAAAATTATGTAGATTCCGTAATTATCAGCAATGAACCGGTACTTATCAACCGGGGCAACCAGGGAGCTGTCCTCATCTCTTTGGATGAATACAATTCCATTGTGCGTACTGCATCCATTTTATCATCTCAAGTGGGACAAGATGTCCTTGAAGCTGCGAGGAATCAAGAATTCGTAGAAGTTGACATTGACTCCTTATGAGATTGTTGTTTACCCCGGAGGCGCTGGAGGCGTATGAATCAATAAAGAGTTCTCACCCAAGAGAGTGCGAACAGGTTAAGGACATCCTCAAGGATATCTTGATGCATCCTGATTCGGGGAAAGGCTCTCCTATAGCATTAACCGGAAACCTTTGTGGTCTGTGGAGTCGTGAATATGGCGTACACCGACAAATCATTTACCAGTTTTCGAGCGAAAATGTAAAAATCTTTGCAGTTGGTAAAAGCTTGATTCATACCATCAATGCCCCGGAAGATCCAGTTGTTCAAACACAATATTCAGAAGAGGAATACCGCAATGTTCTGGCCCAGATGGAGGCGAACAGGGGAAAAGGAGAGACCCCTAAAGTGGGCATTTTCTGGTATAACATCGGACGCGACGAGTTATTCGGCGTTATTTCTCACCCTGTTGATGATTACTCTCGGGCGAATGCCTCAAACGGAAGAATTACCTGTTCTGAACTTCACGAAGATGTTTGGAAGAAAGAGTTTTACCGGCAACGTTACAAATCCGACGGCAGTGGCCCTTTTATCGGTCAATACCAAGATAAACCAAGGGGTCGCGTATTTTACGATGTCTTGACAGATAGTTATGAAGTAGCGACAGGGAAATGGATTCAGGAATATCCGCATGTGTACGATATGATATTACAGGAATTTAATCTTCCTCCCGAAAAAACTTCGTTGAAATATGCCGTTCATTGGGATATCGGTCACTCCTGGCGGTAATTCATAAGTTTATGCACCCCATCACAGTAACATCGCCCCTGCTGCCGGAGTTGGAAAAACTCCGGGAGATGATGCAGGACATCTGGGACAAGAAATGGGTGACCAACCTCGGGGAATACCACGAGCAGTTGGAAGCCAGGCTGGCCCAATACCTTGGCGTCAAATACCTTAGCCTATACACCAACGGTACGATTCCACTGATTTCCGCGCTGCAGGCGCTGGATATCCGGGAAGGCGAAGTGATTACCACGCCCTTCAGCTTCGTGGCCACCAGCCACGCCATCTGGTGGAACGGGCTGACGCCGGTATTCGCCGATGTCCGGGAGAGCGACGGCAACCTGGACCCCGAACGCATCGAGGCGGCCATCACTCCCCGCACCCGCGCCATTCTGCCGGTGCATGTCTATGGCAATCCCTGCGATACGGAAGCCATCGGCGCCATCGCCCTAAAGCACGGATTGAAGGTCATTTATGATGCGGCCCACGCATTCGGGGTACGCGTAAACGGAAAATCCCTGCTGGAAGAAGGTGACATCAGCACGCTCAGCTTCCACGCCACCAAGGTATTCAACACCCTGGAGGGCGGAGCCATTGTTTGCAACAGCGCGGAGATGAAACGCAAGTTGGATTATCTGCGGAATTTCGGCTTTGAAGACGAGGTGACGGTGGTGGGCCCCGGCATCAACGGTAAAATGGACGAGGTGCGCGCCGCCGTGGGTCTGCTGAACCTGCAGCAGGTGGACCGTGCCATTGCCGCAAGAAAGTCTGTGGCAGAGCGTTACCGCAAGGCCCTGCGCGGCATCCCCGGCCTCCGGGTACTG
This sequence comes from Bacteroidales bacterium, assembly GCA_017445015.1. Taxonomy (GTDB): domain Bacteria; phylum Bacteroidota; class Bacteroidia; order Bacteroidales; family UBA932; genus Cryptobacteroides. The sequence goes on along the minus strand of JAFSVL010000016.1, from coordinate 15,480 downwards.
GAAGACCTTCCCGGCGTACAGCACAATTATGCCTACTTCCCTGTTTTCATCGATGAAAAGACCTATGGCCGCAGCCGCGATGAAGTGTATGCCGCGATGAAGGCGCAGGGCGTGTTCGGACGGCGCTATTTCTATCCGCTCATCAGCAGTTTCGGGCCCTATGCGGCGCTGCCTTCCGCCAGCGCGGAGAATCTGCCCGTCGCCCACAAAATCGCGGAGCAGGTGCTATGCCTGCCGATGCATCACGCGCTTTCGGAAGAGGATGTCCAACGCGTATTGGATTGCCTGACGAAATGATTTCCATCGTTATTCCGCTGTATAACAAGGCGCAGAGCATTGCCGGAACGCTGCTGGGCATCCAGGCGCAGACGGTACAGGATTTCGAAGTCGTCATCGTGGACGGCTACAGCACGGACGGCAGTCTGGAGACGGTTCGCCGTATGGCGAAAGAAGACCCGCGCATCCGCGTGCAGATGCAGCAGAACCGCCGCGGCGTCACCCCGGCACGCAACGAGAGCATTGCTGCGGCACGCAGCGAACGGATTGTTTTCATTGATGCCGACGACATCTGGGAGCCCGGCTATCTGGAGAAAATGCTCCGTCTGATGGACGATTTTCCGGAAGCGGGCATCTGGGGGCTGGCCTACGGGGCGCAGGAAGGGGAACAGCGGACAGGCGCAGGGAATCAGGCGCTAAACGGGTTCCGCGGCATCCTGCCCCGGACCTGGGAATATGGCTGCCCTTACTGGACGGGAGCTACAGCCATCTCCAAGGCGGCCTTTGAAGCCGTAGGGGGCTTTGACAACGGCATCATCTTCGGCGAGGACATAGATCTCTGGTACCGGCTGATGCTCCGCTTCCCCGCCGCCTTTGACGGCACGGGAACGCCGCTGGCCTGGTACCGCCTGGATGCGGAAAACCGCGCGAGTGCGCGCACCTACAAGCCGGAAATCGACATCCCCTTCCATATCGGCAAATACGCCGATGCGCGCCGCGCAGACCCGGCCTTCCGCGCCTTCTTTGACCGCCAGATGCTCTACCGCCTCTGGCCCTACGCCGGGAAACGGGAATTTAGAAAACCGCTGCGGGACGCCTTGAGGCAAATCGATTTCAGCCTGCAAAAACCTTCACTGAGATGGAGGTTCGTCTTTCCGTATTTTTATAAACTCCATCTTCGAAGCAAAATATGAAGGTCATTATTCTTGCAGGCGGCAAAGGGACGCGTATCGCGAGCGTGGCGCGCGACATTCCCAAGCCGATGATTCCCGTAGCGGGCAAGCCCGTACTGGAATGGCAGATTGAACTCGCGCGCCGCTACGGCTGCCGCGATTTCCTGCTGATGACGGGCTATCTGGGCGACTGCATCGAGTCCTACTTCGGGGACGGCAGCCGCTGGGGCGTACACATCGACTACTACCGGGAACCCGAGCCGCTGGGTACCGCCGGGGCCCTGCAGCGCGTCCGGGAGCGGCTGGAAGAAGAATTCTGGGTCTTCTACGGGGACACGGTGATGGACTTTGATATGGAAGCGATGCTGGCCTTCCACCACGCGCACCACGCAGACGCAACCCTGTTCCTGCACCCCAACGGCCACCCTTATGATTCGGATCTGGTACGCATCGGAGAGGACAGTCTGGTGACGGCCTTCCTGCCCAAGCCGCGTCCGGAAGGAGAAGCGCAACGCAACCTGGTGAACGCCGCGCTCTATATCCTCCGGAAAGACTGCCTGGATTACCTCAACGGCGGAAAAGCAGACTTCGGAAGGGACATTTTTGCTCCAATGCTCTCCGACGGAAAGCGCATTGCCGGCTATGTCAGTGCAGAATACATCAAGGATATGGGCACGCCGGAGCGCTGGGAAGCCGTTGGGAAGGACATCTTGAGCGGAAAAGTGGCACGGTTGAACCGCCGCAACCCCCGCCCCTGCATTTTTCTGGACCGGGACGGCGTCCTGAACCGGGAGGTAAATCTCCTGAGCCGGCCGGAGCAACTGGAACTGATCCCGGGCGCTGCCCAAGCGGTGCGTGCCATCAACCAAAGCGGCTACCTGGCCGTGGTAGTGACCAACCAGCCCCAGATTGCCCGGAACCTGTGCAGTATAGAAGAACTGCGCGGCATCCACGACCGGCTGGAAACCCTGCTGGGCACGGAAGGCGCCTACCTGGATGCTATCTATTATTGTCCGCACCACCCGGACAAAGGCTACCCCGAAGAGCGTCCCGAGTACAAAATCGACTGTGACTGCCGCAAGCCCAAACCCGGGATGCTGCTGCAGGCAGCACGGGATTTGCACATTGATTTGTCCGCGTCCTATATGATTGGAGATTCCCCGCGTGATGTTGGCGCAGGGGAAGCCGCCGGAGTAAAACAGTCCTTCCAAATAGAGACCAACCGGCCCGGCGCCCTGCAGGAACTTGTAGAACTCCTCCTTTCTGCTTAAATTTGCAGGATATGATTATTTCAAGGACCCCCCTGCGGATTTCCTTTGCCGGCGGCGGATCGGACCTGCCGGCTTATTACCGGGAGGAAGGCGGTGCCGTGCTGAGCACCGCGATTGACAAATATGTCTATCTGGCCGTACACCGCTACTTCTACCCTGGACAGACCCTGCTCAAATATTCCCGGACGGAACTAGTGGAGGACATAGCCGATATCCAACACCCAATTTTCCGGGAATGCCTGCAGATGCTCGGCCTCCACGGGCTGGATATCAGTTCAATGGCGGACGTACCGGCAGGGACCGGCCTGGGCAGCAGCAGTTCTTTTACCGTCAGCCTGCTGAATGTCCTCCATGCTTTCAAGCATGAGGCGGTTGGCCCGGAATACCTGGCCCGTACAGCCTGCGAGGTAGAAATCGGGCGGCTGGGAGACCCCATCGGCAAACAGGACCAGTATGCCGCCGCCTATGGCGGATTGAACTATATCCGCTTCCTGCCGGACGAGAGCGTAGTGGTGGAAAAGGTAGTGATGAACCCGGCGGTCAAATCGCAATTGGAACGCAACCTGGTGATGATTTATACCGGGGGCACCCGCTCGGCCAGCGCCCTGCTGGCCCGCCAGGGACAGGCGATGGGCGACAAGGCAAAGCGAGAGACGATGCGGCGGATGGTGGAGATGGCGAGCGAACTGCGCAGCGTGCTTGAAAAAGGAGAAATCGACGACTTCGGGCACATCCTGCACGAGGGATGGATGCTAAAGCAGTCACTTTCCGGGGGCATTTCCAATGCCACCGTTGCGGCGTTGTATGAAAAGGGCCTGAAGGCCGGCGCTATCGGCGGGAAACTGCTGGGCGCGGGTGGCAGCGGCTTTGTGCTGTTTTACTGTCCCGAAGAGCGGCAACCTGCCTTTCGCCGGGCCATGGGTTGCGGAGAAGCCGGCGTTGCGAACTACGAACTGCCCTTCCGCTTTGAAGCGGCCGGGTCTTCCATCATTTATCGGGAGGATTAACGGTGCCTGCACTTTCCCTCATCGTTCCCGTCTATAATGTAGCGCGCTGGCTGGATGCCTGCGTGGAGAGCCTGCTGCGACAGGACATTGACGATTACGAGATTCTGCTGGTGGACGACGGGAGTACTGACGGGTCCGGCGCCCTGGCGGACGCGTGGGCGGAGAAGAGTGTGCGCATTCGGGTACTGCACCAGCCGAACGCGGGTCTGGGGGCTGCGCGGAACAGCGGCGTGGCCGCATCCGCAGGACGCTATATCCAGTTTGTGGATTCGGACGACACACTGGAAGTGAATGTACTGGGCACCTTGCTGCAGCGTATGGAAGCGGAGCGCCTGGACGTACTGCGTTTCAATTACCGGAACATAGACGAGTCCGGACAAGAATTCCGCCCGTACAAGGATGTGAAAGTAGGCGCGGATTACCGGGAAAGTGTTTGCAGCGGCCCGCAGTTTCTGACCGAACGGCTGGGATATGCCTGTTACGCCGTGCAGTTCCTGCTGCGTCGGGAACTGGCGGTGCGCTTCCCCTTCCCTACCGGGGTGTATTTTGAAGATACGCGCTGGGCACCGCAAATCCTGCTGGCAGCGGAGCGGGTGAACTCGATGGATATCGTGGCCTACAATTACCGGCTGCGTAGCGGCTCCATTACGATGGCCGTTTCCCCGGAGAAAAAGCGGAAGGTGCTGGAAGACCAGCTGGGCCTGATAGCAGCACTCAAGGAGATGGCGGCACAGGCCCCGGACCGCCGCTGGTTTGACGGAATGACGGCACATACCGCCGTGTCCGTGGTGGGGAGCGTCAGCGGAACTTTCTGGAAAGAACGGCGGATATGGCTGAAGCGCCTCCGTGCGCTGGATGTCTATCCCCTGTCCCGCTATTTGGCCAGCCCGCGGGTGGCCCGGAAGATTGCCCTGATTAACTTCAGCCCGGCACTGGCCTGCCGGGTTCTGCATTGGAAGAACGGATAATGCTGCATTATTTCCCCAAATATTTCTCAACAAGGGCTACTGCCTGTTATCTACTGGTCATCCTGGCCGTGGTAGCGATTTTCCCGTCCAATACAATGCCGCTGTACATGTATTTGTTCGGAGCGGGATCTGTGCTGCTTTTCTTTTATGGGGCAAACGCTTACAGCAAACACTGGCTCAGGCTTCAGACGAGACTGTTTGAACGGAAGATTTTCTTCACGGCCTTCTGGCTGCGGATTGCCTGGACCGTTTTTATCTATCTTTTCAACATCAATCGCTACGGAAGCCCGAATGGAAGCAGCGTATTGGATGCAGAATGGTATATGGAACTGGCGGAAGACGGGCTTGCCCTGGTCAAAGAAGGACATTGGAACGTAGTCAGTACATGGCTGCACTGGGGCGTCGACATCCCGGATACCGGGTATGCCTACTGGCTTTTCCTCGTCTATCTGTTCAGCGGGAAATTCAGCCCCTTCATTCTGCCGCTGGTGCTGAAATGCCTGCTGTCCGCCCTGTCCTGCGTCTGGATGTACCGCATCGGGAAAATGCACTTTGGGGAGAGCACCGGACGGCTGGCCGCCATTTTCTGCGTGCTGGATGCGATGCTGATTTGGTACAGCGGCTGTATGCTCAAGGAGACGGAAATGATTTTCCTTTCCGTGGCCTTCATTTACAGTTCTGAACTGGCGCTTCGCAAAGCCCTCAAAATAAATAATTTCCTGTGGCCATTCCTGCTCATCGCAGCGATGTTTACCTTCCGCGCCGCGCTGGCGGCCGTGGCCTTTATTTCCTTGTTCCTGACGGCCGCATTCACCAGTACCAAAGTCACCACCCCTTTCAAGAAAGGCGCGTTGATAGCCGGACTTTTGGTCATCCTGGCTTTTTCTATCAACAATATGGTTCTGGGGAGCATCACGGAAGGGACAGAAACCGGAGAAATCTTGACGGAGCAGAGCGCCAATATGGCCTGGCGCGCCGAACGGGAAGGCGGAAACAGTTTTGCTAAGTATGCCGGGGCCACCGTCTTTGCCCCGCTGATTTTCACCATACCCTTCCCCAGCATGACCTATACCACGGAAGACCAGGAAATGCTGATGGAAGTCAACGGAGGCTACTTTATCAAGAACGTGATGTCGTTCTTCGTGATTCTGGCCTTGTTTACCCTGCTCTTCAGCGGGCAGTGGCGGACGCACGTCCTCCCCATTGCCTTTACCTGCGGGTACCTGATGGCCCTGGTACTGAGCGTTTATGCCCAGTCCGGCCGCTTCCATATGCCCATCATTCCCTTTGAGCTGATGTTTGCGGCGTTCGGAGTCTCCCAGATGGATGTCCGGAAAGCCAAGTGGTTCAACTGGGTATTGGTTGCGGAATTCTTCATCTGCATTGCCTGGCAATGGTTCAAACTCAAAGGCAAGGGGCTGTTATGAGAATCCTGTTTGTAGCCAGCGGAAACAAGGGCAGCCTGGCCCCGTTCATCTCCGAGCAGGCAGCAGCCCTGGAACGCAAAGGTTACGAGATTCATATTTTTCCCGTACAGGGCAAGGGATTCCTTGGCTATCTAAAAGCCAGGAAGGGACTTATGGATGCCATAGCGCGCTTCCGGCCGGAACTGATCCATGCGCATTACGGGCTTTGCGGCCTGCTCTCCACACTGCAGGGGAAAATCCCTGTCGTGACTACGTTCCATGGATCGGACATCAACGAGGCCAGGGTCCGGCCCTTTTCGCGTTTGGCCATGCGACGTTCCGCGTATAGTATTTTTGTGTCACAAAAACTGGTGGAACTTCTTCGGCCCTCCGGGAACTACAGCCTGCTGCCCTGCGGAGTGAATCTGGACGCTTTCCCTCCCCTCAGTAAAGAAGATGCGCGAAGGAATTTGGGGATTGCGCCCTCGGAGAAGCGCATCCTTTTTGCCGGGGCCTTTGACAATCCCGTCAAGAACGCCGCATTGGCCAAAGAAGCCGTAGCGCTTCTTCCGGAAACGGAACTGATTGAACTGAAGGGCTTCCGCCGGGAAGAAATCGCGCTGCAAATGCTGGCGGCGGATGCGATGCTGATGACCTCATTGACCGAAGGTTCCCCACAGGTGGTCAAGGAAGCGATGGCCGCCGGATGCCCCGTTGTCAGCGTGGACGTGGGGGACGTGCGGGAACGCATTGAAGGACTTTCGGCCTGCAAGATCTGCGGGCGCAGCCCGGAAGCCTTGGCGGAAGGCCTGCGCAGCGCCTTGTCCTTCAACGGACGAACGGAGGGGCGTGAACGTCTGATCTCGGGCGGCTTTGATAACAGTCTTATTGCAGACCGTTTGGTCACGATTTATCGCAGTTGCGTATGAACGATTTCTTTCAAAGCCGGGACTGCCTGGAATTTTACCGGAGCTTGTCTTTTCTCGAGCCCTTCTATTTTGAAGTGCGGCGGGAAAAGGAGGTGAAAGCCTCCGTTGTCGGCTATATTCAAAAGGACGGCGGGGCGCTGAAGCGTTTCCTGAGCCGCCGGGCCATCATCAACGGCGGGCCGTACCTTGCACCGGACGCCACCCGGGCCGATTTGACGGAGTTGCTGACTTTATGCAAAAAAGGGCTGAAAGGGAAGGCCATCTACATCGAGAGCCGGAATTTCGAAGATTATTCCCTTTGGAAAGATGTCTTTGAGGAGGCCGGTTTCCTGTACGAGCCGCACTATGACTTCCAGGTAGATGCCACCACCGTGGAAATCGCCGAAACAAACCTCGGGAAAAGCCGTAAAAGGGATATCCGTACGAGTCTGAGGGAAGGGGCAGAAATCATCGATTATCCCGACAACGGGCAGATTCTTTCCTATTATGCCCTGCTGGAAAAATTATATCGCAACAAGGTTAAGACACCACTGTTCCCTGCTGAATTCTTCCTCACCCTTGCGCATCAGCCTTATGGGAAGATTCTGTTGGTAGCGCTGGAGGGCAGGATTATCGGCGGCACGACCCTGGCCTGTGGCAGGGATTGCGTGTACGAATGGTTTGTTTGCGGAGAGGACGGCATCTATAAAAACATCTATCCCTCCACCCTCGCCACCTGGAGCGGGATCGGTTATGCAGCGGGCGGTCCCTGGAAAAGTTTTGACATGATGGGGGCCGGCGCACCCGGGGACGGTGGTTACGGCGTACGGGATTTCAAGGCCAAGTTCGGCGGAAAACTGGTAGAGTTCGGGCGCTTCCGCTGCCTGCTCGAACCGGGATGGTACCGCATCGGAAAATTGGGCGTACGCCTGATGAAGAAATTAGGATGAAAGTACTGATTGATATCGGGCATCCCGCCCATGTGCACCTCTTCCGGAACTTCGCCCACCTGCTGGAGGAGCGCGGGGACGAGGTGCTGTTTACCCTGCGCGAAAAAGAATTCGAATTGCAGCTGCTCCGCTCTGAAGGATTCCGCTATGTTTCCTTCGGGAAGAAATACAAGTCACGGCTTGGGAAACTTTGGGGATTGCTGAAATTCGATTTTAAGGAATGGCGTGTATGCCGGCGTTTCCGGCCGGATGTACTGCTCAGCCACGGCTCCATGTATGCAGCCCACGCCGCCTGGCTGTGCAGGCGTCCCCATATTTCCTTTGAAGACACCTACAACCTGGAGCAAATCCGGCTTTATGAACCCTTTACCGCCGCGATACTGACCGGGGATTATCCCCATCCCGTCATTTCCCGGCGGGAAATCCACTATGCCGGCTATCACGAACTGGCCTATCTGCATCCCCTGCGTTTCACGCCAGACCAGAGCATTTTCCGGGAACTGGGCTTGCAGGATGGCGAACGCTATATCCTGTTGCGCTTTGTATCCTGGAACGCCACGCACGATGCCGGGCACAAGGGGATGAGCCTGGAAAACAAACGCCGTGCGGTGCAGGCGTTCAGCCGGTATGCCCGGGTGTTCATCTCCTCGGAAAAAGCCCTGCCGGAAGACCTGGAACCCTACCGGCTCCCCACCACCCCGGAGCGCATCCACCACGTGCTGGCCTTTGCTTCTATGGTGTTTGGCGAGAGCGCGACGATGGTCTCTGAGGGCGTCTGCCTGGGTGTTCCCGGTGTCTATCTGGACAATACCGGGCGCTACTACACTACGGAACAGGAACAAAAATACGGGATGTGCTACAATTTCAGCGAGAGCCCGGAAGACCAGGAGAAAGCCATTGCCAAAGGGCAGGAAATCCTGTCCGGCAACACGAACTATGCCGCCCGGCACGCCGCGATGATGGCGGACAAGATAGATGTGACGGGCTTCCTGCTGGATTTTATTGACAACAAGCGATGGATTTCACACTAAAGCGATACCGGACCCTGCTCCGCGCCCTCAAAGGGAGGACGGTCATCCTGCGCCACGATGTAGACAAGCGCCCCGGGAATTCCCTGCGCATAGCCCGGATGGAAGCGGAAGAAGGATGGAAGGCGGTGTATTATTTCCGCGCCGTCCCCTGCAGTTGGGATGAGAAAGTCATCCAGGAAATTGCGGCGCTGGGCCACGAGGTTGGCTACCACTATGAATGCCTGACCACCTGCCACGGAGATTTAGAAGCAGCTTGGGCGGACTTCCAAAAGAACCTCTCTGCCCTGCGGAAGCTTGCGCCGGTGCGGAGCATCTGTATGCACGGCTCTCCCCGTTCCCCCTGGGACAGCCGAGACCTTTGGAAGCACTATGACTACAAGGCTTTAGGCATTGAGACGGAACCCTATCTGGACACGGATTTTTCCACGACATTTTACCTGACGGATACCGGACGCCGCTGGGACGGCTGGAAGTCCAGCGTGCGGGACAAGATTCCCCATTGGCAGGAGATATGGGTGGCACAAGGACTTGTCTATCACAGTACGGGGCAAATCATCCGTGCCGCCGAGGACGGGACGCTCCCGAAAAAACTGATGATTACCACGCACCCGCAGCGCTGGGAACCCTTCGGGCTGCGCTGGATGGAAGAAGCAATTGCCCAATGGGCCAAAAATCTTGTAAAACGTTGGTTTTTTATATAATTTTGCGGGGTATTTATGATTATGCGGAACTATTTCAGTTTATGTGTGGCGGCCTTTTGTTGCGTCGCATGCATGACCCCGAAGCAGGTATTGTACCTGCAGGATATGACCCAGAACAGCCAGATTGAGCTGGAACACAAATTCGAGGCGCGCATCGCGCCCTATGACGACCTCAGCATTCTGGTCTCCTGCTATGACGAGGAACTGGCCAAACCCTTTAACCCCCAGTCAACTTACGGGGGGGGGTATAGCAGCGGCTATGGCTCTCAAAACACTTACGGCTACCTGGTGGACGTCAACGGCAATATCCAGTTCCCTGTCCTGGGAGAAATCAAGGCCGCGGGGCTCACGCGCCTGCAACTGCAGGAAAAGATTACCCAAATGCTCATAGACGGGGGCTATATCCAGGACCCCTTCGTCAAGGTCCGTTTTTACAACTTCAAGATTTTCTTCCTCGGAGGAGACGGCGGAAAAGTTTTGAATGTGACCAACGAACGGTGCACCTTCCTGGAGGCGCTGGCCATGGCGGGAGACCTCAGCAACTTCACCAAGCGCGACCGCATTGCGGTCATGCGGGAGGTAAACGGGAAAATGACGTTGCGCTACCTTGATCCGCGCTCCTCATCCGTATTCAACGACCCGTATTTCATGCTCCAGCAGAACGATTTCATCATCACCGAATCCATCCGTTCCAAGTACTTCCGGGATGAATTTACCTATTGGGCTTCCTGGGTGGCCTTCCTCGGGACGATTTCCTCGGTATCCGCATTCGTGCTGATGATTGTCAATCTGGCACGCACCAACAAATAATGCGCCATGGAAGAGTACAAAACCAGCAGCGACCTGTCCTTCACCGAAGAGAACAGCAGCGCGAACTTCAACTTCAAGGACCTCTTCTTCACTATCCTGAGGAACATCCACTGGCTCTTGCTTTTCGGAGTCATCGGGGCCATCGCCGCCACCTTCTATGTCAGGAAACTGGACAAGATCTATATCAGTTCCGCAAGCATTATCCTCAAATCCCCCAACGGGGACGGAAACGGGGCCCTGCGCACCTCAGCGGTCATCAGCGGCCTCACCACCAACCGCCAGTTCTATTACACGAACCTCAGCAACGAGATGGCCATCATGACCTCCAAGACCACGATGGAGGAGGTTGTCCGCAGGCTCGGTTCCAACGTTACCTATACCGCCAAATCCCGCGTGGTCAAGCGCGCCAAGGACCTGTATGACGAGACGCCCGTCTCCGTCCTGTTCCTGGACCTGAACGATTCCCAGACGGGCGCGCTGAGCGTAATCCCGACAGACAGCCTCCACTGCCTGATTACCGTGAGTGGTTATGAACCGATGCGGGTAGTGTACCGGGATACGGTGGCCTGTCCTTGCGGAAGGGTGGTCGTGACGCCCACATGGTTCCTTACGGCGGACTATCAGGACATACCTATCCAGGTTTTTCACAACAGCGTCCGCGCCGCAGCCTCCCGGCTGGCCGCCAATATCAGTCTGACTCGGGAAGACGAGCGCACCTCCATTCTCAATATCAGTTGTACGGATGTCAATCCCTCCCGTGCCGCGGACAGCATCAATGAACTGATCAGGGTGTATAATGATGATGCCGTCAGCGATAAGAGCCGCATCATCTACAGCACCTACGATTACATCAACAGCCGGCTCACCGCACTGGACAAAGATCTCAGCCTGCGGGAAAACGAACTTGCCAATTTCAAGCGGGAAAACAAGATTGTCGATATCAGCGACATCGGGCAGAACTACATCAGCGCCAGCATCGCCAATTCCGAAGAACTGGAAAAATTGGAAAAGCAACTTGCACTTTCCCGCTATATGCAGGGACTGGTGGCTACCAATACGGAAAATCATCTGCTGCCCCTGAGCATCGACCTGGACAACCAGAACATCACCGAGACGATAGGGAAATTCAACGAGTTGGTCCTCAAATTGGATAAATACCAGAAAACCGGCTCCATGCAGAACCCCGTGGTCCAAGATATGATGACGGAGCAGGAGACGCTGAAAGCCAACCTCGACAAACTGCTGGATGCGTATATCGGTGCCATCAACGAGCGCATCGGCGGCGTGCGCAATATAGGGACGCATACGGACAACAAGATTCGGGAAGTCCCGCAGCAGCAGATATACGTGGAAAATATCGAACGGCTGCAGAAAATCAAGGAGAATCTCTACCTGAGCCTGCTCACCCGGCGCGAAGAGTTGCTCATCAGCCAGCCGTCCATCGAAGGCGATGCCAAAATCGTGGATGAAGCGGTTCCCAACAGAAACCCCATCGCGCCTAATGAAGGCCGCATCATCATCATCGGTCTGATTCTCGGACTGCTGGTCCCGGTGGTCTATTTCTTCCTCAAGATGGCCCTCGACACCAAGGTCCGCTTCCGCCGGGATATAGAAAAAGGCTGCGATGTCCCCTTTGCCGGCGAAGTTCCCTCCAAGGTCCGCAAGGACGAGCGCAGCATTGTCGTACTGGACAAGAAACGAGACCAGATTTCCGAGGCGTTCCGCATCCTGCGCTCCAATGTGGAATACTTGCGGCGCAGCGATCACAGGCCCACGGTATTCCTGGTCACGTCCCTGGTGGAAGGTTCCGGAAAGACCTTCGTTTCCACCAATCTTACCACGAGTTTCTCCATTGCGGGCAAACGCACCATCCTTGTGGATCTGGACCTCCGGAAAGGCTCTATAGCCAAGAATGCCTCACTCAAGGGAATTTCCGGCGTATCCGATTATCTTTCCGGCAATATCAATGATTTGGAGGCCCTCATCCAGCACGGCACCCTGGCGCCGGGAGTGGACTGCCTGTTTTCCGGCCCGATTCCGCCCAACCCCGCCGAACTTCTTACCGGAGATCGCTTTGACTCCATGATAGAGGAGTTGCGCGCCCATTATGATTACATCTTCCTGGACTGCGTCCCGGCAGGTGTCGTAGCGGATGCCAACATCATCAAGCGCGTAGCGGATACGACGCTCATCATCATCCGTTCCGGTCTGTTTGACAAACGGATGCTTCCGGAAGTGAGCAAGATGTACCAGAACGGCCAATTCCCCGGCATAGCTATCATACTCAACGACGTCCCTTACTTCCGTCGCTCCCACTATGGCTATGGCTACGGATATGGTTATGGCGGATATGGATATGGTTATGGATATGGTTATGGTTATGGCGACGGTTACGGCTACGGTAACGGCTATGCCTCCGACTCCAATGAAAATACAGAATAAGAATGGCAAATTTTGCACTTATCGGCGCAGCCGGATACATCGCGCCCCGGCATATCAAAGCAATTGCCGATACGGGAAACACCCTGCTGGCGGCTTACGATAAATTTGACAGCGTAGGCCGGTTGGACGCCTCGTTCCCGGACTGTTCCTTCTTTACCGAACACGAACTTTTTGACCGATACTGTTCCAAACAGCGTGAAACGGACCACCCTATCCATTGGGTCAGCATCTGCACGCCCAACTATACGCACGACGCCTTTATCCGCTATTGTCTCCGTCTGGGCTGCGACGTGATTTGCGAAAAACCGGTAGTACTGAACCCCTACAATATCGATGCTTTGGAGAAGGTGGAAGAGGAGACCGGACACAAGGCCTATAATATCCTCCAGCTCCGCCTGCATGAAAGCATCGTTGCGCTCAAAAAGAAAGTGGATGAAGACCCTGGCAAAATCCACGATGTGGAACTGACCTATATCACCGCGAGGGGGAAATGGTATTATACTTCCTGGAAGGGTGACGCCCACAAGAGCGGCGGCGTAGCCACCAATATCGGCGTACATTTCTACGATATGCTTCAGTGGGTTTTCGGACCTGTGCAAAAGAATATCGTCCATGTCGCGAGTTTTGACCGCGTAGCTGGCTATCTGGAATTCAAGACGGCGCGCGTGCGCTATTTCCTCAGCATCAACGCCGACTGCCTGCCGCAGAACGCCGTTCAGGGCGAGAAACGCACTTATCGCACGTTGAACATCGACGGGGAGGAGTTCGAATTCAGCCAGGGATTTACGGAACTTCATACGGAAAGTTACCGGAAAATCCTCGCGGGAGAAGGTTTCCGCATCTCCGAGGCCCGTCCCTGCATAGAGATTGTCAGCCAGATCCGCAACGCCACCCCTGTCGGCCTGGTGGGCGATTACCATCCGCTGGCCAGACTACCTTTGAGTTCTCACCCCTTCGGCTGGAACACTCTTTATAGATGATTATCGCACAAATCGGTCCGTTCCCGCTTCATGCTGAATGCATTCAAGGCGGGATAGAGTCGTCCGTCTATGGACTGAGCGTCGCATTGGGGAAATCCTGCCGCGTCGAGGTATTCGACTTCCCCCGCATTAACGGAAAGGATGACATACAAGCGGAACGGGGTATGACCATTCACCGGTACCGCAATTCAGGCAGACACAATGAAGACGCCGCCGCCCGATGTCAGGAAATCGTTGAGGATATCCTCGCCTCCAAGGCCGATTATTATCATATCCACGGGACAGGACTTCTCAGTTAATCCATCTTTCAAGCCTTACATAAGAGAGGAATTTCTCCCTTCTTGACCGTACACGGACTGGCGCATATCGAGAAGTGGAAATTGCTGAAGCACTCCCCTTCCCTGAAACATCTTTACCAGTATTGGCGGCAGAGCAAGACGGATTTCGGCCTGCTGGGGGAAGCGGAACGGGTTATTGTGGATACGGAGTATGTCAGGGAGGAAATCGAGGGCTATTTCAAGAAGCGGAAAATTTCTTCCCTGCCGGAAATGGCCGTTATTCCCCAGGGAATTGACCCTGTTTACTTCGATTTGCCCAGGCCTGAATGGAATAAGAACATTCTATCCGTGGGTGCATTTTCGCGGCGCAAAGGGCATTTGCTGCTGATTCAGGCTTTTGAGAAGTTGTGTGAGCGTATGCCGGATGCGCATCTGGATATTGCCGGGATTGTTGCGGAGCCGGATTATTACGCGGCCGTATTGGCTTACCTGAAGGAATCGCCCCGGAAGGATAGGATTTCCCTGCACACGGATTTGTCGCAGGAAGCGCTCTGCGGACTATTTGAGCAATCCTGCGTCTTTGCGCTGCACAGCAAGGAGGAGTCCCAGGGCATTGCGCTTGTCGAGGCGATGGCGGCGGGGCTTCCCGTCGTTGCTACAAAGGTCGGTGGGATTCCCTATGTCGTCGACCACCGGAGGGACGGGTTTCTCAGCGAATACGGAGACATCGACTCATTCTGTTCGTCTCTATTCAATCTTCTTTCCGACCCCGGCCTCTGGTCGGCCTTCTCCACCCGGGCCCAGTCCAGCGCCCTGGACTACTCCTGGCAGAAAATCGCTGGTTGCATCCTGCAGGAATATACACGATAGCCTAATTCTCCTACAGTGGAGACTTGTCTGAGAAATATTGTCTATAGAGTGTTTCAGCGACAATATCGGCACCCAATGAAGACCAATGAGAGTCACTTTTTATAGATGTCTTTTACGCCAAGCTTTGCGGTATTTTGGAGGGCATCCAAAGTTAATAGGACATTGTCACGTGGAAGGATGCCACAATATTGGGGGACAATCTTGGGATTTTTAACCCAAGGATAATAGCAGTCGTACTTGTCTGCCGCTACCAGGAAAAAAAGTCGGATACCGGAGGAATCTGCCATTTCCGTCAATCTCTGCACCTTTGCGTTGATTCCCAGCGTATCTTCCCTTTCAACTTTGAACAAATCGTCCTCATAAACATATAACGTGGACGCAAAACGAGACGCTGGGGGTGTGAAGACTTCACGTGTAAGCTGAAAGCATTTCACCGGATTTCTCCCCGGAGAGAGTTTATACCGTATCCAAGAAAGAAAACGAGGTAGAGGGGATTTAGTAGACGATGACCGAGAAGAATTTTCTAACTCCTCGTCCGCATACAGTTTAATAAAGAATGCCCGTTTTGCTACCCTATACGCCCAGTTTGTCGGTGATGTCCTTTATATATGAAAGCATGGTGGCGGGCTGCCAATTGCCATTGATTGAGGTTCTGGCCATCTGATAAGAGTCAAGATATGCCATAACCT
>JAFSVL010000015.1 GCA_017445015.1 Bacteroidales bacterium | reverse complement strand
GTATTTCAATACGGTCGTAGCGGAAAGGGAAGGCGTGTTCGAGGGGGTCCCCGGCGTGGTCAAGTATTTCATCATGGCGTTCTCCGGCACCGGCCCGCTCTGGTTCGTCCAGGTGCTCTGGCTGCTGTGCCTCGTGCTTCTCGCGGTGCGGGCTCTGGACCGCAAGGACAAGCTCTGGACCTGGTGCGGGAAAGCGAACATCCTCTGGATTATCCTGCTCGGGGTCCTGTTCTGGCTCGGCGAGCAGACGCTCGTCAAGAACCCCCGCCCGGCCACGCTGGACGGCCTCCTGAACCTGTACAAGCCTGTTTTCTACCTCATTCCTTTCCTGTTGGGTTATTTCGTTTTCTCCCATGACGAGGTGCAGGAAAAGCTGGGCAAGGCCTGGATTCCCCTGATGGCCTGCGCGGTCGTCGCCGGCGGCATCCTCATCGGCACCACCTTCGGCCAGGACAATACGTCGCCGCAGTATCTGGGAAGCCCGCTGAACTGCATCTACGGCTGGCTGATGTGCCTTGCGATGATGGCCTGGTTCCAGGCAAAGTACGACTGCACCAGTCCGTTCTCGGCCTATATGACGAGGAGCAGCTATGGCATCTACATCGTCCATTATCTGGTCATCGCCAGCCTGGGCTATATGATGAAGACCTACACCCAGCTGCCGCCGTGGTCGATGTATGCGATCCTGGCCGTGGCCGTCTTCACGCTGTCCCCGCTGCTGTACGAAATCCTCCGCCGGATTCCGTTCGTCCGCTGGGCCGTTTTCGGCGAGAAAAAGGCGGCATAATAGAATAAAGATGCAGCCGAATGAATAATTTGCATTTTTGCTGAATCGGCCGTTTAATTAGAGTATGCTTCCGGAAGGCGGTTTTCGCCGTCAGATAAGTAGCGAATCTTGGCATTCTGACCGAAAATACTAAGCCGAATGGCCTGGAAGGGCGAAAATTATCAAAATTTGGTAATTTAAAATTTTTAGTATTTTTGCCTAAGTCCAATTTTTAGTTAGTAGTTGCTATGTCCAAGATTACGAAAACCCCCACGGGCCTGAGGGTCCCTGATGCTGTCACCATTCCGTTCATCACGGGCGATGGAATCGGAAAGGAAATCTCTCCGGTCTGCCGCGCGGTCGTGGATGCGGCCGTCAAGCAGGCATTCAAAGGAAACCGCTCGATCGAGTGGTTGGAGGTGGAAGCCGGCCAGGAAGCGTTCAAGAAACGCGGATCCTATCTGCCGGACGAAACGGTGGCGGCCTTCAAGGAGTACCGGGTCGGCCTGAAAGGACCGCTCAATACGCCGGCGGGACGGGGTGTCCGGTCTTTGAACGTAGCCTTGCGCCAGGCGCTGGACCTCTATGCCTGCGTGCGCCCCTTCCGCTATTTCTACGGCGTCTATTCCCCGGTGAAGTATCCCGAGCGGATCGACATCACCGTGTTCCGCGAGAACACGGAGGACGTCTATGCCGGCATCGAATGGCCCTTCGGCTCCGATAACGCCGCAAAGTTCAGCAAATTCCTCACCGAGGAACTCCAGGAGACCAAGGTCCGCTTCCCGGAAACGGCGGCGTTCGGCGTGAAGCCCGTCTCGAAGGAGGGCACGGAGCGCCTGGTCCGTCAGGCGATCCAGTATGCGCTGGCCCATCATCGCCGCAGCGTGACCCTGGTCCACAACGGCAATATCATGAAATACACGGAGGGCGCGTTCTGCAACTGGGCCTATGAACTGGCCGAGCGGGAGTTCGGACCCTATCTTTCCTCGGGCCGGCTGGTCGTGACGGG
>JAFSVL010000014.1 GCA_017445015.1 Bacteroidales bacterium | reverse complement strand
TTCTGCGGCGGATGCGATAACTTTGCTCATGGTAAAGGGGTGTGTTACATTTTTTGTTTTTGCTTTACAAATATAACACTTATTTCTCTGATTACCAAATGGTTACAGGGAACCCTTTACCTTTTCTATGAATAATTTAGGTTAAAACGGAGAGAAGCCAGGCGCGCGGCGGCGGTGCTTTATAAGATATTCATCGACTGCTCGCGGATTTTCTCGAGCTCGTCTTTCATGCGGACTACGCATTTCTGGATGGATGCGTGGTTTGCCTTGCTTCCGGTCGTGTTGATTTCGCGCCCCATTTCCTGGATGATGAACCCGAGTTTCCTGCCGGGGCAGGGATCGTTTTCAAGGGTGTCCATAAAATACGCGCAGTGCTGGCGCAGGCGCACTTTTTCCTCATTGATATCCAGTTTCTCCAGATAGAAGACCATTTCCTGCTCGAAGCGTTCCGCCTCCAGTTTCACCTGTAGTTCTTCGGCATTTTTCTTCAGGCGGGCGCGCACGGTTTCGATTCTCTCGGGCTCGTAGCCTTCGACTTCGTTTTCAAGTTCCAGTATCGTCCGTACGCGGGAACTGACGTCCTTGGACAGGCTTTCGCCTTCCCGTATGCGGAATTCCTCGACGGCATCGATGCATCTTTCCAGCGCCTCTTCCACTTTTCCCCATTCGCCATCGCCGATCAGGTCTTTGCGTCCCCCGTCGAAAACGTCGTTCTGGCGGAGGGCCGCTTCCAGACAGAGGCGCCCGCAGTTGTCCACCCCGAGTTCTTCTCCCAGTGCGCGGAACTGCCGGAAATACTCGCCGGCAAGCGCATTGTCCAGTTTCCTTGCGGAGGAGCCCGGAGCGGCCTCAAAGGTGGCCAGCAAGTCGATGGTGCCCCGCTGGAGCCTTTGGGTAAGCGTCTGCCGTACGGAAAGTTCTTTTTCCTTCGGAATCAGGGAGGTCTTGATATTGATGTCACAACCCTTGGAGTTGAGCGTCTTTATCTCCAGAATCAGCTTGCCGCTCTCAAGTTCCGCCGCCGCACGGCCATAACCAGTCATCGATTTCACCATGGCGCAAAGTTAAAATCCATTTTCCACTTTTCAAATTGATTTTTTTATAAGACGATCCTGGTCCCGTCTGGAAGAACGCCTCAAGGTGCCGGCGCCGGGCTGGGAAATTTTCCCCAAACACATGGAGGTCAACTTCAATATCAGCGGCGAGAAGGGGGTCATGCTGGTGGATTCCTTCGGCCCCAACGTGTACCACAACGGTGCGCCCAACGACCGTTATACGGTTCAGTACACGTACTTTGACGAGTGGATCGGGCTGATTGACGAGTTCGTGGACTGCATCCGCAACCACCATACCCCCAAGATCAATCTTGGCTGGCACAAGAGGACCATCGAGGCGGTCAATGCCTGTTATGAAAGCGTCCGTACCGGCCAGCCCGTATATTTCTGATCCATGAAAAAGCTGCTCCCTTATAAGTGGGAACTGGTATTCTGGCTGTTCATCGCCTTCTTTTTCAACCAGGCGGACCGCCAGATATTCAATGTCCTGCTGCTGGACATCCAGAGCGACCTCGGTCTGAGTTCCTCCCAAATGGGTCTTGTGGGGACAGGTTGAGCAAAAAATGGATTCTGGCGGGCGCATTGCTCTTGTGGAGCACCGCAACGATGTTGACGGGTTTTGCTTCCGGCCTTCCCGCGCTGATTCTTTTCAGGAGCGTGGCAACCGGAGGAGGTGAGGCCTTTTATACCCCCTCAGCCAACAAACTGATCAGTGAAACCCATCCCGAATCCTCCAGGGCGACGGCGCTTTCCATCCATCAGGCGGCACTTTATACGGGTTTTATCGTCAGTGGAGTAATCGCCACTTCGATTGCCGGCCTGTGGGGCTGGCGGCATGCTTTTTATGTGTTCGGAATCAGCGGCATCGTACTCGCGCTGATCCTGATTCTGCGGATCCGGCCGCCCTCCTTCTCGCCCTTGCCTGTGCCGGATTCCAGTTTTCCGGTCAGGCTTTCCTGCTCTGGATGCCTACCTGCCTTGCAATGACGGGTTACGGCTTTTTCAAGGGGTTTTATGATTCTAACCTCTTTGCCGCGCTCTACGATGTCATCGATGTGCGTTTCCGGGCTATGGCAACGTCATTTATCCTGATGTTCTCGCTGATTATCGCATCGGTTTCACCGTATCTGCTCGGCGTCCTGAAACCCGCGCTCGGACTCTCCGGCGGGATGCAGTTGATGTCCGCCGTTTACCTCGCTTCTGCCGTTCCGGTGATTGCCGCCATCAGGTATGGATATAGCCGTCGTTCTTGATGTTCCACAGGAAGGCCACGAGTAGTCCTCCCGCTATGGCGAATCCTGCCATGATGATGAACAGGTAGTCCCAGCCGAAACGGTCCGAGAACCATCCCAGCCCCGCGCCAGTGATAATTACCGAAACATAACTCATGAGGCCGATCAGACCCACAGCGGATGATGCGGCCTTTTTCGTGGCATGTTTGGATGCCGTGACGCCGAGCAGGGCCTGGGGCCCGTAGAGGAAGAATCCGGCCAGAGCCAATATCGCGAGTACCAGAATCGGGGATGCCGTCCGGGGAAGCAGCTGAAGAATAATGAGGCAGATGGCTACAAGCCCCATTTCCAGGGCGCATACCCTATGGGCCTTGCCCCCGAAGAAACGGTCCGAAATCCAGCCTGCGCACAGCATTCCTGCGCATCCCGCTATTTCAAATATGCCGATGGTCCATCCCGCAAGCTGCGGAGAGAGGGGGACAGCCATCTTTCCCAGGAAGGTAGGTCCCCAGTCCAGGATGGCGAACCGCACCACATAGACGAACAGGTCGGTAACCGCGAGGACCCATATCACGGGGTTGAGAAATACTTTCTTCCTGACAAATGCCCGGTAGGCCTCGGGGGAGTCGTTGTCGTCGATTTCCGTGCGGGTGTCCGGCAGTTCAGGAAGCCCTACGGACTTCGGGGTGTCCCTGAGCGTGACGATAATGAAAAATATGCCTGTAGCCGCAATCATCCCCGGAATCCAGAAACACAGTCTCCAGTCTCCCGTCGCACTTACGATATATCCGCACAGTACGGCAAGTATGCCTGCGCCGATGGAGTGTGATGTGTTCCAGACGGCCGTTTTGGTAGCCAGTTCCGCGGGCGGTACCCAGTGGTTCAGCAGGCGGTTGCAGGGCGGAAATCCGCAGCCCTGGAAGATGTTGTTGAGGACCAGCAGGATTCCCATGACCAGTACCATCGTGCCCACGAAATCGGGTCCTCCGGTCTGTCCGGTGATCAGGGTGGAGATCCGGTCGCTCCAGCCGAAAAGGAAATTGAGAAATACGCAGACGGACAGGCCTATGACAAGGTGCCACCTGGCGTTGAACCTGTCGGCGATGAACCCGTTCAGAAACTTGGATACGCCGTAGATGACGCCCACGAGGCTCAATATGATGCCGAAGTCGGTATTGGTGATGCCGTATTCGGCGCTGAGGACGGGCATCGCGAAGGAGAAGTTCTTTCGTACGAAGTAGAACATGGAATAGCCTATCATCGACGAGATGATGACCCTCCACTGCCAGTATTTGAAAGAACGCGCCTTCATTATTTGCCCAGATGGTTGAATGTGAAGGCCTCCCAGGGCAGGTCGGCGTCGGCTTTGCCTTTGTCAAGGATTTCCACGATATGCATCAGGAGCGGGAAATCTTCAAGGTTCACCATTCCGAGTTCCGCCTTGCGGCGTATGGCCTGTCCCATTACACGGGTAATGACGAGGCTTTCCAGGGTGATACCGGCAAGTGCCTCCGTTACCTCGTCATAATCGAGTCTGCGCCCCATGAGGACGCCGCACTTGCGGGTGCGTCCGCTGAAAATGGTTACATAGAGGTCTCCGAGCCCGATGCACTCGCTCTCGAATGTGCCGCCCTGCATCTGCATGAGGGCGTGTGTCTCGCGGACGGCCTGCGTGAACGTCCCCGCCTGTGAATTATAGTGCTGGGGCTCGTTTTCTCCGTGCCACCGGGTGTTCAGCCCTACGGCGAGCGTTACGGCCATGGCATAGGCGTTCTTGAGCGCTACGGCACTTTCGAGCCCGATCACGTCATTGGTCAGCGAAATATGGTAGTAGGGGCGCTGCATGGCCTCTTTCATCATCAGAAGCGCGGCGTTGTCCTTGCCGCAGAATCCCACTTCGGAGGGGTCCATGAACACAAGTTCATACGAGGTGCAGGGACCTCCGATGGCGCAGATGCTGCGGTGGATGCCTCTTTTTGCGAGTTCGCTTTCCCAGTAGCCGGGATAGGAGAGGAGCGTCCCGTCTTCTGTCGCACGGAGTCCCTTCGTAACGGAAAGTACCGGAATTGCGGGGTCCAGTTTGGTAAGGATTTCTTCAAGGAACCAGTCGACGCCGAACGAGGAAACGCCCCCGATGACGAAATCCGAGCCTGCCGTAACCTTCTCCCAATCCTTGAAGTAGTGGAATTTTACGTTCTCGGGAAACGGACGGCAGAATTTTTCATGCTTTCCGGTCTTGATATAACCGTCGATGATTTCGTCGTCAAGGCAGGTTCCCACGATGTGGACGTCATTTCCGTTTTCTGCAGCGGGAAATGCAAGGGCAGAGCCCATCATTCCGGCTCCGAGGATGGTAATTCTTTTCATATAACGTAAGATATAAGGTTTCTCAAGGTGGGTGCACGTGCACGCAATGGTGCAAAGATATGATTTTTTTTAAAAAAGTGCAAAGCCGGCACAGGCCTTTCAGGAGTAATCGTCAAGGTTCATCCGGTGAAGGATATCCAGATGGACGTAGTGGTTGCGCCGGGCCGGTTCTATCTTGCGTATCAGGAAATCGGCGAACATTTCTATGGAGAGCCGGGCCTGTTCGTGGATGCGGTGCGTTACAAGGTACTCGACCTGGCCCGCTTTCAGCGCGGCAAGATTCTTCTCGGTATCGTCGAACCCGACCACGATGCGCTCCGGATCCGGATGCTGTTCCAGATAGGGGGCGATAAGATGGATTCGGGAATTGGTCGTCGCAATATGCCGTACATGGGGATGTTCCCGGAAAAAGGATTCGAGTTCCGCAGTGATGCTTCCCGTGTCATTCGGATTGATAAATACCGTATGGATGGTACAAGCGGGCAGTTCTTTCGCAAAATAATCGAGAAAACCGCGGCGGCGGGTTTCATTCGGGTCTCCCTGATTACCCTTGTCGCGGATAATCCTTATCAGGAGTATGCTCTCCACCGCTTTGCGGGCGGTCAGCAGAAAAGCTCCGAGTTGTCCGCTTTTGTAAGGGTCTATCCCGATGTAGAGGAAATTCCCCAGGCCGTCCACCTTGTTGTCGATAAATGCGTAGGGTATCCGGGCGCCGTCAAGGACCTTTGAAAATTTTGTAACCTCGTCCCTGAAGACGGCATTCATAAGTATCCCGGAGGGTTTTTCGGAGAGTATGGAGGCACAGCATCTGCGGAACGATTCGATATCCGTCTGATCGTACGGGAAAATTTTTACGTCCACATTGTACTGGCGCGCGCCGGCAGCCCCGGCCCGCAGTCCCTGTTGGATCAGTTCCCAGTATTCCCCCTTTTTGAAATCGGGAATCAGGCACGCGATACTGTATTTTTTGCGTGATGCCAGGACCGCCGCATTCGGATTGACCGAATATCCTAGTTTTTTGATGGCCGAATGCACCTTGGATGCGGTGTCTTCCGAGAACCGGCCGCGATTGTGTATGACCCGGTCCACGGTTCCGCGGGATACGCCGGCTTCTCTCGCGATATCGAAAATGGTAGGTATGCTCTTCTCTTCGTGCATGACTGATATTGGAGATATGACACAAAAATAAGTCAAATTTTATTAATTTTGCACACATCATGCGCGGCTTGCTTTTCATATCGGTCTTCCTTGCGGCAGGGGTTTCCGCTGCCGCGCAGG
This sequence comes from Bacteroidales bacterium, assembly GCA_017445015.1. GTDB lineage: Bacteria > Bacteroidota > Bacteroidia > Bacteroidales > UBA932 > Cryptobacteroides. The sequence continues at coordinate 98,139 of JAFSVL010000014.1, read as the reverse complement.
CACCGCCGGATACCGTGGGCATGTACGGGGAGAAGCGGGACAGTCTCGCCGCATCGGTGGTGCAGGCTTCGGCCCCCGGAAATTTCCGCTCGAGGGGCAGCGTGGGGTCGGTCGAGGTCATCACTTCGTCCGGGCTCTACAAAATGGCCTGCTGCAATCTTGCCGACAGTTTCGAGAATTCCGCAAGCGTGAGCGTGGGGTACACCGATGCCGTAACCGGCGCACGGCAGATACGCCTTCTCGGGCAGAGCGGCATCTATACGCAGATGCTGGACGAAACGCGCCCTACGATGCGCGGAATCGGCGGTATCTTCGGCCTGAACCATATCCCGTCGCAATGGCTCGAAAGCATCAAGACCTCCAAGGGCGTAAGTTCCGTCCTTGACGACAACGAGGCCATCACCGGGCAGATCAATCTGGAATACCGGAAACCCATGGATGAGAAGCCCCTTTTCCTGCAGGCTTCCGTGATGAGCGATACCCGTGCCGATCTCAATGTGGTCAGTTCGTTGCAACCGGGCCGGAACTCCCGGCTCGGGACGGTGATGATGGGGCACATCAGCGGTAATTTCGTGGATTTCGACCATAACGGTGACGGGTTCCTGGACGATCCGCGCGGCCTGGTGGCGGCTGCGGGCAACCGCTGGCGTTACGAGTCTCCCTCGGGCGTGCTCTGGCATTTCGGGGCGAATGCCGTATATGACCGCAGCCGTGGCGGGCAGATGCCGTCGATGGGGGAGTCGCGCTGGAAAAGTTCCGTCGAGAATCTCTCGCTGGGCGGATATGCCAAGATGGGCGTCCCGCTCAGCGCAGACCTTTCCCGGAATTTTGCCGTTGTGGCCGACTATACTTATCATGAGCTGAGGGGACGCTTCGGCGCGGCCTTCTGGCACGCCGGCCAGCATTCCGCCTTCGTCAATCTGCTGTTTCAGCACTATGTTTCAGATGTTCACCATTATACCCTGGGCCTGAGCGAGACCTTCGATGCATTTTCCCAATTTTTCAATGGCGCAAGGAAAGATGCGATACTCAGCAATGCAGGGTTATTCGGGGAATATACCTTCACCCCTTCGCATCGGTTCACCATGATAGCGGCTTTGCGCGCTGACTGGTACTATTGCGACGGAGTGAAAGTCACCCCGCGGCTCACCCTCCGCTGGGAACCCTGGGAGCAGCTTGTGCTGCGGGCCAACGGCGGACGCGGACTCCGGCATGCCTTCCCCCTGGCGGACAATATCGGGGTGCTTTCCACGTCCAAATTCCATGACGCCGAAGCGATAGGGATGCATCTTCTCGAAGACGCCTGGACCTTTGGCGGGAGCCTGAGCTGGTATCTTCCTTTCGATAAAAGCGGAAAGACCGTCCTGAGTTTCGATTATTTCCATACCCGTTTTACGGAGCAGGGGATTTGGGATAACTCGGAACGGGATTACCGCTTCTATTCCCTGAGCTCCGTTGCCGCGACGGGACAGAAGGCGTATTCCTATGCGCATAATTTTCAGGTGGACCTGAGTTCCGAGCCGCTGCGCGGGTTTACTCTCGCCGCGACCTTCCGCTATACGGATGCCCGTCAGACGCGCATCGGCCGGGAAAGTGACATCAAACCCATGACCAGCCTTTGGAAGGGGGTGATCAACCTTCAGTATGCTACGGCGATGCGGAAATGGATCTTCGACTTGACGCTTTCCGTCAACGGCCCCTGCAAGGTCTGGGAGTTTATGGAGGCCGGCTACAAAAACGGCTATACCCCGGTTTATCCGCTGCTCTTTGCGCAGGTTACAAAGCGTTTCCGCGGCTTCGACCTCTACATCGGCGGGGAAAACCTTACGAATTTTACGCAGCGCAATCCGATTATCCATGCTTCCGATCCCTGGGACGGGCGCTTCGACGCTTCCTGCATCTGGGGGCCGCTGATGGGGGCGAAGGTGTATGCCGGCGTGCGCTTTACTTTATGGAAAATATGAAAAGGACGATGATCATTGCGGTGCTTGCCGCGCTCTCGCAGGTGGTTTTTATTACAAATATGCACTGCGTCAAATGTACTGAGAAAATCCAGGACAAGCTGGCTTTCGAGAAAGGGATCAAGGACCTCGAGTTCGATGTGGCGCGCAAGACCGTGAAGGTTACCTTCGATCCGGCCAAAACTGACACCGCCCGCATCGGCGGCGCCCTCCGCAGGCTTGGCTACACCGCCCGGGGCGGCGAAATCGTCGCGGTCAAAAATTGAATATCTCTCAAGATTTGCTAAATTTGCAGTCTTGAATCTATTTGTAATAGATCCCTGCAGGGGACAGCGTTGCTATGGAAGAAGAAAGGAAGCTGAATTTTCTGGAAGAAATCATCGAGGACGACCTGAAGTCCGGACGTGTAAAGTCGGTTCTTACGCGTTTCCCGCCGGAGCCTAACGGGTATCTGCATCTGGGACACGCAAAGAGCCTCTGCATCAATTTCGGGCTTGCCATGAAATATGGCGGGAAGACCAATCTCCGCTACGACGACACCAATCCCGTCAAGGAAGATACCGAATATGTCGATTCCATCAAGGAAGACATCAAGTGGCTGGGATTCCATTGGGACAAGGAACTCTATGCTTCCGATTATTTCGACCAGCTTTATGAATGGGCGGAGCAGCTCATCGTGCGCTCTCTGGCCTATGTGGACGACCAGAGTCAGGAAGAGATTTCCAAAGGCCGCGGGACGGTGGAGACTCCCGGGACGGAAAGCCCCTGGCGAAACCGCAGCGTGGAGGAAAACCTCAGGCTTTTCCGCGAAATGCGGGACGGTAAATATGCGGACGGCGAGAAGGTCCTGCGCGCCAAAATCGACATGGCGCATCCCAACATGTTCTTCCGCGACCCGATCCTTTACCGCATCAAACATGCGTCCCACCATCGTACGGGGGACAAATGGTGCATCTACCCGATGTACGACTATACCCACGGACAGTGCGATTCCATCGAGCATATCACCCATTCGATCTGTACCCTCGAATTCGATGTGCACCGGCCGCTTTATGACTGGTTCATCAAGACTCTGGATATCTTCCCCTCGCATCAGTACGAATTCGCCCGCCTGAACCTTACATACACCCTCATGAGCAAGCGCAAGCTCCTGGAACTTGTGCAGAAAGGACTGGTAAGCGGCTGGGACGACCCTCGCATGCCCACGCTCTGCGGCGTACGGCGCAGGGGATATACCGCGGAAGCGCTGAAGATGTTCTGCGACAGAATCGGCGTGAGCAAGCGCGACCAGATGATGGATATCCAGTTGCTGGAGTGGTGCGTCCGGCAGGACCTCAATGCCCGCTCGAACCGCTATATGGTGGTCCAGGATCCGCTCAAGCTCACCATCACCAACTGGCCCGCGGGACAGGTGGAGTGGTTCGACTGCCCCCTGAATCCTGCCGAGCCGGAGGGCGCTGCCCGCAGGGTGCCGTTTACCGGAGAGCTGTGGATAGAGCGTGCCGACTTTATGGAGGACGCTCCCAAGAAGTTCTTCCGTCTGCGCCCCGGCGGGGAGGTCCGCCTCAAATATACCTATATTGTCAAGTGTGAGGAAGTCGTCAAGGATGCGGACGGCAATATCATTGAACTCAGGTGCAGTTATGACCCTTCCTCCAAACCCGGAGCGGGGGAGTGGCGCAGCGTCAAGGGTACCATCCACTGGGTGTCCTGTGCCCACGCCAGAGAACTGGAACTGCGCAATTACGACCGCCTCTTCACCCTTGCCGACATGGGTTCGGTTCCCGAAGGTCACGACTACAAGGAATATCTGAACCCCGAGTCCCTGGTGGTGGCGCGCGGCCTTGCCGAGCCGGCCCTGCTGGAGGACAACTCCGGGATCGCCGTTCAGTTTGAGCGGACGGCCTATTACATAAAGGATAAGGACAGTACCCCGGAAAAGGCCGTCTTTAACCGTACGGCCTCGCTCAAGGATTCCTATAAGCCGGAATAAACCTACAAATCTGTATAGAAGTATGAGAAAGAAAATTGTTGCCGGAAACTGGAAAATGAATACTACCGTTTCCGAAGGAGTACAACTGGCCAGGGATGTCGTGGCGGCATCGGCGGAGGTTCCCGCCGGAATAGGCCTGGTGATTGCCACCCCCTTCACCCATCTCTGCCCGGTGGCGGAAGTCGTGAAAGGGACGCGCGTCTGCCTCTCCGCCCAGAACTGTGCGGACAAGGAGAAGGGCGCCTATACCGGGGAGGTTTCCGCGGACATGCTCGTTTCCGCCGGCTGCGAATATACGATTCTCGGCCACTCGGAGCGCCGCCAGTACTACGGCGAGACCGATGCCCGCCTGGTGGAGAAGGTCAGGCTCGCCCTTTCCCGCGGCCTGAAGGTGATCCTCTGCGTCGGAGAGAATTTGGACGAGCGTGAAGAAGGCCGGCACTTTGACGTTGTGGGCGGACAGATCCGCAATGTCCTGTTCCAGTTCAGCGCAGAAGAGATGGCGTCCGTTGTGATTGCTTACGAGCCCGTCTGGGCCATCGGCACCGGAAAGACCGCCAGCGCGGAGCAGGCGCAGGAGATCCATGCGTTCATCCGCAGGACGATGGCCGAAAAATTCGGTGCGGCGGTCTCTGACGACATGACCATCCTCTACGGCGGAAGCTGCAAGCCCTCGAACGCGAAGGAGCTCTTTGCCTGCGCAGATATCGACGGCGGCCTCATCGGAGGAGCGGCGCTCAAGGCGGAGGACTTTATCGCGATAGCAAAATCGTATTGACAATATTTTTTTCTTTTTTGGGAAAATTCTTTTAGCGCGGACTTTCCGACCGCGCTATTTTTGTGTTAGTAACACAAAACGGATATGAAAAGTCGAATTTTGGCCCTGACGGCGCTCTGCGCTGCAATCTGTTCCTGCAATCCACATCAACTTTCCGTTACGAGCGAGACCTTCGGCACGCTGGAAGATGGCAGCCAGGCAAAACTCTATACCCTGACGAACAGTGGCGGCGCGTCCATGACCGTTTCGGACTATGGCGCCCGTATCGTCAGTATCTTTATGCCGGACAGGGACGGCGTAATGGATGACGTCATCGTCGGCCCCGGGGATTTTGAAACTTTCGTAAAGGCAAAGCCGGAGCGTTTCATGGGCTGTATCATCGGACGTTACGGCAACCGCATCAACCATGCTTCCTTCACGCTGGACGGCGTGAAATATGAATTGGAGGCCAATGAGAAACTGGCCGGAGTGCCCGTGCAGTGTCACGGCGCCTCGCAGGGCTTCGACCGCTTCCTGTGGGAAAGCGAAGCGGTGAGCGCCCCCGGCCGCGTGGGTGTGAAGATGCACCGTCTCAGCCCGGACGGCGAATCCGGTTTCCCGGGAAACTGTGACTGCTCCGTCACCTATTGGCTGACGGAAGACAATACCGTCAAGGTGGAGTATGCCGCCACGACGGACAAACCTACGGTCATCAACCTCAGCAACCATTCGTTTTTCAATATGCACGGCGCCCGCCACGGCAGTTATGTGATGGAACAGCTGCTTACCGTAGAGGCGGATTCCTGTATCCAGAACAATCTGCAGATGTGCCCGGACCTGATCCTTGCCGTCGAGGGAACGCCCTTCGATTTCCGTGAGCCGCATCGCGTGGACTACCGGCTGGACCACCCCTCCCGGCATCTGGAAATCATGCACGGCATGTCCGCCTGCTGGTGTGTCCGGGACTGGGACGGTACGATGCGCAAGGCGGCCGACCTCTATGACCGCCGCAGCGGACGCGGCGTCGAGACCTGGACCACCGAGCCCGCCATCCTTACCTACACCGCCCGCGGGTTCAACGGTACCCTCCAGGGCAAGTACGGCCCCGTGGAAAAATATACCGGCATGCTGCTGGAGACGATACATTTTGCCGACAGCCCCAATCAGCCGCGTTTCCCCTCGACGGTACTCCGCCCCGGCGAAGCGTATTACAGTTCCACCGAATGGCGCTTCTATGCAAAATGAGGCGTGTCGTTTCCATAATCGTCTTCCTGTTGTCCTCCATCGCCGCCGCGGGGGAGGGGACCTATCGTTTTACGCACTTCAATACGGCCAACAGCGCCATTTCCTACGATGGTGTGAGCAAGGTCATGCAGGACAGCCGCGGATACATCTGGATCGGCACCTTTGACGGCCTGAACCGTTTCGACGGCCTGCATTTCAATTCCTGGCGCAAAGATGCGCTCGGCCTGCCCTCGGATTTCATCCATACCATCGTCGAGGATACGGAGGGAAATCTCTGGATCGGCACGGATGCCGGCTGTGCGCGCTATCTCTGGCAGGAAGACCGCTTCGAGCCTTTCGATGTCGTCAGCGACAAGGGAACGACCATCCGGAACAAGGTAACCTCCATTTACCTCGACAAGGGAGGGAATGTCTGGTTCCTTGCCAATTATCAGGGGATTTTCCGCTATTCTCCCGCTGACGGACTTCTTCGCAACTGGGAGGGAAACCGGGACAAGGAGCCGGAATATTCTCCGGACAACCTGTCGATTTCTTTCCGCAGGATGGTGGAAGACGGGGAGGGCGGATTCTGGCTTTCGCGCTATCACAAGGGACTTTTCCATTCGGATACCTCCTTTGTCTGCGTTGAGCCCCTGCGTCCGGAAGGCTCCCCGTCGTTTTACGATGGGGACGAGATCGAGCAGCTTTTCTTCGTGGACAGTAGCCTTATTGTCGTAAGCAACCTGCACGGTGTAAGCCGCTACGACCCCGCATCCCGCCGGGCAGAAGAACTTTTCCCCCGCCCCGAAGGCATTTCCATCGTGGATGCCTTTCTGGAGAAGGAGCGCTTTGTCTGGATGGCCACGACGGACGGGGTGTGGCGTTTCGACCTGCTCCGGGAGCGGGATGCGCTCTGCCTGAGGTCGGATCCTGCCGACCGGCTTTCCATTGCCGGCCGTTACGTCTTTACCTGTTTCGTGGACCGCAATTCCGGCCTGTGGGTCGGGACCAAGGACGGCGGGCTCAACTTTTCCGGAGTACCCCAGAACCTTATCGAGAAGTTGTATCTCTGCCAGGGTGTGCCGCTGGAGGGGACCATCATCAGCGGTATCTCCTGGGACGGAAGCGATGCCCTCTGGATTTCCGGCGAAAATGCGCCGCTGATGCGATACAGCATCGGCAGCCGGCAACTGGAACGGGTGGACCTTCCAGGGCTGCCTTTTTCCCGGACCTTCACCTGCTGGGACAATGGCCGTCTCTGGATTGGTACGTACAACGGGCTCTTCCGTTACGACCCTTCTTCCGGAAGGCTGGAGAACAAAGGGACGCTGACGCGGGGCGGAGCCACGGACCCGAGGGTCTATCTGGCCTATCTGTCGGAGGGCGGGGAGTTGTTCTTCGCCAATACCCTCGGACTTTACCGCTATATGAGGGAAGAGGACCGTTTCAGGCAGGTGCCTGAGTTGGACGGAGTGTTTGTCACGTCCCTCGCTGACGCGCCCGGCGGCCGGTACTGGGTGTCCAGTTATGCCGTAGGCCTTTTCGAGTGGGATCCGGCGGAAGCAAAAGTCGTCCGGCGTTTCCGGCAGGGTGACGGCAGCGGCCTCCCCACAGATAAGATTTCCTCTCTGCTGACGGACAGCGGCGGACATCTCTGGGTTGTCGGCTTCAACGGAGGTTTTGCACGTCTGGACGGGAACAAGTTTACCGTGTTTGATAAAAAGAGCGTTCCGGATCTTCCCTCGGACAACTATTTCAATGCCGTGGAGGATGCTGACGGTACGCTTTGGCTGTCCTCGGACAAGGGCCTGGTGCAATTCAATCCTTCGGATTTGTCGGTGCGGGTATTCAACGGGAGCAGGGGACTGCTGGACGGGAAATTGTCGCGCAGCCTGATAAGGCTCCCTTCAGGCGATATCTTCGCAGGTTCCGACAACGGGCTCGTGCGTTTCAATCCGCAGGCGATGGACGAAGACTACACGCCGCCGCGCATCATCGTCACGCGCATGCGTATCGGCGGCGGTGCCCTTCCCGGGAATGCGGACCTCCGGAACAGCGTCGTGCTGCGTCCCGGACAGAACTCCTTCGGATTTAATTTCTCCCTGATGGACCTGACATTGCCGGCAGGCGGGCGCATGATGTGTTTCCTGGAGGGGTATGACCGGCATTGGCGGGACATTTCCGTTTCCCGGACCGTGTACTATTTCAATGTGCCGCCCGGAAAATACCGGCTCAGGATGCGCAGTTCTTCATCGGGAAAGGTCTGGGCTGAAGGTCATCCCCCCATAGCCATCGTGGTGCAATCACGTTTCTTTGCATCTGCTGCAGGCATTTCCCTCATTCTGCTGCTGTTCCTGCTGATGGCCTCCCTGGTCTTCTGGAGGGTGGAGCGGCGGCGGAACGCCAGGGCCCGCGAGAAGGAAGAAGAATACCGCCGCAAGACGGACGCTGAACTGCTCCGTAGCAAGATGGATTTCTTCAGTCATATCGTGCATGAAATCAAGACCCCGCTTACCCTTATCGGCACACCCCTGCAGAGCGTGATGGCAAAGGACAGCCTAGACGACGAGGCCCGGCGTGACCTGTCGGTCATGAAGAGCAATACCGACTATCTCACCGGACTCGTCAATGAGTTGCTGGAGTTTTCCCGGGTGGAACGGAAGGGATACATCCTCAACTGCGAGCCCGTGAATCTGGCATCGGAGCTGGAGAATACGGTATTCAACTATACGGAGTCCGCCCGGCTCAAAGGAATCGCCCTGAATCTGAAGGGCATCTCTGAGGCAATCTGGGTGAATGCGGACCGTCCCGCCCTGGGCAAGATGCTCAACAACCTGCTGATCAATGCGCTGAAATATGCGGAACACAGCATCGACATACAGCTGTCGCTCCATGGCGGCGACCGGGTGCAGGTGGAGGTGGCCAATGACGGCGTCAGCATTCCGCCGGAGTTGCGCGAATCCGTTTTCCTTCCCTTCGTACGCCATGACGGAGGCAGCGAAGGCTTCGGGATCGGCCTGCCCCTGGCACGGTCGCTGGCCCGCATGCATGGCGGGGATATCGAGTTGCTCGATGCGGAGCGTACCGTCTTCAGGCTCAGCCTGCCCGCCGCGGATGTGCCGGTGGAAGAAATCTCCGAGAAGGGGAAATCCACAATGGAGCATGCTGAAAATCCGGTACTGCTCATTGCAGAAGACAATGCCGAACTGCTGGAATTCCTTCGCCGGAAAATGGAGGAAGACTATGTCGTCCTTGTGGCCCGGAGGGGAGACGATGCGCTGGAACTGCTTCAGATGAACAGTCCTGACGTGGTGGTCGCTGATATCACCATGCCCGGTATCGACGGGCTGGAACTGTGCCGCCGCGTACGCTCGGACGATGAAAACTCCCATATCCCCATCATTATCCTCTCCGCGCGCACGAGCGTGGAATCGAAAATCCAGGCGATGGAGGCCGGTGCAGACCTTTATATCGAAAAGCCCTTCGACCTTGAATACCTTCGTACAAGCGTCAGGAATATCGTAGAGCGGCGCAACCTGATGCGCAAGGCCATTTCTTCCGGTCTGGGGAATGCGGACATTTCCATGTTCGGGCTGCCCAAGCGAGACGAGGAGTTCTTCCGTACCTTTGACGGGTTCATCACGGAAAATATCGGGAACTCCGAACTCTCCAACGACATGATTGCCGATGCACTGTGTATGAGCCAGTCATCGATGATCCGTAAAATCCGCAAGATGCTTGACACTTCGCCCAGCAACTATATCCGTCAGAAACGGCTGACGGCGGCCGCGAAGATGCTCAGGGACATGCACGGCAATAATGTTACGGACATCTGTTACGCCGTAGGTTTTACCAGTGCCTCCTACTTCGCAAAGTGTTTCAAGGAGATGTACGGGATGACGCCTTCCGACTACGCGGCGCTTGAAAAATAAACTACATTTTTTGGAAAAATCCTTTCCGTGCTTGCGGGAAGGATTTTTCAATTTTGCATGTCATGGTTTAGGAAAATCGTAACATGCAACAATAATGAAAACAATGCTTGAAAAAACGGTGCCGGAGTATGAGACTCCGCGAGTGAGGGTGGCGCCTCCAAGGGCAGTGCCCATCCTCTGTGACTCTTATCGTGTCGTCGATCTGACGGAAGAAGACGACGTCTTCGACTGGGATAACTAAGCGTTAAACCTGTAATCAATGAAAACAACAATGAAAAACACACTCATGCTTGCGGGTTTGGCCCTGTTTGCCCTCGCAATGGTTTCCTGCCAGAAAGAATTGCAGGAAAACGAATACGCTCCTGCCGAAGAAAAAACGGTTGTACAGGGCGATCCGGTCTTCTTCCTGACTGCCGGCATTGATGATTCCAAAATTGCGCTGGACGGTGTGACGGTCAACTGGACGGCTGGAGACCAGATCGTGGTCAATGGCATTACTTCCCGTCCGCTGGAGACGGCGGACATCAACGGACATTCCGCACGTTTCGGCTTCGACGCTTTGATTGATGCCCCGTATCATGCCGTTTATCCTGCGTCCGCCTATGTGGATGACTCTTATGAAGTCCAGGAGGAGAACCCCGTGGCGAATATCATCCTGCCCGTTACCCAGAACGTGAGCGCAGGCGCATTTGACCCCGCGGCCGCCATCATGATCGGGACAGGTGGCGTGGACGGCCTGACCTTCGAGCACGCCGTAACTTACCTGAAACTGACTTTCGACCAGGATGTGAAGAGCGTCCGTGTCATGGCCAACAACGGGATCCGCGTCCGGGGATGGATGAAAGCCGACTTCTCCGCCAGGAAGCTGGAGAACTACCATACCGGATGGAATTTCAATACCGTTACGGCGGACTGCGGAGAGGGGATTGCCGCCGGGGACCCCGTCATCATCGCCATCCCGCCCAAGGACTATTCCGACGGACTCAATTTCTTTGTGGTGACGACGGACGGCCGGTACCAGATTCTCCGTACCCTCAATGCCGCCGTTTCCGGGAAGGCCGGAGTCCTGCTGGCCAAATCGGCCACCCTTTCCGGTCTGGAAACCTATCAGGGTCCCGGCATCTACTCCAATACCGACTGGAGGTCTTTCGTCTGTGCGGACGAATCCAAATTCACGACGGACGCTACCCAGCAGGAGGATGCTTCCGCCTGGATAGGCGAAGACGGGGAAGTCAACATCTACAAGGATTTTACGACGGATAATCTGCACCGTCACGGTTCGAATTATGCCGTTTATCCCGGGGCGTCGAACAATATTTACTTTACGGAGACGCTGGACGGCAACAACCACACCATCACCCAGACCGGCTCCACGACGCCGATGATATCCTGGCTCGGAACCGCAGATGTGGCCGGGACGGTCAAGAGCCTGACGCTGGCGGGGTCCTGTACGGAGCCGGGCACATGGGGCAATGCTGCTTTTGCGGTCCGGATCTTCCGGGGCGGCGTGCTGGATCACTGTACGAATGCCATAAATACGGATTATACGGAAACGCAGGGCGCTCACTCCACGCTCTATTTTGCCGGGCTTGCCCTTTCCAACGGTGGAACCATCCGCGACTGCGAAAATTCCGGGAATATGGATATCACCATCCTTTCGGATTCGGTCCGGGTGTTCAAGGCCGGCGGCATTGCCGTCGGCAACAACTATGACGGCCAGTGCGGAGATTTTATCCGCTGCAACAACTCCGGAAATATCACCATTGTCAAGAACGCGGTCTCCAACAGCAATAACCAGAGCCTCAAGGAGTGCGGTATCGGGGGAATTTGCGGGACCGTCACGCAGGGCGTTCCCGGAACGAATTATACCGGGGTTTACTCCCGCTTTGTACAGTGTGAAAATACTGGGGCCATCACATTCTGGGAGGAAAAATCCGGAACGGGTTCCGGGAACCAGCTCGCCACCGCCGTAGGCGGCATCCTGGGCATGAGTACGAAGTACAGTTCCAACTGCCCGTATGTCGGGGCGAATGACGAGGGGTATTACTTCATCATTGACCAGTGTACCAATACGGGCACCCTGGACGTCAGTACGGGCAACAATATCCAGCCGCTGGCCAACAATATGAGCGGCGCGCGCCAGACTTATGTCGGCGGCGTCGTCGGTTTTGCCATGGGAAGCAACAATCCTTCGACGGCCACCAGCGACACCTATTATCCCGTCATCCGGGGAATCAATAATGCCACGATCAAAGTGGGCTCCGAAAAGGGTTCAGAAGCGGCGGGCGGCCTTGTCGGCGGGGGCGGCTTCCTGAAATTCGACTATCTGCGCGCTTCCAGCACCATCTTCGCCAAGTCCGCCAATCCCAACCGCACTCCCCAGAAAGTGGGCGGCGTGGCGGCCTTTGTCGGCTGGGTGGTCAAGCGCTGTACCGCTGTCCCGAACAGTACGGTGCGGATGACGGTGGATGCCAGCGGCCTTGACGGCCTTACCCTGTTCGGGGAGGGCGTCGTGGGCGTCACGGGCGCCTCAACAAAAAATGCCGCCGGAGCCATTTCAGGGGCCAACCAGAATCCGATTTTCATCTTCGAAACGAGCGGCTCCAACTACTTTGAGGTGGCCGTCAAGTATTCGGACGGTACGACGGCGCCGGCCGCGTCACTCTCGTCCGGTTACCAGGCTGCATCCAAGACTTTCTATGGGAAAGCGACGACGAGCGGCGCTTGGCTTCGGAAGGCCGGAAACCTGCGATTCGTGGATTTTGACTAATTATATAACGATATAACACCATGTGCCACAAGACCTATGCCGCCTACGCGGCTCCCAGTATCACCGCCATGCTTTCCTATGAGGAGCAGGAGGTGCTTTGTGCATCCATCGACAACGTGTCGGAGGAAGAGTTTGAGTTTGACTGGATTTAACGACGGAGGACAGATGATGAAAAAGACGTTATTTGCCTTTTCCGGGGCGCTTTTGCTGCTCTCTTCCTGTGCAAGTGAGACCGAACTGGCCGGAAAACTGGCCGGTAAGGACAATGTCCGCGAAGACGGGATCACCGTCGTCAGCGCATCCCTGGACACTTCCGCCGACGCAAAAACTTATTTCGGCGCCCATGAGGGCTCTGTTTACAGCGTGTATTGGGCGGCTTCCGACGCCATCCAGATCAACGGCTGCAATTCGACCGCCATCACCATCGACGCGGTGAACAAGTCCGGTGCCACCTTCGACATCGGCGGTTCCGTGTCCTATCCCTACTGCGCCGTCTATCCTGCGGCCCTGGCCTCGGAGTTTGCGGCGGATTCCGTATTCGTGACCCTGCCTGCCACGCAGACCTACACGGCGGGCAGTTATGACCCTGCCGCAGGCGTCATGCTCGGCTATGCCGCCGAGGGCGAAGTGGGCTTCCGCAGCGCAGTGGCCTTTCTCAAACTGAACATCAGCGGCGGAAGCAGCGCAGCGGCCGTCAAGTCGGTGCGCGTGCGTTCCAATATCTTTATGGGCGCAACCAACCAGGATTATGGCCGTCAGCCCATGAGCGGCCGCTTTGTCGCGAAGTTCGGCGGAGAGGGCTGCACCCTTTCGCGCAGTGCCCGGGACGGCAGTTCCGTCACGCTGGACTGCGGTGCGGGCGTCGCCCAGGGAACCGACCTTTTCATCGCCATCCCCGCTCAGGAGTACACGAGGGGCATCAACCTCTTTATCATCGATGCGGACGGCTGTTGTCAGGAAGTCGTGTCCAATAAGTCTTTTACGGCGAAGGCGGGTACGGTCTATCCCACGACAGTGGCTTACGACGGCACCCTTTCCTATGAAGGCCCCGGCATCTATACCGAAGCGGACTGGAATTCCCTGGCCGCTCAGATCACCGTTGTAGGCTCCTGCGACGAATTCCAGGACGAGAGCGGAGACTACAACCTCCTCGCAGACCTGAGTACCGGCAGCCTGATGCGCTTCGGCGGCACTACGGACGGCGTTGCAAATTCCGACTTTTCGGGTGTGCTGAACGGCAATGGCCACAATATCACCACTTCCACCATGGCGGTTCCGCTTTTCACCTATGTCAGCGGTACGGTGCGCAACCTCAACATCGGCGGTACCCGGCCGTCCATCAACACTTCCGGCTGGGGAACCGCATCCCTGGCGCTCGAACTTCGTGACGGCGCGGTGATTGACGGCGTGACGGCTTCCTATCACGTCACCGCCGTCCCTACGGCGGATGCCATCATTTACTACTACGGCCTCTTCCGGTATATCAAGGAGGGTGCGACGGTCCAGAACTGCGTGCAGGACAGCGACTTTGATATTACACCTACGGACGTGACGACCAAGGACCTTTATGTTCTTCCCTTCGCCATGAGCAATGACGGAGTCGTGAAGGACTGCTCCGTGACCGGAAACGTCACCTTTGCGGGCGCCGTGCAACAGAAAGCCATCGTCGCGCCGTTCTACGTTACCCGCAGCACGCTGGAGAATTTTTCCAACACCGGCAACTGCACCGTCATCGGCAGCAACGGGGGATGCCTGGCCGGCATTACCATCTTCGGCGGCGGCAATATCCGCAACTGCGTGAACGGTGAGGAGGGTGCCGCGGATACCAAAGGCGTGCTCAACTTCTATGCGACGCCTTCCGTCGTGGGCAAAACCTACCGCGTGGCCGGTATATCCGGTTATGGCGACGGCAATGTCGCCACCAACTGCGGCCGCTTCTATGGCTGCAGGAACTACGCGGACATCAGCCTGGTCAAGACCGAAGCGCCCATCATCTATCGCAGCAGCGTGGGCGGCATCATCGCGGAAATCCGCGTCGGGGCCTATGCCGGTACTGAGGGGCACGACTATACCACCATTGACGGCTGCACCAACTCCGGTCACCTGACCTACTGGGAACAGCAGACCGGCGCTACGACCGCTACGGCCTGTCCCGCTTTCGTGGGCGGACTCCTCGGCTGCGCCCTGCCCCAGAACGGTACGGACAAGGGCGCCCTGGTGTTTACCCGGGCGACGCGCGAAGGAACAAGTCCCACGATGAACGGCGTCTTCATGGTAATTCGCAAGAACTGCAAGAATACCGGTACCCTGGAACTGGCGTCTCCCAGCCCGTCACCGTCTTCCCCTACCGTCAGCGGAGCCCGCCTGAATTATGTGGGCGGTATCGCCGGCTTCACCTATGGCCTTGGCCGCGTGAATGATTCCGGCAGTTCGGATGCCCATTATGCCGTTCTCCGCGGGCAGCAGGACGGGGTCATCAAGGTCGGTTCTCCCGTAAGCGGCTGCATCGCCGCCGGCGGTATCGTCGGGGGCTGCTGTTATTCCAAACTGGAGGCCATCGACCAATGTGACGTGGTTTATGAGGCGACGGAACTGGAAACGGCGGGCAGCGCTCCCGTTTATCGCGGTATGCTGGGCGCCGCCATCGGCTGGGTGGTCAAATACTCCAACATCGGCACTGCCGAATCGCCCGTCAATGCCAATATGATGGACAATACGGGCCTGCTCTGTTCCGCTTCCATCCTGGATTCCGAATCCTTCCTCGGTTACGTGGGCGTGACCGGAGCCACCTCCGTCCACCGTACCGCAACCAAGGAAAAACACTCCATTACCATTGCCGGCAGCCCGACCCTCAACGACACGCCCGTGACGGCGGAGATGTGCTACGGCGGCGGCAACAAGACTTTTCAATAATCATTTATGAACGCAAGGATATCCTTCCTTCCGTCCCTTTTTGCGGCCTTCCTGTGCGCGTGCCAGGGCCTGAATCCCACAGGTCCCGGCACGGGCGGGGAGCCGGACAAGCCGCTCCCGCCCGTGACGCTGGAGTTGAGTTCCTCCTTTTCCTCCCGCACCACGATGGGCCCTCTCCAGGGCGATATCTATCCGGTGTACTGGAGCAACGGAGACCGCATCTGTGTGAACGGAGTCAAGTCTTCCACCCTCTACGGACTGGAAGCGCAGGCGACCCGCGCCACCTTCACGGTGGAGGGCGTGAGCGCCCCTTACCATATCGTGTATCCCAGCATCTTCTGTACGTCCATGGACGCGGAAGGCATCGCCCGTCTGGAACTGCCGGTCGCCCAGGCCTGGACACCGGACAGTTTTGCGGATTTCTCCGCGGTGATGTACGGGAGCACGGAGAACCTTTCTTCATCGCTGCAGAACCTCTGCGGCGTGGTCCGTATCCCCCTGGTCAAGGGCTCGCCCGACGGGGAGAATATCCGAAGCATTACCGTGTCGAGTGCCTCTCCCGATGCTCCGCTTGCCGGCGATTTCACCCTGGACACCCGCAGCGGACAGCTCACTGCGGTAACGGGGACCGCCTCGCTGCTGCTGTCCATGCCTGCGGAAGGAGTGGTGCTTTCCGGGGATGCGCCGCAGTATTTCTGCGTCAGCATTCCCGCAGGTCCTTATCCCGAGGGCTTCCTGTTCGTGCTTGACGGGCCGGAAGGCAATATGATTTGCGAATGGAAGACGCAGACCGAGGTGCCAGCCGGCGTCGTGGTGACACTCCCGCAGATTGCCTTCAAGCCGAACAATACCAAACTGATCGACAGCGTCGATTCCTGGAACGATTTCGCGCTCGCCATGAACGAGGGAGACTATGACCATTGGATCAATCCCGATACCGGCGAGATCGCCCTCGTCTCCGATATTTCCTATGGCGGCGACCTTACGCCCATCAATACCCTGCCTTCCGGCGTGGTCTTCAACGGCAACGGCCATTCCGTCAAGCGGGCCCGCGCTACGGAGGCGCTCTTTACGCTCATCGAGCAGGGCGCAACGGTGAAAAATCTTACCCTCGGCGGTACCCGGGTGGCGGCCGGCACCGTGTCGGACCGCGGAACCGGCAACCTGGCGGCTTTCAACCGCGGGATCATCGAGAACTGCGATAATGCCATGAACGTGAACCTCACCAATGTGGACAGTGACCTGATCATCGCCGGGCTCGTCACCGACAATGCCGGCCTGATCCGGAACTGTAAAAACAGCGGGGATATTTCCGTTTCGATGAATATTACCGCCAACCGGAGTGTGTATGGCGGCGGTATCTGCGCCCGGGCGCAGCGCAATCTCGGCGACGAACTCTTCAGCGGTTCGTTCGAGGGTTGCGTGAACAGCGGAAGCATCGTCATCAAGCGGAGCGCGACGGGTATTTTCTCCCTGACGAAATTCGCGCTGGGCGGTATCGCGGGCGTTGTGTACCAGGGGACTTCCACTGGCGTGCACAGTTCGTTCCGGAATTGTACCAACAGCGGGAATATTACCTATTGGCAGGATGACAAGCACACCAATACCAATTACGGTTACTGCGTAGGCGGCATCCTGGGGCGCAATATCCTGGTCAGCGAGGGTCCCGACTTCTATGTCATCCTGGGCGGCGCCAATGCGACGACGTCCAGCGGCGGTTTCTATATCAACATGGAGAACTGCCACAATACCGGCAGCCTCGACGTGAGTATCTACTCCGCCACCGCCGCCGCTGGCATGAGCGGTGCACGTCAGGTGTATGTGGGCGGTCTTGTCGGCGCCCTGCAGGCATCTTACGACGACTGGGCGGATGTGAAAGACTGCAGCTGCGTCTGCGATATCCGCGCCGGTTCCGCCGCCCGTACGGACTGTACCGGAGGGCTCTTCGGTGCTGCGGCGCATGCCAATGTCAGCAACTGCAGGGCCGACGTGGGCATCTCCCTCTCGAAAAACAACCTTTTCACCGCCCAGTACATGGGCTACGCAGGAGGTGCGGCCGGTTTTGTCTGCCGCGACGTGAAATTCTCCAACCTGGACGTCACGATGCGCTATGACCGCACCGGGGCGGCGAATGCCTTCGGTGCCGGCTTTGTGGGGCTGGTAGCCAAGAATACGAACCTGAAGACCGGGGTGCAGAACTCCGGCTATGCCACGCTTACGCTCGAAGGCGTGAATTATTTCAGCGGTACGGTTTCCGGCATCCCGGTTACGGAGGAAAACATCACTGCTCCGGGGAATCTCGGCATCATCAACGGCTCGCTCACCCTCAAATAGGCGTACGGTATGAATAAGTTCAGATTATTTGCTATGGCCGTCCTGCTGCTGGTTTCCGCCTTTGCCTTCGCGCAAAAGGTCAAGGTGAGCGGTATGGTCCGCGACGATAGCGGTGCCCCCCTTCCCGGTGCGGCCGTCATCGACAAGCAGGACAGCAAGAACGGAACCGTCACCGACCTTGACGGTAAATATACGATTACGGTATCTTCGAACGGATTCCTCGAGATTTCCAGCCTGGGCTTTTCCACGGTGCTCGAGGGCGTGGACGGCCGCAGCCGGATAGACGTGACGCTCAAACCGGAATCCACCAACCTCGACGAACTGGTCGTCATCGCCTACGGTACGGCCAGGAAATCCGACCTGACCGGAGCCGTGGCGACAGTGGACATGAAGTCGGTGCAGGATGTGCCGGCGACCTCCATCGAATCGGCCCTTCAGGGACGGATCGCCGGTGCCGAGTTTGTCTCCTCTACCGGAGAGCCCGGCTCCACCGCCTCCATCCAGATTCGCGGTTCCCGTTCCATTTCTGCCGGCAACGAACCGCTCATCGTCGTGGACGGCGTAGTGGATGCGGTCTCGTCGCTCAGTGAGATCAATCCTTCGGACATCAAATCCATTTCAGTGCTCAAGGATGTATCTTCGACTTCGCTTTACGGAAGCCGGGGGGCCAACGGCGTGATCCTCATCACGACCAATACGCCTACCTCTTCGAACTTCTCCGTGAAACTGAAGGCGAGCGCGGGACTTTCCCACCTGGCCGGCAGCATCGACATCATGAATGCGCAGGAATTCGCCGAATACTGCAACATGCAGCGCTATTTCGATTCCTCGCTGGCCGGGAAGCCCCTTACGAAGGACAATCTCTATTTTACGGATCCGCAGGCCGTAGGGGATGGCACCGACTGGATCAAGACCATGTCCCAGATCGGTGCCTATCAGGACTACAGTCTCTCCCTCTCCGGCGGAACCAAGGTGACGCGCGTGGATGCCAGCCTCGGCTTCAATGACACGAGAGGCGTCGTCATCGGCTCCGGCTTCAAGCGCTATACCGGCCGCGTGCTGGTGGAGAGCCATCCCTTTAAGTGGCTCCGTCTGGGCATCCGCGTCAACTACGCGAACCGGGACCAGGATTTCACCACGGCCAAGATTACAGGTACGGACAGCAATGCAGCCATCTATCTGGCCCCGTTCCTCAGCAAGGAAGACACCTGGAACTCCTACGGCTCCGAAATCGCTTCCGGCGGTTCCGTGTTCAACAACCCGTATATCGTGGCGATGAGCACGACGAACAAAAAGAATATGTCGAACCTGAACCTGATGCCGTACATGCGGCTGTTCCTTGGCAAATATACCCAGTTCATGACCAAGTTCAGCTATGTGCAGCAGAACGACAAGCGCTTCTATTACGCGCCTTCGACGCTGCCGGTTTCGCAGCGCTACATGCGTGGCGGCCAGGCTGTTGCGGAAACTTACATCGCCAAGACCTTCCTCAGCGAAAGCACCCTTAGCTTCAACCGGACCTGGAAGAAGGCGCATACGCTGGACCTGCTCGCGGGTTTCACCGCCGAGCATAAGAAGGTGGACTGGACCTACATCAACGGTACCGGTTATCTGGATGACAACGTCACAGCCAAGAACCTCGCCAGTCTGCTGGACGAGCGCAGTCTTGATTTCCGGGATTACGAGAATCTCCGTACCCGGCTTTCGGTGCTGGGACGTATCAACTACAATTATAAGAAACGCTATTATGTGACGCTGACCGCACGGGCCGACGGCGCCTCCAACTTCGCCGACAGCCGCAAGTGGGGCTTCTTCCCTGCGGCGGCCGTGCGCTGGAACCTGCGCAACGAGCCTTTCATGAAGCGCGTCAAATGGATTGACGACCTTTCGATCCGCGCCAGCGCAGGCCGCAGCGGAAACGATTCCATCTCACCTTACCTCTCGCTCCAGACCCTGACGGCGGAGCGTACGGGATGGCTTTTCGGTGACGTGCAGCCCATCAGCTATTACAACACCCGGCTTGCGAATTCCAACCTGACCTGGGAAACGACGGACTCTTACAACATCGGTCTGAATTTTTCCGCGTTCAAGGAAAGGGTCATCCTGGAAATCGATGCCTACCGTTCCCGGACCACGGACCTGCTGCTTGCCATGAAGACAAACCGGGCCACGGGTTACGACACCTATTTCACCAACCTCGGAAGTACGACGAACACCGGTATCGAGGCCTCCATCACTACCCGGAACATTTCCCGGCGCAAGTTCAGCTGGACGACCTCCTTTACGATTTCGCACAACACCCAGATGGTGGAGGATGTAGGTGAAGACCGGCTGATCGGCACCTTCTACAATCCCCGCAACTCCACCCAGCCGCTCTACGGTTACCGCAACGGTTATCCGGTGAACTCCCTTTGGGGCTATCAGTATGCCGGTGTCTGGCACAATCAGGAGGAAATCGACCGCAACAAGGTGACACATACCTATGTTTCGGATGCGGTTCCGTCGCTTGGCGGAACCAAGTTCGCGGACCTCAACCACGACGGGATCATGGACCAGAACGACATGATCTATCAAGGCTGCTCCGACCCCGTCATCTATGGTGGTCTGCAGAATGTCTTTACCTGGAAAAACCTGACGCTCAAGGCCTACTTCTCGTATTCGTTGGGCGGCAAGATATACAATATCTGGCAGTTCTGGAACGGCGGCGGATCCCGTGCCTTCAACAAGTACCGCTTCATGCTGGATTCCTGGCATCCGGTCCGCAATCCCGATTCGGATATCCCGCGTGCAGGCTACGACGATTTCATCGGCAGCGACCGCATGATCTACGACGCTTCGTTCATCCGCTTCAAGGAACTGTCGCTGAGTTACCGCATCAACATGCCCGCCCGCGTCAAGTGGCTCCGGAGCATCGTCGTGGGCTTCAGCGCGGAGAACCTTTATCTCTGGAAGAATTACATCGGGTTCGACCCCGACGTATCCACCGAAGCCGGCGCCCGGAGGATAGACAATGCGTCCTATCCGCGCCCGCGTTCCTATGTGTTCAATATCAATCTCAGTTACTGATTGTATGAAAACAAGTAAAATTACCCTTCTGGCCCTTCTGGCCGCCGTATTGTTTTCATCGTGCTCGCTCAGGGAGGAGGTAACCTCCTATACCCTGAGGGAGAACTATTACCGGAATGCCAAGGAGATTGAGACCGGGCTGAACGCTTGCTATTCACCGGTACGCAGCATTTACGCCAATGTCAGTTTCTGGCAGATGACGGAATGCGCGACCGATATCATGTACCTCAATGTCCGTAACCAGTATAATGCGGTCTGCAATGTTTCCCCTTCCCGTCCCGGCTGTGCCACCACCATCTGGCAGGCTGGCTACCGCGGGGTCTCCCGCGCCAATTCCATGGTGCAGGCGATAGAGGAGGCGAAAGAGAAAAAATATATTTCCGCGGCGGAGTACGGGCGTCTCAGAGCGGAGGCCGTGATCCTGCGCGCTTTCTTCTACTATGTCCTGACCGCCACCTTCGGCGACGTCCCCTTCTACCTCGATGAGGTGACGGAGCAGAACCGGGAAACCATCGAAACGCTGCCGCGCACCGATGCGTCACTGATTCGCGAAGAAATAATCCGGGAACTGGAAGAAACCCTGCTGCCCGAATCCCTGGGCGGGAAGGCCGCGCTGCCCTTCCGGCGTACCTATGCTGACGGCACCGATTACCGCATGGGTGCCGCCGTCGGCCTGTTCGTCGGCGGGAGGATGGCGCTCTGGAACAAGGACTGGGAAGGCGCGAAACAATTTTTCGGCGTACTGGAAACCATCTACGGCGCGCTTTCCACCTATCCCCTGACGGATATTCCCTTCAGCCGCAAGTTTACGGGTGAATCCATCTGGGAAGTGTCCCAGACCTATGAACCCTATGGCCTTCAGCTGGTGGCGGGCATCGCGCCCTGGTCCACGCCGGTACGGCGTATGGTCTATAACGACGATGAAGAAGCCGTCTCCGACTCTACGCACTGCTTCTATAACGGCATCGCCATCCCGGAACTCGGAAGCGAGGCGCATATTTACTCCTGCGCCCGTCCTACCAGCTTCTTCAGCGAGACCCTCCAGCCCTATGATTCGCCCGACCTTCGCAGCGGAGAGTATTCCAACGGGGCTACGGAAGCCCGCGGCGGAAGCGGGAACCTGGCCTGGCGCTGGAGCGGCTTCGACCCTACGACGCCCCAGGATACCTGGACGGCCGGAGCCCGGCGGGTGTATTGGTTCACCAGCGTGGGCAAGGCCCGGGCCACGCCATGGCTCGGCAACAAGTTCTGGTGCTGGGACATGAAGTTCACCCGCGATTATAACAATTACAAGGTGTTCCGCTATGCCTCCGCGCTGCTCGGCCTTGCCGAAGCGCATCTGATGTCGGGCGACAAGGGAGAGTGCCTGCGTTACCTGAACATGACCCGCCGCCGTGCCGGCCTGGACGACCTGACGGTTGCCGACGTGGGCGGAAACACTGACCTGATGATGGAGGAAATCCGCAACGAGTGCGCGAGGGAACTCTTCGGCGAGTTCCAGCGCAAGTTCGATCTCGTCCGCTGGGGCATCTGGTACGAGCGTACCGTTCAGTACAATACTGCGTCCAACCTGGTGGCGAACATCCGTCCCTGCCACCGTTACTGGCCGATTCCTGCAGACCAGGTGGCCAATTCCCGCGGGGCGCTGGACAACAAGGAATATGGAGAGTAGAAGATCATGAAAAAGTATATTGCACTTATCGCTGCGCTTTTTGCGCTCGTCTCCTGTTATAAGCCCTATGTCTCCAAGGTTGACCTGGGGGTGAACGACACCCGTGTCAATATCACCTGGACACAGGTCAAAGAGCAGCCGCTGGATTTCGTGTTCCCGGTCTATTCGACCGGTGCCTGGACGGCCCGCATTGTGGCCGGCGGCGACTGGCTGACTATCGACCGGACTTCCGGCGAGGGCAACCAATATATCAAATGCAACGCCCAGACGAACACGCTCGACATCGTACGGGCCGTCCGGATGGAAGTGAGCAATGGAAAAAAGACCATTCCCGTCTATTTTGTGGTGTCCAGCAGCACGCTTTCGGCTGCGGATATCGCAGATGCGGAACTTGACAATTACCTTATCTGATGCCCATGAAGAAGATTCTCTATATAGCAGCGGCTTTTGCCATTGCGGCGGCCTGCGAAAAAGCGCCCGAAATGGTGGAAATCCACGAACTGGGCTGCGCGGCTCCCGAGGCGGAAGTGACTTCCGGCGGGGGAGAGCATTACTTCCAGGTCGTGAGCGACGGGACTTGGACGGCCACCCTTCCCGGGGAAGCCTCCTGGCTTTCCTTCATCGGCAATGACGGGCGGCAGGTCTCCTTCAGCGGGGACGCCGCGCTGGGACTCCGCTATGATGACAATACGGCCAGCGAGCGCGAGGCGGTCATTGCCGTCAGCCTTGGCAGCCGGACGCTGAACCTGCGGATCGTGCAGGATGGTGCAAACAGCCGTGATTTCCGTTTTGAAAACCGCAATGTCCTCATTGCGTTCACGACCGGGAGTTACAGTTTTCCTTTCACCTGCAACGTGGATCCTTCCACCGTCAGTTATGCCGTCGCCTACAATGAGGGGCGGGACTGGATTGAAGAACCCATCCCCGGCCTGCTGGACGGGAACCTGGTTTTCAATGCCAAGGAGAACCTGCAGCAGGAGCGCCGCGGAGCCATTATTACCCTCAGTTCCGTGGACGGCGTAGGACGCCCGCTCGTCGCCAGGCTCTATGTTTCCCAGATGGCCAACGGAGAGGTGGAGACCATCCCGGTAACCGTCAGCGACGTGCTGAATTTCGGCATGGATGACCTGGACGGCGAGAACCGCATCCGCCGGAACTATGTCCTGAAGGGCCGCGTCCTTAACGACAATGCCGACGGCAACGGTGCGCCCAACCATAATCTTTCCATCATCGTACAGGATGCGACGCTTTCCGGCCGCACCGTGTATCTGCAGAGCCTCGAACCGGACGGCGAGGGAGCCTTGCGCGGCCTCAAACTTATCTTCAATACGGTCGAGGACAACTGTACCTTCCGTTACGACCTGTTGGAAATCAACCTCCGGGGCCTGCTTTTCAGCGCCGAGGGAGGGGAGACCGGGGATACGCCCTACAATGTGACGCTTTCCGGCGCTTCCGTGGTGAACGTGATTTCCTCGGAACGGGGCAGTGCATCCGATGTTCCGCAGCGGCACCGTACGATAGCCACGCTCACGGACGAGGATGTCAATACCTTCGTCATTATCGACGATTGCGAGATTCCCATCCGAAAAGGCCCGTTCTGCCCCGTGGACCTTCGCTATACGGAAATCATCAATAAATATCCGCTGGTGCTCCGTGACGCGCAGGGCAGTGTGATGTATATGGTGAATAACGTGGGCTGCGCCTGGGCGCGCGACGGGCGCGGAATTCCCGAAGGCAGCGGCCCCGTCGCCGGTATCCTCGTGCACGAGCGCTGCGACAACTTCGAATGGAATTCCCGGGAAGCCGCGGCGAGCACCATGCTTCCGGATTATGTGACGGACAGGGGTTATATCGGACGTTATCAGATCCGCCCCGTGACGCGCGCTGAAATCGGTATCTCCGCAGCTGCGGAGGAGGCATCGACGCGGCTGTTGACCGAATATCGCTACTGCAATGCCCTCTATCCGGACAAGTTCATCGTGAACGTGCAGAACGATACCCTTTATCCGACCTGGCCCGAGGTGGAAAATCCCATCAAGAATCCCGAAGTGAACGGCTATTTGTGCTATTCGTACGGCAAAATCCAAACCGCCCAGGACTGGACCCATCTCGGTCCCGTCGAAAACGGCAGGATTACCGACATTCCCGGAGGCAACGGGGTGTACGATGCGCTCGGACGTTCTATCCACTGGAGTCCGCTCAGTTACGCAAACACCTGCGGCATCATCCAGGGCGTGAACTGTTCCGGCTGGATGGGCGGATACTGGTGGAGCGGCACGAGCGCATCGCCGGACCTTGAAGCGTACTTCTGGGAAATCGAAGTCTCGACGGTGGGACTAGATGCCTCCAACGCTCCGCTTTCGCTCAATCTCGGGACGAACAACGGTTACGGGGAGGACAGCGGTGCACCGCGCTACTGGCTCTTGGAATACTCGACCGACAAGCAGCACTGGACGGGCGTGACGGCCGCCGACTACGGCGCCGAGTCTTGGGTGGACCTTACCGCCAAGGGAGAGGACTATACCTATACGATTCCCGATTTCCCGATTATCGCTTCGAAGAAGCAGTACAACCTTCCGGGAAACAAGTATATCAGCATCAACTTCCCGGGCAGCGCCGATGTCTGGGGCAAGGAGGCCCTGTACATCCATCTGCGCCCGGCAAAGAACCTCGGAGGCAGCAATGTTGCCGCGGGCGGCATCTCCTATGATGGTTCTGCCATCGCCAACAGCCGCCGTTCCGTGCTGAATTATGTAGGTATAAGATACAAAAAATAATTTAACGATATGAAGAGAGTATTGATTGTAGGCGTCTTGCTTGCGATGGCAAGCGTGTGTGTATGTGCTCAGGGCGTGAAAGCCTATGAAGGGAAGATAACCATGCCCACCTATCTGCTGGATCCTCCGGAGCAGGCCCCGGTCTTCGAGCGGGACTGGAGTTACCAGCGCGCCCGGAGGAGCGTTTATCCCTATCCGCTCAACGATAATATGACCCGAAACCGCCAGGAGGTGACCTACGACTGCCTCTATATGGAGAACGAGTATATCGAGATGTGTGTCATCCCCGAGTTCGGAGGCCGCCTGATGTATGCCGTCGACAAGACCAACGGCTATGACATTTTCTATCATAATACCGTGGTGAAACCTGCCAATGTGGGCATGACGGGCGCCTGGATATCCGGCGGCGTGGAGTGGAACGTGTTCCATCATCACCGCCAGACCAGCCACATCCCCTGTGACTGGCGTATCGTGGACAATGCCGACGGTTCCAAGACCCTTTGGGTGGGGGAAACCGAATACCGCCACCGCATGCAGTGGGCTATCGGTATGACCCTCTACCCGGGGAAGTCCTACATAGAAATCAGCGGCCGTCTGATGAACCGGACCCAGAACAACAATTCCATGCTCTACTGGTCCAATGTGTCCACGCTGGTGGATGAAAACTATCAGGTATGCTTCCCCCAGCAGACCGAAATCGTGACGTTCCACTGCAAGGAGTGCTTCGCCCACTGGCCCATAACACGCGAGCCCTTCAACAAGATGAATTTCTACCAGAACGGCGTGGACGCCTCCTGGTGGAAGAATCATTATGTGGGCAATTCCATGTTCATCTATGATCAGAAGGCCGATTTCGTAGCCGGTTACGACCACGGGCGTCACGCCGGAACCATGCTGACCGGCAACCACAACATCATCAAGGGCGGGAAATTCTGGCTCTGGGGGCCCAACTCCGAATGGGACACCAAGATCCTCACCGATGAATCCGGCCACTATTGCGAACTGATGGTGGGCGCCTATTCCGACAACCAGCCCGACTACAACTGGAACTTCCCCTACGAAACCAAGAAGTTCAGCCAGTATTGGTATGGCATCCGTGACATGGGCGGCGTAAAGGCGGGGGACCGTCATGCGGCCATCAATATGGATATGAAGGAAGCGGGGAAGGTGCTGGTCGGCGCCAACGCCACCGAAAAGTTCTCCTGCCTTACCCTATGCCTCAGCAAGGGCGGGCAGGAACTCTGGAAGAGGAGTTTTGCCATCGACCCGGCGCATCCCCTGGTGGAAACCGTTGCCGTCGATCCCGCCATCGCCGAGCATGAACTTACCCTCGCGCTCTATGATGCCGCCGGAAAGCAGATGCTGACCTACACCCCGGTCGTGCATGACCCGGACAAGCCGCTGCCGCCCATCGTGGACCGCCCCAAGCGCCCCAAGGATATCGAGAATACCGAGGAGTGCTTCTTCGTGGGCCAGCGCAACCAGCAGTTCCACAATCCTTTCGTCAAACCCGCAGACTACTTCCTCGAAGTGCTGCGCCGCGATCCGGGCGATACCCGTGCCAATACCCAGATGGGGGTTATGTGCCGCCTGAACGGAGAATATGACAAGGCTGCCGCATATCTGCGCAGGGCCATCGCCCGCCAGACCTTCGACTATACCCGTCCCAAGGATGCCGAGGCCATGTACAATCTCGGTCTTGTCCTGAAGGTCCAGGGCAAACGCGAGGCGGCGATGGATACGCTCTATCGGGCGACCTGGAACTATACCTATAATTCCGGCGCCAATTTCCAGCTGGCCCAGATGTACAGCGAGGAGGGGAATTACGAAATGGCACTTGACCGCCTGGGCGAGGCCATAGACTATAACGGACGCCACTACCATGCCCTTAACCTCAAGGGGACGATCCTCCGGAAACTCGGCAGGACCGCAGAGGCCGACGCCTGTTTTGCGAGGGTGCTTGCCGCCGACCCGATGGATGCCTATGCCCTGTACAATACGACGGACAGGGCGGCGTTCCGGAAATTCATGCGTGAGCAGCCTGAGAGTTATCTGGAACTGGCCATTCTCTATTGGCACAACGGCTTCAAGGAGGAGGCGGTGAAACTTCTGGAAGACATCGATTCCAGGGTGGCTTATCCTACCGTGAAGATGTACCTGGCGTACCTGACCGGCAATGATGCCCTCTACGCCGATGCGCTGGCGCTGCCTGTCGGTTATTGCGCCCCGTTCCGTCTTGAGACCATCGATGTGCTCGAAGCGGCGAAGAAGGTCTGCCCGGAAAGCGCGCTTCCTTATTATTACCAGGGCAATCTGCTCTACAACCATCAGCCCCTCGCCGCCGTGGCGCAGTGGGAAAAGTGCGTAGAGATGGATCCGTCCAACGATACGGCCTGGCGCAATATCGGCTGGGAGGCCTGGCTGAACAGCAAGGATTATGCAAAGGCCGCGGCCTGCTACAGGAAGGCCATCGAACTGAATCCCGATTCCGCCCTCTACCTGGAAGAGTGCGACCAGGTGCTTGAGGCGCTCGGCGCCCCCGTCCAGGAGCGCTATGACCTGCTCAAGAGCCATCATGCTACGGCGGTCAAACGCTATTATCCCGAAGCGGCGGAAGTGATAACCGGTATCTATGTCGGCGATTACGACTATGTGCTGGACATGCTTGACAACTGCTACTTCCCGACCCGCGAAGGCGTAGCCAACTTCCATGACGTTTTCGTGGATGCCCTGCTGCTTGCCGGCCGTCAGAAGGAAGAATCCGGTGATGTGGACGCGGCCATCGCCCTTTACAAGAAGGCGTTTACTTATCCGGAGAACCATCAGGTGTTCCTGGTGGACAAGCGGGCCACGCACGACGCCCAGATTTTCTACTATCTGGGGAAGGCGTATGAAAAACTCGGCGACGGGGAAGAAGCCAAGGCCTGGTACCAGAAGGCCGTCGACCAGGATTATGAGGTCAAAGGCAGCAAGGATTACCGCTACTGGACCGGTCTGGCGCTCAAGAAAATGGGCCGCAAGGCCGAGGCGAAGGCCATCTTCCGTTCCATGGTAAAGGAGGGGAAGGCCCGGATGGTTACCGACTATGTGAACTTCTACGGAGCCGAAGGGTCCTCGGGCCATACCGTGGATGGGATTAATGCGGGGGCTTATTATACCCAGGCGCTCGGTAAACTCGGACTTGGCCGCAAGTGCGCTGCCCGCCGTGATTTCCGCCATGTACTCAAACTTAAACCTGCGGACCTCTGGGCCGCCCGATTCCTGAATAACAATGACTAGAAAATTTGTATGCTCCATCCTGATGTTCGCGGCGGCGCTGCCGGCCTTTGCGGACATCCATCGTGGCGATGTGCGCATCGCCTGGGACCAATCGACCTTCCAGGTGATGGATTCCGTCGCCGTTTCCAATGCGGATTACAAGATAGAACCCAATCTCTGCTATCCGCGGGCCAAGCATCTCTCCGACGGAAGTATCCTCCTCAGTTTCGAGAATGACCACTATGGCTGGGATGTCTATATCCGGAAGAGTTATGACGGGGGAAAGACCTGGACCGACGCACGGCTGCTCCGCAAGTCCCATGACTGCGAATCTACGGTCGGCGCCGACAAGAAGGTCTTCGTAAATCCCGATTATATCCAACTGGCCTCCGGCCGTATCCTGATGGCCTGGCAGTGGCGCTACAAGAAGGGATACAACGACCTTCCGAACACGAACCGGAACTGCGGCATCGAAATGATTTACAGCGATGACAGCGGAGAGACCTGGAGCGAACCGCGCGAAGTGTACCGCGGCCGCTGCTGGGAACCGGCCTTCCTGGAACTGCCTTCCGGGGAAATCCAGATGTATATCACCGATTCCCAGGAAATCAAGGACAAAGGCTCTTTTGCCTGTACTTCCGTCATCCGTTCCTTCGACGGGGGAAAGACCTGGCAGGGCAAGGAAATGTGTGACAACCTGGATACCGAGCCTATCTCCCGCACCCGCTGGAACGGTCGCGGTATGGACGGCATGCCCACCGCAGTCCTGCTGGACGGCGGACGCGGCATCGTCGTTCCCCTCGAGACCTGGAGCGGACGCGATGTCTATGACATCAGCCCGATTGTAGTGCGTACTACGATGGATATCAACTGGAAGACGGCGGACCGGGGTGCTGCGCTGCGTGCGAACGGAGGCCCCGACTATCCGATGAAAAAGCAGGTGAACAAGGACTTTAAAGGCTTCGGACCCTACAGTTGCAAACTTTCCAGCGGGGAGATGGTCATTCTCTCGAACGGAATGTATAAGAATGAAAGCGGCGTATGGGTGCTTGTCGGGGACAAGGACGGCGATAACTTCAATTGCGTCAGTTCCGCCTTCGATGACGGTGCGGACGGTTACTGGGGTTCCATCGACGCGCTGAACGCCAATGAACTGATGGCGACCTGTTCCTATCGCTACCGCGAAACGCCGGAGAGCGCTCAGCGCTATAAGATCATGCTCATCAAGGGCTGGCTGAACCGTTCCCGCACGATTGTCCGGAGCAAGAAGGCTCCCGCCGTACAGAGTCTGCGGGAATTCAAGCCCGACGGCCTGTGGATGCTGGGCAAGGGCTTCCCCGGAAAGGTCTATGTGGATTTTGCCTACGACCCCCGGTATTTCTACCTTACCTCCTATGTCTTTACCGACAATATCGTTTCCTATTCTCCGGAAAACTCCGACGCGGCGCAGATCCTGCTCAACCGTGCGGGCAAGGGGACCTGGAAGATCACCGTCAACGCCAAAGGTGATTATACGGTCTACAAGGAGGATGCCTCTTCCTGGAAACTGCTTTGCTGGGAATACGGGAAAGCGGAGGTGAAACTCTTCGGATCCGTCAACGACGATGCCGGGGCGGATGTGGGATACAGCGCCCTGGCGGCCCTGCCCTGGGACCTCCTTGGCGGTGCTCCCAAGAAGGGAGAGCAGCTCCGCATCCACCTGCGCCGCATCTGGAAGAGCGGTGCCAAGGTCAAGGCCAAGGCCTGCCGCGAGGCCACCGAGGGGGAAAATCCCGATTACCCCGGAGAGTGGTTGGGCGTTACGCTGAAATAGTCCATGAAAAAACACCTTCTTCTTTTTTGTGCTGCCTTTCTGCCCCTGATGGTATGGGGGCAGAGGCAGCATATCCATTCCATCGACGAACTGAACCGTTCGTGGGGCACCGATACCCATCTGAAAGAGAACCGCTACCGGCTGGAGCCGGATTTCCGGACGATGGTGGACCTGGGCGAGGCGGAACTGGGATTCAAGAGACTCCACTATCCCCGTATCAAGGTCCTCAAGGATGGCTCATACATCCTGTTCTACCAGAGTTCCCGTATCGGTTTCCATTGCTACTGCGCCTTCAGCAAGGACGGCATCCACTGGGAAAGGGGACCTGTGGTTTTCGAGGGACATCCCATCGTCAATTCGGGCGGCGAGAAGGACAGCCGCGGCTATTCCACCGTCGATGCGGTCGTGCTGGACAACGGCGATATCCTCGCTTTCGTGTCGTACCGTGCGGTCAAGGGTTATACCCGCTTCCCGCAGGACGACGGCCTGAGCATGAAGCGCTCGACAGACGGCGGACGCAGCTGGAGCGAAGAGAAGGAGATTTACAAAAGCATCACCTGGGAGCCGTACGCGATGCAACTCCCGTCCGGTGAGGTGCAGGTGTATTTTACGGATTCCGACCATGACTGGAATCCAGCTTCGTCCGGCGTCACGATGCTCCGCAGTCTGGACCGTGGCGAGACCTGGACGACCCACTGCCAGGTCATCCGGCAGTATCGCGCTACCGCGACCCGCAAGGACGGAAAGCCGGGGACGCGGAAGGTCTGGACGGACCAGATGCCTTCCGCGGTTCTGCTGGGCGACGGAAAAACCATCCTCGCCGTCGTGGAATCCCAGGATTCCACGAACCATTTTCACCTTTCACTCGTCAAGGATGATACCAACTGGGCGACCACGCTGACGGGAGAGAGGGAAGGACCTCCTTCGCGCCTGGACAACTGGCGCAGCGGCGGCGGTCCCTATCTGTCGCATTTCCCTTCCGGGGAGACCGCCCTTTCTTTCCAGGGAAAGTATTTTAATGTTTCCCTCGGCCTTTCTACCTTCAATTCCATCAGGAACGCCCGTTTCCAGCAGCCATTCGGCCTGCGGCGCAGTCTCTGGGGGAGTACCCAGATCCTGGATGCGCACACCTTGTTTGCCGTCGCTCCGTCCCTGGACCATAAAATGGACCAAAGCGTCATCAGCCTCTGCAAGATGCGCCTCAATCACCGGGTGGATGCGCCCTATGCCCGCGTCAAGGTGGACGGCGACGCCATCGAATGGGCGGACAATACGGACGCCCTCTTCCTGGGGAGCGAGAGCCTGGCCCAGTGTACTTTCCGTTTTGCCCACGACGACCTGATGCTCTACATGCTCATCGAGTGCCTGGACAGCGAACTCCTGTATCGCGATAAAATCGTGTTCAAGTTCTCCAACGGCACCGACGACAAGGGCATTTTCTCCAGTTTCGTGGAGGTGACGCAGAAAGGCGTCGCCGTGGACCGGGAAATCGAGGGAAAGGTGTATGAGGAACCGGGCGTAGGTTACCTGGCCGAACTGGCCATTCCGCTTTCCCTGCTGCCGCGTGCGCCGGACCGGCTCTTCTTCTTTGCGCAAATCCGCAAATCCGGCCTGGTGGACGGCTTTGCATCGCTCAAGGAGAATGAATATTTCCACTGGATGCCCGTCAAGATGATGGGCTGGGCCCAAAACCCATGATGGCCATGAAACGATTTTCCTTTCTTGGATTTGCCTTGTGCTGGGCCGTGGCCGCATCGGCACAGGTACACATCCATTCCATCGATGAACTGAACCGCAAGGCGGTGGCGACACTCAACTCCCATGCGGGGCTCACAGAACGCAGCAACCTCGAGCCCGACTTCCGGACCTTCGTCACCCTTTCCGACAAGGAGCTGGGGCAGCAGATGCTCGATTACGGACGTATCAAGCGGCTGCGCGACGGCCGTTATCTGCTCTTTTACCAGCCGCTCAAGCACGGCTATCACATCTACCTTTCCTTCAGCGACGACGCGATTCACTGGAGCCGCGGCGTGCGCATCTTCGAAGGCTATAAATTTACCAACGGCGACGGCGAAGAGGATACGATGAAATACGCAACCGCCGATGCCGTAGAACTTGAAAACGGAGATATCCTCTGCTTCTGCATCTTTCATAGCGATAAACATTACGCCCGGCACCTGGACGAATTCGGACTCTGCATGAAGCGTTCCACCGACGGTGGAAAGACCTGGGGCGAAGAAAAGGTCCTCCATCGCACGGTGGACTGGGAGCCTTATCCGATGCAGCTGGAGAGCAGCGGGGAAATCCTGGTTTTCTTTACGGATTCCGACTGGGACTGGGATCCCAATTCTTCGGGTTGCAGCCTGCTGCGCTCTTCGGATGGCGGAAAGACCTGGACGCTGCAGAAACAGGCCGCCCGCCAGAGGCGCGCGAAGGCCGTTCCCAGACAGCGGTCGGTGGGAACGCCGCGCATCCCTGCCGATTCCACCCGCACCGTCTTTACGGACCAGATGCCGGTAGTGGTCGTACTGAACGGTACACAAACGGCCCTGGGCGCTTATGAAACGCAGATGACGGAGGGCCCCCTGACCATTTCTCTTTCCTGGGGCGATGCCTCCTGGCCTGAAACCCTGACCGGCGAAAAGACCGGCCCCAAGGACCGGCGTAACCAGTGTATAGAGGGCGGTGCGCCCTATCTGATGCAGTTCCCTTCCGGCGAGACCCTGCTCTCCTACGGCTATGGGGAATTCGGCTGCCGCCTGGGTGACGAGACCGGCCGCAACCTGCCCGAAAGACCGGAGTTCAAGCCTTTCGGCGACAGGCCGATGCGCTGGGGTGCCGTGGCAAAGAAAGACGACCACACGGCCCTGGCCGTCGCTACCCATACCTATAAGGGGGCGAAAGTGGAAAAAGCCCATCTGCTCGTGACGCAGATGCGCCTCAATCATGCGGTGGATGCCCTGCGCGTGCCCATCATCGTAGATGGCAGGAATACGGACTGGGAGGCGGTGGACGATGCGCTCTTCCTGGGCAGCGAAACCCCCGCACAATGCTGTTTCCGTTTTGCCCATGACGGCAGCCGCCTGTATATCCTTGCCGAATGTCTGGACGACGGACTGCGGACCGGGGACGGACTGACGCTCCTGCTGGGCGACGGTGCCGACAAGACCCGGTACTATCCCGTGTATATGGATGCTTCACCGCGGGCGGTGAAGACGGCCCCCGCTCCCGGACTCAAGGCAGCCGCTTCCGTGGTCAGGGGGACGGGATATGTGGCTGAACTGAGCGTGGAACTGTCGCAACTGCCCCTCGGGGAGGACGGAAAGTTGTATTTCAATGCGATGCTTTATAAGGGCGACCAGTGCGATACCTTCACGGGAGTGCGGCCCTTCCAGGTAGAAAGATGGATTCCGATAACTCTCAAGTAACAATTAAAAATTCCCTGCCGAACGGGCACTTGTTGCTGCGCAGCCCTATCCGGGCAAATGTGCCCTTATTCGGCAGGTAATTTTTACAAATACTAGAAAAATGAATAAGTATATATTGATGGTCTGCCTGCTGATGATGGCGTGCACCAGGCAGGAACTGCAGGAAAATGCGCCGCAGATGGTATTCCATGCGACGGTGGAGGAAAGCCGGACCCAGTTGGACGGCGTAAGGGTCCTGTGGTCGGAGGACGATGCGATTGTCGTGAACGGAGAGGCTTCGTCCTCGGTGACGCTGTCTTCCGACCGGCGCAGCGCACAGTTTACGCTGCCGGTGATTTCCCATCCCTATCATGCGCTGTACCCCGCATCCGCGTTTGTGGAGGGGTCGTATGCGCCTTTGTCGTCCCGCTACGGCTCCCTGAACCTGCCCGCACGGCAGCAGTGGGTGGAAGGCTCTTTCGACCCGGCTGCGGCGCTGATGTGCGCCGTTTCCTCCGATACTCCCGGACTGAACTTCTCCTGCGGCGTGGCTTTCCTGCGTCTGGAAATCAATTCTTCCCATCCCCATGCGATCCGCCGTATCGAAATTTCCGCCATCGGCGGGGAGGATATGAGTGGTACAATGGTCTTCGACCCGGCCGAAGGCAGGCTTCTCAGCAGCGGGAACGACGGAAAGGGCGTTGTCGTCAGCGCTGCGGAAGGCATTGCGCCGGGAACGGCGGTATATGCCGCCATCGCTGCGAAGACCTATGCATCCGGCATCCGGCTGCGTATTGTGGACGAGATGAATCATTACGAGGATATCCGTTCCGGCAAGCGCTTCGACGCCCGTCCCGCCGTGGTTTACAAAAGCAGCGTGACCTTCGAGCCTGACGGCACGCTTATCGACGCGGGGGCCGGGGATACGGACCGCCGGGACAATGTGACCAAGATTCTCTTTATCGGCAACAGCCACACGCTGGATGCCACGGACCTGCTTCCCCTGATGCTCAACCATGAGGGAGTGCGGGGGGTGGAACTGACCCGCGTCTTCCATGGCGGCTATTACCTGGTCGGCTACAATGCTTACTATGACAAGCCCGGCAATGCGTCGATGACCTGGTGGAGTCCCGGACAGCGCTTCTGGAACGGCTCTACGGAATACAATTATTCCCTGAAAGACATCGTCACGCAGGAAAAATACGATATCGTCGTGCTGCAGGAATATTCCGGGAACCCCCATGCGTGGAAGTGGGACGACACGGAGCGCAACGCCATACACGGTCTCATCGACAAAATCCGTGTAACCAGCCCGGATGCGGAATTCGTATTTTTCCAGTCGCACTGCTGGGCAGACAATTACGAGAACCTGCTCAAATACTTCGCGAACAATGTCGAAATGTTCGAGACGGTCGTACGGGAAAATACCCTGCATGTCATGGACCCCGCCGAAGGCTATCCTTTCCAGCGGATGTTCTCAACGGGCGCGATGCTCCAGAACCTGCGTACCACGGCGCTCAATGTGGACAACGGCTGCGACCTCCTCCGCGGAGACGGGGTGCATCTCGACTACGGCATGACCCGTGTGGCGGCGTCGCTGCTGGTCTGGAAGACGCTCATCACTCCGCTGACCGGGATCTCCATAGAAGACATCAGTTTCCGTTTCCGGGAGTTCTATCCCAGCCCGACCCAATATACCACGCCTGCCATCGACGGGAACTGGCCCGTGCTGCTCGCCGCGGTGAATGCGGCGGCGGCCGATCCTTACCATATTACGGACATGAGCCAATACAGCACAGTTCCCGAATATGTGGACGTCCCGGGCAGCGCCTGTCTGGACGATACCGGGGTGGATGTATTCCCGGTCTCTTTCCCCGTCCGGTTCAAGCTTACCGGCTGGGGCGGCGCGGGCCTGCAGTTCCTCTGGCGTCCGCTCGGCGTATGGATGGCAGACCAGGCCCAGGCCTTTGCCAAGTGGGTATCGGTATCGACGCCTGCGGGCTCGCCGGTGTACAAACGTTCCATCGCCGAGACTTCTACCGGCACGTCCTGTGCCATCGGCGGCGTCTGGACGGGCGACTACTTTGAATTCGTGTTTCCTGTCAAGCATTTCAAGGCAGGAACGACCGTGCGTTTCTCCGCGCCGGTTTACACACGCCGGGGCCCCTGCTTCTGGTATCTCGACTATCTTGACGGCGATACCTGGAAACACAATAGTTCCGAGGTGAGTACCTGGGACAGCGCTTTTACCCGCGACGCGACCTTTGCCGTCAGATATGGGACAACCAACGTCACGGCAGACTGCACCTTTGAAAACGGGATAGAGAAAGGATTCCTGCGGATGCGGCTGCGCTGCGCCGACGGTACCGTCCAGGCGGGCTCTACGGGGGCTGTCCGGAGCGATACGCCCTTCCTGTCCGGCGGAGAGCACGGTTCGGTATTCTATTTTCTCGGCGGCTCGTCTATCAGTTTCTCCATCGTACAATGAGACTTCGCACGTTCATTCTCTGCCTCCTGCCGCTGGCGTTGGGGGCCTGCCGGGGAAACGATCCTGAGCCGGCCGGACCTCCGAAGGCGGTGGTTACTCCTTTTGCCCGCTTGAATGCCGGGGGACACGATGCCGCTTCGCATGCCGGTGCCACGCAGCGCAGCGTGCTGACCTTTATCGGCGGAAGTTATGTGCAGACACCGCGCAGCGCGACGGATCTGGACATGCCCGTCTATCCGCGGTTTATCAAGACCACGGACGGACGATGGCTGATGTTCTACCATAACGGCACGACCTCCACCTGGGCAGGTTCCGCCTGTTACTATGCGGAAAGTACGGATATGCTGGAGTGGACGAACCCGCGCAGCATTTTCGCCTACCAGCGTTCCGTGCAGAGTCCCGATTACGGCGACGTCATCAACCGCGCCTATGCCGGTGCGCATCCCGTGCGGCTCGCGGACGGCCGCCTGATGGTCGTGGCTTCCTACAGGCGGGCCGGTGATTTCCGGCACAAGATGCGCGACAACGGTCTGGCCATCCGCTTTTCTTCGGATGAAGGGCGGACCTGGACCCAGGAACGGCGCATCTGCGTGGGAACCAACTGGGAACCGAGGCCGCTGGTCCTCTCATCGGGCCGGGTCATCATCTATTACACGGATTCATTGCCGTATATCGAAGGCGTGTGGAGGAGTGCGCTCGTGAGCAGCGGCGTTTCCTATATCTATTCCGATGATAACGGATCCAGTTGGAAACCGGACGATCCCTATACCGTCCATCTGCCGGCTTTCCGCCAGTGGCGGGACAGCAAGGACGGGGTAAACCTCTATACCGACCAGATGCCCGGCGTGGTTGAACTCGTGGGCGGGAAGCGTCTGGTAGGCGCGGGAGAATCCAACATGGCTCCCGGATCGTCCTCCACTACGGATTATTGGGTGAGCCTGGCCCGCAGTGATGAAAACGGCGACTGGGGGCTCGCCGACCCGCATCCTTCCGGAGAGTTGCCCGCCGGCCGCCAGGACTGGGAGAAGAAATTCACCAAGGGCGCCGGCCCGCAGATCGAGCAGTTCCGTTCGGGAGAGACGCTTCTGACCTATAATGACGGGAATGTCTTCTATATGCGCCTTGGGGATGAGGAAGGGCTCTCTTTCGGCCCTCAACTGCGCGTATTCGAAGGTGCCAGCCCCATCGGAAGGGGTTTCTGGGGCTCTGCCTATATCGATTCCCATATCGCCCTTATGGGCATTGGCGGATCGGGCGGCAAGAACGGCCTGGGCTATTTCCTGCAGGTCGGGCGTTACTATCTCAATCACGACATCGCCGCGGTGCGACGGAATGTGCGCATCGACGGGGACAATAAAGAATGGCAGGATACGGATCATGCCCTCTTCGTGGGGTCCAAAAGCGAGCGCCATGCTACGCTGCGTGCCTCCGTTTCGGCCGGCCGGCTCTGCTTCCTTGCGGAGATGGAGGCCTCTCCTGGCGCTGAAAATGACCGGGTGACCGTTTATCTGGCGGATCCTCAGGCGGAGACGCTCGGCGTAGGAGACATCTATGTGCGCGTGTCCCCGGATGCGTCCGTCCGCTGCTGCCGTTATTCTCCGGGCTGGTACAATGCGGAATTCGGAGCGGAGGCCGTCGCGGCAAAGGGAGATGCGTGCTGGCTCGCTGAATTTTCCGTACCCCTTTCCGCACTTCCCCTGCGCGATGGGGAACTGCGGGTGAATTTTTCCCTGTATTCGGCGGAAGACGGCGAGCAGGCCGTCCGGCCGGTCTCTTCGACTGAAACTCAAAACTGGTGCAAAATCCTTATCGATGAATAGATATTTTTGGCTGGCAGCCGCCCTGCCGGCGCTGGCAGGCGGGTGTAGCCCGCAACAGATGGAAACGCCGGAAACAATGACCCTTTCCTGCAGCCTGGAAACTTCCAGGACCGCGCTCAGCGGCACCAAAGTCATTTGGCAGCCGGGAGATGCGATTGTCGTGAACGGAAACGCCTCGACGGGCATAACCATCGCACCGGACAATCCCTCTTCAGCATCCTTTACGCTCCCCGTACTGAGTGCGCCCTATTATGCAATCTATCCGGCGGGCGCATTTGTGACAGGCTCTTATCGCCCTGCACTGGCGCAGTACGGCAATGTGGAACTGCCCGCGAAACAAGCCTATGCCGCCAATTCCTTCGACCCGGCCGCCTCCGTCATGATCGGGAAACAGACCGGGGCTGTGGCGGAACTGGAATTCCGTCATGCCGTGGCCTGGATCCGCTTTACGGTGTCCGGCGCCGCCCCGCAGCCCGCCATCAAGAGTGTCCGGATTACCGCAGCGGGCGGAGAACAGCTCAGCGGCACTTTTCAATTCAAACCGGCTGCGATGAGCCTGCAGGCCTCTGGCGGAAGCCCTACCGTGGAACTCCTGCATCCCGCAGGCATCGCTCAGGGGCAGCCCATGCTGGTGGCGATTCCCGCCGGGACCTATGCTTCCGGCCTGAAGGTGCGCATTGCCGATGTGACAGGCCGCCTGATGCACATTTCGTCCGCGAAAAGTTTTACGGCGACGGCGGGCGTGATATACAATACCACCGTCAATTATGTCCCCGACGGAACCGAGGTGGACGCCCATGCGGGCGATGTGGACGATTCCAACATGGAGATAACGCCCTACTGGATGCTCAATGCCGGGAACGGGGAACTCAATTCCCATGCCGGGCAGACCTCCCGTTCCATGCTTACCTATGTAGGCAATTCCTATGTAGAGTTGGGCGAGGATGTGACCACCCTTCCCATGCCGTCGTATCCCCGTTTTATCCGCACGAAGGATCACCGCTGGCTGTTGTTCTATCATAACGGCATCTATACGGAGAGTACGGAAAAATACACCTGGGCGGGGACGGAATGTTATATCCTCGAAAGCAGTGATATGAAGCACTGGCATTCCCCGAGGAAAATTTTTGCACGGGACTACAATGTTTCCAGTCCCTACGGCGATACCTTCCAGCGCATCTATGCCGGGGCGCATCCCCTGCGCCTGCCGGACGGCCGCCTGATGGTGGTGGCTTCCTATCGCCGCAGCGGGGATTTCCGCCACAGGATCAAGGACAACGGACTGGTGTTCAAGTTCAGTTCCGATGAAGGCCGGACCTGGAGTGCCGGGCAGTATATCAATGTGGGAACGACCTGGGAGCCACGGCCCATCGTGCTGTCTTCCGGACGTGTCGTCGTGTACTACACGGATTCCCGGCCTTATGTGGAGGGCGTGTGGGACAATGCGGTTGTCAGCAGCGGGGTTTCCTATATCTATTCGGATAACAACGGCCTTACCTGGCAGCCCTCGAATGCCCTGGAGGACCATCTCTGGGCCTTCCGGCAGGTCCGGGACCAGAAGAACGGCACCAAAATCTATACGGACCAGATGCCCGGCGTCATCGCCCTGAACGGCAGCAGGCAGCTCGTCGGCTGCGGCGAGGCCAATTTTGCGAAGGCCGATGCCACTACTTCCAACTACTGGGTGAGCATGGCGTACAGTGACGGATCCGGAAACTGGGGAAGCCCCGATGCGGACGGGGTCATGCCTTCCGACCGGGTGAACCAGAAGTTCAAGGGTGCTGCGCCCACCATCGAGCAGTTCCCCTCTGGAGAAATCGTCCTGACCTACAATTCAAACAATATCTTTTACCGTGTCTTCGGCGATGAGACCGGACGGAATTTCGCCGATCCGGTACGGATGTTCGGTGCTTCTTCCGCCGATTATCCCATGGGGCACGGATTCTGGGGCTCCTGCCTGGCGGACGGCCATGTGCTCCTTGCCGGAACGGCGGGTGAAGGCGGAGCGAAGGGGAAGGGATTCTTTATCGAGGTGGGACAGCACTACCTGAACCACAATATCCGTGCTTCTTCCCGGCAGGTGACGGTTGACGGCCGCAATGGTGACTGGAGCACCTCCGACCAGGCGCTGTTCCTGGGTTCGG
The DNA here is from genome assembly GCA_017445015.1 of Bacteroidales bacterium. GTDB lineage: Bacteria > Bacteroidota > Bacteroidia > Bacteroidales > UBA932 > Cryptobacteroides. Next base: position 57,810 of record JAFSVL010000014.1, on the reverse strand, counting down.
CGGGCGACATGCATGCCACCCTGCGTGCCAGCGTCTGCGGCGGCATGCTGTATTTCCTCGCTGAACTGGAAAATGCCGCCCTTTCCGCGTCGGATTATGTCCGTATCTATCTGGCGAATGCGTCCAAGAGCGCCATCGCTTCCGGCGATGTGTATCTGCAGTCCACGCTGGGCGGAACGCTCAGTTGCTGCAAGTGGGGCGGTTCCTGGGCCTCGGCATCGCTCTCCGCCGCCAGTGCCGTGAGCCGGGGGGATGGCGTCGCTGTCGTGGAGTTTTCCGTGCCGCTTTCGCAACTGCCTGCCAGCGGTTCCGCGCTGCTGGTGAATTTTGCCGTGCAGGACTCGAATGACGGGTTCCAGTCCCTGCTTCCCGTCCCCGGGGGCACTGCGGCCTCGAAGAATACGAGCTCCTGGATGAAGTTGACCTATTAGTAAATGTAAATAGTTTCTTTGAATTTTGTTACATTTGGAATTACTATGAAAAAGATTTCAACTCTGTTGATGATGGTGGTGCTGCTTTGCGGGGTGCAGGCGGCTGAAGCAAAAAAAAAGGCCGTGGAGCCGGCAAAGCCGGTCCCGGCGGAGCGTTGGAGCGAAGAGAAGGCCAATGCCTGGTATGCCGCGCAGGAGTGGCCTGTCGGCTGTGTTTTCGTGCCTTCGAATACAGCTACGCCGGTGGAAATGTGGGCGGCGGAATATTTCGACGAGGCGCTCATCGACCGTGAACTCGGATTGGCGCAGAGCCTGGGATTCAATGTCATCCGCCTCTTTATGTGCGACCTCGTCTGGCAGAAGGACCGTGAGGGCTTCATGGAGCGCCTGGAAAAGTATGTAAGTCTTTCCGACAAGCATGGCCTGCGTCTTCTGCTGACCTTCTTTACCAACGGCGGGACCATCAAGAATCCCCATCTCGGCCCCCAGCCGCAGCCGGAACCCGGCATCCATAATTCCGTATGGATGTCCTCGCCCGGACGCGACGTGGTGAACAACCCGGAGAAATGGCCCGTCATCGAGGAATATGTCAAGTGCGTTATCGGCAGATACAAGGACGACCCCCGCATCTTTGCATGGTGCCTCTACAACGAGCCTGAAAATGCATGGAAGACCTTCAAGACCCTGCCTTTTATGGAAGCGGTGTACCGCTGGGCGCGGGAGGTGAATCCCTCGCAGCCGCTCACTTCGCCTATCTGGGCCTATCCCGGGAGCGGCAATTGCGTGATGCCCGTCCAGGCCTTTGTCCTGGCCAACAGCGACATCATCTCGTTCCATTGCTATGATAATGTCGAAGCCTGCCGTCGTTATATCCTCCTTTTGAAGCAGTTCAACCGTCCGATCGTCTGTTCCGAGTGGATGGCGCGCACCAGGGGGTCCGATTTCTATACGATCCTCCCGCTTTTCAAGCGCAATAAGGTGGCCTGCTTCAGTTATGGCCTCGTCAACGGGAAGCAGCAGTGCCATTATCCCTGGAATCCCAAAGACAAGGACGGCAACAAAATTCCCTTTACGGAGGAGCCCCCGGTATGGTTCCATGATATTTTCTATCCTGACGGCACGCCCTGGAACCCCACGGAGGTCGAATTCATCCGTTCGCTGACTTCCAGGAAGTAATTTCTTTGCATCGATTGGTATTTTTCTTCTATCGTATCTCCGATTGACGGCGTATTTTCACACACTATGATAAAGTTATATACAGAACCGTATATTGCACCGCAGTTGAAATACGCCGCCCTGGGGGATGCGTCGCTTTGCGTGTCTTCTTTCACAGGGGTTGGAACGGCAGATATTGACGATTCAGAGGTTGATCTTAACTATGGAGGATGGGATTATGATTAAGACACGTCGCTTTTATCTTGGGGCGGCCTTGCTTGCCCCCCTCTTTTTCTTCTCCTGTACCCCGCAGGAGCAACTGGAGCCGGAGGATGAAGTCATCAGTCCGGAAACCGGAGACCCCGGCTCGTCCGAGGGATTGGTCAAGATGGAGTTTGTCGGGGCACAGGCCGACGATGACGGATCCCGTACTTACATTTCCGGCAGCAAGGTGCTCTGGAAAGGATCGGACAAGATTGCCGTTATTGACGATGCTGCCCCCAACATTCATGTATTTGACAATACCGATACGGAAGGCGGCGAGCGCTGCCGCTTTGTCGGAGAGGCCAAGACAGGGGAGAGCACCTGGACAGTGGTATATCCCGCTGAGGCGTTTTCATATCCCGCGGCAGACAAGGCGGATTTGGTGATTCCTTCTACCCAGAGAGCGGTTGAAGGCAGTTTTGCCGATGGAACTTACTTTACTTTTTGCCGGACTTCGAGTAAGAATTTCACAATGCGTCCCTTGCTTTCGATGCTGAAAATCCATATCGCATATGAGAATCTCAAGCAGATTCGGATTATGGCGAATTCCTCGCCCAGCTTTGACGGGACTATCAGGGCACTATCCGGCAGGTATCGTTTCAATTATGCACTTTCTCCGGAAAAAGTGGACTATGGCAGATTGAATTATAAGAGTGACGCCTCCTATATTACGCTGCTCCCGCCTGTGGGATGTGAAACTTTCCCTGCTGCGGATTATTATATCCCGGTTGCCCCTCTCGGTGATACAGACGCTACGTACAGCGGTGAGGCTCGTGATGTCGTAGAAAATCTCCGCCTTGAATTCACCCGCGCTGACAATCAGGTCGCTTCCCGGTCCCTGACGGGAGCCTCCATCGTCTTCAAGCGCGGCAAGTACACGGACCTGGGCACCGTGGACGAGGGTCTTTCCTGGGAGTATTTCGATATCGCATTCGGCGAAGTGACGGATATCATGGCCAAGACACAGGAGTACAGATGGCCATTTGTTTCCTGGACCGATGACAATTGGACGACGACGAAAACCGTCTCGGAGCCGATAACCGACGGGATTACACTGGGAACGCAGAAAGTGCTTCAATTCAAATTGAAGGATTCCGGTCACATCGTTAAGGCGTATAATAATGCACATGATGAGAATGTCCGCGTTGCCGGCGGGGCGAAGGCGTTATTTATCGGAAGCAAGACGGGCGATTATATTGAATTTCCTGCCATCCAGAACCGTGCGCTGCTCAGGGTTGAGGTACAATATGATTCTCTCTCGACGCATACGGCCACTTCGGGCGAAGGTGGCAGCGGAGAGGTGGTAGGCTTCTCCTATTGCAAGTTGCGTACGGCGAATCAGTGCCCGCATATCACTACGACTTCCGATGTGAATGTCGCTTATACCATGTCCCGGGACGAGGAAGGGTTCCATCATAATTACAATCTGTTCAATACGGAGATCGGGACTGCTTATCGCTACAGGCTGGAATTCAACGGCGGAAATTGGGTTGGGCCCCGCATCCAGCGTATCCGGCTCTATTATTCCAAGGAAGCCGGTATCCAGACGCTGACGCTCCCGACCCTTTCCGCCAGCGGCTATTCAACATCGCTGCGAAATTCGCATCTGACGGTAAGCCTTACGGCGGCAAGCGCAGAACTGGTCAATGAGACCGCTTATGATGTGGGTATTGTCTTGAAAAATGTGCGCGCCGTAGATGGCACATATGGAAAGGATTCTGTGATTTTCCTGAATAACAGCACTCCGGTTAGGGATGAATTGACGCTGACCTGGGAGCAGAATTTCAGGCTGGCGGGGGGCAAGGACGATACGCTTAATGAGGAGCAGCAGTTCTATCCCTTCGTCAGGGTGAGGGGAGATGCAACGAATCCGGTTGCCGGAATGACGGCGGGCAACTCCGGCAGCAACTGGGTGACGGGTAGCCTGACGACCATCTCCCGGCCTACTTACACCTGGACCATTGATTCGAAAGAAAATTATCTCTATGCATCGGATACTTCCGTGGATCTGGCGGCATCGGTGCAGGTGCATTCCGACATTACCCAGAACTATGATGTCGGGTTTATTTATAAACTGGCTTCGGACCCCGATGACTATACCCATTGGAACTGTACTTATGTCGACCAGAACGGTGTCGGAAAATCAACGGATGAGCCGACCCCTCTCAATCCCATTCAGGGCTATGAATTGGCGAATGGGGATACGAAAGCGGTGAGCGCGACCATAACCGGCCTGGAGGCGGGGGAGACCTATGTTTATAAACCGGTCATCATTCAGCATGCTGCGTGCTACTATGGCAAGGGAGGGCCGCCAAGCAGTGAGGCGTATATGTATGAGTACCTTCTCTTTAAGGATGGGTATACGCATTCGAATGAACTCCGTGTCACAATCTCCGGACCGGAGGTGACGGTAGGGTCTAAAGTTGCCAGAGTGCCGTCCGGCCATTATACAGCGGCGACAACGGGCTACGTCAATGAGTCGGATATCAATGTCAGCCACGTGAAATGCAGCACCAACTTCGTCACCGGCTATCTTTACGGCACGTCCGCCCACCCCACGGCGGGCATCCGGACAAGGAATTCCTCGGTCTTCCCTTATGCGGATGGCGAAGGGGATGCCATCGTCTATGAAACGAATCATCTTAATGCCTCTGACAAGTTGACCGGTCTCACCGACAGTGACGGCGCTACCTGCTACTACAGGCCGTATTTCGCATTTGCGGACGGTACAGTAAAGTATCCCCTTGCCTCGGATTACACCTTTACCTGTCCGGCGGTAAGTATTTCGGCTACGGATTACCTGTGGCAGGGCTATAACAGTGCGGACATTATGGAAACCGCTGCGTTGTCCGTCGGTACGGAATGCAAGGTGGAAATGGCCTACAGTACGGATGGCGGGAACAATTGGAGTTCTACGTCAAGTGACCTCTCCGCCGGGGAACATACCTTCTCCACAGTAACGGTAACGGAAGGGGGACAGACTGTCAAAGTCCGCGCCCGCCGCAGCGGTTCCAGCGCCGCCTGGCAGACGGCCGATGTCGTGCTGGCTCATCCCATTTCCTCCGTATATACCTATAGCTCTTCCTATTGGACATCGAACAGTAGCGTAACGGTTGCCGGAAGTTATTCGCTCAACAAGGTAGCGTCAGGGGCAAGTGTGGAATATGGCGTTCAATTTTATTGCGATCAGGATGCCGACCATTCTTTGGATGACGGGACGGAAACGCTCCGGACGACCCGGGTCAGCACAACCGGGGCTGCGTCTGCTGCTTACAATGAGGTTACGCTTGACCATTCGGATATTTCGCTTTCTGTGAATTCTACTAAACCGATTATCTATTGGTTCTATGCCAGTCTTGCCCATAGTACGCCTGATGCCGTGAATACGGTCAGCGAGGATTCCCAGTCCAGTATCAAAGGAAGCGGTACTTTTGGTTTCGGGACGGATTCTTATACAAAACGTATTTTTGTTGCATTCAATACCTGGCCGATTGCGTCAGCCGGCGGATATGTCAATCCTTTCCTGCCGGAAAGCGGCTATGTTCAGGAATTGGGGGGTGACTTTAACAGTGAGATGGTTCAGACCGGTGTTGCCCGACTGGTGGGAGGACATGAACTTGCGTTCTCTTTAAATGGCGGAAATGCGATTTATCCGGGGAATGTCTCTCCTCGTATTTCAGGCGCGACCGTCCGGAAGACCGCATCGATCGGTGCCATGAAGATGTATTCCTGTTCGGTGGACGATTACCTTTCCCTGCCTGCGATCAGCGGTCTGTGTTTACAGCGTTTTGTCTCGGCTGCGGCAACAAGTCTGGATAGTCAGTATAGCAGTGTCGTCGAGACCGATAGGGACTACTCCTACCTCTTCTTGTCTTCTTCGAACAGGAATTCCGCCCATTCTACCGATGGTTGGAATACGCCATCTGCCTCCAATAAAAAGATACCTTATAATTCCTGGGACAGGAGAGATATCTCCACCTCTTTGGAAAATTATAATACCACTGCCGGAGAACCTGTGTACATGCGCTTTTCGGGTCAACTCATGCCAGATAACAATATCTATCCGACAGTGCCCAGCCCTGCGTATGGAATCATGCTTTGCTGGTTTGCGCTGGATTACAAATAGCCGTTTAGATTTGGTGCGTTCGCCGGCGATCCGACGCCGTAATCGTCACACGTGAAATGATTCACTATTAACCCACTGCGGGAGACCCGCCCTTCAGGCCCGTCTCCCGCAGTCTTTTATTCTCGTGTTCCCGCGTGCTACCGGCACGCCGCAACTACATGATTGAAGAAGACGGGAAAAAGAGTTAAAAAGAACCATGAAGATTGAAGTTGATAAAGTTTAAACTGCTTCTAAGTTGGGGGGAGGGCGTGATTCCCCGAACTTTCTTATCTTTGTAAAAACAAATCTGCTTTGAAGATGAAAAGATCCTTTTTCGTACTCCTTGCCTTGCTGTTCGCGCTGGCCTCTCCGATGAATGTCCAGGCCCGCGGCATTCAGTTCGTGGAAGCCTCCGACCTGACGATGATCGGGAAGTTGTTCCCGGAAACGCCCAATCCCTGGCATCGGATCGATACGGAGCGATATGACGGATTTACGGAGTCGGAACGGAAGCAGGTTCGCCAGAGTTCCGGAATCGCCGTAGCCTTCCGGACGGATTCGGAAAGCATCCTCGTCCGTCCGGTGTTTTCCAAAATTGACGGCGGCGGCTCCACGGGGCCCGTCGCCAAACAGGGCTTTGACCTGTATATCCGCGAAAAAGGTGTCTGGCGCTGGGCCGGGCAGAACGCTTCCGGAAAAAGCGGCGAAGCCAAGGGCGTGATCCATAGGATGGAAGAAGGGAAAATGCACGACTGCCTGTTGTACCTGCCCCTTTTCGCGCAGTTGGAATCCCTGGAAATCGGGGTGTTTTCCGATTGTACCCTCGAACCCCTCAAGAATCCTTTCCGTTCCCGTATCGCCGTATTCGGGTCCAGTTACACGCAGGGGTATGGCTGCTCGCGTCCCGGCCGGACCTGGAGCGCGACGCTTGCCCGCATGACGGGGCTGCAGATGCTCAACCTCGGCTGCAGCGGCAACAGCAAACTGCAGGATTATTTCGCCCGCCCGCTCGCCGATGCTTCCGTGGATGCCTTTATCTTTGACGCTTTCTCCAATCCGGGGCCTGAACTGATCGAGGAAAGGCTTTTCCCTTTTATCGAGACGATCCAGAAGAAACATCCCGGCAAACCGCTCATCTTCATCAAGACCATCTATCGCGAATGGCGGGCTTTCAATACCGAAATCGATGACAAGGAGAAGGCCAAGGAAAGAATGGCCGCAAAGATGATGGGGCAGGCCATGAAGAAGTACAAGGACGTCTATTATGTGACCACCACCTCTGCGGCGGACGCGCTGCATGAGACGACGGTGGACGGAACCCATCCCGGCGACCAGGGCTATGCCCTCTGGGCGGAGTCCATTTGCGGGCCGGTCATGGAAATCCTTGCCAAGTACGGGATAAAGTAATTTTTTGTATATTTGTCTCCGGATTACGGTGCTCCGTCCGGGGATCTCTCCGGCGGACTCAAAAGGGAAGCCGGTGGGATTCCGGGACTGTGCCCGCAGCTGTGTCATCCGTAACGGCCTGAGTTTCTGTTGAACCATTGTCCTCCGGGACGAGAAGGTTTCAGGCCGGGAGAAGTCAGAAGACCTGCCGTAATGTTTGAAGTGTCGGGCTCGGGGGCAAGTCCGTGCGGAAACTTAAATATTTATCCTTATCATGAAAAAAGCAAGTTTGCTTTTGCTTTGCGGTGCATTCCTGTATTGCGCCTGCCAGAATCAGACGCCGGAAGTCCCGTCCGCGGATGCGGATCTTACGGGAACGAAGGTGGATTTGTCCGGAGTCGTCACCTCTGCAAAGAAAGTGTTCCTTCTCAATGAGGGCGGAATGGGTTCCAACAACGCTTCGCTGGATTTCCTCCGTATCTCCGATGCCAGTTACATTACTTCTGCTTTCAAGAAGATGAACCCCGGGGCGGCGGCAGGTCTTGGCGATACGGGCAATGATATCGCAGTAAATGGCGACGAGGTCTGGATGGTCATCAATAATTCCGGTCTCGTGGAGGTCGTGTCGGCAAAAGATGAAAAAGAACTGGCTGCCATCAAGGTGGCCACCCCGCGTTCCATCGCATTTGACGACAAGTATGCCTATGTCACCTCCTGGGCCGGGGCTTATGCCATCTATGGTCCGGATTATTCCATCACCGATTTCAAGAATCCCAAGGGAATGCTCTACAGGATTGACCTCAAGACCCGTAAACTGGACAGCAAGGCGGTCGAGGTCGGTTATCAGCCCGAGGGTGTTGCCGTCCATGATGGAAAGATTTATGTGGCGAATTCCGGCGGAATCGCTTCATCCCTTCCTCCCGCATACGCCTATGACAATACCCTCAGCGTGATCGATGCGGCTTCCTTTACGCTGGAAAAGAATATAGAAGTGGCCGTCAACCTCAAGAATGTCTATGCTGACGGCAAAGGAAATATCTATGTCACGACGCTGGGGAACTTCTATGACGTGCATTCCGGCCTCTATAGGATGCTGGCGGGCGGCAGCGTCGCCAAAGTGGCGGATTATGTGAGTATTTCCGCCCTCAAGGGCGATACCCTCTGGTTCGTCGGCAATGCGGAGGAATTCGATTTCTCGGCGACGCAGCGGACCTGGAAGGCGTTCCGTTGCAAGGACGGCGTGCTGGCGGAGGTGAATCTTCCGGTCGGCATCCTGACCGCCCCCTACGGCCTCTGCGCGCTGTCAGACAATGCGTTCCTCGTCAGTGACGCAGGGGACTATTGGAATCCCGGAACGGTTTCCCTCTTCCTCGACGGGGCGAAGAAGTGGACGGTTACGGCCGGCGTCTGTCCCGGACACTTCGCGCTCTGGTAGTGCGCCGCTGCGCAGTCTTCCTGTTGTCCATCAGCCTGTCCACCCCCTGGTGCCTGTATGCCCGGGAGGCGGATACGCTCTCTGCCGCCCGGGTGGTGGCGGTGAAGGCACTGCCCGTCGTACGGGCCGCGGAGGAGATGAAACTGGAAGGAAAGGCGGACGTTCCCGCGCAACTTTCGGATGTGCTGCAGGTCTTTACCGGGGTGCAGGTCAAGGATTACGGCGGGGTGGGGGGCCTCAAGACGGTCAATGTCCGGAGTCTGGGCAGCGAGCATATCGGCATCTTCCTGGACGGTATCCAGATTGACAATGCCCAGAATATGCAGGTGGACCTGGGCCGCTTCCAAGCGGACGGATTTTCTTCCGTAGCCCTGTATAACGGCCAGAAGACGCGGCGCCTGCAGACGGCCAAAGAATATGCCTCCGGGGCCGCCGTGCACCTCGAAACCGCGCGTCCCGCCCTGCCGGACAAGGTTGTCGGCCGCGTGAAAATGCGTGCCGGCTCCTTCGATACCGTGAATCCCTCGCTTTCCTGCAGCGCAGGCCTGGGGCCGGTGGCCCTTTCCGTCTGCGGCGACTTCCTTTACAGCAGCGGGCGCTATGATTTTCCCTGTTTCGGGCAGACGCTGGTGCGTGAGAACGGAGATATCCGCAGCCTGCGTCTGGAATCCCGCCTTTTCGGGAATGTCAGGGGCGGGGAGTGGCGCCTGCACGCCTATGCCTATGGCTCCGAACGGGGATTCCCGGGACCGGTCATCCGGCGGGCGGCCGGATTTCCCTTCAGCGCGGAACGGCAGAGCGACCAGGATTTCTTCGTGCAGGGGGGATGGGTGCAGGAATGGAACGGCGCCTATTCGACTTCCCTGAAGTTGAAATATGCCAATAACTATACGCATTACGCCACCCATGCGGAAAAGAATCCGATGGCTTTCCCTTACGATTTATGGTATCGCCAGCAGTCGGTCTATGCCTCGCTCGCACAGTCTTATGTCATTTCCGATCCCTGGTCGGTAGATTTGAGCACCGATGTGCAGTGGAATGCCCTGGATTCCGATGTGGGAATGTTCGCCGAGCCGCGCCGGACCGCCTTTACCGGCGCCCTGTCCACCCGTTACGTGCTGGACCGTTTCCGGGTGGCGGCACATCTGATATATCAGGGCACCTGGGATGTCTATAAAAATCTGGAGGCCGGTGCCTGGACCCGAGAAAACAGGTACCGCGACGCCTGGATGCCCTCATTGAGCCTGTTCTGGGCCCCGCTGCGGAATTTTGAGATTGACGCTTTCGTCAAGCGGAGTTACCGCCTGCCTTCTTTTAATGACCTCTATTACCGGCTCGTGGGCAATTCGGACCTCAGGCCGGAGCTGGCGCTGCAGACGGGGGCGGACCTGCGCTATGCCCTGACTTCCGGACCCTGGCGCTTTGATGCACGCATTTCCCCCTATTACAATCGGGTCAGCGATAAGATTCTTGCCATTCCGACGACCTCGCAGTTCCGCTGGACGATGCTCAACATCGGCATTGTGGATATTTTCGGGCTGGATGTGCGGCTCACCGCCGCCTGGGCAGCAGGGGACTGGTCGGCCTCGGCGACCACCCGTTATTCGCTGCAACGGGCGATGGACCACAGCACGCCGGGAAGCAGTGTCTGGGGCAATCAGATTCCGTATATCCCGGTCCATAGCGGCAGCATCGACCTGTCCCTGGGCTGGAGAAAATGGCGCCTGCACGCTGGCAGTGTCTTTACGGGCGAGCGCTGGTCCCGGACGGCCAATATCCCGGATTACCGGGTAGCTCCCTGGTCGGTGACGGACCTGTCCCTTTCCAAAACTTTTTCGTTCCCGGCCCTGCGGGGACGCTCGACGGTTCCGGAATTGTCCCTGGGGGTCGTCTGCCGCAATATCTTTGACCGGCATTATGAAATCGTACAGGGCTATCCCATGCCCGGCTTTAATGCTTCCCTTTCTATAGAATTCAATTGGTAACCCTATGCTCCTGAGTCTCTTATATGTTGTGCTGGCGGGAATCGCGCTTCCCGTGGGCGGTATCCAGATGCAGTATCTGTGGCGCAATCAACTTGGCGATGTCTATTCCCTCGGCCTGGGTTCCGCCGCCTGCCTGGGCGCGGCTGCGGCTACGATGAGCGGATGGTGCTCGCTCACGGTAGGCAGTTTTATCTGCACCCTGGTCTGTACGGTGGTCTGCTTTTTTGTTACCCTGAAGGTCAATACCCAGAAACTCATTACCTTCGGGATTCTTTTCGGGACCTTTATCGGTTCGCTGGGCACCATCGTGGTGACGAATGCCCCCAACGGAGACCTGCTCAAGCAGTATTATCTCTGGGGAGCCGCCAATTTCCGGCTTGAGGGTGTGACTACGGGCGATATCCTCTTCTCCCTGGGGCTTTTTGCGCTCGGCCTGCTGGCCGCCCTGGGCAAGGCGGAACTGCTGACCCGGCATTTCCGGGGCGAAACGGAAATTCCCGCATTGGGAAAAGCCCTGTTCCTGCTCGCCATTATGTGTCTGGTTACCAGTGCGGTCAGTATTTGCGGCCCCATCGGTTTCATCTCCCTGGGCGTACCGAACCTGAGCCGGCTGATCTGCATGCGTACCGATATCCGCGCCCATTATCTCATCAGCAGCGCGATGGGTGTCGGCCTGCTTTTGATTACCTATCTTGTGGTACAGTATGTCAATTTCGGAATCTATCTTCCCGTCAGTGCCACCATGGCCATACTGGCCCTGCCGCTGATGGCCTTGATTTTCATCAAGGCCAACCCCACGTTACCCCAACCCTAAATACTTGTGAAAAATTTACCTGCGGCACTTTTGTCGCCTGTGCCACCCTCGGTGGCTATGAGAGGGAGGGGCCCAAAACTTGTTTTGGGAGGGGTCGCCCAAAGGGCGACGGCAGGAAAAGTGCCGCAGGTAATTTTTTCATTGTCTCTCAATGGGATGGTTTATCATGTGTGCGGACGCAGCAGGTGGCAGCCGCATTCCAGAATGGCACCATCATTGATATAGGGACCTCCCTTCAAACAAAAACCCTGGATCTTGTATGATGTCAGGTACCAGAGGGACCTGGTTTCGTACAATATCGCCCTAAATTGAACGCTGAGAGGTCCCTCCATGGACCCACGTGCTATAGGGACGGCCTGGTGTCTGGGAAACAGGGGGGGCGGCGAAAACGACTCCCACCTGCGGCAAGTGACCTGCATTTTTTTGTACCGTCTCCCGCAAAATCGCTATCTTTGCACCGTGCGCAAAAGTTGGATCATATTGCTGCTGACGGCCGTATCCTGCAGCCGGGGTTATGAGACGGTGGGTGGTTTTGCCCAGGGGGGGACGTACAGCGTCTGTTACAATGCCTCGCCCGTGAAGATTTCCCGGGAGCGGATCGCCCGCGAAGTGGATGCTTTGCTGCTGCAAATTGATACGACACTTTCAGGTTATAACCGAAATTCGCAGCTGAGCCGCTTAAATGCCGGCGATACGCTGCTGCTTTCGCCGATGTTCGCGGAACTTTATGCCTTGTCCTATGACCTTTGGCGATGTTCGGACGGGGTGCTGGACGTGGCTGCCGGGCCGCTCTTCGATATCTGGGGCTTCGGTTTTTCCCGCGATTCGCTGCCTTCGCCGGAGCGTGTTTCCGGAACGCTCGCTTCCTGTGGGATGCACAGGCTCAAAGCACCGTATGAACTGGATTTCAACGTGCCGCTTTGTGCTTCTGACTTTTTACGTGAATCGGGAGGGGAGGCGCCGCGCCTGAATTTCAATGCTGTAGCGCAGGGATACAGTTGCGATGTGATTGCCGCGTACCTGCATACGCTCGGCGTGAAGGATATGCTCGTCAATATCGGGGAAATTTATCTGGAAGGCCTCAATCCGCAGGGGAGGGGCTGGACTGTCGGCGTGGATACCCCGACGGACGGGAATCATACGCCCGGAGCTTCGCTCAGCGGGATGTGGCAGTCGGACGGGGGCGGCTACGGGGTCGTCACATCAGGCAATTACCGGAAATTCTATCTTCATGAAGGCCAAAAATATGCGCATACGCTCGATCCCCGTGACGGCTGTCCGGTACAACATTCCCTGTTGAGTGCGACAGTGACGGTCCGCGGCACCCCGGAACAGCGCAGCGCGACACTTGCCGATGCCTATGCCACCTGGTTCATGGTCGTCGGGGCAGATGCGGCGCTGGAAATTTGTCAGACTTCCGGCTCGTCCTTGCCTGTACCGGCATCTACTGAAACCCTTCTGATTACCGCCGACACCCTGCTCACCACGCCGGGATTCCGTCTGCTTTCCCGTTAACGCTCTTTACCTGTGGTTGTCCGACGGGTGAAGCACCCGGCCGGCCGCAGGCATCCGTGACCTCGGTTTTTGGATAGTTTTCTATGGTCTCGCGGCTATCACGCTGTGCAGGTCCGGCAACCCGGCAAAAATGCGGCAATTTCTTCGGGGTTGCCGGACCTGGGGGCCCGCAACCCCGAAGAAATCGGCCTGAAATTCGGGGGTTGCCGGACCTGCTCCCCAAGAGGGACAGAGAACGGCACATTATGGGCCAATTTTGAAGTTGCCGTCCCTGTTGCGGGAATGCGGCGTACAGCCCGAAGACCCGTTATAATTCCAGGGAGGCCCAGATGAAGGGACCGACGAGTTTGGGGTCGTTCGCACAGCGCGGCTCGCCGATATAGTAATCGTAGTCGCCCAAGCGGTTTTGTTTCCCGCCCAGGCCCGCTACCGCGCAGCAATCCCCGATGACCATGCGCCCCTGATCATCCCGCGTGATGAACTGCCTGCAAAAGCTGTCGTACCCGCTGCGGGCCCGGGCGTCAAGCGAGGAGGGCAGCACCCCCAGCCGTACGCCCTTCAGCGCGGCATAGATGAACATCGCATTGCAACTGGACTCCAGATAATTGCCTTCCCGTCCAGGACAGTCAAGCACCTGATACCAAAGCCCGGTACGGGAATCCGCCATGCGGGGGAGGGCCTCATATATCCCTTGCAGGATTTCCACCATGCGAGCGTATCCGGGCGTGCTTTCCGGCAGTACTTCCAATACATCCACCAGCGCCATGACATACCATCCCAGGGCGCGTCCCCAGGCGTGGGCCGACTGACCGCTGGATTTGTCGCACCAGACGCTGCCCAGGCTCTCGTCCCATGCATGGCGGTAGAGCCCGGTGGCGGGGTCATAGCAATGCTCCGCCACGGTCAGGAACTGCGACGCGATATCCGCAAAACTGGAGTCCCGCCGGGCCCCGTCCTCATAACGGGCGGCATAGCGCACATAAAAGGGCTCCGTCATATAGAGCCCGTCCAACCACATCTGCGAGGGGTAAATCTGTTTGTGCCAGAAGCCGCCGCCCGATGTTCGCGGCTGCGCGGCAATCTGCGCGCGGAGCGTATCCATCGCCGCCCGGTACTTGGATTTTCCCGTACGGTCGTATAGGACGAAAAGTGTGCGCCCCGGGCAGATATGGTCTTGCGAGAACCGGGACTGCCGGTATCCGAGAATGCTGCCGTCGTCGGAAATCATGTCGTCGTACCAGCGCTCGGCATAATCAAAAAGGTCCTCTCGCCCGTAGCGCTGCGCCGCATCGACGAAAGAAAGCAGTTCCAGTCCGGTGGTGTAGTTCCATTTCAACTGTCCTCCGAGACCGTCCAGAAAGGAGGCCTCCGGATGGCGGGATGTCTCACCGAGGGCCAGGTCCAGCGCGGCGGGAAGCCCTGAATCCTCGATTTTCAAGTCCTTGACCGCATTGTGCCTGATGGCGGGGCCTTCGGAGGGAATAATCGTCACTCCGCGCAGGGATACGCCCTCGGCGATATTGATTTCTGCGCCCTTTTCGGCACGGAAGAGACAGTTTTCCAGGGAAATACCACGGACCGGCATCTCCGGCAGGCCGTTTACGTAAACCGCCCGGCCGGCGCCGTCGCACTTCACATCGCGGATATGGATATCGCGGAACGCGGGCGTCGTCTCGTCGGCCGTATATTCGCCGAGGTCCGGCTGGTCTCCGTCCTTCAGGGCCTCTACCGCGGATTTTCCGCCGTAATGCAGGTCGAAGAGCAGGCCTTCCGCCACGATGTCCGTCATCATGATATCGGAGATCCAGATGCCTTCCACCACACCGCCGCGGCCCCGGCAACTCTTGAAGCGCAGGCCCACGTCCGTGCCCAGGAAGCGGCAGTTCGCAATTTTGACATCCTTCACGCCGCCGCTCATTTCGCTGCCCACCACAAATCCGCCGTGTCCGTGATAGACCGTGCACCCGTCGATGATCAGGCCTTTGCAGGGCACGCCGCGCCGCCGGCCGTCCTCATCCTTGCCGGACTTGATGCAGATGCCGTCGTCGCCGCAGTCAAAACTGGAATCCAGCAGGAGGGTGTTGGTGCAGGATTCAATGTCGATGCCGTCTCCGTTTTGCGACCAGGCCGGGTTACGCACGGTTACGTTCTTGATAATCAGGTTGGTGCAAAGCATCGGATGGATGTTCCAGGCGGGGGAGTTCTGGTAGGTGCATCCTTCCAGGAGCACGTTCGTGCAGCCGCGCAGCGACACCATCACCGGGCGGAGGAAGCGCTTGACGGCTTCATCGGGCAGCGACGGGTCGGGGACGTTCATGTTTGCCGTGCGCTCGGCGACGATATAATCCGTGTCGGGATACCAGATATCCCCCTTCTCGTTCAGGACGCCGCCAGAAGCGACTTTCTTCTTCCAGAAGGAAGCGGTCACCTTGGATTTCTTGAGGGGCCGCCAGGCGTCGCCGCCGCCGTCGAATACCCCGTTCCCGGTAATGCTGACATTGCGGGCATCGACAGCGCTTAGCGGGGAAGTGCAGCGCCGGGTGTCGAGTCCCTCGAAGGAGGTCGTTATGATGGGATACAGGTCGGGGTCGGAAGAAAAGCGCACTACCGCTCCGTAGGCAAGATGCAGGTCGGTATTGCTCTTCAGCTCGATGGGACCCGTAAGGTAGATGCCTTCCGGGACGTCCAGATGTCCGCCGCCCAGACGTTCCAATTCGGCGAAAGCTTTGGCGAAAGCCTCCGTGTTGAGCGTCATGCCGTCGCCCACGCCGCCGAATTCCGTCAGGCTTACCCGGCGGGAGGGGATGGACGGGCGCCGCACCTTTTCCATGGAGAAGGGGAGGTCCCGGTAATAATCTTCAAATTCATAGGAACTGCAGGCGGTGGCCGCAAGCAGTATATTAGAGAGGAGTAAAGTAATTTTTTTCATATCGGGGCTCAAGATATGAATAATTTTCTAAAAATTTATCTTATATTTGCAGGACGGGCAAGAACCGCTTTTATTAACACTAATATTTTTTATCAAACATTCACGTATGAAAAAACCTTTCGTACACGCACTGACGGCGTTTTTTATGCTCCTGTGGTGTGCTAATGCACACGCGGATGTCATCAAAGGTGTCGTCAAGGATGCGGCCGGGGTCCCCATTCCGGGAGCGGCCGTCATGGTACAGGGCACTACGCAGGGTGTATCCACCGACCTCGATGGAAATTTCTCCATAGACGTCGCTGATGCCCCCCATAAGGCCCTGGAAATCACCTGCATCGGAATGCAGACACAATTGCTCAAAATCGGGTCGAAGACCTTTTTTGATGTCGTGATGCAGGACGATACCAATTTTCTCGACGAGACTGTCGTCATCGGTTATGCTACCGTGAAGAGACGCGACGTCATGGGTTCGGTAACTTCCGTGGACAGCAAGACCATCACGGCGACGCCGGTCTCCAATGTGACCGAGGCCCTGACCGGAAAGATGGCGGGCGTCCAGATCACCACTACCGAGGGCGATCCCGACGCCGATGTCAAAATCCGCGTCCGCGGCTCCGGTTCCATTACCCAGGATTCATCCCCCCTCTACATCGTGGACGGTTTCCCGGTGGAAAGCATCAGCGATATCGCAGCTTCCGACATCAAGTCCATCGACGTACTGAAGGATGCCTTCTCGACGGCCATCTACGGTAGCCGCGGCGCCAACGGCGTTGTGCTCGTCACCACCAAATCCGGAGAAAAGGGCAAGGTGAGCGTCACCTACAATGCCTACGGCGGCGGAAAATGGATGGCGAACAAAGGCGCCGCGACCGTCATGGATACCTATGATTTTGTCCGCGGGCAGTATGAACTTGCCGCCGTGCAGAATAAAATCGACGAACGCTATATCCCCCTGTTCGGCTCTTTCAGCGACATCGACCTTTATAAGAATGTCAGGGGCAACGACTGGGTGCAGCAGGTCTTCGGGCATACCGGAACCACCTTCAGCCATAACCTGATGGTGAGCGGCGGCGGCGAAAAAGTCAAGTGGAGCGCCTCCTACGCGCACATCAACGAAAAGGCCATCATGACCGGGTCCGACTACCACCGTGACAACCTGGCCTTCAAGACACAGTATAAGCCCATCAAGCAGCTCACCTTTGACCTGAACATGCGCTATTCCCACATGAAGGTCATGGGCGCCGGTGCGAACTCCATCAACGATTCCGGTTCCAAGTCCGGCGTCAACGGCCGTCTCAAGCATGCGGTGCAGTACACGCCGATTCCGCTGGACAACGCGGCGAACGATACCGACCTCGAAGAGGACTACGGCGACAACGTGCAGCCGCTGCGGAGCATCGCGGACAATGACAAGCGGCGCATCCGCAAGAACTGGACGCTGAACGCCGCCGTCACCTGGCACATCATCAAGGACCTCGACCTGCGTGTCGAGGGCGGTCTGGATGACTGGAACCAGACGGACGACCAGTTCTACGGACTCACTACCTATTTCGTGGCGAACAACGTGACGGAGAAGAACCATCCTGCAGAGCGCTATGTGTCCCTCTCCCGGCGCAAAATCCGCAATACCAACACCTTGAATTACAAGTTTGACAAGGTGATTCCCGACAAGCGCCATCATCTGGACGCCCTGCTCGGTGCAGAATTCATCCTCACGACGGCGAACACGAACACGATGGTGGTCGAAGGCCTGCCGGATTTCTTTACTTCCGAAATGGCCCGGAATTTCATGTCCTCCGGTTCCTATATCCAGAGCGCGAATGTCTTTTATGATCCCGATGACAAACTGCTCTCCTTCTTCGGCCGCGTGAACTACGACTTCGACAGCCGCTATTCGCTTTCAGCGACGGTGCGTGCCGACGGTTCCTCCCGGTTCTCCAAGGGCCGCCAGTGGGGCGTGTTCCCCTCTGCCGCCGTGGGCTGGACCATTTCCAACGAGTCCTGGATGAAGAACGCTACCTGGCTGAGCAACCTCAAACTGCGTTACAGCTTCGGTACCGCCGGTAACAACAATGTCCCTTCCGGCGTGCAGGCCATGTATTTCGCCGCCCTTACCGATGCTTCCTCCCAGTGGGTATATGGTACGACCACGCCCTGGGCTTCCACCACCGTGGACGGCAAGACGGTCATGCCCAATCCCGATCTGACCTGGGAGACGACCTGGTCCCACAATATCGGTATCGATTTCTCTTTCCTGCGCAGCCGCATCAACGGAAGCCTCGAACTTTACGAGAACACCATCGACAATCTGCTGATCCAGTTCCCGACCGCTGGCTCCGGCTATCAGTACCAGTACCGCAACAGCGGCACCATCCGCAACCGCGGTATCGAACTGAGCCTCAGCGCCGTACTGGTGGAGACCAAGAACTTCGGCCTGAACCTGAGCGCCAATATCGCACTCAACCAGAACCGGGTGATGAACCTGGGCAACCTCGACAATATCCCGGCGTACAGCAACTGGGCATCCACCAAGATAAGCCCCTATGCGGACTTCATGGTCGAACCCGGCCAGCCGCTGGGCAATGTCTATGGCTACAAGGTGGCCGGCCGCTACGATGTGGACGACTTTACCTATGACGCCGACAAGAACAAGTGGGTCCTCAATGAAGGCGTAGTGAACTGTTCCGACCAGATCGGATCCAATTTCATGCGCCCCGGTGCCCTCAAACTGGAGGATAAGGACGGAGACGGCGCCCCCGACCTGCAGATCATCGGCAACACCCTGCCGTTGGGCAGCGGCGGTTTCTCGCTGAGCGGCGTCGCCTACGGGGTTGACTTCTCCGCGAACTTCAATTATGTCTTCGGCAACAAGATTTACAACGCCAACAAGATTGAGTTTACGTCGTATCGCGATTACTGGCGCCGTAACCTGCTTTCCAGCATGTCTCCCGACAAGCGCTGGAACAATGTCGACTGGACGACCGGCGAGGTCATCAACGATCCCGACCAGCTGCGTGCCATGAACGAGGGCACGACGATGTGGTCTCCGCTCACCAATGCCGTCGTGACCGACTGGGCGATGGAGGACGGCTCGTTCCTGCGCCTTTCCACCGCCACCATCGGCTACACGCTGCCGGAAGCCCTGACGATGAAGATCAAGATGAAGAAACTCCGCGTCTATGTGACCGGTACGAACCTCTTCTGCCTGACGGCCTATTCCGGCTTCGATCCCGAAGTGGATTCCCGCCGTGCCACCCCGCTTACCCCGGGTGTCGATTACTCCGCCTATCCCAAGAGCATCGGCGTCGTGGGTGGCTTGAATATCACTTTCTAAAGGAGGCATAGTTATGAAAAACTTAATGAGATTATTTACGCTGGGCGCCTTTGCAGCCGCCTGCGTCTCCTGCATAGACCTGACCAGCCCGACCAAGTCCTCCTTCGACGAATCGGTGGTCTTCTCCAACTACGACCTGGCCGAGAACAGCCTCTACGGCGTATATGCCACCTTCGGGGCGCAGAACGGCCATCGCGGCCGCTACCTTACCTATTATGGCTTCAATAATGATATCGAGGCCTCCACGACCACCACGGCCGGCGTGAAACTGGATATCGCCTCCTACGACTGCACGCCCGGCAATACCCAGCTCAGCGTGGAGAAGAACCCGTTTTCCAGTGCGTATGAAGGCATTGAGCGGGTGAACCTCTGCATACGGAACCTGCGCAAATATGGCGATGTTTCGCAGAAAGAGGACATGCGTTATCTGCTCGGCGAGGCGCTGGTGCTCCGGGCGGTGATTTATGCGGACCTTCTGAAGGCCTACGGCGAGGTCCCCGCCCGTTTCGAGCCGGTATCTCCCGAGACCATATACCTCAACAAGAGCGACAAGGATGTCATCTACAAGCAGATTCTCGGCGATATCGAAGAGGCGATTCCCTATCTGCCCTGGCCTGGCGGCAATGCGGCGACGCAATCGACGGGCCGCATCAGCAAGGCCTTCGCCCAGGGACTCTACGCCCGTCTGGCACTTGCCGCTTCCGGCTGGTCATGGAGACCGGACGAGGGGCAGGTGGGGACCGGCAATGAGGGGTCTATGCGCCAGAGTTATGATCCTGAATTGCAGGCGTCCGTGCTCTATCCCAAGGCGCTGGATTATCTGCGCGACTGTATCGCCCATTCGGGCATGCGGCTCATGGATTTCGAGCAGCTCTGGAGAGAGTTCAACAATATGGACATGACGGCCGGCAAGGAAGTGCTTTTTGCCTATCCTTTCTCCGACGGCCGCGGCCGCTGGAATTACAACTTTGCGGTGTCCCACGACACGAAGACCAAGTACATCGGCAGCGCCGACAAGCGCGGCGGCGATGCGGGCCCGCTTCCCACCGTATATTATATGTATGACAAGGGCGACGTGCGCCGCGACATCAGCTGCGTTCCCTTCCACTGGGAGCGGGGCAATGACGGCGTGGACCGCGAGGCCATGAACGGCGGCGCCAAATGGTATTTCGGCAAGTACCGCTTCGAATGGATGGAGAAGATCCCCTACACGGGCGGCAATGACGACGGTATCAAACCCGTTTACATGCGTTATGCGGATGTGCTGCTGATGGCGGCTGAAATCGCTGCGGAGCTGGGCTATCTGCCCGAAGCCAAAGGCTATCTCCTGGAGGTGCGCAAGCGCGCGTTCCCCGATGATATCGCCGCTGCGGAGGCTTACGTCGATGCGCTCGGTGAAGCCGATTTCTTCGAGGCCATCGTCAAGGAGCGTGCCCTCGAATTCGTCGGTGAAATGCTCCGAAAGGGCGACCTCATCCGCTGGGGCCTGCTCAGGGTGAAGCTCGACGAAGCGAAGGCCGACCTTACGGCGCTCGCGGAGAAGAGCGGAAAGTACGCCGGTATTCCCGACTATGTGTATTACAGTTATGAAGCGGACGGATGCACGCTCCGCTGGTACGGTCTGAACAAGGGGGAGAGCGATCCTCCCGCAGGCTGGTCCGTCTATACCAATTCCGAGGGAGAGCCCAGCAAATATTTCTCTGCCAACTCGCTTGCACAGCGCGCTGACGCCCTTTACAAGGACAGCGTCAACCCCGAGCAGCACATGTGGTGGCCGATCAGTACCTTTGACCTTACCAATGCTGTAGGTTACATCAAAAACGATTACGGGTATTAGAAACAAAAAAAGCAATGAAGAAATTTATATATTCGGCCCTGGCGATATTCTTTGCGCTGTCCTGCGTGAAGGAAATTCCGCCCGTTGTCGAAGAAGTGGACCTGAGCCGCTGCTTCGAGCCGACCAATGTCACCGCCATCGTCCAAAATGGCGAGTGGGTGAACTTCAACTGGGACAAGGCCAAGACCACCGAGACCTTTGTCCTCGAACTCTACACCAACGAGGCGATGGAGGGCGAGCCCGCCTTCAGTTTTGAGATTCCACGTGACGGGGTTCCATACCTTGCGCATCTGGAAGCCGATGAGACCTATTGGTTCCGCGTCCGCGGCACCGCAGAGGGCAAGGACCCTTCCAAATGGTTCGTCGGCGGGAAGAAGCTGGAGACCACGGCCATCAAGAGTTCCCTGGAACCTGAACTTGCCGACAGGACGTCAGGCAGCATTTCGATGACCTGGACCCCGGATCCCGATGTGGACCACATCCGCATCGTTCCGCCGCTGGAAGGCGACGTGGACTACACCCGTTTCGCGGTATCTCCGGAAATGATTGAAGCGGGAGCGGCGACCGTAGATGGACTGAATCCTTCTACCTATTATACGCTGACCCTGCATTTCAAGAGCGCGGAACGCGGTTCCGTCTATGCCTGGACCCGTCCGGACATGACCGGTGCCGTGGAGGTTGCCGATACCACCGCCCTGCGTGCGGCGCTCGTGGATGCCGCCCCGAAGATTGTCCTGCTCCCTTCCGAGGAGCCCTATCTGCTCAAGAGCGTAACGCTCGCGGGCCCCGTGGCCCTCTTCGGCGAGGAAGCCCTCGACGGGACGAAACCTGTCTTCCAGGGCGACTTCCAGGTGGATCCTTCCGTCGTGACCTCCCTGCATTTCGAGAATATCGAATTTGACGGTATGGCCTACAAGTACGGCCACATGGTGACCATCCTCAAGGCCGGCACCATGTCCGAGATTACGGCCCTCAACTGTGACATCCACGGCTATTCGAAGGGAATCCTCTACGACAACTACGGGCTGAACGTCCCTTCCGTCGTCTATGACCACTGTCTCATCCACGATATCGAGGGCAATGGCGGCGACTGCTTCGATTTCCGCAAGGCCTGCAGCATCGGCAGTGTGAAATTCAGCAATTCTTCAATCTATGACGGCATGCGTACGTTTATCCGTATCGATGCCAATCCGAAACTGGAGAGCCTCGAAATCAGCCATTGTACCTTCAGCAACCTGCTTTACCGTGTGGACGGCAATACCAACGGCCTGATCCATGTGCGTGCAAAGAATGCGGCGGGTGCCGATCCTTCTATCATCCTGCGCAGCAATCTTTTCCTGAACATGCGCTATGGCGACCAGGCCGCCGCCACGAAACGGGCTACGCTCATCGGTACCAACTCCGCGGACAAACTTCCGACGGAAATCTCCAAAAACTGGTACTACAACTGCGACGATGCCTTCTTCATGCATACCGTCAGCAGCGCGGAAACCCTCGGCCTTGACAAGTGCGTGGCTGGCGGCGGGGCCCTTCTCGGTGAAGATCCCTGCATGGACAGTGAAGGCGGCAACTTCTATGTCTCCTCAACGGCCGTCCTGGCGGCGCAGTCGGGCGATCCCCGCTGGCTCCAGCCCTATGTCCCCGTACCTGAAGACCTGACCCTCACCGTCACCGAGCCCGTCAAGACCTGGAACCTCACCGACACCAAGACCTTCGGGAAGGAGGCCAAACAGGATATGGTCCGCGACGGCATCCGCTTCTATGTGAAGGACAATACCGTGACTGTCGGTGCCAGCGGCTTCATCTTCGACGCTGCGGCGGCCCTTTCCGCCGGCGTGCCTTCTGACGGCGGACTCGGCATCCTGGTCGACCGCCCCGGCGGACTCGTGGTCTCCACCCTCTCCAACGATAACGATCAGGCGTTCATCGCCGTCAGCCTCGGGGGAAAGGTCAAGGCCGGCATCCCTGTCGGCACGACCAACGATATGGTCGTCCTCGACGATATCGAAGAGGGCGCGGAGACCATGATCTACATCTACCCGACCGCTCCCGTCATTCTCTCCGGCCTCCAGTGGACGGACGACATCGATACGGGAGGTCCCAAGGTGCTTGACACCCCTGTCCTTGCCATCGACAAGAGCAGTGTCGGCCAGGGCGAATCCGAGACCGTCACGGTGAGCTGGGAAGCCGTTGCCAAGGCGGGCAGCTATGACGTGACCTTCAATGGCGCGACCACAAACGTCACGGCTACCTCCTATGCCATTGCAACAAAGAGTCTCGAAGCGGGGGATTACACGGTGAGCGTGGTTGCAAAGCCTGCCGCCGACGATTTCGTGCGCGAGGCGTCCGCCGCCAGCGAGATTTCATTCTCCGTCAAGGAAGTCCTCAAGAAGGTCAGCGCCGTCTCGCCCACGGTCTGGGGCCTCGAGTATATGACCGCCGGTGTTGAGAAGTTCGGCAACGGTACCGAGCTCAAGGAGAGCTTCGTCTATGGCAATCTCGGCTATGTGCCCGGCGGCAGCAAATTTAAATTCGGCATCGATAACGCGGACACGGATCCCAAGTACCGTGTACAGCTCGGCGGTACCGGCACCGCCGGTGTCAAGAGCTGCATCCAGTTCATGGCGGGAGGTGCAGGCACGCTGACGATTGTCGCCCGTTCCGCCGGGGATGCGGCCCGTCCGCTCGCCGTCGCCGTCGGATCGGCCGATGTGGATCAGCTGGATGCGCCCGACAAGGCGCAGGAACCCGCGGAACTGACCTACACCGTCAACTCCGTTGCGGGAGAACTTGTCAACATCTACTCCAAGAACAGCGGAATCAACCTCTACTCCATTACCTGGACGCCCCTTGGTGGCGGTGATGTTCCCGGCGGCGACGTGGAGGACCCCGATGCCATCAACGAGGAGTACAATGCCGATTTCAGCGACGCCACGAAGTACCCTGCCGGGGCCATAGAAGAGGCGAAGGTCATCGACAAGGTCACCTACTGCGGTGCTTCCGGAGCTGCCTTGACTTTCGACCCTGCCAGCAAGCGGATCAAGTTCGGCGGCAAGTCCCCGATGGGCGAGGACGGTATTCCTACGTCCCGTTACGCTTCCTTCAAGATTACGAAGCCCGGCGTGATTACCCACAAGTTGATTTCCGGCAGTTCCTCGGCCGCTGACCGCAAGGGTGCCGTCATCCTGGTGACCACCACCGCGGACGGAAAGAAAGTGACTACGCTCTGGAACGACTTTACGCCGACTTCCTCCGGTGCCGATCCCCTGACCTATACCGTCACGGCGGAGCAGTTGGAAGGCATCACTGAGGCTGCGGTCGTGTACTTCTACGCAGAGGCCAACATCAATCTCTACGCCCTGGGCTTCAAGCCCGAGTAGCGTAGTCCGCTGAATACATTTTTAAGAGCCGGTCGCTTGATCGGCTCTTATTATTTACCCCGCCACAGCCTTGGACGACCGTGGTTGAAGGGTATATTTTTTTTCGTAACTTCGCGGCCGAAAATTATAAGTTATGTCTTTTGTAATGATTATCCAGCTGCTGATCGTGCTTGCCGCACTCTATGTAGGCTCGCGTTACGGCAGCCTGGCCCTCGGGGCCATTTCCGGTATCGGCCTGGCCATTCTGGTCTTCGGCTTCGGCCTTAAACCCGGTACACCGCCGACGGACGTAATTTATATCATCATCGCCGCAGTGACCTGCGCCGGTACCCTGCAGGCCTCCGGCGGTATGGACTGGATGATCCAGATCGCGGAGAAACTGCTGCGCGCACATCCGGAGCGCATCACCTTCCTTGCTCCGCTGGTGACTTTCTTCCTGACGGTGCTCGTCGGAACCGGGCACGTCGTCTATACGATCATGCCGATTATCTGCGATATCGCGCTGACCAAGGGCATCCGCCCCGAACGTCCCTGCGCCGTAGCCTCCATCGCCTCGCAGGTGGGCATCACCTGCTCGCCCATCGCCGCGGCCGTGGTGGCCTTCGTCACCATCTCCAATGCCAACGGCTATATGGTTTCGATCCCGCAGGTGTTGATGGTGACCATCCCCGCCTGTCTGGCCGGCCTGATGTGTGCCGCCGTCGCTTCATTCCGCCGGGGCAAGGACCTGGACAAGGATCCCAAGTTCCAGGCTCGTCTCAAGGACCCGGAGGCGTATGAATTTATGTTCGGCCGTACCGTTACCACCCTGGACAAGGAAGTGAACCGCAAGGGTAAGGCTTCGGTCTTCGTTTTTCTCGGCGCGCTGCTGGTGATTGTCGGCTTCGCCTTCATGCAGATGATCAGGACGGGAGACGGACGTCCGCTCTCGCAGGCGCTCGCCATTCCCAAGATGAATATTGTCATCCAGATCGTCATGCTGACCGCTGCTGCCCTGAACATTATGTGCTGCGACGCCAAACCCCGTTCCGCGGTCTCCGGCCCGGTATGGCAGAGCGGCATGATTGCCGTGGTAGCCATCTATGGGATTGCCTGGCTGGCCGATACCTATTTCGACAATTATATGGAGGTCATGAAGGCTTCCCTCGGGGAAATCGTGGCGGAGGCGCCGTGGGCCATCGCCTTCGTCTTTTTCCTCGTCTCCGTGCTGATCAATTCGCAGGGCGCCGTGGTGGTGGCGATGCTCCCGCTGGCCTATTCCCTGGGGATCGCCGGACCGGTGCTGCTGGGCGTGATGCCCAGCGTCTACGGCTACTTCTTCATCCCGAACTACCCTTCGGATATCGCCACGGTCAACTTTGACCGCTCCCGTACGACGGTGATCGGCAAATACCTGCTCAATCACTCGTTTATGATGCCGGGCCTGATCAGCGTTGGAGTTGCCACGGTGGTCGGCTACCTGATCTGTAACGTCTTTTCCCCGGCTACTTCGCTTCGTTTATGCAGTAAGGGACCGCCCTTCGAACATTTTTGGGTGTTTTTGTACGAGGGCAGGGACCCGAGGGACCGCCCTTCGAACGATTATTGGCGTTTTTGTACGGAGGCGGGGCCCTTCGGGTAATAAGGGTGGCCTAATATAGGTGCATTTTTACAGCAGTTCCAGAGCATCCTCCAGTGTCAGGCAGTCTTCCACGCGGAAGTCCCCGCTGCGGGTTCGGCGCAGGGACGAAAGGAAGGCCCCGCTCCCGAGGGCCTCGCCAAGATCGCGGGCCAGCGCACGGATATAGGTGCCCTTGCTGCACTGCACGCGAATCATCGCGGTGCAAAGCCCTTCGGACGGCAGTTCGGCGACGTTGATTCGCTGGCCTGCGGGTGAGAGGAACGGAGTCGGAAGACCGCCCTGACCGACTATTCCCAAATTTTCACGGAGGGAAGGGCGGCTTTCGCGAAGTTCAGCCCCACAGGCCGCCCTGCACGGGACGCCGTCGCAGAACTCCAGCAACTCCAAAGCGGAAATATGGATGGGCGATGCCTTCAGGATATCGCTTCCTTCGACGGAAAGGCCCTCCCGGAGCATTTTCCGGGCTGTTTCGTAGGCGCGTACGCCATCGACGGACTTGGCGCTGAAAAGCGGCGCTACCTGCATCTGGTCCCCCAGGAATTGCGGAAATACCGCTTCGACGGCATCGGCGTCAAGGCCCTCAAGCGGGTAAAAGGCATCGATTTCCTTTTCCCGGTCGTAGGAGGGCGTCGTGGCCCCGATGCTTACGCCGGCGATATACTCCTTTTCGTGGGATTGCAGCGTATCTGCCAGTTTGGTCGCTTTCCCCGCGCAGATGAGCAGTACGCCTGTCGCCAGCGGATCCAGCGTCCCCGCGTGCCCGACCTTGATATGCTTGCTGCCGAAGTGCTTGAAGATGGCGAACTTGACCTTGCGCACAAGGTCGGCCGAGGTCCAGCGCCAGGGCTTATCCAGCGGAAAGATCAGACCTTCGGGATAATCGTCCAGGCTGCGGGACAAGCTGCAGCCGCGCTTTACGATATAGGCGCTCATGCCTTTCCCGCGGGCATTTTGTCGATGCGCCGCTGATGACGTCCGCCCTCGAAGGGGGTGGCGAGCCATCTGGCGGTAATCAGGGTTACCATGCGCCAGGAAATGAAGCGTGCGGGCATCACCAGTACATTGGCGTCGTTATGCTGCCGGGTAAGTGCGGCAATCTGCGGATTCCATGCCAGTCCGGCGCGGATGCCCTGGTGCTTGTTCAACGTCATTGCCATACCTTCTCCGGTTCCGCAAAATGCAATTCCGGCGTCCACGGTCCCATGTTCGACGGCCTTGGCCAACGGATGCGCCACATCCGGATAATCCATACTCTCCGGGCCGTCGGTCCCGAAATTCACCACTTCATAGCCTTTCCCCAGGAGGTAGGAGATCAGCCGGTTCTTCATCTCATAACCGGCGTGGTCTGCGCATAGTCCGATTCGTTTCATAAATTTACCGTTATAAGTGTGTTGGGGAAATCGCTGTCTGCGACCATTTTCCCGGATAGGGTTGCGCAGCAACAGGGAGCAGACAGCGATTTCCCGAAGGCAGCGATTCACCCAAGACAGCGATTCACCCTCGCCAAAAATTCGTCTTTTCCGATAAGCGCCGCCACATCGGCGATGCCCAGCCCGCTGCCGCTGCCGGTCAGCGCAAGCCGAAGGGCGTTCATTACCTTGCCCATCGGCCACTCCCGGCTGCGGATATATTCTTCGAGCGCCGGTCCGATGACGTCCCGCTCGAACGCCCCGTCAAAATCCTGCACGAAAGCGGCCAGTTCCCTGACGCGGTCCGGATTTTCATCTTTCCAGAACTTCGCGGCGTCTTTCGGGTCATAGTTTTCAGGTGCCTTGAAGATATACCAGGCGATGTCCCAGAAATCGGATACGAAGGTCGCCCTTTCTTTGATGAGGGCCACTACCTTGGTGACGAACGCTTCCGTCGCGCGGACCCCCTGCGCCTCAAGAACCGGCATAAAGGCAGCCGCGAGTTCCGCGTCGCTTTTCTTGCGCAGGTATTCCCGGTTGAACCATTTGGTCTTTTCCGGGTTGAACTTCGCCCCGCTCTTGCTGACCTTTTCCAGCGAGAAGGCCTGCACCAGTTCTTCCAGCGAGAACAATTCCTGCTCCGTGCCGGGATTCCAGCCCAGCAGGGCCAGCATATTGACAAAGGCTTCGGGGAAATACCCGTCCTCACGGTAGCCGCGGCTTACCTCCCCCTCCGGACTCACCCAGCGCAGGGGAAAGACGGGGAACCCCATCTTGTCGCCGTCCCGCTTGCTGAGCTTGCCGTTGCCGACGGGCTTGAGCAGCAGGGGAAGATGCGCAAAGCGGGGCATCGTGTCCTGCCAGCCCAAGGCCTCATAGAGCAGATAATGCAGGGGGAGGGATGGCAGCCACTCCTCGCCGCGGATAACCTCGGTGATTTCCATCAGGTGGTCGTCCACGATATTGGCGAGGTGATAGGTGGGCAGGCAGTCCGCCCGTTTCCAGAGTACCTTGTCGTCCAGGGTGTCGCTGTTGATTTCTACATGTCCCCGGATCAGGTCGTCCATCTGTACGATGCGCCCGACAGGCATTTTGAAGCGGATGGTCCAGTCTTCGGTTTCACGCAGAAGCCGCTGTGTCTCTTCAGGGGAGAGTGTCAGGGAATTGCGCATGGCTCCGCGGGTGGCGCTGCTGTAGATGAAAGTCTGCCCGGAGGCCTCGGCCGCCGAGCGGGCCGCTTCCAGCGATTCGGCACTGTCAAAGGCATAGTACGCATGCCCGGAGGCGACGAGCTGTTCCGCGTATTTCCGATAGATTTCGCGCCGTTCGGACTGTCTGTAGGGGGCGTGGGGGCCGCCGGCGCCCACGCCTTCGTCGGGTACGATGCCGCACCACTTCAGGGATTCCAGGATATATTCTTCGGCTCCCGGAACGAAGCGGTGGGAATCCGTATCTTCGATGCGGAGCAGGAAATCCCCGTTCCGCTTTTTGGCATAAAGGTAGTTGTAGAGCGCCGTGCGGACGCCGCCGATATGCAGCGGCCCGGTAGGCGACGGAGCGAATCTTACGCGTGTTTTCCTGTTCATTTTCTCTTTTTTCTGCGAAGTGCCGATGTGTTCTCCATTTCCGTGATATTGCCTTCTTCCACCGCCCTGAGCAGCGCGGGCATGACATCCGCGTCGAAGCGGAACCTGCGGGTGCCTTCCGTTGAGTCCAGGTCGATGCGGTCTGCGCCGCCCTGGAGGGAGATGCCCTCGTCGGAAATCTTTTCGTAGCGGTCATAGACGAAATCCTGGTCGATCATGATGTACTTTCCGAGGTTGACGTCCGGACCGATCAGGTCATTGAAATGGAAGCCCGTCGCAATGGCGGTGATGTAGATGGTGTCGTCCTCGGGGTTGTCGTCCCAGATGAGGCCGCGTTTGAAATTGTTGGCCCCGCCCGTGAATTCATTGATTTTCTGGTTGATCAACTCGAGATCCCGCATCTTCAGGCCGTTTTCGTTGTTCCCTGCGGTAATGTTGATCAGGACATTGCGTGCGGACTTGAGGTCGAAGTCGTTGAGCAGCGGGGACTGGAAAGCCTCGCGGATGGCGTCGTCGATGCGGTTCGCTCCGCCGCCCTTGCCGCGTCCCATCAGGGCCATTCCGCTGCCCCGCATCATGGTCTTTACATCTTCGAAATCCACATTGATGAATCCGGGCTTCTTGATGATTTCCACGATGCCGCGCACGGCGGTGGCGAGCACCTCGTCGGCCTGCGGGAAGGCATCCTGGATAAAGGCGTCCCCGAAGAATTCATACAGTTTTTCGTTATTGATAATCAGCAGGCTGTCCACCAGACGCTCCAGTTCGTGGATGCCGTCGATGGCGCGTGCGCGCGTCTCGTTGCCCTCGTGGATAAAAGGCATGGTGACTACGGCCACAGTCAGGATGCCCTTGTCCTTGGCGAGTTTGGCGACGACGGGGGTGGCTCCGGTTCCGGTGCCTCCGCCCATGCCGGCGGTGATGAAGAGCATCTTGGTTTCAGGACCGAGAATCATTTTCTCGATCTCATCCTGGCTTTCGAGCGCGGCGTTCCGTCCCTTGACGGGGTCGCACCCGGCGCCCAGTCCCTTGCCCATCTGGAGCTTGACGGGAACGGGACTGCCCTGCAGGGCCTGCGAGTCCGTGTTGCAGACGACGAAACTACAGCCCTGGATTTTCTGGTTATACATATAGTTGACGGCGTTGCAGCCGCCTCCGCCGATGCCGACAACCTTGATGATCTCGTCGGATACTACCCAGTCGGCGGGGATGAGGATATCATTCATAATCATTGTACGTTTTCAAAATCTTCGCCGAATCCGTCGAACAGCGTTCCGGTCAGCCGCTTGATGCTTCCCCAGACAAGGTTGGTGCGAGGCTCCCTGGCCGGCTTGGGCGCCTTGGGCGGTCTGGCTTCCCTGGGCTTGGGCGCCGGCTTGGACTTCCCGGGATCCTTGTCGGGCGAACTCAGCACCAGCACGGGTTCTTCATCTGCCTTTTCGTCTGTCGTAGCCGGTATCGGCGCCGCCTCGATGCAGTTCAATCCGGGATCTGATGCTGCGCGGAGCAAAAGGCCGGCCGAAGCGACAGCCCCCGTCTGCTGCATCGCCGGGAATCCGCTGGCGGTAAAAAGATGCCTGCGCGGGAAGCCGAGTTCCACATTGCAGCCGGACAGTTCGCGCATCAGCGGGACGAGGCCGGTCAGGCAGGCACCGCCGCCCGTCAGCACAATGCCGGTGCGCAGCCGCTGGGCATATCCGCTTTCCTCGATTTGCCAAAGTACGGTTTCCAGGATTTCCTCCATCCGCGCGCCGATTACTTCGGCCAGGTCATGGACCTTGAACTGCCGGGACGAACCCGTCTCGTTGTTGTTGACCTGGATGACTTTTTCCGCCATGTTGGCAAGCCGGTCGGGCTGGCAGTTGCCAAAGGCGAGCTTGATGTTTTCACAGAGTTTTTCGCGGAAGCCGCTTTCGGCCTTGATGTCCGCGGTCACGCTCTTGCCTCCGAAGGGGATGGAACTGAAATGACGGAGGATATTGTCCGAATAAATCGTGACGGAGGTGATTCCGGCGCCGATTTCCACCAGTGCGACGCCGTTTTCCATCTGTTCTTCGGTCAGGACGGCTTCCGCCGTTACCTGCGGCATGAAATAGCGTCCGGCGAGCGTCACGTCCAGTTCCGCAAAGAGCTTTTCCAGGTTGGTGACGGGGCGTTTGTCCCCGATATAAATCTTGAAGTTGCCTTCGATGAATTCCCCGGTGCAGCCGATGACGTCATCCTCGCTGGCCTGGAGCAGGTCTTCGGTCGAGAACGACTGGTTGATTGCTCCGTAAAGAACTTCCCGCGTTTCGTCTTCGATGGGATAGGTATCGATGGCGTCGTTTTTAATCGCTTCAATTTCTTCCCGGCTGATGCAATTGTCGGGATTGGGCCGCAGCGCCTTGGCCGGGCGCATCTCCTGACGGACCCGGAAGCGGGGGAGTCCCGTCACAATCTGCCGGATGCGGATGCCCAGTTCATCCTCGGCCTTGCGGATGGCCTCTCCCACGGGGATGGAAGCCTTTTTCGGATTGAATACATTGCCGTAGCGGATACCGTCCGACGGCGACTCGTCATAGTAAATCACCTGGATGTCCCGGCCGCCCAGTTTCGCGACGCTCAAGGCTATCTTGCCGGACCCCAGGTCAACGGCGGCTATATACTTTTCCTGCATATGATTTGATTTGAATATTTCAGATTGATGCTTTTATAACCCTCGCGGACGGGGCTGATACGCTCGTAATAGCATTGCAGCAGCGGATATTGTTCGCTGATCCGGCCGGGCCTGCCGAGCAGGATATGTTCGCCGCCGGCGCCGATGAGCGTAAGTTCGCCGCCCTTGTTGCAGTGCAGGGAATCGGTGCTCACGCCCCTTTCCCGGAGGTATCGGACCGTATGGACGACTTTTATCGGCCAGTCCTCTCCGGAAGGTCGCGGGCCGCTGACGACGGGAACGTCCGCCTGATGGGTAGATTGCAAGGGGAAGACAACGCCCTCCGTGTCGATGTAAAAGCCGTTCCTGCCCTCACTGAAACGCAGGACGGGGTCGCGCTGCCTCAGGGATACGTGCAGTACCCCGTCGCCGCTGATCCAGGCTTCGCTCTTCCGTACAGGGCCGCTGGCATCCAATATGGCCTCCATGCGGCTCAGGGAAATATCCTGGATGCGCTGTCCGACAAAAACGCCGTACTCCCGTTCCAGGAGGTCAAGGATATCCTCTGCGCTTAAAAAAGGTTCCCCGCCTTTGAAGTCGATTTCAAGGGAATGGCATGCCATATCGGAGACACTGCGGTTGTAACCCGCAATGCCGGCGCCGGTCAGTATCGCCACCCCTGCGACAAAAGCCGCTCCCAATAGATATCGTATCAATCCGTTATTCATTGCATTCCATTTCCTTTTCTTTGTTGCCCAGGGGAGCGGTAGCTGCCCCTGAGGCGACTAAGCTCCTGCGTATTGCGGAGCCGAAGGGGCTCTACCGCTCCCTCCGGGCGCAAAGCATAGCTGCGATGGGCTCCACCAGCCGGTCGATATCTCCGGCACCAAAGGTCACCAGCACATCCAACGCTTTGTCTTTCAGATAATCCAGCAGTTCATCCTTGCGGACCAGGACCTTTTCGGGGCAGGTTGCCGCGTCCAGGATCAGTGCGGAAGTGACCCCCGGAATCGGCTCCTCGCGGGCAGGGTAGATATCCAGCAGGATCAGGCTGTCCAGCGAACTGAGCGCCGCGGCGAACTCCGGGGCGAAATCCCTTGTCCGGGTGTAGAGGTGCGGTTGGAATACCCCCGTAATTTTCCGCCCCGGGAAGACCTTCCGCAACGAGCTGATGGCTGCGGCGAGCTCGGCGGGATGGTGGGCGTAATCATCGATATAATTGAGTCCGGGCGCGGCGAAACGCTCGTCCAGTCTTCTGCGCACGCCCTGAAAATTGCCCACGGACTTGCGGATACCGGCGTGGGAAATCCCTTCGCAGAGGCAGACGGCGGCGGCGGCGATGCTGTTTTCCACACCGATCCAGCCCGGTATGCCCGCCCGGATGTCCTGGATTAGGCCGCCGGGGTAGGCGAGGTCGAAACGGTAGTGCCCGTCCGCTTCCGCCTGCAGGTTTTCCCCGTGGAAATCCGCTTCGGGATTATCCAGATGGTAGGTATAGATGTGTGCGCTGACCTCTTCCCGGGTAATCGGGAGGCCGTATTTGAGAATCAGCGTCCCTCCCACCTGGGAGGCGAACTGCCGGTAGGCATCCTGTACGTGCGCAAGGTCCCCGTAAATGTCAAGATGGTCCGCATCCATGGCCGTAATGACGGCGACGGTAGGGTTGAGCTGGAGGAACGAACGGTCGAATTCGTCCGCCTCGACGACGATGTTTTTCTCTGCGCTGACCAGCAGGTTGGTCCCGTAGTTTTTGGAAATGCCGCCCAGGAAGGCCGATGCTCCGGGGCCGCTCTCGTTCATGATGTGCGCAATCAATGTGGTCGTGGTGGTCTTGCCGTGCGTCCCGGCGACGGCCAGGCAGCGCTGCCCGATGCAGATTTCCCCCAGTGCGCGGGAACGCTTGATGAGCCGGTAGCCGTTCTCGCGGACATAAACCAGTTCTTCCATGTCCTGCGGAACGGCCGGCGTCCAGATGACCAGCGTCGTCCCCTTGTCGGAAGGGATGAGGCTACAATCCGGACTGTAGTGCACGGGAATGCCTTCGGCTTCGAGTTCTGCGGTCAGCAGCGAGCGTGTCCGGTCATAGCCTGACACGGTATTGCCTTTGCGCTTGTAGTATCGGGCGATGGCGCTCATCCCAATGCCGCCGATACCTATAAAATATACGTTCATACCCATTTGTAGATTTCTTTCACGATGGCCTGCGCCGCATCGGGGAGGGCCATCGACAATACATTCTTTTCCAGGGACGCGCGGCGCGTGTCGTCGGAGAGCAGCGCCAGCGCCTCCGGCATCATTTTTTCCGGTGCCTGGGCATCCTTGACGAGCAGGGCCGCATTCCGCCGCACCAGGGCCATGGCATTGTGCGTCTGGTGGTCTTCGGCCACATTGGGCGATGGTACGAATACCGCGGCCTTGCCGGCGGCGCAGATTTCCGAAACGGACGATGCGCCGGAACGGGAAATGACCACGTCGGCCATCGCATAGGCGAGGTCCATCCGTTTCAGGAAGGCGCTGTGCCTGACCGGAGCGCCGGGGTGCGCCGCCATGAAGGCATCGGTCTCCGCCTGATACCAGCCCCCGCACTGCCAGAGTACTTCCACGCCTTCGCTGCCGGGACATCCCGCCTCGATCCAGCATCTCATGCTCCGGTTGAGGGTGGCGCTGCCGAGGCTTCCGCCGATGACGAGAATATGCTTTTTAGCGGCGTCGAGCCCGTAAAAGTCGAGGCCTGCGGCGCGTTCTTCCTCCCCGTAAGGATGGATATCGGCGCGGATGGGGTTGCCCGTCATGACGATGCGCTCCGCCGGGAAAAAGCGTTCCATGCCCTCGTAGGCCACGCAGATGGCTTTGGCCCGTTTCCCGAGCAGTTTGTTGGCTATTCCCGCGAATCCGTTCTGTTCCTGGAGCAATGTGGGAATGCCGCGCTTCTGGGCTGCGCGGAGCAGGGGAGCGCTGGCATATCCGCCCACGCCTACGGCGATCTCCGGCCGGAAATCCCGCAGGATCTTTCCCGCCCTGCGGTTGCTTTTGAGCAGTTTAAAGGGAAGCTGGAGATTTTTCCAGAGGCTTTCCGGCGTCAGTTTCCGCTGGAGACCCGCCACCGGAAGCCCGACGATGCGGTATCCCGCCGCCGGCACCTTCTCCATCTCCATTTTCCCCTCGGCTCCCACAAACAGGATTTCCGTATCGGGATTGGCTTTCCGAAGGGCGTCGGCGATGGATATGGCCGGGAAGATATGGCCTCCCGTCCCTCCGCCGCTGATGATGACTCGCAGTGCTCTATAACTCATCCTTTTCAAATCTTACAGGGTCTTCGATGATGGGTGTCGCCTTGGCCGTTTCGGTCGCGATGCGCTTACGTGCCTGTCGGCTGAAGGACAGCAGGATGCCGAAAGCCACGGAGAAACACAGGAAGGCGAAATTCCCATGGCTGATCATGGGCAGCGTCTGGCCGGTCATCGGTCCGATATCGATATTGACCAGCATGTGCAGGAATGCCTGGCCGACAATCAGCAGGCAAAGCCCTGCGACTACCAGTTTGGCATAGAGGCTGTCTCCGATGTCGCGTGCGATAATCGCCCCCCGCGCCATCAGCGACACGTAAAGCGACAGCACCAGGATAGCTCCCCAGAGCCCGTATTCTTCTACGATAAAACTATACATATAGTCTGAAGGCATGTCCGGCACGATATAGCGCTGGGTGCTCTGTCCCGGCCCCTTTCCCAGGATTCCGCCTTCATGGATGGCGATTTTTGCGCTGTAGCCCTGCTGGAGATGGTCTTTCGCTTCGTTGTAGGCCGTCGAGTTCCTGGGATTTTCGAGGAACTGCCTTTCCCAGTCGTGACGGTCGAAGATACGCGAAATGCCCGTTCCGATCCGTTCGCAGTATTTCCCGCCGCTGATTTTGTAGATGCCGAAACAGATGAACACGAGTACGATGGCTGCGGCGATGATGACGCCAAGGTCGCGTTTGCTGCCTCCTCCGAGCAGGATCACAAGGAACATGATGCCGCCGATCATGATGGCTGCGGAGTTGCTGCTCAACAGGACCAGTACGAACACGGCGACGAAGGGGAGATAGATATAGAGGATGCTCTGCCAGAGTTCCTCATACGGCCAGCGGATACGCTTGTTCTTGAAGGCGTCCAGCGCCCAGCCCAGATAAAGCACCATGGCGATTTTGGCAATTTCCAGCACGTGGATCTGCTTCCCCGCTATCTCGATGACGCGGTGGGCGCCGTTGATGTTGGGCGCGCAGATGCTCCCTTCCGCAGGCAGCACCCGCAGGGCAAGCAGCAGCGACAGCGAAACAGGAAGCATCCAGAAGGAGACTTTCCGGAAAAACTCGATACTGCGGATATTGTAGAGGATCAGGACGATGCCCAGGCCTCCCGCCACGACCATCAGCTGGGTGCGTACAATATCCACGCGGGTGCGTCCCCCCTCCAGCAGACGGGATGATGAGGAGAACATGCAGACGACGGAAATCAGGACGAGCATCATCAGGATCATCCAGATGACCTTGTCGCCCTCCAGCCGGTTCAGCAGGGCCAGTACCCACGGGTTTTTCTTCTCTTTCATGCCTTAAAGTTTCCTAACGGCGGCTTTGAACCGGCACCCGCGGTCCTCATAGTTCTGGAAGAGGTCGAAACTGGCGCAGCAGGGACTCAGGAGCACCACGTCGCCCTTGGTGGCGAAGCGGGCGGCGGCCTTTACCGCGTCGTCGGCGCTGCGGGTGTCGCAGATGTTGTCTTTTCCGACGATGCCTTCAAACGCATCGTGGATCTTGGCGTTGTCCACCCCGAGGCAGACGATGGCGCGGACCTTCTGGCGGACGACGGGCTTGAGGACTTCGTAATCGTTGCCCTTATCCTTCCCGCCCACAATCCAGACGACCGGTTTGTCCTGGCATTCGAGGGCGTACCAGGCGGCATCTACGTTGGTGGCCTTGGAGTCGTTGACATAGAGTACGCCGCCTACGCTGAGCACTTTCTCCAGGCGGTGCTCGATGCCCCTGAAGGAACTCAGGGACTCGCGGATGACCTCGTCCTTTACGCCGCTCACCTTTGCGGCAATCGCAGCCGCCATGGAGTTGTAGAGGTTGTGGCGGCCGGGAAGCGCGAGGCTCTTGAGGAAGATGTCCGTCTCGCCGCCGTTCACGCGGACCACCATTTTGTCCTCTTTGACGAAAGCGCCCTGCGCCACTTCCTTTTCCTGCGAGAAGGGCAGCATCTTGGCCTTGAGCACGATTTTGCTCAGGTGGTCGATGGTGATGGCGTCATCGGAGTCGAAGATGAAGCAGTCTTCCGGACGGAGGTTCTGCGTGATCTTGAACTTCGCGCGCACGTAATTCTCCATCTTGTGGTCGTAGCGGTCCAGATGATCCGGGGTGATATTGGTGATTATGGCGATGTCCGGCCGGAAATCGTAGGTGTCGTCCAATTGGAAACTGCTGATTTCCAAGACGTAGTAGTCGTGTTTTTCAGTGGCAACCTGCAGGGCGTAGCTCTTGCCGATGTTCCCGCCCAGACCGACGTTCAGTCCCGCTTCCTTGAGCAGGTAGTGGATCAGGGAGGTTGTCGTGGTCTTGCCGTTGGAGCCGGTGATGCAGATTTTCCTGGCCTTGTCGTAGCGGGAGGCGAACTCGATTTCGGAGACGATGTGCGTTCCCTGTCCGGCGAGTTTTTGTATGAGCGGTGCCGTGGAGGGGATGCCGGGGCTTTTGATGACTTCGTCGGCGCAGAGTATCTTCTCTTCGCTGTGACCGCCCTGCTCGAAGGGGATTTCCCATTGATTCAGCATGGCGGCATATTCTTCCTTGATCGTTCCGTTATCCGATAGGAAAACGTCGAAGCCTTTCACTTTTGCGAGCACCGCGGCACCTACTCCGCTCTCCGCTCCGCCCAATACAACGATTCTGTTCATATTTATATCTTTTTTTATCCTTGGTTCTCCTTATCGCTTCTCGCTGCCGCAGAAGTACCGGCTTCTGCTCCCTGTTGCTTTGCAACCCTGTCCGGGTAAATGGTCGCAGAAGCCGGTACTTCTGCAATCCCCCCCCGCGCGTTATCTGATTTTTAAAATGGCCAATGTCGCCAGTCCCAGTATGATGCCGACAATCCAGAAGCGCGTCACGATGCGCGGCTCCGGGATGCCTTTTTTCTGATAGTGATGATGGATCGGCGCCATCAGGAAGACGCGCCGGCCCTCGCCGTATTTTTTCTTCGTATGCCTGAACCAGAAGCGCTGGATCAGTACCGAAACGCTTTCAATAAAGAAAATGCCGCAGAGCAGGGGGAGCAGCAGTTCCTTGCGGATCAGCACGGCCCCCACGCCGATGATGCCGCCGATGGTAAGGCTGCCGGTGTCCCCCATGAATACCTGGGCGGGGAAGGTGTTGTACCAGAGGAAGCCGATGAGCGCGCCGGCGAACGCGGACATGAACACCACGATTTCACCGCTGCCCGGGATATACATGATATGAAGGTATCCCGCATTGACGATATTGCCCCCCAGCCAGGCCAGTATGCCGATAAGCGCCGCGACGATGGCCGATGTGCCCGCCGCCAGCCCGTCCATCCCGTCCGTGAGGTTGGCGCCGTTGGAACAGGCCATGATGACCAGCACGATCATAAGCATATAGACGGCCCATTTGCAGTACCAGCCCCAGCGGCCCTTGAAGGGGGAGAACCATTTGTAATCGAACTCATGGTCCTTGACAAAGGGAATCGTGGTCTTGGTGCTTTTGACCACGTCCTCTCCGCTCCAGCGTCCGCCTCTGACCGCCATTTCGGAATCGACGTCCAGGGAGTCCCGGACCGTTGTCGTGCTTTCCGCGTGCACCCGCTCGCGGACGACGATATCGCTGCTGAAGCAGACGGTAAGGGCGATAATCAGGCCCAGGCCCAGCTGCCCGGCGAGTTTCGCCTTTTCGCTCATGCCCTCCTTGTTATGCTTGAAGGTCTTGATGGAGTCGTCGATGAAACCCATCGTCCCGCACCACAGCGTGGTGAGGAGCAGGAGAAGGATATAGATGTTGTGCAGGTCGCAGACCAGCAGGACGCTGGAGACGAGGGCGACGATGATGATGATGCCGCCCATGGTCGGGGTGCCTTTCTTCTGCATCTGCCCTTCGAGTCCCAGGTCGCGGATGGTCTCGCCGATCTGCTTTCGCTGCAGCCAGGCGATGATGCGCTTTCCTGCGAAGAAAGCGATCAGCATGCTGATGACCGCGGCCAGTACGGCGCGGAAACTCAGGTAATCCATCAGGTGCTGCCCCGGGATGTCGTAGCCTTGGAGAAGTTCAAAAAGTCGGTACAGCATGGCCTACAGGGATTGGAAGGTTGCGTTCACGATTTCCCGTTCGTCGAAGTGGTGCTTCCCGTCGGAGAGGATCTGATAGGTTTCGTGTCCTTTGCCCGCGAGCAGGATGACGGCGCCGTCGGGGGCGGTGAGGATGGCCGTGCGGATAGCCTCCGCGCGATCCTCGATGCAGAGGGTTTTCGAGAGCCCTTTGGCATTCAGGCCCGTCTTGATTTCGGCAATGATGTCCGCCGTGCGCTCGGAGCGGCTGTTGTCGGAAGTGATGATGAGCCGGTCAGCGTATTTTTGCGCGACCTCCGCCATTTCGGGGCGCTTGCTGCGGTCCCGGTCGCCCCCGCAGCCGAAGAGGCAGATGAGCTGCTGCTTCGGTGCGACTTCCCGCAGGGCCTTGAGCACGTTCTCCAGCGCGTCCGGCGTGTGGGCATAGTCGATGACGGCGCTGATGTTCCGCGGTCCGTGTATCGTTTCCATCCGGCCTTTTGCCGCCTGGAGTTTTGAGAGGGCCACCAGTGCCTCGTCCTTCGCTATTCCGAGCTCGCGCGCCGTCGCATAAACGGCAAGCAGGTTGTAGGCATTATGCGTGCCGGTGAGCGTTGTCCAGGTTTCGGTGCCGTCGATACGGAGCATCATGCCGCCCACCCCCTGTTCGAGGATGCGGCATTTGTGGTCGGCGTCGGACTTGCAGGAGTAGCGCACGACGCGCGCGGCGCAGTTCTGTACCATGATTTCGGCGTTGCGGTCGTCGGTGTTGATGAGCGCGACGGCTTTTTTGCCGAGTCCGTCGAAAAACAGTTTTTTGCAGCGCAGGTATTCGCTGAAACTGCCGTGATAGTCGAGATGGTCGTGGGTCAGGTTGGAGAAAATGCCCGCGGCGAATTCCAGCCCTGCGATCCGCTGCTGCTCGACGCCGATGGAACTGACCTCCATGAAGGCGTATTCGCAGCCTGCGCCGACCATGTCGGAGAGCAGTGCGTTGAGGGTGACGGGGTCGGAAGTGGTATTGGCGGTTTCGCTGCAGCGGGTTCCTACATAATTGGCGATGGTGGAGAGCAGTCCGCATTCGTGCCCGAGTTCGCGGAAGAGCTGGTAAAGCATCGTGACCGTGGTGGTCTTGCCGTTGGTCCCGGTAATGCCGACCAGTTTCAGTTTTCCCGACGGATGTCCGTAGAAAGCATCCGCTGCGCGGGCGACGGCCCTCTTGCTGCTTTTGCAGAAGACGGCGGCCACGCCCTCGGGAACGTCGGCCCCCTCTTCGCAAAGCACGGCGACGGCTCCCTTTTCGACAGCCGCGCCGATATAGGCATGTCCGTCATTCCCGCAGCCGCGGACGGCAGCGAAGAGACAGCCCGCAACGGCTTTGCGGGAGTCGTTGACCAGCGCGGTGATTTCAGGATCCCCGGAGCAGCGGAGGGTGATGACCCCGCAGTCTTTGATGATTTCTGAGAGCTTCATAACTGGTTGCGGAAGTTAGGGTCGGTTCTTTCCAGTTCGTCGATAAAGGCCTTGATGGCCCGTGCGGGAATGACGCCGCCGTAGAAAAATTTATGGCTGAGTTTTGAATATACGACGCAGATGACGCTATAGACGGGCTGGGTGTCGGCAGGGAAGAAGCCGACGAAAGTGCCCTGGTGCTTGACGCGCCCCTGTTCGTCCTCATAGTGCCGGTTGTCGTAGGCGATGCGTGCGGTGCCCGTCTTCCCCGCGACGGCGCAGCGGGCGTTCTTGAGCGACTGCGCGGTCCCTTCCTGGGTGACGGCCCGCAGTGCCCGTGTCAGCGTATCGGCCACGGCGGCGCTGAAGATGGAATCCCGCAGGATGACCGGTCCGCGCCTCTCGACGACGGCCCCGTCCTTCTCGATCTGCTCCACCACGTAGGGCTTCATCATGCGCCCCTTGTTCGCAATCGCGTTGTAGAACATCAGGGTGTAGATGGGGGAGAACTGGGTTGAATAGCCGTAGGACACGGTGGCGAGGTCAGTCATCGTATAGGGCTTGCGGTTGGAGGGCGATGCGATATAGGGACTGGCGATGCCGACGATGTCGAAATCGAAACGCGATCCGATGCCGAAGGAGTTGATGCGGTCGCAGAAGGCCTGGGGATGTTTCCCGTATTTATTGATGGCCCAGGTGGCCATGACGTAATTCGAAGATATCTTGAACCCGTCGTACATCGAGATGACCTTCGTGTGGTTCCGGCTTTCGATGGGGGGAATGTAATGGTCGTTGATTTTTGTGCCCTCGATGTGACCGTGGTTGGTGGGAATCGTCTGCCCGAGGGATTTGAGGTGACCGTCCGCAAGCAGGGCGGCGAGCGTCACGGTCTTGAAAACGGAACCCGGCTCCCCGCGACGGTTGATGAACAGGTTGGAAATCTCTGCGAACCGGCCGCCGGCGGTAGGGTCGCGCATCAGGTTCACCATGACGCGCAGGGCGCCGGTCTTCACCTCCATCAGCGCGAAGCACGCCGCTTCCAGGTCAGGTTCGTTTTCAATCTGCTCCCGCAGGGCCCGGTCGGCGGCGGCCTGCAGGTCGATGTCGATGGTCGTGCGGATATCCTGTCCGTCCACGGCCTGGACATAGGTGCTGTCGAAGTCACGGACCTGTCCGTAGTCGCATTTGCGCGTCCATTCTATTCCGGGTTCGCCCTTGAGAATGGCGTCGTACCGGCCTTCGAGCCCGATGCGCCCGTTGACGACGTTGCTGCTCTCGTCCCGTACAAAACCGATGGTCCGGCGCGCCAGCATCCCATAGGGATAACGCCGGTTCATGACCCGCTCGACGATGATGCCGCCCTTGTTGGCGCCGTCTGCGAAGAGGGGGAACTTTTTGATGGCGTCGATGGTCTCCCGGTCCACGGGATGGCCGATCTTATAATATTTCTGCCTGTGGGAACGGCCGTATTCTATATCTTTGTAATAGCGGTCCGCACTCTTCTCCGGGAAGACGCGGGCGAGTTCCGCGCTCAGCTTCCTTGCTTTTTCAAGCCATTTCCGCTCCAGTTGCTCTCCTTTGGCCTGATCTTTCATCTCGGCATAATTGGACTTCATCACCGTGCAGTCCATGTATAGCTGGTAGGACGGGGTGGAGAGGGCGAGGATACGCCCGTTGCGGTCCAGGATGTTTCCGCGCGTGGGCGCAAGCACTTTGACGGAGTGCGGAGGGGTAAGCGCCTTCTCGATGTCGGGGTTGGGCCGGAAGAAGACCTGCAGCCACAGTATCCTGATGATGACGAGGAAGGAGGCCAGTACCAGCACGCGGTACAGGATGTACAGGGTAATTCCGATGCGGTCTTTTCTCTTGCTCATCTCTTCACCTCCGTTGCGTTCTGCTCCGGTTCGCGGAGCGGGGATCCCAGTTCTTCCAGGCGGCGGGCTACGGCGCTGCGGCTCTCGGCCCGGGTCAGGTCGATCCTGAGCAGCGACTGTTCCAGCCTCAGTTCAGAGATGCGGGCATATTGCTTTTCCATCCGGTTCATGGAGGTGTCGATCAGCAGGGAAATCCAGATAATCCCTCCGAAAAGAAGGAAGGTATAAAGGATATGCGCGAGAAAACGCTCCGCACGCAGGCGGAGCAGGAATTCGCCCCGCCAGATGGCGATGATGCTGTTCAGGAATGCCCTTCCGATGCGTTTCAGCCTTTCCATGCTTCTCCGTCTTTTTGTGCGACACGCAGTTTCGCGCTGCGTGCGCGGGGGTTGGACGATACCTCTTCTTCCGACGGAAGGACAGGTTTCCGGTTGACGGGGCTGAACCCGTTTCCCGCTTCCCGGATGAACTGTTTGACCATCCGGTCTTCCAGGGAGTGGTAGGTGATGACGGCAAGCCTGCCGCCGGGTTTGAGGGCCCGGGCGGCCCCTTGCAGGAATTTTTCGAGGGAGCGCATCTCGCCGTTTACTTCGATGCGCAGCGCCTGGTAGATTTTGGCGATCTGCCTGTGGATCTGGAAAGACGGCAGGGCGTCCGCGATGGCGGCTCCCAGGTCCGCGGTGGTCCGGACGGGCGCTTTTTCGCGTGCGCTCGCGATGCTTCTCGCCACGGCACGCGCGCCGTCCACCTCTCCGTAAACCCGGAAAATTTTTTCTAATTCTTCTTGCGTATAAGAATTGACGACGTCCGCTGCGGTTTTTTCGCCCTGCGCGTTCATCCTCATATCCAGATCAGCGTCGAAGCGGAAGGAAAACCCCCTTTCCGCAGTGTCGAACTGGTGCGACGATACGCCCAGGTCGGCCAGTATCCCGTCAAGACCCTGCGGCGCAAGCTGCAGGGTAAAGTTCTGAATGAAACGGAAGTTCCCCCGGATGAGGGTAAGGCGTTCATCTTCCGGGGCCTGGGAGGCTGCATCCGCGTCGAGGTCGAAGGCCA
This sequence comes from Bacteroidales bacterium, assembly GCA_017445015.1. GTDB lineage: Bacteria > Bacteroidota > Bacteroidia > Bacteroidales > UBA932 > Cryptobacteroides. The sequence continues at coordinate 14,302 of JAFSVL010000014.1, read as the reverse complement.
GGAGGCGCGCTCCCGCGCCCAGCCGCGCAAGGATGGCGCGGCTGTGCCCGCCGCCGCCGAAGGTGGCGTCCGCGTACACCCCTTCGGGGTTACGCACGAGCGCGCCGACGCTCTCTTCAAGAAGGACCGGAACGTGGTAGTCGGACATAGCCCCCGTCCTCCTACTTTTTGGAAAGGCTCTGGGCTATCGCGACATAATCTTCACGGGAAACTCTGGCGGAATCGAATTTCTCACCCGCCCAGATCTCGATCTTGAAGTTGATGCCGAGGAAAGCGACCTCCTTTTGAACACCGATTGCGTCAAGAAGATATCCGGGGATGGAAATCCGCCCCAACTTGGGGTCAGGCTCGACGACCACGCAATCCCGCATATATTCGCGCCAGAAAAGCACGTGCCGGGGATTGAAGAAATCGAGGGATTCCCGAATCTTGTCGGACTCCTTTTCCCATTCCTCGTACGAGTACATGTCCAGGCAGTCCGAATACAGACTCTTTTTGATGACAAAGCGCATGTCGCTCCCGGGCGGAAGGGCGCCCTTGAACGGCGCGGGGAAGACGATTCTTCCCTTGTCGTCCACTTTTGAGCGGTATGTGCCGATGAATGTCACCATATTTTTCTTATACGCAAGTGCTGCAAAGGTAGCAAAAATTTTCCACTTTATTCCACCTTCTTCCAAAATTTTCCACATTTTTTTCAACAAGAAAATTTTTACCTTTGCGACGTGATTGAGAACCTCTTTATCGCCTTCGCGCTGGCCATGGACTGTTTCGCCGTTTCGGTGGTCTGCGGCGTGATGTTGCGCGGGACTTCCCGGACGGGAGCGGTGCTCCGCATGGCTTTTCTCTTCGGTTTTTTCCAGGGCATGATGCCCCTGGCCGGCTGGCTGCTGACCTGCCGGTTCAGTGGGACGCTGCAACAGATCGACCATTGGGTCGCTTTTGCGATGCTCGCCTTCATCGGCGGAAAAATGGTGGTGGAATCCTTCAGGGGGGAGGAGCGGCTGTCGCGCTCGCCGCTGCGGCTGCGCACCCAGCTTGCGCTGGCCGTGGCGACCAGCATCGACGCCCTGTCCATAGGAATAAGTTATGCCTGCACCGGATATACGATGCAGGCATTGTTCGTGCCGCTGTCATTGATTGCGGCGGTCTCTTTCGGAATGAGTATCGCAGGCTATCTGCTCGGCCACCGCTTCGGCGAAGCGGTCAACCGCCGCATGCGTCCCGAACTGCTCGGAGGCCTGATCCTCATCGCTATCGGCGTCAAGATCCTCCTGGAGCATCTTTTCTCCTGAGCGCGGAGCCGCTTTACTTCTTCGCGGCGTCCGCCCTGGCTTTCATGCGCGCGGCGCGTTCGGAAGTGTCCGGGTGCGTGCTGAACATCTGTTGGAGGTTGGAAGCCTTGCTGCCTCCCGATGCGCTCATCAGTTTGTTCAACGAATTATACATGCTGTAGGGGTCCTTGCCATGCTGCACGGAATAATTGTATCCGTAGTCATCGGCGCGAAGTTCCTGTTTCTGGGAGAACTGGGCGCTGACATAGGCTTCTGCGATGTCCCCGAGCATACTGTTCGCAAGGCTCCCGACGGTGCCGCCAGCCGCCCCGGCTACGTTCCTTGCCGCCGCGGTAAGGTAGGCGTTCTGCATGGCGCGTTTGGAATCCTTGTTGGCGACATGGCCGATTTCATGGCCCAGGATGGCGAAGACTTCCTCGTCGGTCATGATGTCCATCAGGCCGGAATAAACGCGGATGGAACCGTCCCCGCAGGCGAAGGCATTGATTTCATTGGTCTTGTACACCTTGAAATTCAACGGCATGCCGTTCAGGTTGTCGATCCCGCTGAGAATCCTGGCCAGCCGCCGGGTGTAGGGCCCGGTGGCCGCTTCCACGGTGTTTTTGGCATCCAGTTCCGCCACGGTACGGGCGCTCAGCTCGACGATCTGGGCGTCCGTCAGTGTGGCGGCGGTCGTAGCGTTGGCCGCCGCGCTGAGCAATTGGTTTACATCCCAGTTGCGGGACTGTAAAACAGCACAGCCGCACAAAGAGAGTGCGGCTGTGAGCAGAATCAGTATGCGTTTCATGCAGCCTTCCCGTCAGAACCGAGAACATTGATGATCTTGTGCTCATAGAGCTTCTTCATCTCGTCACGGGCGGGGCCGAGGTACTTGCGCGGGTCGAATTCGCCGGGCTTGTCGGCAAACACCTTGCGCACGGCGGCGGTCATCGCAAGACGGGAATCGGAGTCGATGTTGATCTTGCAGACGGCGCTCTTCGCGGCTTCGCGGAGCTGCTCTTCGGGGATACCTACGGCATCGGGCAGGCGGCCGCCGTTGGCGTTGATGATGTCCACATATTCCTGCGGCACGGAAGAAGAACCGTGGAGCACGATGGGGAAACCGGGAAGCTTTTTCTCGATTTCATGCAGCACGTCGAAAGCCAGCGGGGGAGGGACCAGGCGGCCGGTCCTGGGGTCGCGGGTGCACTGTTCGGGTTTGAACTTATAGGCGCCGTGGCTGGTGCCGATGGAAATGGCGAGCGAGTCGCAGCCGCTGCGGGTGGCGAACTCGATGACCTCCTCGGGCTTGGTATAGTGGGATTCTTCGGCGGAAACCTCATCCTCCACACCGGCGAGCACGCCGAGCTCGGCCTCGACGGTCACATCATACTGATGGGCATAGTCCACCACCTTTTTCGTCAGGGCGATATTTTCCTCGAAAGGAAGGGAGGAGGCGTCGATCATCACGGACGAGAAGCCCATATCCACGCAGCTCTTGCACAGTTCGAAACTGTCGCCGTGGTCGAGGTGAAGGCAAATCTGGGGCTTCTCCCAGCCGAGTTCCTTCGCGTACTCGACCGCACCTTCCGCCATGTAACGGAGCAGGGTCTGGTTGGCATAGTTGCGGGCGCCCTTGCTGACCTGGAGGATGACGGGGGATTTGGTTTCAGCAGAGGCCTGGATGATGGCCTGCAGCTGTTCCATATTGTTGAAATTGAAAGCGGGAATCGCATACCCGCCCTTGACGGCCTTGGCGAACATCTCGCGGGTGTTCACGAGGCCCAGATCCTTGAATGATACCATTGTGTTTGAATTATAGTGATTCACAGAATTATAACATCTTTTTCTTCTTGAAAATCAGCCAGAGGGAGAGCACCAGCAGCACCATGAATCCCAGGATCGCAATCCAGGCCCACCACCTGTCCGCGACGGGCAGGGTAACGTTCATGCCATAGAAACTCGCGACGAGCGTGGCCGGCATCAGCAGCAGGGAAATGAAGGTGAAAATCTTCATGATGCGGTTCTGGTCCAGGTTGATGATTCCCACGACGGTTTCCTGAAGGTATTCCAGCCTCTCGAAGGTGAAGTTGGTGTGGTTGATCAGCGAGGCGATATCCTGAAGGATAACGGAAAGACTTTCCCGCAGTTCGGGGTCTTTAGGGCACCGGCGGCTTTTCAGGATGTTGGAGATCAGTCGCTGCTTATCCACAACATTCTCCCGGACAAACATTGCGTTTTCCTGCAATTGGTTGATGTTCAGCAGGAATTCTTCATTGATATCCTCCTGCTGGTTGATGCGTTTGCTGAAAAGGCTGGCTTCCTTGGCGAGAATCTCCACGATATCCGCATCCAGGTCCACGCGCTTGTCCATGACTTCCACAAAGAGGTGCGTCCCGTCGGGGAACTCCTCGGGACGGGCCTGGAGCTTGAGCTGCAGGGTGTCGAAGGAACGCAGGGGCGTTTCCCGGAGCGTGGTGAGACAGCTGCCGGAAATAATAAACGAAACCGGGTCCACGGCCATCTCCTCGCCGGAAGGGGAGAGGAAATTGGTATTCAGGAAGATGGCCTCGTCTTCTTCGTAGTAACGTGAAGAACTTTCAATCTCCTCCGCTTCGGCACGGCTCTGGATTTCTACGCCGAGAAAGCTTTCCACACCCCTCTTTTCTTCTCCCGTGGGGACAACAAGATCAATCCAGAGGACATTCTCCCTCCCGACGGCACCGAGTTCCGCCAGTTTCCGGCTCAGACGGATTTCCGGGCCCTGCCTGTAGAAAATCTTGATCATCCCCGCCTCCTTTTCTTTTGGGTGTCAGCCCGCAAATATAGAAATTAATCGCAAAAGTTCATATATTTGCAGGGCAAAAACTCGACGATGAAGGAGAACTTTCCATCCCGTGCGCTCGGGGATGCGGTGGATGCCATCGCCTCCCTTCCCGGAGTCGGTTCACGCAGTGCGTTACGGCTGGCCCTGCATCTTTTGCGCCAGCCCGCGGAAAATATCTCGCACTTTGCCACAGCCGTCGGCCGTCTCGCTACAGACGTGCGCTACTGCCGCAGCTGCCACATGGTCTGCGACGGAGATATCTGCCCGATTTGCGCGGATACCAGGCGCGATTCCCGCACGCTCTGCGTCGTCGAGAGCGTCCGCGATGTCCTGAGCATCGAAGCGACGGGCCAGTACCGCGGGCTGTACCACGTGCTCGGCGGCATCATCTCTCCCATTGACGGCATCGGCCCTTCGGATTTGAACATCGCCTCGCTGGAGGAGCGCGTAAAGGCGCTGGGGCCGTGTGAGGTGATTTTTGCCCTGAGCGGCGATGTCGAAGGCGAGACGACGGCGTTCTACCTCTACCGCCGTATCGCGGGTGACGGCGTCCGCATCACCACCCTGGCCCGGGGGCTGGGGTTCGGCGACGCCCTCGAATACGCCGACGCCCTGACGCTCGGCCGTTCCCTCGAAGCCCGCCAGCCCTTCAAGCCGTAATTATCGTCCCGAGGCCACCACTTTTCCTGATTTTCGCCAATTTGTCAGAAATTCCCCGAAATTGCAAAAACTGGAGCGGGAGCTGCCCCTGAGGCGACTAAGCTCTTGCGTAGTACGGAGCCGAAGGGGCACTCCCGCAGACGGAAGTGCGGCTGCCCGCCTCTGAAGACACCGCCGCCGGGGGCGCACGTTTTTTTGTTTATCGACAATTATTTACTATATTTGCGCGCTATTGCGCCGGGCTGCCCCGGCATGGTACAAAACATAATGTTTAACAACTAATTTTCAAACACTTACAAAATGGAAGAAAATCAGAACAAACTGCCCCTGAACGCATCGGTGGCCCCCGAAGATTTCAATTGGGAAGTCTTCGAGCAGTCCGACGTTTACGGCGGCGCCCAGAAGGCTGAAATCGAAGCCGCTTACGACAAGACCCTTTCCAAGGTCGTTGAAAACGAGGTCGTAGAGGGAGAGGTGACCGCCATCAACAAGCGCGAAGTCGTCGTCACCATCGGCGGCAAGAGCGAGGGTGTCATTCCCGCTACGGATTTCCGTTACAACGCCGACCTCAAGGTCGGTGACAAGGTGGAGGTTTATGTCGAGTCCGCCGAAGACAAGAAAGGCCAGCTCGTCATTTCCCACAGGAAGGCCCGCGCCCTCAAATCCTGGGACCGCGTCAACGAGGCGTTCAACAACGACGAAATCGTCAAGGGCTTCGTCAAGACCCGCACGAAGGGCGGTATGATCGTCGATGTATTCGGTATCGAGGCGTTCCTGCCCGGTTCCCAGATCGACATCAAACCTATCCGCGACTACGATGCCTATGTGAACCAGACCATAGATTTCAAGATCGTCAAAATCAACCAGGAGTACCGCAACGTGGTCGTCTCGCACAAGGCGCTGCTCGAGGCCGAGCAGGAAGCCCGCCGCGCGGAGCTCATCAGCAAGCTCGAAAAGGGCCAGGTGCTCGAGGGCGTGGTCAAGAACATCACCAACTACGGCGTGTTCGTGGACCTCGGCGGTATCGACGGTCTCATCCACATCACCGACCTCTCCTGGGGCCGCATCAACCATCCCGAGGAAATCGTCTCCCTCGATGAGAAGATCAAGGTCGTGGTGCTCGACTTCAACGAGCAGCAGAAGCGTATCGCCCTCGGTCTCAAGCAGCTGACCCCGCATCCCTGGGACAACCTCGATCCGGACCTCAAGGTCGGCGACCGCGTCAAGGGCAAGGTCATCCTCATTGCCGATTACGGTGCATTCGTGGAGATTACCCCCGGTGTCGAGGGCCTCGTACACGTGTCCGAGATGTCCTGGTCCCCGAGGCTCCATTCCGCGCAGGAATTCCTCAAGGTCGGTGACGAGATCGAGACCCAGATCCTGGCCATCGACCGCGTGGCCCGCAAGATTTCCCTCGGCATCAAGCAGCTCACCGAGAATCCCTGGGAGAATATCCGCGAGAAATATCCCGTCGGAAGCACCCAGAAGGCGACGGTCCGCAACATCACCAACTTCGGCGTGTTCGCCGAACTGGAAGACGGCGTCGAAGGCCTGGTGCACATCAGCGACCTTTCCTGGAACAAGATCAAGCATCCTTCGGAACTCGTCGCTCCCGGCGATGTCATCGAGGTCCAGGTGCTCGACTTCGACGAGGCGAACCACAAACTCAGCCTCGGGCGCAAGCAGCTCACCCCGAATCCCTGGGATGAGGTAGAGGCCAAGTATCCCGTCGGTTCCACCGTACAGGGCACCATCGCCTCCATCAACGACAAGGGCGCCAGCATTACCCTCGACGGTGAGGCGGAGGGCTTCGCTTTCCCGCGCGAACTCGTCAAGGAAGACGGCAAGCAGGCCGTTGTCGGGGAAACCCTCGACTTCAAGGTGGTGGAACTGCGCCGCAGCACCCGCCGCATCCTTCTGAGCCACCTCAGGACCTATTCCGAGGTGAAGGTGAAGGCCGCGGCCGCAGAAGCGGAGAACACCAAGAAGGCGGTCAAGAAGGTCAACTCCAACGTAGAGAAGACCACGCTGGGCGACATTGACGCCCTTGCCGCCCTCAAGGTCCAGCTCGAGCAGGGTGAAACCAAATGAGTTTCCGCCTGACGATCCTGGGCTCGGCTTCGGCCATGCCCGTATCTGACAGAAATCCAAGCGCCCAGATGCTACAAGTGTGTGGGCGCTTGTTTTTATTGGATTGCGGGGAGGGCGCCCAGCAGCAGATGCGGCGCGCCCACCTGTCCATCGCAAAGATTTCGGCGGTATTCCTGAGTCACATTCACGGAGACCACATCTTCGGGATGTTTCCGCTGCTTTCCACCATGGGAATGCTGGGACGCAGGGCTCCGCTCGACATTTATGCTCCCGCCGCTTTTGCCAACCATCTCCGTTTCTTCCTTGCCTGGCACGGCGAGGGGCTGGGCTTCGAGCCCGTCCTGCACCCCCTGGAAATGAAGGAGCGGGAGGAACTCTTCCGCACGAAGAACGTCCGCGTCAGCGCTTTTCCCCTCGACCATAAAATCGAGGCCTTCGGTTTTCGTTTCGACGAAGTGTACGGCGCCCGAAAGGCCGCCGATCCGCTCTTCCGGCCTTCTTCCTACGCCTATTGTTCGGATACCCGTCCTTTCCCTGCGCTCGCGAGGTACATAGAGGGGGTGCGCGTGCTCTATCACGAGGCGACCTACCCGCTCGAAATGCAGGAAAAGGCACAGGAACGCTATCATTCCACGACGGCGGATGCCGCCCGCGCGGCCGTCCTGGCCGGTTCGGAAAAACTGCTGGTAGGCCATTACTCCAGCCGCATCCGCGATTTTGAGGCTTATCTGGCCGAATGCCGCGGAATTTTCCCCGAAACTTCGGCGGTCGGGGATATGGATATTTACGAATTTTAGATATCTTCGCATCTGTGATGATACTGACCTTATTCATGCTCTCCGCCGCAGTGGCGCAGACGCCGGCCGCGAGGATTACCCCCGAGGCATATATCCAGGAATATTCGGCCCTTGCCGTGAGCGAGATGCGGCGCAGCGGCATCCCTGCCAGCATTACGCTGGCCCAGGCCCTGCTGGAATCCGATGCCGGGAATTCGGTGCTGGCCGTGCAGGGGCGCAACCATTTCGGCATCAAATGCCATGGCGACTGGACCGGTGCACGTATCTATAAGGACGATGACAGCAAGGACGAGTGTTTTCGCGTCTATGCGAAAGCGGCCGATTCCTATGCCGATCATACGGACTTCCTGCGCTATGGCCGGCGTTATGCGAACTTGTTCTCCCTGGAACGGACGGATTACAAAGGCTGGGCGGAAGGCCTGCAGGACTGCGGCTACGCGACTTCCCGCAAATATGCGCGTCAACTCACGGACCTTATCGAGCGTTACGGCCTGCACCGTTTTGATCTGGAGGGAACGGCCGCTCCCGCTTCTCCTGCCACGGAAACGGCCGCAGCCGTCGCGGAACTTCCCCCGTCTCCCGCGCAGGAGCGGGGCGTGTATGCCGAGGAATTCTCATTCCGCCCAGGAAGCCGCACCTTCCGGCAGAATGGCGTGCTTTGCCTCCGCGCCCTCCCCGGTGAAACTTTCAGTTCCATCGCGCAGGCATACAATCTTTTTGATTGGGAACTGCGCGCCTTTAACCGGGAACTGGGCCAGGATGACCTGACGCCCGGGGCCATCGTCTATCTGGCCCGCAGAAAGAAATCCCGCCGATGAAAAGACTCATTCTCGGGACCTTGTCGCTGGTGGCGGTGCTGCTGGCCTTCTTTGCTTTCATGTGGCTGCTGGACAACCGTTTCAGTAATTTTGAAGGCGGCGCGGAACTGTATGTCCGTCCCGGAGACCGTCCTGAGGCCGTCATCGACTCTATCGCCGCACAGACGAAAATCAAGCATCCGAAGCGTTTAGAGCGCGTTTTTGCGAACTATTCCCTGGACCGGCTGATGCAGCCGGGACACTATCGTGTCGGCAGCCATATGCCCAGCGTCTATGTGGCGCGGATGCTCCGGCACGGCTGGCAGTCGCCGGTGAATCTGGTGCTTTCCGGAACGCTCCGCAGGCCCTGCGACATCGCCCGTAAAATCAGCCGGCAGATGATGGTGGATTCCGCGACGGTAATGGCCGCTTTCGAAGACGATGCGCTGCTCGCCCGCCTGGGCGCTTCGCGGACGACGCTGTTTTCGCTGTTTATGCCCGACACCTACGAAATGTACTGGACCGACGATATCGGGAAGATCCTGGAACGGCAGAAGAAAGCGGTGGACGCCTTCTGGACCGAGGAAAATCTGGCGCTGGCGGCAGCCCAGGGGCTGACGCGGCATGAAGCGACCGTCGTCGCCTCCATCGTGAAGGGAGAATCGAACTATGCCCCGGAATTTCCGAAAATCGCCGGGGTGTACCTGAACCGCCTGGACCGCGGCATGAAACTGCAGGCGGATCCGACCATCGCCTATTGCTACGATTATTCGATGAACCGTATCCTGTACAGGCATCTGTCCATCGATTCGCCCTATAATACCTACCTGTATGCGGGCCTGCCTCCCGGGCCGATTGCCGTACCCACGCGGGCCTGTCTGGAAGCTGTCCTGCATCCGGACCGCGGGAACGGAAACCTGTATTTCTGCGCGGACCCTTCGTTTAACGGCACACACCGTTTTTCCACCACCTACGGCGAGCATTTACGCAATGCCGGGGAGTTCCAGCGGGCGCTGGGCAAGCGTGCCGCCGATAAGAAAAAGGCTTCGGTATGAACTTGAGTCCCCTGGTCAACCGTGCACGGGACTTTGCCCTGGAGGTCTTGCAGGAGGAAACCCGGGGCAACGGACACCCGTTTATCGAACATCCGGATGCCGTGGCGCAGATCGTGGCCGAGGAAATCGGTCTCGGAGAGGACTGTCTGGCCGCCATTTACCTGCATGAAGCCAGCCGGAAGCATCCGGAAAAAGACCTTTCCGCCTTCCCGCAGGAAGTCCGCGTGCTTGCGCAGGGCTTGAATATGATTTCTTCCATCCGCCCCAGGGATACTCGGCTGGAGGCGGAAAACTATAAGCGCCTGATTGTGCGCTGTTCGCCCGATCCCCGCACGACGGTCATCAAGATTGCAGACCGTCTGGAAATCATGCGGAATCTCGCGCTCTTTTCCAAGGTGGCCCGGGAGCAGAAACTCCTCGAAACCCTGCTCCTGTACATTCCGCTTGCGCATCAACTGGGGCTTTACAATATCAAAAGCGAGATGGAGGATATCTGGTTCCGTTATTCGGACCCGGTATCCTGGCGCGCCATCACCAATAAACTCAAAGCTACCGAGGCGGACCGCGAGCGGCTTTCCCGTGAGTTCGTGCAGCCGCTTGCCCGGAAACTTTCAGCCATCGGCATCCGGTATAAGCTGAAGGTCCGCACCAAGACCGCCTATTCGATTTTCCGGAAGATGAAGGCGCAGGGGGTGCCCTTCGAGGGGGTTTATGACGTTTTTGCGATGCGCTTCATCATCGACTGCGATGAGAGCCGTGAAAAGGAACTCGACCTTTGCTGGAAGGTTTACTCCTATGTGACGGAGGAATATGAGCCGGATACATCGCGCCTTCGCGACTGGCTCACCAATCCCAAGCCCAATGGCTACGAGTCCCTGCATATTACGGTAAAGAACAAGGAGGGCAACTCCATCGAGGTGCAGATCCGGACCCGCCGGATGGACGACGTGGCCGAGAACGGCCTGGCCTCCCACTGGTCCTACAAGGGGGTCAAAGGGCAGAAGACGCTGGACAACTGGCTCGCGAGCGTGCGCTATCAGTTGGAACATCCGGCGGCGGAAGCGGAGCGGGAAACCCTGCCTGCCGCACCCCTCGGCGAAATCTTTGTCTTTACGCCTTCCGGTGAGATGAAAATCCTCCGCGAAGGGGCGTCGGTGCTTGATTTTGCCTTTTCTATCCATAGCGGTCTGGGATGCCGTTGTGTCGGCGCCCGCATCAACGGGAAGCAGGCGACGCTGCGGGAAAAACTCAAGACCGGCGACGTCGTTGAAATCCTCTCCTCAAAGAACCAGAAACCCGGCAGGGACTGGCTGGGCTGGGTGGTTACCTCCAAGGCCAGATCGAAAATCAAGCAGGAACTGGACGCCGAAGAACGCAAAAAGGCCGCCGACGGCAAGGAATTGCTGGAACGGCGCCTGCGCAACTGGAAACTGGAATTTCCGGATGCCATGCGCACCGCCTTGATGAAGCAGCGGAAGTATCCTTCGCTGATGGCCATGATGGCGGCGATTGCCGAGGGGGAACTCGACGTCAACGAAATCAAAAGTTTCATCCTTGCCGCCCAGGAACGCCCGGAGACGGCGGAAGAGGGGCCGAAGAACACGGCGCTGCCTTCCCCGGCCCAAAGCGGAACGGACGATATCCTCGTGCTTGGCGCGCGCGACGTCAAAGGCATCGATTATAAAATGGCGCATTGCTGCAATCCCGTATATGGCGACGACGTTTTCGGTTTCGTCACCCGTACGGAGGGGATCAAGATTCACCGGATGTCCTGTCCGAATGCCATGCGCCTGATGGAACGCTATCCCTATCGCATCCAACGGGTGGTATGGCAGGACAGTGCCGCGTCCGGCAATTTCCAGTGTACGCTGACGGTGACTGCGGACAGCGACAACGCCGCCCTGGCGGACATCATGGATGTCATCGGGCAGTTCAAAGTTTCACTGCGCTCCTTCAACGTGAATCCCAACCGCCGTGACGGGACCTTCGAAATCGCCATCCGGCTGCTGGTACCCTCGAATATGGAACTGGACAAGGTGATTTCCCGCATTTCGGCATTACGGCAGGTGGAAAAGGTCAAGCGGGTATGAAATTTCATCTGGAATCGGAATACAAACCCTCCGGCGACCAGCCGCAGGCCATCGACCAACTTTGCGAGGCGCTCTCCAAGGGGGTGGGCGACGTGACCCTGCTCGGGGTGACGGGTTCGGGCAAGACCTTTACGATGGCCAACGTCATAGAGCGTCTGCAGCGGCCTGCGCTGATTCTGAGCCATAACAAGACCCTTGCGGCACAACTTTACGGAGAGTTCAAATCCTTTTTCCCGGGCAATGCCGTGGAATACTTCGTCTCCTATTACGATTATTACCAGCCCGAGGCCTACCTTCCCAATACGGACACCTATATCGAAAAGGACCTCAGTATCAACGACCAGATTGAAAAATTGCGCCTGAGTGCCGCCGGAGCGCTCCTCAGCGGACGGCGGGACATTATCGTCGTGTCGTCCGTGAGTTGCCTTTACGGTATAGGCAATCCCGATGATTTTCATGCGCAGACCATCCCGGTCCGCCGGGGCGAGCGGCGAAGCCTCACGGGCTTGCTTTACAGACTGGTCGATGCGCTGTACGTGCGCACCGAGGCGGTTTTCCAGCGCGGATCTTTCCGCGTCAAGGGCGATACGGTGGATGTGTACCTCGCGGGCTCGGACGATGCGCTGCGCATCGAATTTTTCGGAGACGAGGTGGACGCCCTCTCGCTGATCGACCCGGTGACGGGGGCGCGGCGCGAGTCCCTCGATGAAATCAATATCTATCCCGCGAATAATTTCGTTACGACAAAAGAACGAAGCAAGGCGGCCGTGAGCGAGATTCAGGATGACCTGGTGAAGCAGATCGACTACTTTGAATCCATCGGAAAGGGACTTGAAGCGAAGCGCCTGAAGCAAAGGGTGGAGTACGACCTGGAAATGATCAAGGAAATGGGATATTGCCCCGGGATTGAAAACTACAGCCGCTATTTCGACGGCCGCAAACCCGGGCAGCGTCCTTTCTGCCTGATTGATTATTTCCCGGATGATTTCATTACTTTCATCGACGAAAGCCATGTTACGCTGCCGCAGGTGCACGCGATGTTCGGCGGCGACCATTCCCGGAAAAGTGTGCTCGTCGAATATGGATTCCGGCTGCCTGCCGCGTCGGACAACCGGCCGCTGACCTTTGACGAGTTCGAGGCCGTCACCGGTCAGAAAGTATATGTGAGCGCTACGCCGGCGGATTACGAACTGCAGAAGTCGGAAGGGCTGGTGGTGGAGCAGCTGGTGCGTCCGACGGGTCTGCTGGACCCGCCCGTCGAAGTGCGTCCCATCAAGAACCAGGTGGACGACCTGGTCGAGGAAATCCGCAGGCGCGAGGAAAGGGACGAACGGGTACTCGTGACGACGCTGACCAAGCGGATGGCGGAGGAACTGACGGATTATCTGGCAAAAATCGGCATCCGTGTACGCTATATCCATTCCGATGTGGATACCACCGAGCGGGTGGAGATTATCGAAGATTTCAAGAACGGCCTTTTTGATGTGCTGGTGGGCGTGAACCTGCTGCGCGAAGGCCTGGATATCCCCAGCGTGTCCCTGGTGGCAATCCTGGATGCGGACAAGGAGGGGCTTCTGCGCTCCGCCCGCGCCCTGACGCAGACGGCCGGGCGTGCAGCCCGCAATGTCAACGGTCTTGTGCTGATGTATGCGGACAATATCACGGATTCCATGGCGCAGACGATCCGGGAGACCGACCGGCGACGCGCCAGACAGATCGAATACAACCAGTTGCATCATATCGTGCCCCGGCAGGTGGAGGTGCACCACAATGAGATTGCAGCGCGCCTTGCGGGCGGAACGACGGGTCGGGTGAGCGCGGCCAATTCCTACGACAATCCGGTCTATATCCCCAATCCTTCGGATCTGGGGCGGGGGACCGTCAGCGTGGGCCTCGGCCACGCTGCGCTCCGCGAAGCGGGCGCTGCCTATGGGGCGGACGGTCGGGTGCGGGCGGATCTGGCCGCCGTGTTGCAGGACCCGGTCATCCGGGCGATGGACCGCAGCCAGATCGAGAAATTGATTGCCGACGACAAGCGGCGGATGCAAAAATCCGCCGCCGACCTGGACTTCAGTGCCGCCGCCCGCTACCGGGACGAAATGTGGGCGCTGCAGGAATATCTGAAGGTCTGGAAGGGGTAAAAATCGTACAAATTTATTGATAAAACGTAAAACTGATCAGAATTTACGTTTTATACGCATATTATTGCGGCTCACTAAAAAATTGTGAGCCATGAAAGATTTTGTTACGAAGGTGATGCGGCGCTCCGGAAGCGGCGCCGCCGCCCGGCCCGCCCACGAGGCGGGGCCTTATGTCGAGCTGATGCTCGATCGCAATTTTAAATTATTTTTCGGATCGGAGGAGCGGAAGGACCTTCTGTTGTTCTTGTTGCAACTGGTCCTCCCGGAACTTGGAATTGAATCCGTAAGCCTCGGGCCGCAGGAGCACGTAGGCCGTGACGAGGGATTGAAAAGCAGCGTCTTCGATGTCTATTGCACGACGAAGGACGGCAGGCGGATCATCATCGAGGCTCAATATACCGACCGTGCGGACTATCTGGACCGGATGCTCTACTATTCCACCTGGCCCGTTGCGGAGCAGATACAGATGAGCAGCGAAAATAATTACGCCTTGTCGGAGGTATATATCCTGAGTTTTATTAACTTCGCGCTTGAGCACGACGGCGACTGGGACGGAGACTTTGTCTCATCCTA
>JAFSVL010000013.1 GCA_017445015.1 Bacteroidales bacterium | reverse complement strand
CCCTGTTCCGGCCATGTCGGCGTTCCTTAAGGCAATGTCGCAGGCCCTCGTTCATCTGAAACTTTGTTTATACAACCCGACTTTCGCCCGTGTTGGGGCGCTCGTCGGATAAAATATCAACTTTTTAAAGTCGACTCATATTTATCGAGGCGTGCAAAAAGTTGCAGATATTTCGTAACTTTGCAGATTGTATAAAAAAGCAATAGCCATGTTCAAAAACCAACCGAAAGGACTTTATGCGCTGGCCCTGGCCAATACGGGCGAGCGTTTCGGGTATTATACGATGCTTGCCATTTTCCTGCTTTTCCTGCAGGCGAAATTCGGCTTTTCCGCCGCTGCGGCAGGGCAGTTCTATGCCATTTTCCTCGCCGCCGTGTATTTCATGCCGGTCGTGGGCGGCTGGCTGGCGGACAAAATCGGGTTCGGAAGGTGCGTGGTGACGGGCATCTGCGTGATGTTCACGGGATACCTCTGCCTGGCCGTACCGACGGACGCCTTTGCCTCGCGCGGACTGGCGCTGACGCTGATGGTGGGGGCGCTGCTGCTCATCGCCGTGGGAACGGGTCTCTTCAAGGGAAACCTCCAGGTAATGGTGGGCAATCTTTATGACGATCCCAAGTACAGTGACAGGCGCGACTCCGCCTTCAGCCTCTTCTATATGGCCATCAACGTGGGCGCGATGTTCGCCCCGACGGCCGCGACGGCCCTGACCAACCGGCATCTCGCAGGAGCCGGACTCATCTACAAGGCGGACATCCCCGCCCTGGCGCATCAGTACCTGGGCGGCACGCTTGCCGACACGGCACAGCTCGAAGTGTTGAAAAACGCCATGCCGGGCGGCCAGATCGCCGCGATGGACCTGGGCGGCTTCAGCCAGTACTATATCAATCACCTGTCCGCCGCCTACAACCTCGGATTCGCGGTGGCCTGTGTATCGCTCATCCTTTCGATAGCCATTTACCTGGGCTGCCGGAGCTGGTTCAAGCATGCCGACGTGAACGCCAGACAGGCGAAGGAGAACGGTACGCAAGCCGCCGTGGAACTCACGCCGAAGCAGACCCGCGAGCGGATTTCCGCCCTGATCTGGGTGTTCGCCGTCGTCATCTTCTTCTGGATGGCCTTCCACCAGAACGGCTCGTCGCTGACCTATTTCGCCCGCGATTACACCCAGAGCAGCGTCAGCGGCCCGCTGAAAATCGGATTCAATATCTGGGCGCTGGCCCTGGTGGCCGTGTCCGTCTATACCTTGATGGGGATCTTCCAGTCGGAAAAGGCGCAGGGCAAACTGGGCTGCGCGCTTGCCACGGCCGCGCTTTGGTGCGGGGCCTGGTGGCTCTACAGCGACATGCCCGGGACCATCAGCATCCTGCCCCAGCAGTTCCAGCAGTTCAATCCTTTCTTCGTCGTGGCGCTGACCCCGCTGTCGATGGCGCTTTTCTCCGCGCTGGCCGCCCGGGGCAAGGAACCTTCGGCCCCGCGCAAAATCGGCCTGGGCATGTTTGTCGCGGCCGTCGGCTACCTGATCATGCTTCTGGCGTCCAAGGGACAGCCCGCGCCGTCGGAACTCATTTCCGTAGGCGGGGTTTCCCCGGATCCCGTCGTCCCCACCTACCTGATCAGCACCTATCTGGTACTGACATTCGCGGAACTGCTGCTCTCGCCCATGGGCATCAGCTTCGTATCCAAGGTGGCGCCGCCCAAGTACAAGGGCCTGATGATGGGCCTGTGGTTTGCGGCCACCGCCATCGGAAACTACCTCAGTTCCATTCCGTCGATGCTTTGGGATAATGTGCCGCTGTGGGTGAACTGGACTGTCCTGATGGCCCTTTGCATTATCTCCGGTGTAGTGATGTTCGCCATGCTGCGCAAACTGGAGGCGGCAACGGCCTGATGCCCAGGCTATACATCATCTCGGGATGCAACGGGGCCGGCAAGACGACGGCCTCCTACACCTTGCTGCCGGAGATGCTGGAATGCCGGGAATTCGTCAATTCGGACGAGTTCGCCAAGAGCCTCTCCCCCTTCGACCCTTCCGCGGCGTCCATTTCAGCCAGCCGGTACATGATATTAAAGATCAAGTACCTGCTGAGCAGGAATCTGGATTTCAGCATAGAGACGACACTGGCTACCCGGTCGCTGGTCAACACCATCAAACAGGCCCGGACCCAGGGATATCACGTCACGGTGCTGTATTTCTGGCTGAACTCCCCGGACCTTGCCGTAGCCCGGGTGAAGGACCGCGTGGCGGCGGGCGGGCACAATATTCCCGAAGAGACCGTCCGGCGGCGCTATTACATGGGGCTGTCGTATTTTTTCAAGACGTACATTCCCCTTTGCGACCGATGGGTGCTGGCGGACAACTCCACCACGCCCTTCTCCGTAATCGCCGAGGGAACGGGCCCCGTCCTGATGATCAAGGACAATGAAAAATACCGTCTCATCAAAGAACTGGCAAAAGCCTACGAAAATGAGCAATAATACATTCGGAATCCGCATGGAGGACCTGCAGGCACTGGTCGCCGAAGGGCTCTCCGGCGGTGGTGACTGGTGCGATCTTTTCTTTGAATACAGCGCCTATACTTCCCTGATGCTGCGCGACGGCATCGTCAGTTCCGGCGGCAGCCATGAAGACTACGGCTGCGGCATCCGCGTGCTCAAAGGGGAAAAAACCGGTTACGCCTACGCGGAAAGCACGGATATGAAGGCCCTGCGCAAGGCGGCACGGGCGGCGGCGGGCATCGCCGGCGGCGGAAGCGGCGCGGCCTGCGGAACGCCGCACCGGGTGGAATGTCCCAACCGGCTATATCCTGCCGGGACGGACTGGCGGGAATTCGAAAGCGCCGCCGCCATCCCCTGGCTTCAGCGTATCGAAAGTGAAATCCGCCGCCGGGAAAGCCGGACGCTCAAAGTCATCGCCTCCTTCAGCTGCGATATGAGCGAAGTGCTGATGTTCAATTCCCTGGGAGAACTGACGGAAGATCTGCGGCCGATGGGCAGCCTGGCCGTCACGGCCATTTTTTCCAACGGAAAAAAGGTCATCAACAATAACGCCAGCCGCAGTTATCGCGCCGGGGCCGAGATGCTTGGCGACGCGGTGGTGCAGGACCTGGCGGACGAAGTGGTCCGCGGCATCGACGAAGCCTTCGAAGCCCGCCGTCCCAAGGGCGGAAAAATGAGCGTCGTGATGGGGGCGGGCGCCTCGGGCATCCTGCTCCACGAAGCGATGGGACATGCCTTCGAAGCGGATTTCAACCGCAAGGGGCAGTCGGTCTTCAGCGGGCGCATGGGACAGAAGATCTGCCGCAGCGGCATCAATATCGTTGATGACGCCTGCCTGCCGTTCAACCGCGGGGCCTGTAATTTCGACGACGAGGGCGTCCCGGGGCAGAAGACCTATATGGTTACAGACGGCGTTCTGACCTCGTTCCTGCATGACCGCATCAGCGCCAAATACTATGGCGTGGCCCCCACGGGCAACGGCCGGCGCGAAAGTTTCCGCTACAATCCCATCCCGCGCATGCGCGCTACTTATATGGAAAACGGCAGCGACGGCAGCGTGGAAGACCTGATCGCATCGGTGAGGAAGGGCATTTTCGTGGACCGCTTTTCCAACGGCCAGGTCAAAATCGGAGAGGGGGATTTCACCTTTTTCGTCAAGAGCGGGCGGCTCATCGAGGACGGCCGTCTGACCGCCCCCGTTTCGGACATCAATATTATCGGCAACGGACCGAAGGCGCTCGCGGACATCCGCGCCGTCGCATCGGACCTGAAAATCGACGAGAGCCAGTGGACCTGCGGCAAGGAGCAGAGCGCTCCGGTTTCATGCGGAATTCCCAGCGTACTCGTAGAAAACCTGACGGTAGGAGGCGGACAATGATCAGTATCGAAGACAAGGCACTTTTACGCTGGTGCATCGAAAAGATCCTCTCACAGGGAGCGGATGCGGCAAGGGTAACGCTGAACCGCAGCGTCGAGGAACTCGTCGCGACCCTGGACGGAGAGGTGGACAAAGTGACGCGCTGCGAGGACAGTTCTCTCTCGCTGGAGGTTTTCGTCGAAGGGAAATTCGGCAGTTTTTCCACCAACCGGACGCAGCGGGAATCGCTGGAGCGCTTTATCCGGAAGGCCGTGGCGATGGCCCGGACGATGGAGCCCGACCCGCTGCGCCATCTGCCGGAGCGCGGACGAAAGGCGGCCGACGCCCTTACCGGGCTGGAGGCCGGGCTTTATGATACCGCCCAGGAAGACGTGACCCCGGCACAGCGCGTGGAGAATGCACTGAAAGCCGCGGCCTGGGGCAGGTACGGGGCGGCGGAAGGGATGACAGTCCTCTCGGAAGAAGGCGAGTATTCCGATTCCTGCAACGACAACCTGGTCATGGACAGCGAGGGACTGGAATGCTGCCATACGGAAACTTCCTTCGACTACGGCGTGGAGATTACCGTGGCGGATGCCGGAGGCCGGAAATACAGCGGCTATGCCTGGGATTCGTCAAGCCGCAGGGACGGCCTGGATGCCGCCGCCTGCGGGCGCAGGGCGCTGGAGCGGGCCTGTGCACGCAAGGACAGCGCGGCGCTGCCCGGCGGGAAATACACGATGGTGGTGGACAGCGAAGTGGCCGGGAAACTGGTCACTCCCCTGCTGAGCGCCCTGAGCGGCTATTCCCTCCAACAGGGGAACTCCTTCCTGGACGGCAGCCTGGGACAACAGGTTTTCGCGGAAGGGATGACCCTGGTGGACCTCCCCCGGGAAAAGGGCCTTCAGGGAGCGAAGTATTTTGATTCCGAGGGCGTCGCCACACGGAATCTCCCCATCATTGAAAACGGGAAGGTCAAGCTGTACTTCCTCAATACCTATATGGCCGGGAAGATGGGGATGGAACCTACCATCGAGGGGGCCACGAAAGTGAAGATGATGCCGTGGCCGCAAAGCGGCCCGGAGCAGGCGCGGGACCGCGCCGCGCTCCTGCGGCGCTGCCGCAGCGGCATCCTCGTCACGGACTTCAACGGAGGAAACTGCAATCCCGCCACGGGCGACTTCTCCTACGGGATCGAAGGCTTCCTCTTTGAAGACGGAGAACTTGTCCGCCCGGTGGACGGCATGCTGATTACCGGCAACATGAAGACGCTCTGGCAGCACTTTTTTGCCGCCGCGGACGACGCAAGGCGCTGTTTGTCAAAACTTATTCCTACCTTAGCATTTTCATCCGTTGATTTCAGCGGAGAATGACAGACTAAATAAGTAAAGAAATGAAGATAGAGAAAGACAAAGTGGTAGCCCTGAGCTACACCCTGACCGTGGACGGACAAATCGCAGACAAGGCGACAGCCGACGCTCCCCTGGAATACACCCATGGCAACGGCATGCTCCTGCCGGCATTCGAAGCCGAACTGGAAGGCAAGTCGGAAGGAGACGGGTTCGCCTTCGTACTCAACCCTGAGAATGGCTATGGCGTCGTGGATCCGGACATGCACATTGCCCTCCCAAAGGCGGCGTTCTCCCAGGACGGCCAGGTCCGTGAAGACCTGCTGGTCCCCGGCAACGTCATCCCGATGGTGGACAATAACGGAAACCTCGTCCAGGGACGGGTCCTGAGCGTCGATGCACAAAACGTCATGATGGATTTCAACCATCCGATGGCGGGCAAGACCCTACACTTTACCGGGAAGGTGGAATCCGTCCGCGAAGCCTCCGAGGCGGAGAAAAACGGCCATTGCTGCCACGGGAAAGGCCACTGCAAGAAGCATGCGGAGGGCGAAGAGCATCAATGCTGCCACGGAGAAGGGAAGGACTGCAACTGCGGAGAGGACTGCAACTGCGATAAAAAATGAAAACGGCCGTCATCATCCTGAACTGGAACACCCGGGAGTTCCTCGAGCGCTTTCTTCCCCGTCTGCTGGAAAGCCTGCAGGGGCAGGACGCACAGTTGGTGGTGGCGGACAACGGCTCCCACGACGGATCGGCGGACTATATCGCCGAACATTTCCCGGAGGTCCGGCTGATCCGCCTGGACCGCAATTATGGGTTTACGGGCGGCTATAACCGTGCGCTGGAGCAGATCGACGCACAGTACTATCTGCTGCTCAATTCCGATATCGAGGTACAGAAAGGCTGGCTGGAACCGCTCGTGGAATGGATGGACACGCACGAAGACTGCGGGGCCTGCGGTCCCAAACTGCATTCCTGGTACCATCGTGAGCGTTTCGAATATGCCGGAGCCGCCGGCGGCTGGCTGGACCGCTTCGGCTATCCCTTCTGCCGCGGACGCATCCTCAAAGAAACCGAGGAGGACCGCGGCCAGTACGACACCCCGGCGGATGTCATGTGGGTCAGCGGCGCCTGCCTTCTGACGCGCAGCCGCCTGTGGAAACAGTTGGGAGGCCTGGATGAGCGTTTCTTCGCCCACATGGAAGAAATCGATTATTGCTGGAGGATACAACTCGCCGGTTACCGCGTAAGTGTCGTACCCGCCTCGACGGTCTATCATGTCGGCGGCGGCACCCTCCCGCCGGAGTCCGCCTTCAAGTTACAACTCAATTACCGCAACAACCTCCTGATGCTCCACAAGAACCTGCCCCGTTCCCTGCGCTCTTCGCTGGTGCTCGGGACGCGGTATCTTCTGGATATCGGCGCTGCTCTCTTCTACTTCCTCAACGCGAAAAAAGCCTGCGCCAAGGCTGTCCGGCGCGCACACCGCGAATACCGGAAACTAAGGGGAAAGCGCGGCAACGCCCCTTTCCTGCCTGCCGGTGTCACCCGGATCTGCCTGATGCGGCTGGGGACCATGAAGGGGGACAAAAAATTCCAATACCTCAGAAATTATGAAAGTCGTCATTGAAGGGGCCGGTGAGGTGGGCTCCCACCTGGCCAAATTGCTGCGGTCCGACGGCAACGCCGTCACCGTCATCGACAGCGATCCCGCCCGCATCGCGCGCCTTTCCGGATATGTGGATGTCGAGACCGTCGAGGGCAACCCCTCCTCCATCCGCATCCTTCAGGAAGCCGGAGCGGATGAGGCCGACCTGTATATCGCGGTCTTCCCCTTCGTCCCGCAGGAGGTCAACCTGCTGGGGGCGATCCTGGCGAAGAAACTTGGCGCGAAGCGCGTCATCGCCCGCATCGGTGACGAGGAACTGCTCCGCGGAGAGAGCCGCCGGCTGCTCCGGGAAGCGGGCATCGACCATGTGATCTATCCGGAGCGTATCGCCGCCGATGAAATCGCCGGTGCGCTGGCGAACAACCTTTCGAGCGACAACATGGATTTCGCGCACGGAAAACTGAAGATCTCGGTTTTCCGGCTCGACGAGAATTCCACGCTGGCAGATTTGCGCCTGTCGGAATTCGTAGCGATGAACCCTCCGGAAGACCTGCAGAAATTCCGCATCATCGCCCTTTCGCGTGCGGAGAGCACCATTATTCCGAAACTCGATACGCGCTTCCGCTTCGGCGACCTCATCTTCACCATTTCCACGGAAGAGGGCGAGGAATGCCTGCGCCGTTTCTTTGGAGAAAACCGTATCCTCACGCAAGCCGCGATGATTATGGGAGGCACCCCGACCGCCGAAATGCTCGCCCGGAGCCTCGATGCCCAGGGACTGCGCGTCAAGCTGATCGACAAGGACAAGGAACGCTGCATCGAACTGTCCCAGCGGCTGCCCGACAGCATTCTCATCGTTAATGGCGACGGTCGCAATTCCGACTTCCTGCTGGAAGAATCCATCGGAGAATACGATACGTTCATCGCGCTGACCAACAGGGACGAAAGCAATATCCTCTCGTGCGTCGCTGCGGAGAAACTGGGCATCGCCAGTTCCATCGCCGCGGTGGAGAACATCGAATATATGCGGCTGGCGGAGGAGATGGGGGTGGACCATGTCATCAACAAGAAACTCATTACCGCGAGCCGTATCCTCAAGTATACGCTGAGCAGCAAGGCACGCTTTGTCAAGTACATGGCCGGAACGAATGCGGAAATCATGGAGTATTTCGTCGAGGTGGGCTGTCCCGTTACCAAGGGGCCGCTCAAGTCGATTTCATTCCCCGAGAATGCCATCGTGGGCGGTATCATCCGCGGCCCGGAAGTGCAGATTGCCGTCGGCGATACGCAGATCCAGCCCGGAGACCGCGTCGTGGTCTTCTCCATGGGATCTTCCGTCAAGGCGGTGGACAAGTTGTTCCGATGACAAAAAGTCAAATATACGGGGATGGCAGGCTATTTGACGGCTTGCCATTTTGTTTTCAGGAAAAAGTACAATATGGAAAGGTACTGCCTGAAAACTACGGGCCTCCGGCCCTATCCCTCCCATCGCAAGCGATGGGCCCCTCCCGCTCACGAGCCGCGGGCGGCTACGGTTTTCAGGCAGTACCTTTCCGTATTTAGACAAAGAACCAAAATGGCAAAAGAAGTAAAGGAAGCAAACGGGAAGAAGGCCCCCAAAGAACAGAAAAGCGCCAAAGTGCAGGAAGACAGGAAGGTCTATACGGAAGCGCAGATGAAGGAAGTCGCTGACAAATTGGCAGCGGAAAAGGACAGTTATCTGCGCCTGATGGCGGAATTCGATACGTTCCGGCGCCGGAGTGCGGAGGAGAAACTCTCGATTACCGCCTCCGCGGCATCGAAGACCATCGAGGGACTGCTTCCCATCCTGGACGACTGCGAGCGCGGCATGGCCCTGCTGGGCGTAAGCGCAGAGGACGGAGAGACCAATGGCGTCGCTCTGATTTACAAGAAATTGACGGATTACCTGCATACCTTGGGACTGAAGGCCATCGAAGCCAAAGGAGAGGCCTTCGATACGGATTTCCACGAGGCGGTGACGCAGTTCCCCACCCCGGACGAATCGCTCAAGGGCAAGGTTATCGATGTCGTTCAGACGGGCTATACCTTGAACGGGAAGATTCTCAGGTACGCAAAAGTTGTCGTCGGGGTATAATGTGTTGCTTCGCAACCCTATCCGGGTAAATGGTCGAAGACGGCAAACCTGCTGCGATTCAACGAGCTTTGCAACAAATAAAGCATAATATGGCAGAGAAAAGGGATTACTACGAGGTGCTGGGCGTTGACAAGAAAGCCTCCCTCGATGAAATAAAGAGCGCATACAAGAAGGCGGCGCTCAAATGGCATCCGGACCGCCATGTCGGGGATTCCGACGCGGACAAGAAAGCCGCGGAGGAAAAGTTCAAGGAGGCCTCTGAGGCTTATTCTGTACTGAGTGACGAGAATAAGCGGGCCAAGTATGACCAGTTCGGCTTTGCCGGCGTGGACGGCAGCGCCGGATTCGGCGGAGCCGGAGGCTTTGAAGGCGGATTCGGCGATATCAACGATGTCCTGCGGGACCTCTTCGGCGGTGCTTTCGGCAGTTTCTTCGGCGGCGGCGGAGGATTTGGAGGAGGATTCGGCGGTTTTGGAGGAAGCGGCGGCGGGAGCGCCCGTATGCGCGGCCGGGACATCCGGACCCGCGTGCGCCTCACCCTCGAAGAAATGGCCAGGGGATGCACCAAGGAGGTGGAAATCGAACATAACCGCCCCTGCAGGGAATGTAGCGGCGTGGGCGCGAAGAACGCTTCCGACGTGAAGACCTGCCCGACCTGCGGCGGCCGCGGCCAGGTGGAACAGCGCATGCGCGGCATCTTCGGCATATCTATCGGTTATGCGGTCTGCCCGCAGTGCGGCGGAAGGGGGAAGATCGTCACCAATCCCTGCCCCAAGTGCAAGGGAACGGGGTTGGAGCGCATCCGCGAGAAGGTCAAGGTTACCATCCCCGCCGGAGTGGAAAACGGCATGCAGCTCAGTGTCCGCGGCGAGGGCCACAGCGCCGGCAAGGACGGCATCAACGGCGATTTGCTGGTCGTCATCGAGGAACTCCCGCACAATGCCCTCAAGCGCGAGGGGCAGAACCTTTTTTATACGCGGGTCATTTCCCTTCCCGATGCGGTTACGGGCTGTGAAATCGAAGTTCCCGCCCTGGACGGTCCGCAAAAGCTCAAAATCGAAGCGGGTACCCAGTCGGGGACCGTCATCGTGCTTCGCGGCAAGGGTATGCCGGTCGTGAACAGTTATGGCAAGGGCAACCTCTATGTCAAGATTCTCGTCTGGATTCCCCGGAAACTGGACCGGGAGCAGAAAAAATTCTTCGAGAACCTCAAAGAAAGCGGGGCGATGAAACCCGACCCCAACCGAGACGACCGCGCCCTTTTTGAAAAAGAAAGCCAGTACTTTTGAACGCGAGAGAAACCCTTAGGAAGTATTGGGGCTATGACGGCTTCAGGCCGATGCAGGAGGAAATCATCTCCGCATCGCTGGAGGGGCGTGACACGCTGGCCATCCTTCCGACGGGAGGCGGAAAGTCCCTTTGTTTCCAGGTTCCCGGCCTGATGACAGACGGCCTGACACTGGTCGTCACTCCCCTGATCGCCCTGATGCGCGACCAGGTGCAGAACCTGGAAGACCGGGGAATCCGGGCCCTCTGCATCCACACCGGCATGGGACGCCGGGAAGTGGATACCCTCCTCAACAACGCCGCCTATGGTGATTTCAAGTTCCTCTATATATCGCCGGAGCGTATTTCAACACGGCTTTTCCGTTCTTATCTCGATGTGCTGAATATCAGCCGTATCGTGGTGGACGAAGCGCACTGCATCTCGCAGTGGGGCTATGATTTCCGCCCGGAATATCTGAAAATCGGCGAGTTGCGGAAAGCCATCGACGCCCCGGTGATGGCGCTCACCGCCACCGCCACGCCAAAAGTAGCGCAGGATATCATGGACAAACTGGGCTTCCGGGAACCGCTGCTGCTCAAAAGCGGTTTTGCGCGCCCGAACCTGAGTTATATCGTCCGTGAATGCGAGGACAAGCAGGGCCGGCTGCTGACACTCTGCCGCTCGGTGCAAGGCTCCGGCATCGTTTACCTTCGGCATCGGAAAATGTGCGAGGAGATGGCGGCTTTCCTGCGGGAAAACGGCATCAGCGCCTCTTTCTACCATGCCGGGCTGGGAGCGGCCGAACGCGCGCTGAGGCAGGCGGAATGGAAGGAGAGCCGCATCCGTGTCATGGTCTGCACCAACGCCTTCGGCATGGGCATCGATAAACCGGATGTGCGTTTTGTCGCCCATCTTGACCTTCCAGACAGCCCTGAGGCCTACTTCCAGGAGGCGGGAAGAGCCGGCAGGGACGGTCTTCCCGCCTACGCGGCCTTGTTCTGGAACAACTCCGATATCGCGCGGATGCATCAGTTGACCGAACTTTCTTTTCCTTCGCTGGATTACATCGCCGATATCTACCAGAAACTGCACATCTTCTACAATATCCCCTACGAAGCGGGCGAAGGAAGGCAACTGCGCTTCGACGGGCAGGAATTCGCGCGCACCTGGCATTTGAGCCGTTCTTCCCTGCTCTATTCCCTCCGATACCTGGAACGCAGCGGCCATCTGAGTTTCACCGAAGACCTGGACATCCGCGCACGGGTGGGCATCCTCGTTCCGCGTGAGGGCGTCTATGACCTGAGTTTCCCCGAACAGAAAATGGCCCTGCTGTTCGAGCGCCTGATGCGCGGCTACCCCGGCATTTTTTCCTTTGCCGTCGATATCGACGAACCCAGGCTGGCCGCTGAAACCGGCGTGGAAGTCCCTGCACTGAGACAATTGCTTTACAAAATGTCCCTCGGGCATTTTATCAAATACATCCCTGCCGAACGGAGCAGCGTGATCGAACTGCGCCACCCGCGTTTGCGGCCCGGGGACCTGAACCTCGAAAAGGAGCGCTACGCCCTGCTCCGGCAGCGTGCGGAAGAGCGCTGCGCAGCGATGGAAGGCTACCTGCACCTCGGCCCCGGGGATTGCCGCAGCGCCTATATGCTCGCCTACTTCGGCGAGACGGACGCCGCCCCTTGCGGCTGCTGCGATCTCTGCCGTGCCCGGGAACATTGACCCTTACTTCGTCAGCACTTTAGCCAATTGTCCCAGGAAGAACCGCTCGGAGAAGGTCAGGTTCTTGATGTGTCCAAGCAGGAGTACCGCCAGGCCGGCGAAGCGCTTGCATTGGCCGTTGAACTCGTCCAGACCCTCCGGACCGTGGTACGCCAGGGCAAAGGCGTTCCAGAACTGCCGCATCTGGTCGGCGGTCATGTGGGCAATGTCCTGCACGCGCTTTTGTTTCCCGAAGATGTTGCAGAACAGATAGAAATGTCCCAGGTCGAACATCGCCACCCCGTGAGATGCGCGGCCCAGATCTATCCAATAGGGGTCGTCATCTGCCATAATGAGGTTGCTGAAGGAAAAGTCCCCGTGCAGCAGGGTGGGAGCATCTTCCAGACCCTCCACAAAGGTCCGCACACGCCGGAGCGTCTTCCCTCCAATCATCCTGGTATTGTCCAGGACTTCCAGCATAAGGCGCTTCATGGAAGGAATCCCCTCTGAACCGCCGGCATCGGTTGCGTGGAATTGCCTCGCCAGCCCTGCCATACGGGCGGCGTAGCCGTCAATGGAACCGGGGTTCTCACCGCTCATTTTAGCCAGGGACTTCTTCTCCTTGATGTGCCGGCTCAGGATGCCGTAATCATCTCCGGACCGTACGATATCCAACATTTCAGGGGTAGGGACTCCCAGGTCATAAACGGCCTTGGAAGCATAGAATTCTCTGGAAACGGCCTCCAGGGAGCCACTGGTGAGCGAATGATTGCTCAGCTTCAGAAGAACGCCCGGCATCTGCGGGTTCGTGTATGTGGATCCTTCTCCGCCTTCGCCCAGCTTGGTCCAGGCGCTGATTTCAATTTCTTTATATTCTTGCATGGCTGCAAAAGTGGGATTTTACGGAAGCACGGGAAACACGGTCAGGCGGAGGGTGGTCTCCCCGTAAGGCACCAGGGTCAGTTCTTCCACGGGACCGGTAACCTTCAGGCTGTCAGGAAACTCCGGAGTCAACAGTTCGCCCCCCGGACCTTTGGAAAAGTCCCAGGCGATGGGATGGACGGGGATGCGAAGCCGGGGAGCCATGTCCGTGCCGGGAACGACGGCAGCATTCACACCGGCATCGACGGCATAGTTCCAGGGACCGGCAGGACGGATGTCCCAGCAGGGGAAGGCCTCGTCGTCGGCGGGATACTTGCCGTTCATATTGGCGTAGCGGACGGTATCTTTGCGAAAATGTGCCGGTATGGCGTAACTGTACACCAGCGGCCCGCGTTCGAACCATATCCCGCCGCCGAAAGCGGTCTGGCGCAGCACTTCCATCGGCAGGGAAAGCAGGACGACATCGCCGTCGGCCCAGCGGCGGTCAAGCGTGACGAAACGGCCCGGTTCGAGCGGTCCCCCTGCCGCCGCCCCGTTGACCGTGAGACTGGCGCCATGGCACCAGCATGGAATGCGGAGCGTGAGTTTTGCCCGTTGCCGGCCCTTTCCGGTTTTGGCCGTGATGCGGACGGTCTCGCCGTAGGGATATGAGGTATCTTCGACAAAAGTAAGATGCTCATTGAAGCGGAAACGCGAAGGTCCGTAGAGAGCGGCGACCGCTTCCCCATCCCCGCGCAGCCACATCCGCGCGACGTAGTTCGGGTAAAGCCGGTGTACGTTTCCGGCACAGCATTCCGTCTGGTGCGTGGGCCGGAAAGCCATCCAGGTGGAGCAGTAGTTGTCTTTGTTGTGATTGGAGGTACCGGTCGCCAGGAACTGGTTCACGGAGGAATAGTACTGGAGCGCCTTGAAATCCTTTGTCACGCTGCCTGCGCCGGCGTTCAGGACAATTTTCTCCATCCGGTCCGCATAGCGGGGATCCTTCAGGATTTCAAGAAAACAGCCCAGCGTCCAGGTCATATCCACCGCATTGCAGGTTTCGTGGCTATGAAGGATTCCCTTGCCCTGGAGCCATTCGGCGCTGGAGAAAAGCCCGTCGGGCAGTTCATCCTCCTCAAAGAGACGGTCCAGGGAGGAGACGGCCAGCTCCTTGTACCAGGGATCACGGGTGGCAGCATAAAGCAGGATGGGCAGTTTCAGCATTTCGCTCATCGTCACCCCGTGCATGTCATAGCGGCTGCCGGCCGTGAGGAATTCGGGGGTGAGGCGGTCGTCCAGCAGATAGCCCAGGCGCAACAGGCCGTCGGTATAATAGGCAGTCTGCTCGTAGCGCCACCAGTCCTGGCCGTGCGTTCCCATCCGGGGAATCTCCCCCGCCCACAGACAGGTGTTATAGGGATAGGACAGTGCCTCCGGGTGGCCCGTAAGCCCTTCTCTCTGGGTGATGAGTTTCTCCTTGAGCCAGCCTTCCGCCCGGATGTCCGCCAGAGAGGCATCCGTCCAGTCGGACGGCTTCGGTGTACAGGCGAGGCAGAGGAGTCCAAGGACAAAAATTGCAGCGTATTTTTTTATATTCGGAGTTTTAGGCATCGGAAAAGACGCGCCCGTCTTCCAGGGTGATTTTCAGTTTCCGGTATTCGCAGTGGAAGTCGTGTTCCAGGCGGTCCAGGTAGCGGGCGGATTCCCATTTGCACATCGGGAGATCGTGGAGCAGGTAGTTACCGCAGGATTCGGGCCGGGTGGCCGGGACTTCCGTCTGCTTGAGAATCCATTTCAGGCATTCTACGGTCAGACGTCGCATGTCCTCCACGCCGTACTGCCCCGTCATGATGATGTACATCCCTGTCAGGCAGCCCATCGGACCCACATACACGACATCATCCCTGACCTCGGAATTACGGAACCAGGTCGCCATCAGATGCTCCAGACTGTGGATGGCGGCAGGTGAAAGGGCGGGCTCGTGATTCGGTTCGGTGATGCGCAGGTCGTAGGTGGTAAAACCCCTGTCCTCGCGGGAAACATAGATGCCCGGCTTGAGCCGGGTATGGTCGATAGTAAAACTTTGTATGACTTCCATAATTCTATGGCGAAGATACGAAAAAAATTATTACCTTTGGGGATTGTTGGTTAGTTTCGTTTAAAAACTAAAAATTATGGCAAAAATAAATCTTGAAAAGTACGGAATCAGCGGGACCACTGAGATTCTGTACAACCCTACTTACGAAGTCCTCTACAATGAGGAGACCCAGCCCGGCCTTGAGGGATTCGACAAGGGCCAGGTTACCGAACTTGGCGCCGTCAATGTGATGACGGGCATTTACACCGGACGCTCGCCCAAGGACAAATACATCGTCATGGACGCCAATTCCGAGGACACCGTCTGGTGGACTTCGGATGCCTACAAAAACGACAACCATCCCCTCTCGGAGGAGAACTGGGCCGTTTTGAAGAAACTGGCGATCAAGCAGCTCAGCGGCAAGCGTCTGTTTGTCGTGGACGGCTTCTGCGGCACCCACAAGGATACCCGCATGAAGGTACGCTTTATCATGGAGGTCGCCTGGCAGGCCCATTTTGTGACGAACATGTTCATCCGTCCGCAGAACCAGGCGGAATTCGACCAGGAGCCCGACTTCATCGTTTACTGCGCCTCCAAGGCAAAGGTGGAAGGCTACAAGGAAATGGGACTCAACTCCGAGACGGCCGTCGCCTTCAACGTCACCAGCAGGGAGCAGGTCATCCTG
>JAFSVL010000012.1 GCA_017445015.1 Bacteroidales bacterium | reverse complement strand
CCGATTTCGCGACGGCCGGGCGCCCGCTGGGGCTTGGCCTCGCCGGTAGCGAAAGGCGGGAAGTTATAATGCAGCACAAACTGCTGGTCTCCCTGCACAAGGACGGAATCGATCTCCTTCATGTCCATTTTCGTGCCGAGGGTGACCGTCGCCAAAGACTGCGTCTCCCCACGGGTGAAGATGGCGCTGCCGTGGGCGCAGGGCAGATAATCGACCTCGCACCAGATGGGGCGCACCTGATCGCAGGCGCGGCCGTCCAGACGGATGCCCTCGTCGAGGATCATGTTGCGCATGGCTTCCTTCTCGGTGTCGTGGTAGTAGCGCTCCACGAGCGGAGCCTTGACTTCGAGTTCCTCTTCGGGAATTGTCGCAAGGAATTCCTCCTTGATGGCGGCAAAACCGTCTTCGCGCTCGTGCTTGGGCAGGGCGCTCTTGGCGTGCGCATAGCACTTGGGATAGCAGAAATCGTGAACCGCCTTGCGGAGTTCCTCATCCTGCTCGTCGCCGGGATATTCACGCTTCTTCACATCCGTTCCCAGTTCGTGCATGAGCTCCTTCTGGACACGGCAGTGCTTTTTGATTTCCTCGTGGGCGAACTTGATGGCCTCGAGCATGTCGTGCTCGGAAACCTCGTTCATTTCGCCTTCCACCATCATGATGTTCTCCTCAGTGGCGGCGACCATGAGTTCAAGGTCGCTGTCATTCATCTGGGAGAAGGACGGGTTGATGACGAATTCGCCGTTCACGCGGGCTACGCGGACCTCGGAAACGGGACCGCCGAAGGGCAGGTCGGAGGTTGCGAGGGCGCAGGAGGCGGCAAGGCCTGCCAGTGCGTCGGGCTGGGTGTCCTTGTCGGCGGAAATCAGGTTGAGGTAAACAAAGACCTCGTTATGGAAATCCGCGGGCCAGAGGGGACGGATGGGACGGTCCACCAGACGGGCGACCAGCACCTCATAATCGGAGGGCTTGCTTTCCCTCTTCATGAATCCGCCCGGGAAACGTCCGGCGGCGAAATACTTTTCACGATAATCTACGGTAAGCGGCATAAAATCCGTGCCTTCCTTCACGTCTTTTGCGGCACAGATGGTGGCAAGGATCATCGTCCCGCCCATTTTCACGACAGCGGCACCGTCCGCCTGCTTGGCGAGCTTGCCGGTCTCGATTTCAATCACGCGGCCGTCCGCGAGCTGAATCTTCTTGTTGATTACATTCATTACTGTTTTCTTTTACGTCTTACGTCTTTTTTCGTCTATGAAGCTCCGCTTCGCGCCGGCGCAGGAAGAAACCCTGTCCGGGTAAATGGTCGCAGAAGCCAGTCTTCCTGCGCCAAACCGCGCTCCGCGGCTGTTCATTCTTTCAAAAAAGGGGATGGTCATCCCGACCATCCCCCGTGGTTTCCTATGGCGTTTATCGACGGAGACCAAGCTCCTTGACGATGTTCCTGTATCTCTCGATGTCAATTTCCTGGAGGTAGTCCAGAAGCTGGCGTCTCTTACCGACGAGACGAAGAAGGGAACGGCGCGTCACCACGTCCTTCTTGTTCTTCTTCACGTGCTCGGTAAGGTGAGCGATACGGTAGGAAAATAAAGCAACTTGACTCTCAGGAGAGCCGGTGTCAGTATTAGACTTCCCGTACTTCGCGAAAATCTCTTGCTTTTTCTCAGGCATCAGATATTCAGCCATCTCAGCAAAAAATTTAATAGGTTAAACAAAAGGATTGCAAAGGTATGTAAAATTTTGAATATTCAAAAATTATCGGCGGATTTAATCAGCGGAAGCCCCCGGCTGCGCAGCAGGGCGTCGTAGCGGTCCAGCACTTCGTCCACGCAATCCTCCCAGGAACGGACCAGCGATTTCCCGGCCTGGACGCCCACGCGGCGGACTCGCACGGGGTCATGGACCAGCGTACGCAGCAGTTCCGCCATCTTGTCCGGGTCGTTGTCCACCAGGAAGCCGTCCTGCCCGTCGTGGATGACGGAAGCGGCCGTCGCTTCCCGCGCCATCACCGAGGGCGTGCCGAGCGCCGCAGCCTCCTGCACCACCAGTCCCGCCGTGTCATAGAGCGAGGGGAAGAGGAAGAGGTCGGAGGCGGCGTAATAATCCGTCAGGCGGGCGCGGTCGGTAATCTGGCCCACGAAGCGGACCTTCTCATCGAGTCCCCTTTCCGAGACCAGTTGCTTCATTTCCTCCGCCGCATAGCCCATCCCCACGAAATACATCCGGAAGGGAACGTCCGGGATGCGGGCCAGGGATTCTATGATCAGGCGCGGATTCTTCTCCCAGATATGCTGCCCTACGAAGAGCATCACGAACTCCCCCGGGGCGATGCCCAGCCGCTGCCGGGCCTCCACGAAGAATTTTTCCGGATAGTCCGCCACGAGGTCGGAGCCGTTGCCCATCACCTCCACGTGCCCTTTGTAGCCGTATTCACGGAGCACCTCGACCGTGGACGCCTGCGGCACCCACACCATATCCGCCTGCTCATAATAATCGACGATGGTATCAACGGCGATCCCGACGGCCAGTTTGGGCAGCACGCGCGAGAAATCATCGCGGTACTTGGAATGGAAGGTCGCAACCAAAGGAACGCCCAGGCGGCGGGCCATGCGCATGGCCGTCTTTCCGCAGAGGAAAGGAGAATGGGCATGGATAATCTTGTATCGCGTGGTCAGCCCGTGCTCCAGAAAATAAGGGCTCATTTCGGGAATGCCCGCGACATAGGGTCTTCGCCCCGGTACCGGCACAGAGAGGAAAGCATGGACGGAATAATCGTACTGGCTGTAATCCGCTCCGGTAACGCGGGGAGTCACCACTTCGACGCCCCCCACCTTCTTCTGCATCCAGTAAGCATAATTCTGGACACATACCGCCACTCCGTCCATCAGGGGAGGGAAACTCTCGTTGAAGAGCCCTACATTGAACTCGATCTTTTTCATCGCGCAAAGGTAAAAAATTTACCTCATTCCGCGAAAACGAAAGTTGCAGTCACAGGGTAATGGTCGGAAGGGACCGGGGTGCGCATGCGGATTTCCCGGTGCACCGTATGGGAGGTAACTTTGATCTTGTTCTCGACATAGCGGCTTATCCCCACGATGTCGTATTTGATGTTCCAGTCCTGCGGGGTGTTCGGCCCGTATTCGGTTTGGGATATCCTCGTGGAGAAATACCGGTCCCGGAAGGGATAAAGAAGCGCATAACTGTCCGTCCAGTAATTGAGCAAGGAAATAAACACATTCCCCCTGGGCGCGGTGTTCATGTCCGCCAGCAGGATGCTGGGCAGCGCATCCTTGTTCTGCTCCTGCTCGATGGTCTTGATGACGAACCCCTCGAACTTCACCGGATTGGCCCCTTTGCAGAACTTTCCCGTCAACACAAAAAAGCGCTTTCCCGTCGCCTTGTCCTTGAATACTGCGGTCAGCACGCTCCGGAAACTGTCGCCCCAGGGCTTTGCCGGAGTATCGGTATCCCCGGCGCGTATCCAGCTTTGACGCTGGCCGGACAGGACGAATCGTTCCGCATTGTACAGCAGGCCCACGGCTTCGCGCCCGGGATTGTCCGGAGAAGGGTCGGAGAACGCCGCCCACAGTTTGTAGCGGCCTCCGCATTCGGCCTTGAGAAGCCGTGGAAGGTCGCGGAGCATGGGATCGGTCAGTTCCTGCAGACCCAGCAGGTCAACGTCGAGCGAGGCGATGGTGGCGGCGACGCCCGCTTTCACCTCGTTCCAGGAAGGTGCGCCCCTCTCCCCCCTTTCGACGGTACTGAAAAGATTCCAGGTTCCCGCCTTTACGGTAAAGTCGGATTCCCGCGGCACGATGTCGAACCAGCTGGGCTCCCCTCCCCGGGCGGGAGTCTCATCGGTAAAGCGGAAATCGCAGTAAACCGGGAAATGGTCGGAAACATAGTCCAGTCCGGCGTAGGCATCCCGGTCAACGGCAAAGCGGAGCCCTTCCAGGGCACCGGAAAACCAGATGTGGTCGATCTGGCCGTCCGTACCCGTTTTGCGCTTGTAACTGCCCAGGGTCACATCCCTGTCCGTCAGCGGACACACGTCCACCGCATGCCGCATTTCCTGCCGCAGGGGCGCATAGTAGTATTCCGTACCCTTGCTGTTAAGGTCTCCCGAATAAATCAGCGGAAGGGCGTCCGGATTGATTTCGCGCATCTTATGGAGCAGAAGCGTAATGCTCATCGCACGGTTGAGTACGGCGTCGATTCCGTTCTGGAGGTGGTTGTTGATGTAGATGAACTCACGTCCAGAATCTTTATGGCGGAAACGGCCCCAGACGGCATTCCGCGGCTTTTTCGCTATCCAGGTGTACATCCCCGCGGAATCCGGCTCGAAGGCGTACCAGAATACACCGTCGTCGAGAAGGTCGAATTTCCCGCTGTCGTAGAAAATATAGTTGGCCGATGTTGCATGTTCCCCCGAAAGGCCGTCTACGGACAGCCCTATACACTTGTACTGCATGCGGGCGAGGATATCGTCACGCTGCTGCGAATTACATTCCTGTACGCCCAGTACGTCGGGCCTGTCGTTTTCGAGCATCGCAAGGGCGGCCGGCCTGCGGACGTCCCAGCCCCAGCCCTTGGAGACGGACAGGTCCCCTCTCTCGATATTGAAGGACATGAGGCGGAAATCCCGCTCCTGAGCCTCCGTCAGCAGGGGGAATAAAAGGAAAAGCAGGGTAAGGAGTCTTTTCATTTCCAATATGTTTTGACCTCGGCCCAGTCGTAGTATGGCCCGGTCACTGCCGCCAGGCCGGAGAGGAGCACCTCCCTCTCGTTATACAAAAATTTGACCAGGACGCTGCCGGATGAAGGTTTCCTGTAAAAGACCAATTGCAGGTTGGATGCCATGGGAATCCTGTCGGCGGAACGCCAGCGAGGATCCGGGAAACGGTCCAGGGAATACACCCCTTCAAATCCGCAGAGATTCATCAGCCCCGCCAGCCCGACAAGGTTCGCATCATGGCCGTAGCGCAGCGTGGCCGCGATATCGCCGCGGGAAAGCGCATCGTCAGCCCTTTCCGTCATATCTGTCAGCAGGGCGCGCTGCGACTCCACCCGCGCCTGGCCGAAGCGGTCCGAGCGCAGGCATTTCAGCGGAAGGTTCATATCCGCGCTGCGCCCCAGGGCACGCAGTTCATCGATACTGAGCCAGTCCAGGATTTCAAAGCCTTCGCCGTCGATGCAGGGCGCCTCCGCCCAGCTGTTCCAGAAATTGATGGCAAGGGCCGTGGCGGCCCGGCCCTCACCGGGTGCATCCGTGTAGAGCCGGCGCAGACAGGCCGTCCAGTCTCCCAGCGAATCCGTCAGCGCCGCAATGCGCGGATTGAACCAGCGCCGGGCCTCCGGGAGCAGGGTCTCGTTTTTAAGGAGCGGGAGATACTTTTTCCCGGTATGCAGGTAAATCCGGATGCCGGGGACCCGGGCCGATATCTCCGACGCGGCACAGCCCATACTTACAAGGCAGCGCGTACGTATGCTGCTGAAAGCGTCTATCCTTTTCCCGGACCGGAATACGGGAGCGAAACGCCTGACCATACGCCCGGCAATCTCCCGGTGCTCCCTTTCGCCGATGGCGGTAAGTTCATACCAGAGCCCGTCACTTGCCGCCGCGACAGCTTCCAGACGCGAGAGCATGGCTTCCCCCAGTGCGGTGAGGGTTCCCCGGCCGCGGGCGGCCAGGAGGCTGTCCCTCGGGCCGAGAACGAGAGCCGGATCCCCATGAAACCGGCTGCCGTGACGGCCGTAATGGCTGATATACACCGGCTTGTATCCCGCAGGCGCGGGGGTATCCGCCATGCCGGAGGGGATCCCGTAAACACGGAAAATCCCGCGGAGGGAATCGCAGTCCTGCGCCCGTCCGGCCAGGACGGAAGCGAGCGCAAGGACGAGCAGCAGCATACGTTTCATTCGAAGACTTTTTTAACGGCATCGAGATAGCCGTATCCGTGCACCTTGTCCGGAAGCAGGTAACTACCCTCCACCCACTCGTTCCACGCATTGATCATGACGAAAGGAGGCTGGGTGGCGCGGTGCGAATCCGCATAATCCCGGGCCGTCCCGAGGTAAGCGGCAAATACCTCAGGGGTATTGTGGAAACGGGTCACCTGGTCCGCACCCTTCTGCGGGAATCTCGGCGTGTCGTCCCAGCCGATCGAGACGGTCGGGAAAACCGGGATACCGTAGGCAGAGGCCGTATTTTCACGCATGCGCAGGGAATTCTCGCAGTGCAGCGCATAATCGCAATTGAACCCGCCCATGTTATAAAAGGCGATGCTGTTGATCCCGAGCAGGCGGATGTTTTCTTTCGTCCTTTCCTGCCGGGCAGGCGAAGGGTCGCTTCCCGCACCCGGCGTAAGTTGCAGGTGAAGCCCCGGGAAACCCGCCCTCCGGACTTCCTGACGGAAATACTCCATCGCCGCGGAAGCCTCTTCGTCGGAAGAGAAGCCCTGCCGGAAGATATCGGCATTGAACATGGCAAATACGGGGCAGCCGTCGATCTTGACGTAGTTCGGGAGGGAGAAATACTGCCCGATGACGCGATGCACGATTTTTTTCCAGTCTTCCATGCCGATGCGCGGGTCGAAGAGCAGGCCGTCCGCATCCGCGCCCCATTTGTGATAATTCCAGTAACTGTATTTCACG
Source organism: Bacteroidales bacterium (assembly GCA_017445015.1). Classification (GTDB taxonomy): domain Bacteria; phylum Bacteroidota; class Bacteroidia; order Bacteroidales; family UBA932; genus Cryptobacteroides. The sequence goes on along the minus strand of JAFSVL010000012.1, from coordinate 49,829 downwards.
AAATGGTTCGCATACATGATGTAGAAATTCATCTTCCGGTTGGACGGCGCGCCGAGGAAGCCCTTGTCGAGGGCGGCTTCGAGGAAGGGGCCGCTGTAGCCGTCAGGGTCACGGAACCAGTACCAGTCATAGATGAAGGTGTTCACGCCGTGGGACAGGGCGGTCTGAATCCACTGTTCCACCACCTCCGGGTCATCGTCATGTCCGTAGCCCAGCAGCGGGGTGCGGGGCTGGTAATGCCCTTCGAAACGCGGGTTCCCCCTGCGTATGACCTCCCACTCCCCCTCTCCGGCAGGCCATATCCATTTGCGGGCCAGCGAATCGTCATGGCAGGAAGGCCAGACGTACGCACAGACGTAGTAGTCCGCCCTGGCCCCGAGGACGTATCCGTGACGCCTGGGATCCCCCGGAAACTCCTCCGGGGAACATTTTTCAAAAACACATCCGTCAAAGCTTACGCCCCCGCGCGCCACAGGACTGAGAAAAGGCTTGCACAGGGCCCTGGCCGCCACATTGCTGAAGCGGATGTTACGGAAACCCGCCACATGCACCTCCGGGTCATGTTGCGGGACCTTGAAGTACACGGGGTTCCCGTAAACCTCGTCCATCACCACATTGGAAACCCGGATATTCTCGACCAGGGTGGACTCGCGGCCGTAATCGTTGCTGGACCGGATATATTTCATCAGCGGAAGATAGCAGCCTATTCCGTCGGAAGAGTCGTGGATGACCAGGTTGGAAAGCGTGCAGTTGCGGATCGTCCCGTCATTCACCCAGCCGATACGCACCGCAGAAGACCAGCTCCGCAGGCTGCAGTTCGTGACCGTCACGCGTTCGCAGGGTTTGTTTTCCTTCAGGGAGCGGCTGTTGGCACGGAGCACAATGCAGTCGTCACCGGTTTCGATGTTGCAATTGCTTACATGCACGTCCCGGGAGCAGTTGATATGGATTCCGTCATTATTGGGATAGCGCACGTCGGCAAGGATCGTGCAGCCGTCGAAGCGCACCCTGTCGCAGTCATGCACCCAGAAACACCATCCTGCGGGCAGGTTAGTCACATGGATTCCGGATACGGCGACATCGCTGCAGCCTGCGAAAAACACAAGCCGGGGCAGGGATTCGCGGGGCGCCGTAATGCGCTCGTACGGCCAGCCTTTCCAGCCGGAACCGGTTTTCGGCCGGACGTGTGACGCTCCGTTCCCGTCGATGGTGCCGGGCCCGGTGATGGCAATATGCTTCGCCTCGTCCGCCCAGATCAGGGCGGCGCTGCGCCGACGCGGCAGGGCATCGGTGCTGACATGCCTGAACTGCGGATCGGTATAATCTGAAAGTTCATCCGAAGCCAGGAGCCTCGCCCCGGACGCGATGTGAAGTTCCACACCGTCCCTGAGCTGCACGGGACCGGACAGGAACGTTCCTCCGGAGAGGGTGACGCGGCCTCCGCCGCTGCGGGACACGTCATCAATGGCCTTCTGGAGTTTCTGCGTCACCTTGACGCTGCCGTCGGCCTTTGCATGGTAATCCCCGGCAAGGTTCACGTCACGGGCGGGAAGCAGGGCCGGCATCAAAACCGCGGCCAGCAGGGATAAAAAGTGTCTGGTCATCGGCGTGACATAAAAATTTCAGACTGATGCATCAAAGGATAGTCCCCGGAGGTGGCGTCGAGCACAAAAACCTGGTATGAACCGCCGCCTTCGTACACGCGGATAACGATGTGTCCTACGCCCTTCACCACGGGCCATGCGTCCTCGCCCATCTTGGCGCGCCCCGCCTCGGAAGTGGCATAGAGTTGTCTTTTGCCAGGATACATGGGATCCGCTATCCGCGCAGCGGTCTCCAGCCTGGGATGCGAGGCTTCCACCGCGTCCACGACGATGACGTCGGGGGCCATCTGCCAGAGGAAATTGGGATTCGTGGCATCCCGGTAGCCGTGATGGTTCGCCTTGAGGACATTGCAGGGAGCGACAAGCGGGGCAACCTGGGATTCGTAATCGCGGCCGAAAGCCGAACCCCGGCTGCCGCAAAGGTCGCCTCCGCTGAAATATTTGAAATCGCCGTAGCGGAAAAGCAGTACGTGAGAGAACATGTTTTCATCGAACTTGTCGGGATTCTCCGTCTCTTTGTACATGGGCCTGGTCTTCCTGCCTCCCGCCGTCAGCATAAGGCCCGAGGCCACGTTCCACACCTCGAAATCCCATTTCCCCTCCTTCGTGCCGAATTGTTTGCGGGAGCCGACCTCGAAACGCTCAGCCTTCGCCCCGCATACATTGACCTGCCGGGCGATGAAAAGTTTGTAATCCTTCATCATCCCGCACTGGCTCTCCACCCGCTCCACGGAAGGAAAATCGTAGGAAGGATATCCCCTGTCCACGAAAGTGCCGATTTTCTCATATTCGCCCAGTTCCGTTATCCCGCAGAGGCGGTATCCGTAAGGGCCCGGGCGGGATGCGGACGGATGCCCCATGTGGTCTGCGTGGAAATGCGAAAGGGCAAAATAATCAATGCGCCCGGGCGTCGGGGAGAAAGCATCCACATAGCGGGCGGCCCACTGCGTGGGCGACAGGGTGGAATCCGGCAGGGCCCTGCTGTGCGCCCAGCCGCGGCCGACTCCGGTCATATCCCCGCAGTCTATCATCATGGTGGTCCCGTCCGGGAAAATCAGGAACTGGCATTCGCCCTTCCCGATAGCGATGTGATGGATGTCAAAATATCCCTTCTGCCAGGCCGGCAGGGTCTGGGCGGCCGCAACTAGGCCGGCAAGAAAAAGTATTATCGTAAAAACACGTCTTTTCATTTCTTTCCTTTCACGATTACCCAGTCTTTTGCTCCAACAATGATGCCGTCCACGCCGACCGGACTGCATGAATAATTGCAATAGGTACGGGTGCCGTCTGAAAACCTGGAGCGGAAAACGCTGTCCGCAACTTCGCAATGGTCGTCAAAACGAAGATATTGTATATATCCGTATTCCCGCAGATAGTCGTACCCCTGCCTGATGGCCTTGACGGATTGTTCCAGTTCCTCCTGCGTACCGCAGTAAAGGTCGGTCTGATGGTTCCCGATCCAGTTCTTTGCATCGTCCCGGTGGGCGGCATGGAAATAGAAAGTGGGATGGCAGCCGTATTCCTGCATCTTCATCGAAATATCCGGAGCCTTGGTGGAATAATTCACGACCTCGCTGAAAGGGCAGGAATAGATATAGCCGTTATATATTATATGCCAGACGGGAACATGGGCGTCCCTCAGCTTGTCGAAAGACAATTTGGTAAGCCCGCCCGTAGATGCGTACAGGCAGAAATCCAGTACAGGGGCCACATGGTCGTAACCGCCCTCGGAACCTATGCCTCCTATCTTGTCAGAACCGTCCTTGAGGATGAGCCTGTCATAGCGGGCCGCGGCGGCAAAATCAAGTGGATGTGCGGGATCGCAGCATGTAACCGGCGCCACGATCGAATAGACATCGTTGTATTCGATTCCCCGGAAGCCGTAAACACGGAGGGAGTCGTTGATTTTCTGCACGTACTTGCGATACGATACCTCCGGGCAGATCTTAAACATCCTGCCGGAACCATATACATAACTGCTGTCAAGCTCACCGGAGGGAAGTTTGGCGATATCCGCAGGGTCCCAGTCCTCGGAAACCTTGTAGGCGTCGCCGGTGCAGATGTGAGGGACAATCTGAAAACCTTTCCCCTGGGCATAGGATATGAGATGCTTCAGGTCCGCCTCCCCTCCAAGGCCGGGTTCCGGGGGGAACACGGTAGGGTAACGTCCGTCATGCCCCTTGAGGTTCCATCCCACCAGTGTCAGCTGGGCACTGTCGACGCCAGCCTCTGCAAGGGCGTCCACGATGTCGCACACCCGGTTGAAAGTCACCTTCACCCTGACCGGAGGTTCGTTTTCACGGGTCTGGTGGGGTACGGGGGTAGGAAGCGGTTTCCATGCCTGGCGTATTCGGATTTCGGGGCTCTCGAGCGCATATTTGAGCAGAGGGCGGGATTTCACTCTCTCGCGCAGCGGCACCATTTCCGGATTGTTCTCGACGAAGAGCCGCCTGTACAGCCTTGCAATCCCGCTATACGAAGCGTCCGCGCCCTTCAAGGGCCAATACTGCAGGACCAGATCCTCAGAAGGAGCGGTATCGCGAAGGATATAATCGAAAGACTGCACATACTCTCCGCCCCGCACATCTATGCGGCTGCGCAGGTTCCACCGGTATGACTGAAAAACGGCGGCATAGCAGCCGGACGGCGTCTTTATACCTTCAAGGGCTATGGGATGACGCTGATAAAGCCATACGGTGGTATCCCTGCGTCCGGGAAGGAAATAAGTGATATGTCCCTGGGAATTCATAAAGAAGCCCTCGTCTCCCTCCACGGCCCGGGCAAAGTCGGGGACCACGGTAAGGGTGTCGATTCCGGCCAGTCCGGATGAAGAGAGCCGGTATTCAAGGTGGCTGCGGCAGCATCTGAGAGGCACAATCTCTTCGCTCACACGGCCGTCACTGTAAACGGTGCGCACCCGCAGGGACGGTGTCGAACATGAAGACGCCAAAAGTGCACAGCAAATTACAGCCATGCAGATTCCGGGTATAAACGATTTCATATTTTCTCAAATATTAATACGGCGAGCGCATGACGGTCCAGCGATACCCGAAGCCCGTCCCGGGAAACTGAAGCCCCGCCCAGTGTGGAACACTCGACATAACGGTAGCCGGGGACACTTAAACGGGTCTTCTGCCTTGAGGCCTCTTCGCAGGTGAGGACGACGGCAATACGGTTCCCGCCCTCAAAACAGCGCGCCTCCACGGAAGGATTGCTGCATGAGAAGAAATCCTTGTAGGCAAAGCGGCCCTCCAGCAAAAGATCGGGATAGCGCTCCTTGATGGCATTCACCCTGGCCAGATAGGCCTGATAACGGGGCGTCTGGTCGATAAGTCCGCGGCAGCGGAAAATCTCTATATCGTTGCGCAGGCCCTTGAGAACCGTCAGGTTCACCCGGCGTTCTATGTCGTTGTCATCCCGGATACGGCGGTCGCTCAGGATCATCTCGGGGAAGGTATAGCGGAACCAGTCGATGAAATCCAGCAGGCCGTCGCCATGCGAATAGTCCACATACATCGACAGGTAATCCGTTATATGTTCGGACCCCAGCGCCATACCCGGATAATGCGAATGGAGGTAATCCCGGCACTGTTTCATGGCATCGCCCTTCGCGGTAAGCGGGGCAAGGTCGGGAATCGGGAATTCCCCGGAAAGGTCCCAGTTTACGGCACCCCGGTCAACCGCACCCATCTGGTCGTAGAAAACGCTCGATGCGCCGAGGGCGTGGGCCATGTCACACCATGCTTTCATCAGCGAAATCCATTGCGGCCTGCGGGTATCCGCTACGGCGAAAGACCGGTAATTATACTGTCCGAGGAAAGAGCCGAAAGAGGTAAACTTATAGTGCTCTGTCGTTTCAGCGCCGGTATTGTCGGTCACCGTAATTCCTTTTGCCCTCCCGTTTTTGTAGAAACCGCTTTCCCGGTCTATCAGTTTTCCGTTAAAGTACAGGGCCGCCCGGCCGCCCTCCTTCTCATACCGGGTAATGGCATCCTGCAGGGCCTCGAATCCCCCTTGGGAATCGTCGGGGAAATAATCGGGATTGCCATTGTCCATTCCTGCCTTCCACCATCCGAATACCAGGACCGCGTCACTGCCGACACTTTTTTCTACCTCCAGTATCCGGCCCGGCAGGTCAGCGTAAGTAAAAAACTGCTCGCCGTACTGGTGACGGAAGATGATGCGCTGCCAGCTTTTCATCGTTCTCACCCACTGAGGCGGAATCTGGCGGTCCCACCAGGCCGTATTGACCCAGGCGCGGTAAATCCTGGAGGTCACGGTCCAGTCGCCGCTGTAGGGAGCGATGACGTTGGCCTTGCATTCCCAGGTTTCCCCGCATAGGCAGGACGGATACTTATAAATACCACATTCAAGACGGTCAAAGACACCTGCTGCCGAGGGATAGACACGGAGTCCGTGCCCGGTATTCACCAGAGCGGGATCATGGCTTCCGAAATAAAGTCCCTCCTTCTCCGAAATCAAAGCGAAACAGTTGGCAGAGACCGCCCCTTCCGGGTACACCAGCGGCATCTGGCGATAATGCTGGGCGGGGGTCATGTACGGGTTTTTGATACCGGCATCCGCGATCCGTTTCTTCACGTCGTCATACAGCATTCCGCCGCCCGTGGTCGTCATGAGCCTGTACCCCTTCCCAAGGGGCAGGTCGCCCACCAGCGGGTATTGCAGTTCGCGGATGACCGTATGGGGCTGGGCATTGGAAAGCTGCACGCCGAAGCGCACGAGGTCGTCTTCCAGCGAAATGCTCAGGGTCATGCTGAAGGCGAGGTCCCCATCCACCCTGCCGTCCGCCCGCATGTTGGGATAATGCAGGAGGATGGAAGTCCCGTCGCAGGAAATTTCCGGTTTCATGAGGGCGCCGTCCACCTGCACCTCCCGCTGGTCTGGGGTGTCGAAATAGAGTCTCCAGAGCGCCGCGCCTCCTGCATATCCGGTACCGGTCTCCAGGTTGCGCAGTTCGGTAAGGCAACCGGAGTCATCGACGGCGACACTCACCCGTCCGTTGGAAAGCCTCTCCCCCGCCAGGGCGGAAACGGCCGTCAAAAACACAATCGCTGAAATGTAAATCCTCTTAATCATACGCATCCTGCACGATGGTGACGCTGTCGGAAACGGCATCTCCCCATCCATCCAAATACGAAACCGTAACAACGTAACTGCGCTTGTCCCTGTTCGTGGTGGGAGCCACATCAAAAGTAAGGATATAATCGCTCAGGCGCATATTCCGCACCGTGGAATTCCCGGTTACGGAGACCGAGAAATAATCCGAGGGCAGGGAGGAGGAAAGCCTCAGTTCAAAACTGCCGCCCTGCGCGGGAACGGACAGCGAATGTGCGGACAGGACGGCATAGGCAGCCATCGCTCCTTCCTGTTTTATCAGCAATTCATCTTCCCTGCCGGAGGCGCTGATTTTCAGGCGCGCGCTGCGGCGGTAGCCTTCATTGGAAGCGAAGGAAAAAGAAATGCTGTCGCGCGCTGTCAGGCCGACGGTAAGCCAGTCGGCGCCGGAAAGCAGTTCCAGGGCATAATCCCGGTCCGCAATGATACGGACGCCGTCTTCCCCTGCCCCGGAGGGCACGATGATGTCATCGGGGACGATGCCTAACTGGACGATATCCAATTCCGTGGGCCTGAGGGAGTTGCAGGCAATGGCGGACAAGACCGCCGATACAAGGGTCAATATTCTTTTCATTGGCCGGGCTGGATGATTTCAATTTCACATGTCTTTCCCTGACCGCTGACAACCGCACGTACACTGCGGGGAGAAGGGTCAAAGTTTTCGTCATAGTCCAGGCGGACATACTGGATTCCGCTGCCGGAAGCGCGGTCAAGCCTGGCCCAGCTGACCGCCGGTTCCAGGGCAATGTTCCAGCTTCCGTTGGAAAAGACGGTGATGAAGCAGTGACCTTCCTCGAAAGAGAGCAGATGGATGGTCTCGTTGTTCACGCCCAGGTCAACCCCGGTGACAAAGGGCTTCTGACAGGCCGCGGCAGTAAAGAGCGCCGCCAGAAAGGCGATAATCCACTTTTTCATAAGCCGTACTTGTTATATTCGTTATTGTCAAGGGCCCCGTGCGAATTGATGACCTGGTCGTCAGGGATGGGATAATATTCGTGGCAGGGCTTCATGTTGGAACGCAGGCGGGTATTGTTCTCAGCCTCCACGTTGTACTGCCATACCGTATCATACCATATTCCCCAGCGGACAAGGTCGTGTTTTCTCTGGAATTCCCCGAACAGTTCCCTGGCATATTCATCCTGGATTTCGTGCAAGAGGGCCTCATGCGTCTCGAAGGACGCCGGGGTGACGGTCGCGATTCCTGCGCGTGACTTGACCATGTTCAGGTAATGGCAGGCCTTCTCGTCATCCTCCTTCTGGAACCAGGCCTCAGCAAGTCCGAGCAGGGCACCCGCATAGCGGAAAACCTTGTAGGAATTGCTGTCGAGGTTGTACTGCATGCCGAAGCACCAGAACTTGTTGCCGAGATAAGGCCGCCCGGAGGCGGATTTCGTGGCGCTGAAAAAGCGGAACACCCGCGGCGCCACGCTCCGGTCATCGTCCGGATAATATCCCGGCCAGCCCCATGCCAGATAGCCGCCGTTCCCTTCTATCGGTTCTCCGGTTGAGGTGTACGCCGCCCGGCGCAGGTCTTTCGAACTGTAGGGCATAAGTTTCTGATAGAAACGCTTGGTGGGGCGGAAAGGGGTCTGGGTGCGCATCTGGTCGCCGAGTTCGGGAATGCCGATACCGTCGTATATGTCGCCGGTGCCCTGCTCCTCCTCATCCTCGTCGTCTTCGCCCTCCGCCGTGGAAACCTTGCGGTAGGGCGTGCAGATGGAGGCAAGGGTACCCTGCACCTGCAGCCCGTAATCGACGGCGATATTGGAAATTTCCATGATGCTTTCCATCGTCTGCCTGTTACCGAACGGGATGTCCGATATGGGATAGGCGGACAGGTCGCCGTAGATTTGTTCAAGCGCCTCGAAAAACTCGATCGCATCCGTCCAGCGATGCTGCCACAGGCACATCTTGCCGCCGAGCATAAGCCCGAGGGCCGCACCGGCGCGGTACTGCTGCGCGTTGCCTCCGTCATTGGTCCTGGCCATATCCAGCGCCCCTTTCTCTAAGATCCACTCGTGCAGGTCGGCGATCAGGATGTCGCGGGTGTCCGAAGCGCTCATGCGCGGAAGACGCGATATGCGCCCGTTGGTCTCGTCCGTAACTTCTTCCTTATAAAAGGGGACATCGCCGAAATTGGAGGTAAGGATATAATAGAACAGGGCCCGGAGGACGGTCGCTTCGGCCAGCAGCGGCGCCTTCTCGTCATCGCTGAGGGGCGAACGATTGATGGCAGCCTCTACCGCATTGACACGGCTGACGCCCAGATAGGCATAGGTCCACAGGGTCGAGCCGAACCTGGGCGTGGAGGGGGTCACCATCAGGACGGCGTTGGGCTGGTCCGAACGGTTGATGTACAGGAGGTCGCTTTGTCCCTCGCAAACGACAAAATACTCTTTGTTGTTATAGATATTGCGGATATTCGTATAACAGCCGTTCAGACCGGTCATGCACTGGGAGACGGTCTTGTAATAAGTTTCCTGGGTGGATGATGAAAGTATCTTCTCATCAAGGGAGCATGCGGCAATCACCGCACACGCCGGAATAATGCATAAAATCTTCTTCATCGCCTAATAACGGAATTTAATGCTGAACATGTACGTCCTCGGGCTGGGGTACGTGGCATTGTCGAGCCTGCGCACCGATGAAGACGAAGAAATATCCGGGTCAAAGCCATTGTAACGGCTCAGCAGGAAAACATTGTCCGCATGCGCGGAAAAGGTGATGTCGCGGCACCACTTCACCTTCCGGGAAAGGTCGAGCACATAGGAAAGCGACAGCGTCTTGAGCCTCAGGTAAGAGGCGTCATGGACGTAGCGGTCGGAACAATAGCCGTCCACCATGTAGGCGCCGGGGATGTCGGATCCGGGATTTCTGACGGGGTGCCATGAATCCAGCATATAGCGGTACTTGTTGGTATTGGAGACTCCGCTACTGAGATTGATTTCGGAAAGGTTGTAGATGTATCCGCCTATCGAATAGGTGAAATAGACCCCGAGGGTCAGCTGCTTCCAGGTAAAGGTATTCTGCATGCCGCCGAACAGGATGGGATCGGCGGAACCGAGATAGATCTGGTCGCGGTAGTCGAGGATTCCGTCATGGTTGACATCGGCATATTTGGCATAGCCGTTCTTGTCCTGGTAGGAAACGTAGGCACGGGTCGCCTTATTGTCTTCCCGCTCGGTGTCATTGTGCCAGACTCCGCCGAATTTGTAGCCCCAGAGCGCATTGACGGGATATCCCACCTTGTAGCCATAGAGCATCTGCGAGCTCTTGGTATAGGTGGCGACCTGCTCGTATTCGGCCCCGATGTCCGTAACCACCGAATTGTTATGGCTCAGGGTGAGGTCCGTACGCCAGCTGAAATCCTGCCGCACGATGTTGCGCGACGATATTGTAAGTTCCCAGCCCCAGCCGCGGGTGCTTCCTACGTTGGCCCAGCGGTCCGCAAATCCGGTCTGCTTGGGATTCTGCACCTTGAGGAGAAGGTCTTTCGTGTCCGAGTAGTATGCGTCGGCCGTAAGGGTGACGCGGTCGTTCCACAGGGAAACATCAAGGCCGGCGTTGTAACTGTCCGTCTTTTCCCAGGTCAGGGAGGCATTGTCGAGACGGGTCGGATAGGTGGACAACTGCTGCGTCTCACCGAACAGCCATGTGGCATATTCGCTGGTCAGCGCCTGCTGCGACACATAACTCGATATGGCGTCATTCCCGCTCCGTCCGGCGCTGAGGCGCAGCGAAAGGTTGGTCAGGCCGCCCGCCTTTGCCGCCGCCATCCACGGCTCGTTGGAGACAGTCCAGCGGAAGGCGGCCGCGGGGAAGAAGCCCCACTTGTGACCCGCCGCGAAATTGGAGGAACCGTCGTAGCGCGCCGTGGCGGTAATATGATACCGGCCCTTGTAGGCGTAATTGATACGGCCGAGCGCGGACATACGGGTGATTTCCGAGAGCGAACTCCTCTCGGTAAGGTTCCTCTTGTCAAGCAGGGCGCCCATGTTGTAGGGGCCCACGTTGTCGTCAAGATAACCTGTCCCGCGCGTGTACTTGTAATCAGTCGTCTTGCGCCCGGCGGTGAAGCCGGCCATGATTTCCAGATTGTGGCTGCGGTCAAAGACCTTCTTCCATGTGAGGGTCGTCTCGCTGAGCATCGCGGTCCGGTCGTCGGTCGTACGGCTGGCGGTACCGCCCGTCTTGCGCACCGTCGCAAGCGGCATCGACGCCGGGGAATAGTAGTAGGCGTCGTTATCTGTCCAGGATGCGGAGAACAGCGATTTGAGCACCGCTCCCTTGAACGGATAGATCTCCACCCAAGGGGAGAGGTTCGTGTACTTGATGTTGACGTAGTTGATGGTGTTCTTCGCAATCAGGTACGGGCTGTTGTAAACGGCACCGCCGGAACCGCCTTCGTCGGAATACCGGTTCCACGCATCCTCCGGCCCCACGAGCGGACTCAGGCAGACCGCGGAGCCGTTGGATACCCCATTGATGGTGACGGAATTGCGGTCATTGCGCCGATAGCCGAAATTCACCCTCGCGCCTACCTTGAGCCACTTGAAAATCTTGCGGTCCAGTTTGAGCAGCGCGGAATATTTCTCCATCGAGGTACCGATGACGATGCCGTCCCGTTTCTCGTAGCCGAATGACGCGTAACTGTGCATCTTGGAATCGCCGTAGTTCAGGGCAATCTTATACTCCTGCTGGAAGGCCCTCCGGGTAAGGACATCCTGCCAGTCGGTCCCCTTCCCGTAAACGGAAGGGTCCTCGAAAGGATACTTGTCAGAAACCTGCGGGTCGCTCCCTCCGACATTGCCCGCCGTGAACTTGTAGTCGTTTCGGAACTGCGCGAACTCCGTGGCATCCATAATGTCGAGTTTGCACGGAAGTTCGCTCATGCCGACCGAAGCGGTAAGGGTTACGGCCACCTTGGAGCCGGTACTGCCGCCCTTGGTCGTAACGATGATTACGCCGTTGGAGCCGCGCGCACCGTAGATCGCGGTGGAGGAGGCATCCTTCAGCACGGTAATGTTCTTGATATCGTCGGGATTGATGTCGGAAAAACTCTCCACGGCATCCATCACTCCGTCCACGACGATAAGGGGCTCGTTGCCTGCCGATATGCTCCGGGTGCCGCGGATCCGGATGGATGCGGCTTCTCCGGGCTCTCCGCCGCCGGAAAGGATGTCCACACCCGCGATACGCCCCTGCAGGGCCTGGTCGGGAGAGGAGATGGCGGGAGAAAGGATTTCATCCATGCTCACGATTCCGACAGACCCGGTAAGGTCGCTTTTCTTCTGCGTGCCGTAGCCGATGACGACGGCGTCGTCGAGCACCTTAGAATCCGTGACAAGCACCACGTTGACAAGTTTTCGCCCGCTTACGCTCTCCAGCGATTCCTTGTACCCCATCGCACTGTAAATGAGCACGTCGGAGTCACTTACACTGATGGTATATTTGCCGTCCGCATCGGTCACGGTACCCTTGGAGGTACCCTGGATGAGCACGGCCGCGCCGGGGATGGGGAATCCGTCGTCGCCCACCACCTGGCCGGTAACGGTCTTGTCCTGCGCTCCCGCCATCAGCGAAAGTGCGAGGAGCGGCATCAAAAACAGGAATTTCTTCATAATGCGGCCTCCTTTACTTTTACCGTGAAGCCGAGCGGAGATACGGTGATGCCTTCGATTTTATCATAGGTGTTGCTCGAAGCGAAAAGCATCCCGCCCTCCGCGGAAAGGCCGCGCGCCCGCAGGCAGTTCACGAAACCCGCGCCGCCGAGCACCGTCCCCTCCACCGGAGATGCCGTGTGGATAATCCACTGCCGGGACGGGGCGCGCCAGAAAGTTTCTTCCAGCAGAGTGGAGAGTTCAGCATCCGTATAATCCCCCGTCACGATGGAGAGCGCCTTGTAGGTGATTACCCTGCGCCCGCCGTCCGGAGTGACGAGGATGTCTGCATCTCCGCCGGCTGCAAAAAGCACCCTTACCCCGGAGAGTTCCCCTACCCTGGGGAATTCGGCGCTGATATGGTGGTCTATCGTTATTTCTTTAGTACAGGAAAGCAGCATCGCCGCCATCCCGAGCACAGTCAGTATCTTTTTCATAACGTGCCCATGCCTTTTTGGTGAACAAACAAAGTATCGCACTCGGCCCCGTCGGCGGTAAGGATGAGCACCGCCCCCGTCCTGGGAGTCCGGTGCATGCCCTCCACGCTGCGGTTGGAACCGTAACGGAGCAGCACGGTATAGGCACCCTCGTGCCAGGCTTCATCCACGGAAATCCAGTCTTCCAGCGAACGGGCCTTCCAGATACCTTCCGCATTGATGAGGACAGGCAGTTCTCCGGCATCGGATTCGACACTCACCCCGGCAAGACGCTTGCCGCTGACGCGAAGCACCTCCTTGGTACATGAGAGCAGCGCAAGGGACAGGAGCAGCGCAAAAAACAACTTTTTAGTCATATTGTACCTCCTCTGCTTCAAATTCAGAACCGCCGTAATGATTCTTCTGCTCGCTTGCGGAGACGGATGTCTCCCGGCACGCGGCAATTTCGAAACGGCCCTCGATAATGGTGGAAATGGATTCCGTACTCCCGGCCACGGTGACAAAGAGTCCGGTATAGGTGCCTTCAGGGAGCATGACCCATACATCCTGCGGAGCCGATTCGCTGCAGGGGCTGTCCATTCCGGTAACGCGCACGGAACGCGAAGCATGAAGGACTTCGCCGCCGCCGGATATATCGAACCATCCGCACAGGGGTTCGTTCGCGGAGAGGCTGACGCTCTGTACGTTCTCACCAAGATTGATTTTCAGGCGGATGTGAAGCGCTCCGCAGCGGTGGCTGAACCGGAGCAGGCCGTCTTCATCCGCACGCGCTACGAGCAGTTCGTTGCCCTCTATCTGGGAAGCGGCATCGCGGAAATACCGCTGCTCCGCAGGAAGCGGTACGCAGCCTGAAGCGAGCGCATCGACACCTTCCGGACGGTACGGGATATAGGCAAACGCATCTCCTGTCACGCCCTCGCCGATAAGTTCGGCCGCACCGGAAGCACCGTCAAAGGCCGCCCGGGGGCAGAACATCGCGTTGGATACATTGCTGCCGTAAACGCCGGCACGGTCATGCGCGGCATCCCACACCCAGGCGCCGGAAATCGGACTTACCTCGGCACGGAAGACACACCGGCCCTGCGGGGGCACATAGGGATTGTTCTCCGCCGGCACGAATTTTTCCGTGCAGGCGATGAGCACGAAGCCCGCCAAAAGCAAAAATGTATTTCTCATGGCTCAGTCCTCCCAACTTAATTTCGATGAGCCATCCCAGCGGGAACAGCCCGTATAGTATTGCGGATAAGAGGCAAAGTCCGAAGGCGCCCATCCCGCGTACATGAATTTGGGGAAATCGGATTCCACGGGGCTGTTCCAGGATTCGCCGTCCCATAAGCGTCCGCCCACGCCGCACCAGCTCGCCGCGGCGGTGACCGGGGATGTTCCGCTGATCAGGCCTCCCCGGGTGATGTCGCAGAAATTCTTGCAGCGCGTGACGACGTGTCCTCCCAGAAGAAGGCCGGCGATGCCGCCGGAAGAATAATTGTCCATCTCCCCTTCGACAAGGATGGAGCCGCGGTTCTCGCAGCCGGAGATGTTTGCGCCGACGCACTGGATGTCGGCGACGATACCGCCGGCATAGCAGTATTTGACGCCGCCCTCGAAACGGATATCGCCGGTATTGCGGCTGTTCCTGACCTCCAGCGTATGGGACCGTCCGGAGAGCACCGGTGTCGCAAGGGCGACCAGGCCTCCGACTACCGCACGCCCGGTAGCCGCCGTACTTTTTCCGGACAGGAGGCCCTGCACCGTAATGGGAGCATCATGGGAACAGCCATCGATGGCAATGGTCTGGTCCGCGGTGGTGCCTGACTGGGAAATATAGCCGATAAGCCCTCCGATGGCCGCATTGCGGTCAAGGGCCTTGCCGTTGCAGACCATGTAAATGGGACTGCCGTTCGCGCTTCCGGTCACATTGAAGCCCTTGGTGGAGGCTGTAATCGTCAATTGCCCGATGACGCCGCCCACCTTGGGGGCATAGGTCATCTTGCGGGTATCGACCGTTACGCTTCCCGACTCCGTAGAGACATAATCCGCGACATGACCGGCGGAATGGCTGCCCACTACGCCGCCCACAAAACAAAGATTGCTGCCTGTAACGGTGCCATAACAGGCGACATCACCGTGGTTGCGCAAATCCGTTCCCGTTCCAGAGCCGTTGTGCACGCCGGCGACGCCGCCAAGATAGAGGGCTCCGGCCGTGGAATTTTCTCCGTAGATAACGCTGCCCTCATTCACAAGACGCGACGCGCCGCCCTGGTAACGGCCGACAATGCCGCCCAGACGGGGATTGACAAGATAGGACCCGTCCACAGTCACTGCCCCCCTGTTGGTACAGTTGCGCAGGGTCGTCTGCGCACTCGCCGTTCCCACCAGGCCGCCCCAGAAGGCATCCTCGCTACCGCTCTCCAGACGGCGGGCATAAGTAATCCTGCCGGTAAAAACGCAGTTCTCCACAACCCCCGAAGATCCGAGCGTCCTGACAAGACCGCCGGAGACCCGGTTTTCCGTCTCCGTGTATTCGCTTGCCAGCACGAGATTGCGCACCACGCCGGTGACGGTATTGAACATCGGGCCCGAAAGGCCGTAAACCGTATGCCCCAGGCCGTCAAGCGTCCCCGAATAAGAGGCTATTTCCGTCCAGGGCATCCCGGACATATCGATGTCGCCTACGAGTACGGCGTTCGATGCGCCTCCAAGGGACAGGAGGTCGTCCGCACTTTCTATATAAAGGACGCCGGAGCCGTCCGCGGTGAACTCTACCGCAGGGAACTCCAGCACTTTGGACGGCGCCACGCTCCTTCCTTCGGAAAAGAAAGAAAGCAGCATCACATCGCCGCCGTCAGCCTTTACGACCGCCTTGAATCCGCTTCCGTAAGTACCGTAAGGGATGGCGATCCAGGCATACAGCGGGCTTCCGCCCAAGCGGACGCCCTCCTCCCCGAAACTGTACTCTATGGTGCTGCCGGTATTGAGCGGCTGCAGACTGCCGTCATACGCGCCGGCCTGGTCTTTGACAGCCCGGAAGGTCCCGCTGAGCGGAGCGCCGCCGAGGGCCGTCAGGGATATACCGGTCACGGTCACCCCCTCCGAAGAAGTAAGGGCGATGCGTACCAGGCTGGAAAGATGATGCAGGGTGACGTCCTCGTAAGCGGCACTCGTCCCCCACATCGGCGCTGCCGCAGGGTCAAAACTACCCTGCACATAATGCTGATGATGGGGAAACACGACCACATCCGGTTCGGAAGCCACCGGATAGAGGAGATTGAAGGGCGAGGCAAGACCGTCCCGGAAAATGAACGGAGCCGTCATGCCGCCGGCATCCTCGGAAGAGAGGGGAAGGGAACTGTGCCCGTTGAGCGAAATACAGTCTCCCTCCTGCCAGAAGACAGGATATTTCCCGCCCGTCTTGTCTCCGAGCGCGGTCCGGCTCAGTTCCTGCGGAAGAGACACGGAAAGCCGCACCCCGGCAGGTTCTCCCTGTCCTTCGCCGCCGGGAAGTTCCTTGCCGCACCCTGCAGCCAGCACTACCGGCAGCAGGGCCAAAAACTTAAATGATTTCCAGTTCACAGAAAACAGGATAATGGTCTGAAATATAGGTTACGCCTTCGTAGGCCTTGCGGTCTACATAGAAGCGGAGGCCGGTGAAATGGTCCTCGCTGTAAAACAAGTGGTCAAGCACGGAATTGCCGGTGGCACGGAACCCGTTGAAGGTCCGCCCGGTATCGGTAGTCCTGCATTTGCCGGGCGCATGGCTGAGGTACTGGGCCATGGGACCAAGCGGGGCGCCGGAAGTCAGCGCATTGTTCATGTCGCCGCCGAAGATGACGGGAATCTGCCCGGAAGGGTTCTTCTCCTTTATACGTTCGATGATCAGCAGAATGCCCTTTTCCTTGGGCTCCAGGCCGCCGTGCGCCTCGAGATGTGCATTGAAATAGTAAATTTGCCTGCCGCTGCAGCGGATTTTGAGCCGGGCCCAGGTGCAGGTACGGGGCTTCGGATAATTCCAGGTATATGAACCGATTGCTTCAGGAGTGTCAGAAAGCCAAAACGTTCCCCATTCCTGAAGTTCAAATATGTCCTTGCGCCAGAAGATAGGATTGGACGACACATTGGTGTAGCCGGAGGTCTGCCCGTTTATTGCAACGCCTACTGCGTCGAAAAGGCCGTTGGAGGCAAGAATGTGCCTGCGCTGTGTCCAGCAGCATTCCTGAAGGCCGAAAATGTGGGGTCCTTGTGCCTCGATCATGGCAAGGCAGGCTTCCCGCCTGACGGTCCAGTCGTGGTCCGGACCTTCGAGGTCTCCGCGCAGGATATTGAAACTCATCACCTTGAGCGTAGAAACCTCGGTTACGGGGATTTCCTGAGTTTCCCCCCCGGAGGGAGTGCCGGACTCGGAACCGCCTCCCTTATCCTCTTTGCCGCAGGATACAAACACTCCGGCAGCGAGGACGGCCCCCGCTGCCAGAAGTGAAAGATTATGAATTATTTGCGTCAATGCTACTGGACCCAGGTCATATGATAAGATCCGGGAGACTGCAGGTCTGAATCAGAACTGCCGCGGCTTCTTCCCATAATGTCTTTGTCAAGAGCCCCGATGTCTTCGAGCCAGTTGTAGAACCCCTGCCCGACGCCATTTGTATTTTTGATGGCATCCTTCACATATCCAAGCGTTGCAGGTGTGAAATCCGGATACATGGCGGCTGAGAAAGTCCAGGTATAATACGTGTGATTGACACCCTGATATGGCTTATTGGGATTCCCAGCGGCTCCCGTCGGAGCAGTGTTATTCTTTTCACCCCAGTTATGGCATCCGGTCACAACCTGTACGCCATCTTTAAGCGTACCGTTGATGCCATCATAGAAGGAATATAAAACCTGGCAGGTGTAATTATCGTGGAAGAAAAGCGCATTATATGTATTACTTTTCTGATGAACAACACAATTGACCACCGTATTGTCCTGCGGAGTAGCGCCTGCAATAGAAGGGCCGCGGCCGGCAATGAGACTGGCCCGGTTTCCAGTAGCGCCGCTGCTCCATATCGTCGTGTTTGCAATCGCACTATAGCCGATGGTACGAATCTGCGCGCCGTTTGAGGCCGCGTTGATACCATTGGCATTATCCCTATTCTTCGCGTGGATGGTGCAATTGTTCATCCCGAGTCTCCCGTCCTTATTGCCGCTGTAAACAGAATATCCGCCGATTCCGGATGCCGTCCCGGTCGCCTGCTCAAAATAGAATGTACAACCGTTGAAGTACGAAGCCACTTTGGAACTCGTAAAGAATGAGGCTCCCTGCGGAGCTGTGTTCTGATCAAAACGGCAATTGTTGAAACTCACGATGCCTCCGCCCGTTCCGGAAGAAACCAGAACAGCTGCTCCTCCAGTAGTACCGGAAGTGGGCGCTGTAGCCGTATTGGAAGCAAACAGGCAATTGGTGAACGAAACCTGCAGGTCCTCGTCCGTGGAGCTGGCTGCCCCCACAACAGCTATAGCGCCGCCATTCACTGCAGAATTATTCTTGAAAGAGCAGCCTGTAAAATCCAGCTTACTGTCTTTCCTGTCCAATCTGACTGCGCCTCCCTGAGTGGTGACCATTCCATGCTGGAAGGTCATATTCCTGACATGCATATTCACTTTGGCCGTGATATTGAGCAAACCGACAGCATCGTCACCGTCAAGAATGGCGGCGTTACCGTCAAAGGTAATCTCCACTTCTTCCGTATAGCCCGTAAGCGGCAAGGTTTGCGAAACGGTATAATTTCCTTCTTCGAAGTGTACCGTAACACCGTTCAGGACATTTGCGTAGGCCATATAAACAGCATCCGAATCATTTCTTCTGCTGTAGAGCAGTGTATATAAACCGTCTATTGACATGGGACTGGCGACACTGAGGCCGTCACCGGAGCCGGACGGGGAAACATAGTAGTCCCAGACGATTTTGCCAGTGAGGTCGGACAATGGCTTGATATGCCCACGGCTGAAGGTGACTTCTGCATCCTTGGAAACGATTCCGGGGATATTCTTTCCTCCCTGTGCAAAGTACTTGACACCGAAACCATCGCCAAGTGTTCCCGGTAAAGAGGGCAGATAGACAAACCCGTCGTTACGGACTTCATCACCGAAATTGACATAGATATTGCCAGCCCCGCCCGTCACTTCCGAAGAGAAACTCTCAACAGCCGAATTCTCCGAATTCAATAGGACTTCTACCGTCCCCTTATGGTTGATACCGCTTGATTTACCACGAATACGGACACCATTGAGGGTATAATCCGTCCCGCCGTGAGAAATGACTCCGCCGGCAGGGAGGGCGATCTTCACGATTCCGACAGCATTTTTGAAGGCAAAGCTCATTGCCTCCGCCGTCGAATATGCGGCCATGAAGTTGGCCCCTTTGAACGTACCGTCCGAATTGGTAACGGTAATGGCGAAATTCTCATTGCCGCCTTCGTACGTAAGCGATCCGCTGCCTGCAGGATAAGCAGCCCAGAAATGATCCGGGGCGGAACCGTCAGTGATGGTGGCGGTAAAAGTGGTGCTGTTGCCTGCCGAAGCGGCGGTCGCCGTCACGGACTGGGGCTCGTTGTTGGAATCCAGATACCACACGGCAATCTCATCACCGGCTTCCCAGGCCACAAGCCCGGAAGCATCTACCGTCGTTTTGGAACCGTCCTCTATGGGGGGCATGGGAGCCTCGCAGGCAAAGGTAATGGTAACCCCCTCGGAAGGGGTCTTTCCGTTCTCGTCTTCAGGAGCAACGGTTTCTTTTGTGCAGGCCGCGAAAGCAAGGGCCGCAATACTGAAAATACAGAAAAACTTTTTCATCATACGTTCCTCCATAAATTAAAACAACTCGTCGGTTATATCGTCCTCGACAAAGAACGTATCAGCCGTAGAGTCCTGCATGGACAGGCAGGCAATCCGGAAAGGCTCTATAGGTTCCAGGGCCTTTGCCTTCGGTGATTGGTAACAGTTTTTTTCCATAGCGTTTCTTTTGTGATTTTTTACAAAGTAAAAATCATTAGTAAATCAAATCAATATCTTAAGGATAAAATTAAAGTTTCACACTGATGTCTAAAAGAGAAAAACAGGTATTGAAAGCATCGGGAAGGCATAAAAAGCAAAAATACACATCCGTAAAATTAAAATAATCCTAAAGGTTCCCCTTCAACGGTAAACTTGTCTGCAAGGGCGGAAACATTCAGTTCCAGATCCGCATAAACCGGGTAATGGTCGGAGATATAGGTAATTCCGGCATAGGCTTTCCGGTCAACGGAAAAGCGCTTCAGACGGAACGCGGAGCTGCAGAAAAGATGGTCCAGGGCAGAGCCGCCTGTTGCGCTGAAGCCATTGAATGTACGCCCTTTGTCCGTGACGGGGGCATGGCTCGGAATATGCACAAGGAAGGACGCCATGGGGCCGAGGGGAGCCGAGGCTGAGATGACATTGTTCATGTCGCCCCCGAAAATGACCGGAACGCTGCCGTCCGGATTCAGGGCCTTGATCCGCTCGATTATCAGGAGTATGCTCTTTTCTTTGGCCTCCTGGCCGCCGGCATTTTCAACATGCGCGTTGAAAAAGTACAAGCGCTGCCCGCCGCAGCGCAGCCTCAGCCGCGCCCATGTGCATGTGCGGGGCTTATCGTAGCCCCACGTATAGGAACCGGGCTCATCCGGGGTATCCGACAGCCAGAAAGTCCCCCAATCTTCCAGAAGGAACTTTTCTCCGTCGTATAAGATCGGGTTGGAGCTCACCTTCGGATATGCGCTTATCTTGAGCCCGCTGACAGACACGCCCACTGCGCCGTAGCGCGGGAAAGCATCCAGGATATCGTCCCGCTGGACGGAGGTACATTCCTGCAGTCCTACGATATCCGGCGCGTCGGAGGCCATCATGGCGAGACACGCGTCTTTGCGGGCACTCCAGAGGTGGTCCGGCCCCTGCGTGTCGCCGCGGAGGATATTGAAAGACATCACCCGCAGATTGGAGACCGGCGTTCCCGTTCCGCCGAAGAGTTTATCTTCAATGGTTCCTACATTATAGATGTGGGAGCGCTCGAAGGTACGCGCCGCACTGCGATGAAAGGCAGGATAATCCTGGCCATCATAATTCTTGAGGCGAAGCGAGAAGCCCCGCGGCGCATCGCCGCCGGGAACCGGAATGTAGTAAGTTCCCTTCCTGTAAGGGATACGCGCATCGGAATTACTGCCCGCCACGGCGGAGACTTTCGTGCCGGAAGAAAGATATGTGGCGCTGTGGATTTTATCTGAAGATGTGGCGAATTTCAACATCGCCCCGCTGTTTGCAAAGAAAAGCGGCCCTCCGGGGGTGGTGGTCGATGCCGTGCAGATGGCGCTGCAGGCAAGGATGGCCGGTTCACCGGTCTGGGTATAATCGACGGTAAGGGAGGATCCGTCAAAGGTTGCCTTGCGCGAGGCCGGATATACGGCGCAGTACACGGATTTTCCGGTCGGAACCGCATCTGAAGTCGTGAAGACCGCGGTACTTCCACAGTCCTGGGTAACGGCATCGCAACTGCCGCCGCTCCAGTAGATGCGGATAGCGTCGCCGGCTTCCCAAGCGGTCTTGCCGGAGGCGTCTATGGTGACGCGCCCCGCATCCCCGGGTGGCGGAGCCGTGGCCGTGAAGGAAAGGATTTCCGCAGGTCCGCACGCCTCAGGTCCCTGTCCTTTCGTACAGGAAAGGGGAAGTGCCGCGAGGAACACCAGGGATATGAGCTCAGGCAATGTCGTCTTCATACCACTGTTCGATGTTTCCGGAAAGGCACAGCGCATCCTCCTTATAAAAGGAAACGCTTGCCTGCGGTGCGATATATGACGGGACCCTGTCCATAGCCGGTCATCCGGGACAAAGCTATGAATTTATAGGTGCGCAAAAAACAAGGCCGAAGAATAATTAAAGCCTTAAAAACTATGAAATACAGATTTTACAGCCGTAGAAGGCTGGTTTTAAGTCGGCGTTGCCTTCTGGAAATTAAAGGATTCCGATACCCTGTACATCGTCTTCGAAGGTTTCAGGGACAAGTGCGGACTGCCGCATGACGGAACGGTAGGTGTAAACGGTACCCTTGGATATATGCAGGATGACGGAAATCCTGGAACTGTCGCAAATCCCCAGCCGGATAAGGGCCAGAATCCTCAACTGCGAGGTAAGGCCGCCTTCGGGAGTCTTCTCGAACTTTGCCCCTTCGGGCATGAGAACATTCAGTTTTTCAATGAAATCCGGGAAAATTTCAAGAAATATCTTGTCGAAATTATCGCAATAACGGGGGAACTCGGAATCGGCGAATGACGGTTCGCGAAAGACCCTGGCCAGCGCTTCCGGGCCCTCTTCCTTCAGCATCTTCCGGTAAGCGGAACGCCGCTCATCCACTTCATAGATATAATTGGATGCCAGCCCCATGTATTCGCCGAGCATGTGGTCCTTGATCAGAGATACGCTGCGCAGTTCGGATTGCGACTGCCGGTACATGTTGTTGACGCGCCTGACCCTGCGTAGCATGCGCGAGTTGATGAAAAGCAGAACCAGGGCAATCAGAAGGAACAGGCTTACAAGCAATATTCCCAGCCACAGGAATATCCGCTGCTTGCGATGCAGGTCGAAGATGGCGGCATTCATGTAATTCAGCGCGCTGACGGAACGCTGCATCCCCAGGGGATAGTTGTAGATGAGGGCATCACGGACCGCCCGGTTCATATACCTTACGGCCCGCTCGGTGTCACCTTCCTTAAAAAGAAGACGCGCCAGCAGATACAGGGAGAAGTAATCCTTCATTCCCGAACCCAGGTCACATTCGGCAGATTTTACGCACCAGTCCATCGCGGAGACGGGATCGTCCTTCTCAATGTAGATGGAGCATATCGACATATAGTAGGTGGAACGGTAATGGACATCTTCTATTTCGTCCACCGGAATCGACTTGACAACATCCAGCGCCTCATCCGGATTACCGTAGTAGCGCAGTTCCTTGACCTTGAAAAGCAGGGCCTTGTACGTGGGGCCGGAGCGGCTGAGATAGTCGTCCGCAAGGGCTTTCATGGAGAGCAGGGAATCAATTGCCGTCCGGTTCAACTGTGATACCAGGCGCGTGGCAATATAGAAATAAGTGTCGATGTCACTTTCGGAGGCATTCGAGGGAATCTCAAGCGCCTTGAATACCTCTACCGCCCCGGACAGGTCGCCCCTGCGCGTGAGGGTACGCACAAGCGCCGCACGGGAGGAAAGGATGCGGCTGCTGTCGCTGCCGGCGTAACGGAGCATCTCGTCGGTATAGCGGTTGCAGGAATCCAGGTTCAGATGCCGCCATTCGTCATAAAGCTGCTCCGCAAAGCGGAAACGGAGCGAATCCGGTCCCGCCGCATTGAAAAGCAGGGTAAGGGAATCGGTACGCCGCCGCACGCGGGCGTCAATGTCTTCCTCCTGCCCGAGGATAGCGTCCAGCCGTCTGAAACGGTTGTCCGAGCAGGAGGAAAGCCATAAGACGCACGCAACTGCCGCTGCGGCCGCGAGTGCCCCCTTTCGCATTATTTGCAGAAGAACCAGAGCGCGAAGCCGATCAGCGCGGCGACCAGCAGCACATCAAGGATGCAGAGCCACAGCGGGGTTTTCTTTTTGGCGTAGGGATCCTTGGTGCGGACCTTGGGATACTTCGCGACGCTGGTGAGCGTAGCGCCGAAGACGATATTCACCAGAATCACGGAGTTGATCGCCCAGCCGTTGGCATTGAGCACCGGGCCGAGATTGCGCTTGCGCAGTTTCTGCCAGGCCAGGAACATCGACGGCCCGGAGATGAAAACCACCAGGATGGCGAATACGATCAGCACATTGTACCAGGGCTTGATAATGGCGGCAAGCGCGGAGGCCAGGAAGCCTACCGCCATGCCGATAGCCGCGAAGATGCCGGCGAACTTGGCGATGTCGAATGCGGGCTTCGGCGGTTCGGGAAGCGTCTCGCCCTGCGCCTTGGCCGCCATTTCGGCATTGACCTTGTTCTCCTTTTCGGCAGCGCTCTTGTTGATGCGCTCGGTAATCGCATTCGCCGCCTTGCGGTAAGGGCTCCAGAATGCCTGCTTGATGCTGATGGGGTTATCCACCACCTTGGTCACCACGGCGTCCCAGTCCAGCCCGTTCCGGTCATAAAAGACCGCGTTCTTGCCCGGGCGCAGGCTTGCGACACCGCCGTCGGTCATTACCGCGACGATATCGAAACTCTCCGGACGGACCTTGGAGGAACACTTGCAATAAAGCAGGAACATACCGCTCAGGCCCGCCATATCCGCATGTCCCGCCATATCGGCCACCTTGACGCAGAGTTTGCAGCAACGCTGGTCGATATAGAGTTCACCCGCTTCAAAAACCGCGCGCCTCTGCGGGTCACGGGTATAGAACTCCTTCAGGATAAGATAGTTGCAAAGGAAACGATAAAAGTCGCGATACAGGTGGGTGAGTTTGTTCACCTCCTCGATGGACTCCGCTTCGGCCTTGAGGGCATTGTCCTTTTCAACCAGTTCGAGCAGGGCGGCCTTTGCGTCCGCCTTCAGCAGTTCACGGACCTTATCGATACCCAGCGCTTCCACCGCCGAGCCCTTCTTCGCACCGAGCCATGCCGTATAGGGGGCAAACTTGGCCTGAACCGCTTTCCAGTCCGCTTCGCTGATGCCTTTTGCCTTGGGGAAATCCAGATCGAGCACCAAAGCGCGCAGGCGGGCGAAATCCGCTTCAAAGGCGGGATTCACGGCATCAAAGGGCAGCACGGCATCCTTCGCGGGCAAAGCCAGCGGACAGGTGCCGATATCGTCGAGTTTCTCCACCGCCGTGGTCACGGAAGCCGCCACGGCAGGGTCGAAGGCAAGCAGTTTGCACCGCGTGAAGAAATCGTCGATTTTGTCCCTGAGCGCCTCGCAGGCCGCAAGGGCGTCGGCCGTCGAATCCCCGTAAGGGAACACCTCCGCCTTGGCCGCTTCGCCTTCGGAGACCCAAGCCTCATAGTCCGCAAGGGCGGTATAGAAGGTCTCGATGCCCTCCGCATCCGTTCCCGGGGCCCCGCTGCGGTCCGTCTTTGCACCGACAGCGTCGATACAGTTTTTGATTGTTTCCTTCAGCGAGTCTTCGTCCGCGCTGGCTTCCGTGATGATGCCGTCGCCGTTGAACTGCGTTTTGGCGAAGATCGCCACATTGTCGGAGGTTTCAGCGATTCCGATCCCGTCTTTTTCCAGACCGAGGTTGGAAAGAATCTGCCGTGCCGATCCGAGAAGCCTCGCCCCGTCGGGATTTTCCGTATTGAATTCCGAGAAAGGGATGGTATCGCGGGATTCGAGCAGCAGGTCGGCGTTCCGGACGATGGAGGTCAGCCACCTGGCGGCGGCCACCACTTCGTTGACACGGATCTTTCCGTCGGCGTCCGTGTCCAGCATCCGGAGCGTGTCCTTGTCGAATTCCAGGCCGCTGGTCGGGCAGCTCAGCACCGTCCAGAGTTTCGGATCGAGTTCCCCCAGATGGGCGATATCCGCGCCATTGCGGAGATCCACGCGCACCATTCCGCCTACGGAGCTATATTTCCAGTCATAGGCACCGTTGAGTTTCTTCTTTTTCATATTATTGGCTTTTTTGAGTTCTTAACCCACAAATTTAATGTTTTTATCGAAAAATTCATAAATTTGCAGGCCCGCTGCGTTTGAGGCGGGAAAATTCCGGAGGAATGGCCGAGTGGTCGATGGCGGCAGTCTTGAAAACTGTTGAACGGCAACGTTCCGGGGGTTCGAATCCCTCTTCCTCCGCTTCAAATTCAAAGCCGGCTAACGCCGGCTTTTCGCGTCGTCAGAGGGATTCAATCCTTTTTCCCCCTCGCCGCTTCGCGTCGGTCCCCCAGGGGACATGCCGATTCCGCTGACGCTTCATCGGGTGCCTCCCGGTCGTCGCATCGCTCCTACCTCACGGCACGCGCCCGAAGGCGCTTCGGCACTTCGTGCCTCATAAGCCCCGCCGCAGGCGGGGAGGGATGTGGCCCGCCAAAGGCGAGGCAAATCCCGGGAGGCGGAGAGATAGTGCGCAGGTAGGGCCGAAGGCCCGTGATGCCGTTTCCATTTAAGCTTCCCCACCAAGGGATAGCGCAATCGGCCGTTGTCCTCTGCCAGTCCGGAGGTCCGGCAACCCGGTAAAAAAGCGGCAATTTCTTCGGGGTTGCGGGACCCCGGGTCCGGCAACCTGGCAAAAAACGCCTTGAATTTCCAGAGTTGCCGGACCTGCTCACCCAAAGGCACGGCGCTTGACAGCACCTTCGGCTCTTCGAGCCTCAAAGCCGCGCAGCGGAACCCCGAAGGGCTATCGCTTTAGCGAAATCCAGGACTTTCGCGTATGTGTCGGAGAGAGGCGATAGATGAAAGCCGACTTGACACCGTAGCTTAACACTCATCCGGCCGCTTTCAAGTGAGACATTGTCGCACTATTGAAAAAAAAGCTAACTTTGTCAAACGGACAAACCGGGACTTATATGGAAAAACTACAAAATAGGTTTTGGGCACGCACACAGGAATTCTTTGATTCAAGGACTTGGTGTATTATCAAGTGTATATTTGGTCTGGCTGTCATCATATACTTTTTGACCCAAGCAATCGGCCGTATTCCATCATGGAAGGGTTATGTTGGAGCCTGTTTCTGGAGCCTTTGTTTACTTATGGAAGTTGCAGACTTTGTGAGCATCCTCCGGGGACGTAAAAAAGAAGCTTAAATTCTTGGGCCCCGGCTGAGAGTGGAGGACCGCTGCCATTGAAAGCCCGGCTCCTGCGCAAGTCCCCCAAAAAATTGCTACCTTTGCGTACTCCTGACAACAGGAAAACAGCATGAAACACGCCACATCTTTAACCAAAACGCAATTCGGCCTGTACGCCAAGTGTCTCTCGCACGAAGGAGAACCCTGCTATAATATTCCCTATATCTACACGCTGAGCGGAAGCCTGGACGGTGAACGCCTGCGGAAGGCCGTCGAGACCGCCATAGCCGCCCATCCGCAGCGGAGCTTTACAGAACTTTGGACCCGAAAGGAAGCCTACCTGAAATGGACGGGGGAAGGCCTTTGCGAGGATCTTCCGGGGCTGTTTTCTCGAAGCGTCCCCCACCACCTCTTCACCTGGACCTCACCGGACGGCAGTTATGTCCTGAGCGTCTGCAGCGGGAAACGGATACTCACTGATAATATGCCTTGAAATCGCTCCAGCGGTAATAGGGACCTTCGACAGATTCAAACGGAAGCGCCGCTTCGCGCTCGTTGAGCAGGACCTTCAGCAGGATATCGCCCGGACGGCGAGCATTGCGGTAGAAAATGAACTGCACGCTGCCACCCATCGGCATTTCCCAGCAGGGATAGATTTCAAACGCCTCCTCCGGGCTGTGTGCCGTCCTGCCATAACCGTCCAGGTTCATGTACACGACCAGCGGCATCACGAAGGAATCATGGCTGAAACGCAGCCGCAACTGCATATTCCCGGACACCATGTCCTCGTCAGCCCGCCCGATAATATCCCTGAGCGTATGGGATGCAAGGTTTACGAACTCGCCCGGCGCCCCCTCGTATCTTCCGAGAAACAGAAAGAGCCGATACCAGTCCGCACGCGCCAACGCAAGCCGGTCCTCCGGCGTAAAAATTCCTTCGAAGAGGGCTGAAGGCGTCCTGTCCAGGCATTTCATCCCGTTGGACAGCACAAACAGGAAGCGCAGGAACAACACCTCGTCCATGCCCGTCGCCGACGGAACGGTAAATATCCGCCTGAGAATCCCGTCCATATCGACGGTCTCCCGGAAATACGGGATGCTCGGGGCGGAAGCCTCTGCAGGCGGAGTCACCTGGTCCTTGAACTCCGCACTGAACGGCGGACGCAATATCGCAGAATAGGCCTCGGATGCATCTGAAAGAATGGAAAGCGTGCGGTCCCGCTCCTGCAGGGCATCCACGAAGGAGGACATGCTGAGCATCACGCGCGGAACCGTGGTCGCGATGGCCGTCCCCCGCGTCTGCCCGCGGAACACCTCCGGAAAGCGGCGGAACAGACGGTCCGCCAGGACCCGCTGCTCCTCCATCCCGATCAGGGAAAGGTCTCCCTCCCGCACACGCACGCTGTCATAGAAAGCCTTATATTCTGAAAACAGCCGCGCCCCCCGTTCCGTCAGCAAGCCCGCCGCTGAAGCTCGGGAAAGTACGCAATAGACGGTATCATACTGCGCGCCGAAGGAATACCGCGCACCGTGCCGGCCGATATGGCTGATATAGAAGGGCCTGTAGCCTTTCGGCGACGCCGTGAGGGGGGCGTCATGCGAATAATCGTACAGATACATCAGGGAGCCTGCCTTGTCCGGCTCCCGGCGGATTTCCTCCACGACATCGCACGGCGCCGGGAGGGACGGGACCTGCGGACCGGAAGCGCATCCGGCCAGCAGGATGAGAACGACAAACAAATTCTTACGCATCTGCTATAACGCGAAGCCCTCAAGGGCCGCATTGCAAATCCACAGCATGGCCGCCTGTCCGTGCGGGTCGCCGTTCACCCGCGTACGGCCCAGATACCACTCCCGGCTGTTCTTGCGGCTCGTTCCCACGCAGATGTCCGAGAGATTGCCATAGGCATCCAGACGGGCACAGAGCGTCCTCCAGGCCTTGCGCGCCGCAGCGCCGTAACGCGCATCCTCCAGCCAGCCGTGTTTCACGCCTTCGATGAAAGCATAGGCGAACATCGCCGAACAGGAAGTCTCCGGCCAAACCTCGGGGTCGTCCAGCAACTGGCCCCAGAGCCCGTCGGGACGCTGGAATTTCAGCAGCGTGGACATCATTTTGCGATAGGATTCCAGCAGGGGCGCAAAACAGGGATCGTCCTCCGGCAGACTGGAGAGCAGGAGCGGCAGCCCCGCGGCCATCCAGCCATCTCCCCTGCCCCAGTAGAAAGGCACATCGGGCGCATGATAGAAAAGGCCGTTCTCGCGCTGGAGTTTCTGCATATACAGCAGCATCTCGCGGGCGGCGCGCTCGATATAGGCCTTGTCGCCGGTCACGCGGTAAGCCTGCCGCTGGAGCGCCGAAATCATATACATATCATCGATCCAGAAGCGTGTTTGCGGCGAATAGCCCTGCGACAGCAGTTCGAGCTGCTGTTCTTCAGGCAGGTTCCCGGGCGCCGTTCCATCGGACGGGTCGGGGTTCCCGGTGGGTGTTTCCCACTGATGGTCGGCATAATGCATTCCCAGGGCATAAGCCCGCTTATCGCCGCCCAGCAGGTAAATCTCCAGCGGGACAATGCCGAAGATGGAAAAATCGACATGATCGTCCCTGTTCAGGCGGGAGGCCAGCGTGCCGAAGAAAGGCTCGAATTTGTCCGTCAGTTTCTTCTCCAGCATCCCATCCTCCGTCCGGCGGGCAAAGGCAAGCGCATTCGCCCAGAGGCTGGCGACGGCATAATGCACGGAATTGCCTTTCCCGACCTTGTAGGGCCCGTCAAACCCCTTCGGCGCGTAGGCCATCGGATCGGCGGAAAGGAACTGGCGGATGATACGGTTGCCGATGCGGCGCGGGGAATAGTCCGCCGATGGATCCTCCACCCGCCTGAGCGTCGTAAGGAGCGTCGTTTCGCTCTTCTTGGGCAATTTGACCGTAAAGCCGCAGATCCAGGTGTCCGGAGCGGTCTCTTCGAAGGGGAAATTGCTGAAATCCGAAGGGTCGGAGGGCCAGATCCGATAATTGACCTGGGCTCCCGAGGTCTGCAGTTTCATCGTCACGCCGTCCTTCCGGAGCAGGATGCCGTCGGAGAGCAGTTCCGGTTCGCCCTCGGAAACCAGGTTGAAACGCACGGTATGCGCCCTCCTTCCGGTCTTGATGCAGTCCGTCACCTCCAGGTAAGCATTGTCACGGATGACGGGCGTCCGGGTCACGGAAACAGGACCGTCATACAGCGGGGTCAAGTCAAAACTTGCACCTTTGCGCTCCGGAGTGTCGAAGTCGGCAATCTTACGTACGAAACCGTCCACGAGATGGTCTTCTTCATCAAAGATGAGCGTACTGTGCCAGCGGCAGTTCACGCGGGAAACCTGCCAGCGCATCGATTCCTGCGCATACGACCAATAATTCCCTCCCAGTTGCTTCAGCGGCTTCTCCACCTGGTCATAGGGATAGAAATACACATCTTTGGACCACCGGACGCCGTAAGCGTCAAAGACAAACTCCCCCGCGTCCATGTGGGCATGGCTGGAATTGGCCTTCCCTCCCTTTGCACCGAGCCATAGATCGCTCTCATGCCATCCGGTACAGGCCAGCACCAGGGGATTCACGCCATCGGCGGCGAACACCCTGAGCGGGGAAGGTTTGATGTCGGCGGGACGGATGCGTGCGGCATATTTGAGCGGGATGAAAATCAGGGCCCGCTGCTGCGACGCCGTATAGTCATTTTCCCGCATATAGCGCAATTCCGTGTAAAGGAGGGTCGGATCGTCCAGCAGGGAGGCAAAATACCACAGCGCATAGCGGGGACTGACTTCGGGACGGCAGTCGCAGAAATTGAACTGCTGCCCGCTGCTGCCGGAAGCGAAAACCTCAAAATAGGGCGTCTTGCGGAAGCCCGGGACTGCGTCCAGCCCGAAAGTATTGCCATAGCGTTCCGAGAGCAGGGTATTGAGCCAGACCTGATAGCCCGTCCCGTAGTTCCAGTACCCCGGGCCCTCGGGATAGGCCCCGTCCGGATTATAGATATATTCCACGACCGGAAGGTTCGACGCGACCACCCTGGGGATCAAGGTCTCCGCAATTTCAGGAAAAACTTCCTCCACGGCGAGCGCGGCGCAGGTAAGCCCTGCAAGATTCACCTGGTTCCGATTGTTTTTCTGCACCCAGATATCCTCATGCCTGTAGGCCGGCGTCGCAGGGTCGGCAGGCGTCTTTTCGATCGTGTCGAAGGCATAGCGCTTCAGACGGTCTTCGATGGTCGAACGCAATTCAGGACCAAGTTCCTTATACAGCCAGTCATAACCGATACCCACGCCGGAAGCCATCTCGCAGACATCCAGATAATGGTTGGGATTCCAGTCTTTGAAATCACAGACGGTACGGAGCGTTTCCAGGGCTTTGTCCAGATAGCGCCGGTCTCCGCTGAAGCGCCAGGCGTAGGCGCAGTAACCTATGCGCTGGGCGGCATTGCGGCTCACCCCCAGGATGCGTTTTCCTGAAGCATCCTTCTTGTAGGTCAAAGGCTTGGCGGAAAGCAGTTCATCCGCTTTTTTGAGGATGGCACCATGCAGCAGGCACAGGGCCTCATTGTCTCCCTGGGCAATCTGGGCTTGTATCGATGCCATCTCCGCCTCGGAAAGGATCAGCCGGGGATGCTCCTGCAAAGGGGTGGCGGCAACGGAGGGCAGCGCAAGGAGGAAAAGCGTCAGGCCGGTGGCCAGACTCCGCACAAATCGTCTTGACATCGTATTCATCGGCTATATAACATTTTCCGCCAAAGTAAACAATTCACCCCGGACAAATTGTAATTATTTTATCAAAAGACAAAAATTCTGTCACGCCCTCAGGGAGAGAATCGTGATATCGTCGTTCTGGGGATTGCCGGCCGTAAAGGCGTGGAGGTCGGCAAACAGGGCTTCGCAGAACGCCTGGGAAGTGGCCCCGCATGGAACGGAAGCGGCAAATTCCAGCAGGCGCTGCTCCCCGTACTGGGAGAGATCCGCACGCTCGGCCTCCGTGACGCCATCCGTGTAAAGCAGGAGCCGGGTGCCTTTCTGCAGGGTCATGGATTCGCTCACATAGGGGAAATCCCGGAAAAGCCCGGCGGCCAGGTTCGGTTTCGCCTGCAGGAATCCGGCCTTCCCGGAAGGGTCGATGACGACAATGGGATTATGGCCGCCGTTGCACCATTCCAGTTCCAGGGTATCCAGATCCAGTTTTCCCAGGAAGAGGGTGACGAACATCGCGCTGTCGTTACCCTCGCTGAAGGCGTTGTTGATGCGGGACACAATCTCCTCGGGCCCGACATTCATGCCGGAGGCGAAGCGGAAGGCGGCCTTGGTGATTGTCATGTACAGTGCGGCGGGAACCCCCTTCCCGGAAACGTCGCCCACGATGAAATACAGCATCCGGCCCCGGAGCACGAAGTCATAAATATCGCCGCCCACCTCCTTGGCGGGAGAAAGGGTGGCAAAGAGATCGGCGCCCCCGGAGGCGGAAAAATCGGACGGAAGCATACGGCGCTGTATCGCGGAAGCGATGTTGAGTTCGCTCGCATAGCGCTCGTTGGAGGCGGTGGAACTGCGGAGTTCCGCAATATACTCCTGGAAAGAGCGGAGCATGTACTCCAGCGAATCGTGCAGGCGCGCGATTTCATCGTCCGTCTGCACCGCGGGAATTTTCACACGGAAATTGCCTTTCCCAATGTTCATCGCCGTATAGGTAAAGAGCGTGATGGGATCCGTGAGTTTCCTCACGACGCGGCGGATCACCCAATAGAGCAGCAGCAGGTCCAGCACGGCCACGATGACGAGCAGCCAGTTCAGGCGGGCAAGCATCGAGAAGACGTCGTTGTAGGGAAAGTCTATGGCGACGGACCATCCGTTGGAAACGGGACGATAGGCGATGAAGTGCTTCTTCGCGTCCGTTCCGATATACTCGGACACGCCTTCCCCGCCGGACACCATCGCCCGCGCCACCTCGGAAAAATGCTGGCTGCCGACGCGATCCGCCACGTCGAAGATGGTCTTGGAGAGCAGCAGGGTGGAATCGGGATGGCAGATGTAGGATCCGTTGCGCCCCAACAGGAAGGCGAGGGAATTCTGGTAGGGACGCACGGCGTTGACCACCTCGGAGAAGCGCTTGAGCGATATGTCGGCGGTCAGGATCGCGTACACCTCGCGATTTTCATTCCAGATGGGGACCGAATAGGTAGCCATCATCTGCTCGCCGCCGCCTTCATCGTAATACGGGTCGCTCCAGCGGTTCCGCGCATTGCGGCGGGGCTCGCGGTACCACTCCATGTTAAAGTAGTCGTACTGCTCGTTACCCATCTGGATGGACTTGATCTCGCCCGTCTGCTCGTCGCGATAGGAGTAGGGCGCATACCAGTACCCTTCCGAAGGGTAGTACCAGGGCTCGAACGCCACGGCGCTTCCGATGATAAAATCATTATACGAAACGAGATTGCGTCCGACGGAAGCGATGGAATCCTTGTCGGTGCGCAGTTCCTTCACGGCCCATATCATGTTATGGACGGACGCCTCGACGCCGCTCAGGGCAACGTCGATTTCCGCACTCAGTTTCTCCAGCCGCAGGACCGCGTTCCTCGTGGCGCCCTCCTTGATGGCGCGTCGCGCCAGCAGGGCAATTCCCCAAAAGGCGCCGATGAAAATAAGGGACGCCACCAGGATGATGATGGCGCTCATGCGCGCGGAAAGGGAGCGGTGTTTTCTTTTCATACGGACGCCTCCTCGATCTTGGGAACGCGCATACGCAGGGCTTTTTCCATGATTTCCAATTCCAGATGCGTCCCGGCGATAATCTCGCCGTCCAGGCTCACGTACTGCAGGCTGGCGGATTCTATCACGACTTTCCTGGCCCGGCGATACGCGATATGGCGCATACAATGCTTCGCCTCCAGATGCCGTCCGCTCTTGTAGAAGGGCATGATGCGCATGAAGGACAGCAGGGGGACGGCATGCATCAGGCAGACTTCCATCAGGCCGTCATCCACCTTCGCGCGGGGGGCGCAGTGGAACTTCCCGCCGCACCATCCCCCGTTGGAAATCGTACAGAGCAGGCTCACGCAGCGGCTGATCTTCTCCCCGTCCGCCCAGATCCGGATACGGTTGAAGCGGGAATCCAATATACAACGCCGCACGCTCCTCCCGTAGGGGTCGCGGGCGCCCTGTTCGATATACTCATTGGCACGGAACGCCACCATGGCGCCGAATCCGATATTGACGACATTGAGCGAATAGTCGTCATTACAACGAATCAGGTCCACCTGCCGCTCTTCGCCGTCCAGCATGGCCTGTACGGAGCGGAAATTACGGCCGGGCCAGATCTTGGCGAAATCGTTCATCGCGCCGTAGGCGAGCATGGCGAAACTTTTTTCCGGCCCCGCCCCGGCAATGCCGGACACCACCTCGTTCAGCGTACCGCTGCCCCCGCAGGCGACGAAGCAGACCTCCTCGCCGGGATGGAATTCGCAATAGAGCCGCACGTAGCGGGTACCGTCTCCGATTCCCGTGGTCACATACAGCGAATAAGAAACTTCCCGGCCTGCAAGCTGCGCCTCCAGGTCAGGAAGGATATGGGCTTTATCCGAACGCCCGTTGACGACGAAAATATACCTCACCCTAGTTGAGCAGGGCGGTACGGATGACTTCAATCTCGCCCTTGAGCTCAATGAGCTGCATCTTGAGCTGCTCCACGTTCATCGCATTGATGACATACAGCGGGTCAAGGATGGTATTGAGGCTTTCCATCTCGGGATAGAACTCGATCAGGGACTTGATTCCCTCGTGCACGCAGACGAAGTTGTAGGTCACGTCGCTGGCGGACTGGTCGTCGAACATCCCGATGAACTTGTCCAGGTTCTTCGTGCAGACGAACAGCTGCTCCACCATACCGGCAGCGGCGGCCTCCCAGAAGAAGGGAGCGCGGTTCGCCTCGATTTCGGCATCGTAGAAGGCGGAGAAGGCATCGCCGGCACCCTTGTTGGCCTGAAGACTCTCTGAGAATTCCAGCAGGGCCGCATCGTTGATGTCCATCGCGACCTTCGCGGTGAAATCTTCATATTCCTTCACCGGCATATCGTAGAGTTCGGCTACGGCCTTGTCCACGCTCAGCATCGCCACGGCGCGGTATTTCTGGGTCAGGGTGACAAGGTCGGAAACCAGAGCGGGGTTCAGCAGGTAATCCGGCTTGACCAGTTTTTCTTTCGGGGACAGTTTCACGGCGCCGTTGCTGGAGTAGATGAAGGGAACGGATTTCATCTTCGAAACGGACTCGCTCAGGGCCTGGAGATTGAGTTTCAATTCCTCGGTCACCAGTTTTTCCTTCTGGCTGATTTCAGTTTTGGAGGCCTCTTGCGCCGCTTTTTTCTTGCTCTGATTCTTGCAGGAAGGAAGCATCACCACCGCAAGGGCGAGCAGGATAACAGTCAATTTTTTCATAGTGATATGGGTCGATTTTTTTATTTAT
Organism: Bacteroidales bacterium; assembly: GCA_017445015.1. Taxonomy (GTDB): domain Bacteria; phylum Bacteroidota; class Bacteroidia; order Bacteroidales; family UBA932; genus Cryptobacteroides. The sequence continues at coordinate 14,779 of JAFSVL010000012.1, read as the reverse complement.
TTCGCACTATACGTCGCAAATTTAGAAAAAATTCCGGGAAATTCACAAATAAACAACATGCGGCGATTAAACACATCAATATCAACACGGCGATATCGAAGAGCGGCGTCGGGATTTCCAGCTCGCCCAGGCGCTTGACGCCACTATAGAAGGGGGCGCGTCCGCAAGTGGACCGGGGGGGCAGGAAAATCGCTCCGCAGCGCGGGACGATGTGGCTTCCGACCACACTGCAACGCCGTTCGGCATCCCGCCCCAGCACCAGATTCTCCAACTGGATATTGTAGCTGTCCCGCTTGAGGTCGCGCAGCGTCTCCTTCCCGTATTCGCGGACAAAGGCACCGACTTGGCGGTCCAGGGCGAGCGTGGCATGGTTGCCACGGCTGGAAAGCACTTTCTTCGCCCGGGCCAGATAGGCCGAAAGGGAGGCGTAACTTTCATCGCCCTCGTAAGGGCCGATTTCGCAAATCTGCGCCAGATGCGGCAGTTCCGCACGCAGAACGGCCATGTGCTGCGGCTTCTCCTCCACGCCCTGCCCGCGTTCGAATTCCCGGCTTTCCAGCTGGGATTCCAGTTCGTGCAGGAATACGTGCTCGTAGTACTGGCAGACGAACTTTTCGCGGTCGCCCTCATAGAAGGGCTTCTCATAAGGATTGTCAGAGAATGAGGAAACGGCAAGCGCCTCGAAGGCCCAGCGGGAAGGGATCACTTCGCCGATGACGGGGACATTGCCCGTCTCGCTGCCGGGGTTGAGGTCGTCGAAACGCACCACCAGGCCGCAGAGCAGGATTTGCGGAATCAGCAGCAAGGGGATGGTGATGTAGATGGCCACGACCGATGACATGCACTGCGAAAGGATCAGGCCGATGAGACTGGAAAGGAAGGCGGCGAGGAACAGGATGCCCCACCACATCGCAAAGTTGAAATGGATGCCCATCAGGGCGTTGCCGACCACGATGAAGAGCAGCGTCTGCACCGCACAAACGGCAGCGGCGAACAAAATCTTGGACCAGATGTACGCCGGGTACGAAAGGCTCAGGAATTTCTCCCGTTTCAGCAGGGCCCGGTCCCGGATGATCTCTTCCGCGCTGCCCGACATCCCGAGGAAAATGGCGACGATAATGGCCATGAAGAAATAGGACACGAGGTTCTTGTTTTCCATGACCGTGTACATTCCGCCGTCGGGGGCATAATGCGTCAGCAAGCCGCAGACCAGCGCCAGCAGCGGCGCTTCGAGCAGCGTGACGAGGATATATTGCAGGTTCGTCAGCTTGGCGCGCAGGTTGCGGCTCAGAAAAATGGAAATCTGCTTCACGAGGCCGGGACGGCGCTGGTCCGTGGGCGGGATATCCGCCGGTTCGGGCGCGGACATCTCCGGACGGGCCTTAAGGTAGAGTTCGTGCCAGCCCTGCGGGGAAACCTTGCGTTCTGCGGTCGGATGGCCGGAAGTATCCAGGGTCTTTTCGTCGATGATGCTGAGCATCACTTCCGGATTCACATTCCCGCAGACGGGGCAGGCGGAAGTGACATCGGCATATCCGGCCGCCGACTTGAACCAGCCTACGGCATCGATGGGGTTGCCGTCGAAAACGGGATAGCCGCCCTTGTCCAGCAGCCACAGGCGGTCGAAGAGTTTATAGACGTCGGAGGAGGGCTGGTGGATGTTCACCACGATGAGCCGGCCCTTCCCGGTCTGCTCCTTCAGGAGGTTGATGACCTTTTCCGTATCGCTGGACGAAAGGCCGGAGGTCGGCTCGTCCAGGAAGAGGATGGCGGGCTCGCGGATCAGTTCCAGGGCGATATTGAGCCGTTTGCGCTGGCCGCCCGAGATGAACTTGTTGATGGGCGAGCCGACTTTCAGGTCGCGGGCGGCATCCAGGCCCAGCTGCTCCAGTACGGAGATGACCTTGCGGTCCAGTGCGGCATCGTCCAGGGTCGAGAAGCAGAGTCTGGCCGTGTACCAGAGGTTCTGATAGACGGTGAGTTCTTCCACGAGCAGGTCGTCCTGCGGGACATAGCCGATCAGGGCCTTGGCCTCCGGTCCCGCGATGTCGTGACCGTTGACGGTAATGCTCCCCTCCTGCGGCCTCAAGGTGCCGTTAAGCAGGGAAAGCAGGGTGGACTTACCCACTCCGCTGCCGCCCATGATGGCTACCAGTTCCCCGCTGCGCAGGGTAAAACTGAAATTGTGCATGCCGTTGTCGGCGCCCTTTTCGAAACGGAAGTTGATGTCCCGTCCGCAGAGGGTGATGGGCGTACCGTGGGAGGCATCGCCATAGCGTTCCATCAAGGCGGAGTGGTAGAGCGGGCTGAAATCCCTTCCCTTGAACACCGCGCTCGGCTGGAAGATATAGAAGAGTCCGCGGACGACGGGAATGTCATTGAGCATCGCCGCGCCGGGGCCGTCGTAAGTGAAAATCAGCGTACGCGAGTGGGGCATGAGCAGGGTTTTCACGGTCCCCGCCCCCAGGGCGAAGCAGCGCACGTCCGCCCCTTCCCTTCCGGCGATGAAGTCCTCGAAGGAGGCATAGAGCGCATCGTCGATGTCGAAGCACTGCGCGACGCGACGGAAAACAGACTGGCCTGCCCCGGTGACTGAGAGCACCGCGCAGAACTCCATCAGACGAAGCAGCAGGGTTTCCTGCTCTTCGCGGCCTATCCGGCTCTTGAGCTGGGAGCAGATACCGTCCGTGATGGTGCCGTGGTCCATCTCCGGGAAATCGTCGTAATATTCCCTCAGATCGGCATACAGGTTCAAGTAAGACTGGGGGTTGCGCACCCCGAAGAAGCCCTTCAAGTGCTCTTCCACCAGATTCTGGGAGCGCTGCTTGTCCGTTTTGCCTTCCGCGCCGCAGAGCGCGAACAGATTCAGCAGTCCCGACAGGATAATGTCATTCATATTTTTTCCAGGTTCTCTGCCGGCATCCAGCCCTGGCGGCCGTCGGCAAGTTCGATATTGCACCAACCGCCGATTTCTTCCAGCAGCTGCACACGGGTCCCTTCATGCAGGACGAAAAGGTTCTTGGACGCACTTCCGCCCGGCGAACTGGATACCGACACCACGGGCGACATGACCACGGCGCGGTCCGTACGGAGATAATGGCGCTTCTGCCCCAGCGACGCCGCCAGACAGCCCAGGGCCAGAAGGACGAGCACGATGGCGCTGAAAAATCCGGTTTTCCGCAATCCCGGACGGGCCGGCAGTGCAAAGAGCAGCAAAGCGGCAAGGAAGAGGGACAGGAAGCCGAGAAACAATCCCGCCCAGGCATCCGAAGACATCCAGTAGCCGATACGGCGCAACCATCCCTTCAGGAAAAACTCCGGCACTTCCTCGATTTTATCCTGCAGCGAGCGCTGCACAAATTCAAGATTATACCGCGCGGTCCGGTCCGAAGGGCTAAGTTTGAGCGCCCGTTCATACCAAAGCACGGCCCCGCCCGGTTCGCCCAATTTATAACAGGCATCGCCGATATTGATATAAAGGTCCGGCGATTCCAGGCCCGTTTCTTCTATGCCCAGCCATGCACTGCGGGCTTTCTCCCACTCGCCTGCGGCATAGGCTTCGGCCCCCTCACGCCACAGCGAATCGGCGGGCGTCTCCGCCTTCGCGGAAAATCCGGAAAGCAGGAGCAGCGGCAGCAGCCATACGGCGGCGGATACGGAATGCTTCTTTTTCATACTCTGGTCGATTTTTGAAATCACGGCAACCGCACTTTCATAATGCCGTTTCATCGCATCACCGCCCTCCGAGGGGGCATAACGGGCATACTCGCAGGCATCGAGCAATCCGATCAATTCTCCCGTCGCCTCCTGCCCCACCCCGGATTCCGCGAGTTTTGCGGCGATATTGTCCTTGCTCATTTCCGAAGCATCCAGGAGCAGTTTGTCCGAGATAAAGCCCAGCAACGCTTTGTAGAGTTCTTCATAGAAAGCCCCCGGCACCTGCTGCCTGAGAAAACCGTCGGCACGGGACAGGCGCCTGCGGGCCTGTTTCGTAGCAGCCCGGTTGCGGGTGAGGGCCACATCTCCGCGCCGATTCTCCCGATAGCGCCAAAGCCCGGAGAAAAGCAGCGCCAGCAAGGGCAGGAGGACGCATAACACTTTGAAAGTGAGCGAAATCACAAAGAGGGCCCCCTTCGGACGGAAATGCTGCGCCTCCGTACTGATAAAACGGATATCCGTGCCGATATTCCGCACATCCTTGCGGTTGTCGGAGATTACCAGCGCACCTTCCCCCTGCGGGGAGCCCCCTGCCGCCGTCACATTGCCGCGGCTGACTTTGAGGGGCAGTCCCTGCGTCCGCACGGTCACATAGCGTCCCGCCTCGATATCGTAATAACTGTATTCCACCGGACCGAGGGTAAAATCGCCTTTGGAACGGGGGATGAACGGATATTCGAAGGTCTTTTCCCCCTTCCCTTCGCTGACCTTCACATCATAGGTCTCGAAATCCGGCGGGAAATTGACCTTCGGCGTCTCCGTCAGGGAAAGATTTCCCTCGCCGCGCACCTTGACCACCAGGGCGGCGGCATCATGCGCCGCAAGCGAATCCTTGCTGAGCGTTGCCGCAATGTTGAATTTTCCCACGCCCCCGCAGAAGGAAGCCGGGGCGCCGGACGGCAGCGGCGACACGCGGATCGTCACGGGGCGGGTACTCACCTTGCGGCGGACGCGCGTGTAGTCATCCCCGAAAAAGTCGTCAAAGGGATTTCCGCTCCTGCGCCTTGCCGTGCGCACGTTCACGACGCAGACAATCTCGGCGGGGTCCACGGTAATATCTCCGGCACGCTGGGGCACCAGCCTGTAGGAACGCAGGGTGGCCACGTTATAGATTTTCCCGCCGATACTCTCACGATGCCATTCGATATTGTTCGGGGCGTAGGTCTCCTGGCTCCAGAAGCCATGGAAAACGGGGAATTTCACGTCCTCGAATCCGGCGATATCGGCGCGCTGGCGCAGCACCAGGCTGGCGCTGAGGCTTTCCCCCACGACCACTTTCGTCTTTGAAAGATTCAAGACCAGGGAAATGTCCGACGAGGGGATTTCCGCTGCGGCGTCTCCGGCCCCCTGCCCCCCCTGCGCGGGAGCGGTGTGCTGTGCACCGGCATCGGCATCCCCGCCGGAAACCACCGTCACGCTGACGCTGCGTGAGCGCACGGTATTGCCGCCGATGACCGCTTCCGCCTCCGGCAGCTGGAACTGTCCGGCGGCCGTAGGCTGCAAGGTGTACGTATAGGTATAGGAAGAGGAAGACTGCACCTTCCCGTTCACGATGGTCACCGAACGCGAAGAGCCCTGCTGGGGGCCCCAGACCAGTTGGAATGCGTCTCCGGGAGCCCAGTCGAAGGAAGAGGGCTTTTCCCCCTCCACCGTAAACACCACATTGAACATCTCGTCCGCAGAGACAATGGTCTGTGACTGGACCTTGATACTTTGTGCGGAGAGCATCCCCGCAAACAGCGGGAGCGCAATGAGTATGGAGAGTATCTTCTTCATCACCAATTCTTTTCTTTCTGTCTGGACTTCAGCAGCGCCGCTTTCTCCTTCTTGACCTTCTCCTGCGTTTCCTGCTCCTTGGCCTGGACGGCCCGCAGCATCTGACGCGCCTGCTGGGGCGTCATCTCCGGTTCCCGTCCCTGTTGTTGCCGTTGATCCTGATCCTGGTTCTGGTCCTGGTCTTGATCCTGTTGCTGCTGGTCCTGCTGCTGATCCTGATTTTGATTCTGGTTTTGGTCCTGGTTCTGCTGATCCTGATTCTGCTGGTTCTGGCCGCCCCCGCCCTGCTGCTGTTGCTGCTCTTCCCGCCTGAGCATTTCCTTGGCGTAGATGTAATTCTCCTTGGCGTCCATATCGCCCGGAGTCAGCAGAAGGCATTCGCGCAGGGCATCGACCGCCGCCCTCCAGTCCTTCTTCGCAATGGCCGCATCGCCCTTGTTATAGTACCAGGAAGCGGCATGCGGCGTCGCTTCCGCCAGTTCATCGCGGTTCTCGAACGCCTTCATCGCCCCGTCGTAGTCTTCCTGCCGGTAGAGTGCGGAGGCGAGATTGTACGCACCGGGCACGGAGAGCGAGTCCTTCAGCAGGCCGCGGCGGTAGTCCAGTTCCGCCTCGGCCCATTTCCCTTTGGAAAATTTCCGGTTGCCCGCACGCAGTTCATGCCGGTCCGTCTGGGCGGCAAGCGGCCATGCCAGAACGGCCAGCCCAAAAATCCACAAAGCCTTTTTCATCGCTCGAAGAATTTTCTTCCGGAAGCGCGGCTGCCGACCAGCATCTCGGCGAGCAGCAGCAGCAGCGCCACGGCCAGGAAATACATGTATTGTTCGTCGTACTCCTCGAAAACGACGGACTTGAATTTTTCGGCCTCCATGCGGCGAAGGTCGTCGATGATGGGATTCAGGCCGAACTCCTCGTTGCCCGCGTGGATGTACGCACCGCCGCCCGCCTGGGCAATCTGCCTTAATGTAGTGTCGTCCAGCCGCGTCACGACGATGTTTCCGTCCTTGTCCTTGAGCAGCGAGCCGTCCTTGGGGATGGTCTGCCCTTCCGCGGACCCCACGCCGATGGTATAGACCTTGATTCCGAACTCGGCAGCCTGCCGGGCGGCATCCGCCCCCCGGCCTTCATGGTCCTCCCCGTCGGTAATCACCACGATGGCGCGGCTCTTCTCGCTTTGCGCGCTGAAACTCTTGACGGCGAGGCGGACCGCATCGCCGATGTCCGTTCCCTGCACGGGGACGGAATCCGTACCTATCGAGGAAAGGAACATTTTGGCCGACACATAATCCGTCGTAATCGGCAGCTGCACGAAGGAAGTGCCGGCAAAGACGATCAGTCCGATGCGGTCTCCTTCCAATTTTTCCACCATCCGGGAAATCGCCAGTTTGGCACGGTCCAGACGGCAGGGGGTATAATCCCGCGCCAGCATGGAGTTGGACACGTCGAGACAGATCATGATTTCCGCGCCGCGGGTTTCCCGTTCCGAGAGTTTCGCACCGATCTGCGGACGGGCCAGTCCCAGTACGAAAAAGAAGAAGGCAAGCGCGAAGAGCACCACCCGCACCCAGCCTTTGGCGGACGAGAAATGGGGCATCAGCGCCCGCACGAGCCCCTCATCGCCCAGACGGCGCAGGCGGCGGCGGCGCAGGATGCGCACCAGGGCGTACAGTACCGGAAAAAGCGGCACCAGAAGCAACAAATACAGATATTGTGCGTGTGCGAAATACATGGTCAGGGCAATCTTCTCATCAGGAAACGCAACAAAACTTCCAGGAGCAGGCAGACGAGCGCCGCCAGCACATAAGATTCAAACAGTTCCTTATAGACGGGAAAACTGTCCACGGTCGTGCGCGCCTTTTCCATTTTGTTGATCTCGGTATAGATTTCGGAAAGTTTGGTATTGTCCGTCGCCCGGAAATAGCGGCCGCCGGTCGCATCCGCGATACTGCGCAGCAGAGGTTCGTCGATTTCCACCTTCATGTCCTGCAATTCCACGCCCCAGGGCGTCTGCACGGGATAGGGGGCCGTTCCGCTTGCCCCTACGCCGATGGTATAGACCCGCACGCCATAGGTAGAGGCAATTTCCGCCGCCGTCTCCGGACTGATTTCCCCGCGGTTGTTCACGCCGTCCGTGAGCAGGATGACGACCCGGCTTTTCGCGTCGGAATCCATCATCCGGGCCACCGCCGTCGAGAGTCCGTTGCCGATGGCGGTACCGTCTTCGATAAGGTCCGTCTGCACCTCTTTCATCAGGTTGATCAGCGTAGCCCGGTCCGTGGTCAGCGGACACTGGGTATAACTTTCACCGGCAAAAACCACGATACCCATGCGGTCCGAGGGCCGCTGGCTGATGAATTCGATGGCAATATCCTTGGCCGCGCTGATGCGGTCCGGCTTGAAATCCCGCGCCAGCATACTGGTGGACACGTCCATCGCCAGCACGATATCAATGCCTTCGGTATCGATTTTTTCCACCTCGCTCGAAGAACGCGGCCGGGCGATGGCGATGATGATCAGGCACAGCGCCGCCGTCCGGAGCACGAAGGGCAGGTGGACCAGCCATGCCAGCGGAGAAGGGCCTGCGGCCATCCAGGGCGCCGCCGCCGACACCCGCATCCGGGGATTGCGCTGCCGCAGTTCCAGATACAGGTAGTGCAGGACAAGCAGCAAGGGAAGGGCAAGCAGCCACAGTAAACGGGGATATTCGAAAAACATCACTTGCCCTCCCCTTCACTCTGAGCCTCCGCCGGCGCTTCGCTCTCGTGGGTATCCACCACAAAACGGACCGCCAGCGGCACTGCCGCGGCATTTTCCTCATCTGAAGCCGCATGCTTGGCAAATTTCACGAAATCCGCCGTTTCGAAGAGTTCCTTCAGGGACTGGTACATCTCCGGGGTGATGTCCTTTTCCCCCTTGAGGGCGGTAAACAGTTCCGCGGTCGTCATCTCGGGGGCGTCCACACCGAAACGGTCATCCATATAGGCCTTCAGGGCATCGGTGATGCCGGAATAGAAAACCTTCTGCCTCTCCGGCGCCCAATATTTGTCCCCGCGGTATTTTTCCAGTTCGCGCAGCGCGACGATATAGGCCGGGTCCCTGCGGGCGTTCTTTCCGCCGGCAGCCGCCGCCCTTTTGCGCAGATACCAGATACCCAGCGCCAGAAGGGCGGCAAGGGCAAGCGCTCCGCCCGCCCAGGGCGCCACTTCGCCGAAGGTCAGGGGATAGCGGACCTGGCCCTTGAGGTCATGCGGCCGGAATGTGGCCGTATCGATGGGTATCGTCTTTACCTCCATCTCCATCCCCTTGAAAATCAACGTATCCGCAGAGGCTCCCTTTTTGCGCAGCACAGGGATGTCCGGCAGTTCGTAAGTCCCCTCCTCGAAGGGAGAAAGGACGATGCTGCCCTCCAGGGCGAAGAGGTCCTTTGACTTTTTGTGTCCCTTCAGCCAGAGGGTATCCAGCTGCCAGCCGCGTACAAGCGTAAGCGTATCGTTTGAGGCTTTGCTGAAGTCCGGCAGACCCACAAAAGTACCGGCACGCACGCTGTCCAGGCGGAAGCCGTAGGCGAACTGATCCGCCACCAGCACCGAATCCCGCTGCTGGAGCGGCCTCAGGAAGGCCTCGCCGGCGGGATACAGGTCCAGAAGGACGGCTAACAACAGAACAAGCATTTTCATCTCTTATGGAACAGGGCCATCAATCCTTTGACATAATCATCGCCGGTGGCGATGGAAACATGATCTACCTTATACCGGTTGAACAACTGGCGCTCCCTGCCGCCCAGCGTTCCGAACCAGGCGGCATACGCCTCCCGGGTACGGCGGGCATCCGTATTCACCCAGGCCGTGCGGCCGGTTTCCGCATCCTTTACCTTTACGAGCCCTGCGGCGGGCAGACGGCGCTCCAGCGGGTCGTACACCTCGATGACGGAAAGGTCATGGCGCGAAGCCGCCACCTTCAGTGCATCCTCGTAGCGGGGATTCCCCGCCGCATCGGTATCCAGCATGTCCGAAAGCAGGAACGCCGTGCATTTCTTCTTGATGGCGCCGCTGAGGAAACGCAGGGCCGCCCCGATATCTGTACCGTCATAAACAGGCTGAAGTTCAATGAGTTCCCGGATAATATGCAGCAGATGGCTGCGGCCCTTTCCGGGCGGGATGAACTTCTCGACGCGGTCGCTGAAGAAAAGGGCTCCTACCTTATCGTTGTTGAGACTCGCACTGAACGAGAGCACCGCGGCGATTTCCGCCACCAGGTCCCTTTTCGTTCGCGTATCGGTACCGAAAAGCCCGGATCGGCTCACATCAACCAGCAGCACCACCGTCAGTTCGCGCTCCTCCTCGAACACCTTTACGTAAGGAGCGCGCAGACGCGCGGTGACATTCCAGTCCATATTGCGCACATCGTCGCCCCAGCGGTATTCGCGCACTTCGCTGAAGGCCATTCCGCGCCCTTTGAACGCAGAATGGTACTCTCCCGCAAAAATCTGGCGGGAGAGCGCCTTGGTCTTGATTTCGACCTTGCGGACCCGGCGCAGCAGGTCGCTGGTACTACGGAACGACGACGGCATTGATGACCTTCTCGATAATCTCTTCCGTCGTTATGTTTTCCGCCTCCGCCTCGTAGGTAAGGCCGATGCGGTGACGCAGTACCTCGGGGCACACGGCACGCACATCTTCGGGAATCACATAACCGCGCCGTTTGATGAAGGCGTAGGCCTTGGCGGCAAGCGACAGGCTGATGCTCGCACGCGGGGAGGCACCGTAGGCGACGAATCCCGCAATCTCCTGAAGTCCGTAATCGGCGGGCGTCCGGGTGGCGAATACGATATCGACAATGTAACGCTCGATCTTTTCATCCATATAGACCTCGCGGACCAGCGAACGGGCGCGCACGATATCCTCGGGCTGCACGACGGGGCTGGGCTGCGGGAACTCGCCGGCGTTGTTGAGGCGCACGATCAGGCGCTCCTCTTCCTTGCCGGGATAATCCACCTTGACCTTGAGCATGAAACGGTCCACCTGGGCCTCCGGAAGCGGATAGGTACCCTCCTGCTCCACGGGGTTCTGGGTGGCCATCACGAGGAAAGGCTCGGGCAGCTTGTAAGTGGCGTCCCCCAGCGTGACCTGACGCTCCTGCATCGCTTCCAGCAGGGCGCTCTGGACCTTGGCCGGGGCTCGGTTGATTTCATCGGCCAGCACGAAATTCGCGAAAACCGGGCCTTTGTGCACCTCGAACGCCTCTTTCTTCTGCGAATAAATCAGGGTACCGGTAACATCGGCGGGCAGCAGGTCCGGAGTAAACTGAATCCGGCTGAATTTGGCATTGACCGCCTTCGAAAGCGTACTGATGGCGAGCGTCTTGGCCAGACCCGGCATACCTTCGAGCAGGATGTGCCCGTTGGAGAGCAGGGCAATCATCAGGTTCTCCACGAGGTGCTTCTGCCCCACGATGACCTTTCCCATTTCCAGGGCGAGCATATCCGTAAAGGCACTTTCCTTCTGGATACGCTCGTTGAGTTCTTTGATGTTTACGTTTTCCATATTGTGAGAAACTATTTTAAAATAATTACTCTCTTTTCTTATGCGTCTTTTCGGTCTATATTTCCACTTTCATTAGTCACGTAGTATCTACTAAAATACTAACTTTGCATCCTATGCGGTACAAGATGTTTCTGAGTTACAACGGCGCGCCCTTCTGCGGCTGGCAGCGGCAAAATGGTGCACCGAGCGTCCAGCAAAGCCTGGAAGAGGCCCTGTCGACGCTGCTTCGCGTGCAAACAGGCGTCACCGGAGCCGGAAGGACCGATACCGGGGTGAACGCCTGTGCCTACACGGCACATTTCGACGCCTCAGCCTCTCTTGATACCGCACAATTTTGCTGCAAATTAAATGCCATTTTACCTCCGGCGATAAAGGTTCATGGCATTGAGCCGGCGGCGGACGATTTCCACGCACGATTCGACGCCGCAGAGCGCGAATATACCTATTTTTTGCATCGCGTCAAAGACCCGTTCATCGCCGGCCGGAGTTATCTCTGCGGCTATCCCGTGCTGGATTTCGAAGCGATGAACCGCGCCGCTCAGGCCCTGCTCGGCACGCACGACTTCGCCTGTTTCGCCAAGACCGGATCCGATGTCAAGACCACCGTCTGCACGCTCAGCGAGGCCTGCTGGTATCCTTACGAGCCGGACCACGTGCGGCTGGGCGGCTATCCCGCTGGCATGGACGGCGTGGGGCCGGGCGACTATTACTATTTCCGCATCCGCGGCGACCGCTTTTTGCGCAATATGGTCCGCGCGATTGTAGGGACGCTCATCGAGGTCGGCCGCGGCAAACGCAGCGCCGGTTCGATGGCCGCACTGCTGGAGAGCGGCGACCGCTGCTCCGCCGGCGAGTCCGTCCCCGGGCACGCCCTCTTCCTCACCGGCATCAAGTATTAACGGTAAAACAGTACGCCGAAGTACACCCGCGGCCCGACGAGGTCCCGGCGTGCAACATCATCCCGCCGTCAAAGCCCCGCAGGACCTTTTCTTTGGGTTGCGCCCACACACCCGCCGACACCAGCAGGCCCAGCGCCAGGACAAGGGGTATTAGACTTTGGCATTTCATCGCGGCTCAGACCGTCATATCTGCCATGAGATCCCGGCGTCCGATAAGGCTGAAAATGGCTATGCGATTATCCTCGTTGAGGATTCTTAGGGTACGCAGGATTTCTCCCAGTGTAGACCCGCTGGTAGTCACATCATCGATGACCAATACATTCTGCTCACGGATCGTCCGGCATAACTCTTCATCCTCCTTCGAGGCGAAACGCAGGAACTGCATGATATACGGACGGAAACGACTCTTGCGAACATCCTTGGCAATGGTGAAGTAATCCTTCTGGTGAATCAGGTCAAGCATATGACCGATCTGGCCGCGGACTTCTTCCTTCTGCGCCTCCGTGTAGCGGGGCCGGCCGTTTTCCAACACATCGTCCAGATAGGCCTCGTTAAAGGCGTCCATATCAAAGGAGATATGGGCCGGAAGATTCTTGAGCAACTCCATCTTCCGCAACGTGGGCTGCGCAAAACGGTAGATATACCGCAACATATACTGGTTGACACGGCTGGAAGACTCCGGCATGACCACCAGGTTATAGTCATAAAGATTGACGCGGCGGCTCAGGCCATTGACGGCCTTCTGGATAAACTGCGTAAGGTCGGTATCCTGCTGCAGGTTGTCAGGAAATTTCACCCGCTGGATAAAGGCGGAACGCACGCTGCCGTCCACGTCATCCCCGAACTCATAGCCGTAGTAAAAACATTTTCCGAACGCCTCCACCTGGTACCCGTCTCCCGTAAGGCTGACGATATCTTGCGCGCCATCGTGCTCAAAATCAAACACGAAGCGCTGCTGTTCACTGTCGCACCTTACGCCCATACTCGTTTCCGTTACCGCGGCAAATATAACAAATTTTTTGTATGTTTGCAGTTGCAAGCGCTCCCCCGGGAGCGGGAGCATAAATACTGATGAAAGTGTTTTCGCTTTTATCCTTGTACGGAAATCTGGAAAATTTCATTGAAGCAGGGATAGGCGCACAATCATCACCTTGTATGGCATTATTTGCCCTCTCCGGGCATACTCCATACGGGTGTGGGGTGTCGTTTATTTGCTTCAAGGTTATTCCAGAACCTCCGTACAGATAAACGAATTGCCTCACACTTTCTTTTGTTTTTAGCGTAAACATCCTCCCCGGGGCAGGGAGAAAGTAAACAACGCCTATGGCAACAAACGGAACAAGCATCGTCAACCCGGAGACGATTACCATTCTCAACATCAGCGCTCAAGACATCCATTATCTTGACCAGACACTTCGCTATTTTCTAGCAAACATTCATGCTTCAAAGGATTCCGAAGAGATGAATAGATTGGTTTACTTTATCTTTGATAATGTTGGAACACACGTCATTGCCAAGGATATCAAGGATAAAGTTGCTTTCGAATTTGACGACAACATCAAAATTTCTGACATCACGTCTGGAAAATCTTATCCAGTGGAGACCCATACTTACAATTGCGGCGAAATCGATTATTACGCAGTTCAAATTATCAATAAGGCTAATTAAACTTGAGCGGCCTCCTGTATTATCTATATGACTATGAAATACAATTATGAAACTCCGAAGATATGTGTTGTGATAATAGCACCGGAATCTCTGCTCTGCGGAAGCCCGTCACCGGGCGCGATTGAAGAGGTTTATTATGAAAACTGGACAAATTGAAAGAACTATGAACGCAAAATTTTGGATTTGTGCCGCGGGCGCGGTGATAATGGCTCTGGCCTGCACAAGAGAGGTTACTGAACAGAATATTGGTAAAAATACAAACGAAATTGAGTTTACTGCCTCATGGGCACAGGACGATGAATCGGGTTCACGTACCGCCCTGCAGGAAAACGGCACCAGTATCTGGTGGACTACTGGAGAAGAAATCAATGCTTTCTTTGGAACAATGGCTTCCGGCAAATTTACATCTACGAATACGGAAGCGCAGGCTACTGCCAATTTCACAGGCACCCTTACTTCTTTGATAGGCGATATTGAAACCGAGGCCGGAAATATTGTCTGCTGGGCGGTATATCCTTACAATGAGGCAAACACCTGCGATGGCCAGAGTGTTACGATGACACTGGCCAACGAGCAAGAGGCGGCAAGAGGCACCTTTGCCGATAAATTCTTCCCCGCTGTTGCCAAGTCCAACTCTTTCTCGCTCGCCTTTTACAATGTCTGTGGTGGCGTACGATTCAGCGTAACGCAGGAAGGAGTCAGAAGAGTAATTTTCAAATCCAATGACGGTAGTCCGATGGCCGGGAAGGTCCGCGTTGGATTCGGAGAAGATAACAGACCGGAAATAATTGAGATTACGGATCCGGTTGATTCCATTCTCGTTATAGCACCTGAAGGCGGCGCCTTTACCCCCGGGGCCCATTACTTTGCCGCCATGCTCCCGCAGACTCATGCTGAAGGGATAAATATTTATCTACAAACAATAGGCAAGTATGCATCCACGTCACTTACAAATGTGATAACTGTCCATCGCTCTGCTTTTGGGTTATTGGACGATGCTGATGATAATCTGGAATATACTTATATAGAACCAGATAAAGAATGCCCGTTTTGCTACCCTATACGCCCAGTTTGTCGGTGATGTCCTTTATATATGAAAGCATGGTGGCGGGCTGCCAATTGCCATTGATTGAGGTTCTGGCCATCTGATAAGAGTCAAGATATGCCATAACCTGT
>JAFSVL010000011.1 GCA_017445015.1 Bacteroidales bacterium | reverse complement strand
GGTTCCCGCTCTCGGTACACTGACGGACATCGACCGCGAAGCCCTCGATGAGATTCCCGCCCTGAAAGCCTCGCTGGAGAAAAACCTCGAAGAATTCAAGTTCCGCGAGGCCCTCAGGGATGCGCTCGGCATCGCCCGTGTGGGCAACAAATACATTTCCGATACGGAGCCGTGGAAGGTAGCCAAGACCGATATGGACCGCTGTGCCACCATCCTCAATGTGAGCCTGCAAATCTGCGCGGACCTCGCCATCGCGTTCGAGGCGTTTACGCCTTTCTCGGCGGAGCGTCTCCGTGTGATGCTGAATGTGGGCCTGGAAGCCGGTTTCGACCACCGAAAGGGCGAGCAGGAGACCGTCAACACCTTCCGGGAAGGGGAGTGCGCCGCGTTGCACACCCGGCCGGAGGG
Source organism: Bacteroidales bacterium (assembly GCA_017445015.1). Taxonomy (GTDB): domain Bacteria; phylum Bacteroidota; class Bacteroidia; order Bacteroidales; family UBA932; genus Cryptobacteroides. The sequence goes on along the minus strand of JAFSVL010000011.1, from coordinate 1,357 downwards.
GGCCTCTTTGGCTGCGGACGGGCTGGTGTTGCGCTGGGATGACCTGGGCCGTGATACGATTCTGCCCGAAGGACATACCTTGGCGGAACCGACGCTGTTGTTCACCAAGTTGGAGGATGAGGTCATCGACGCCCAGTTGCAGAAACTGGAGGCCATCCGTCAGGCGCGTCAGGCAGCTGAAGCCCTCAAGGCGGCTCCGCAGAAAGAGGAATGCAGCTTTGAAGAATTCGAGAAAATGGACATCCGTACGGCTACCGTACTGGAAGCCGAGCGCGTGCCCAAGACCGACAAGTTGCTCAAACTGACCATCGATACAGGCATTGACAAACGCGTCATCGTGTCCGGCATCGCGGAATATTATACTCCCGAACAGATGCTGGGACGCCATATCTGTATTCTGGCCAACCTCAAGCCCCGCGTCATCCGGGGCATCGAGTCCAAAGGGATGATTCTGATGGCCAAGCAGGGGGATGGCAAGATGCGCTTCATTACCCCCGAAGAAACGGTCGTCAATGGCGCGCAAATCGGGTAAGTCGAGCAACAACTATCGCCGGCCGGTATGCTGAAAAAAGAATATAGCAAAGATCTCAGCAAACTGAATACCTTCGGGATGAAGGTGACGGCGCGCTATTTCTATGAATACGACTCTTTGGCGGACTTGCTGGACTTGAATTTTGAAGAACTGGCCCGTCCCGTCAAGCACATCGGCGGCGGCAGCAACCTGCTTTTCACCGGCGATTTTCCGGGGACGATTCTGCATAGCGCCATCCGTTTCACCGAGGTGCTGTCCGAGTCATCGGATGAGGTGCTGGTCTCGGTCGGTGCGGGCGTGGTGTTCGATGATTTCTGTGCCTGGGTGGCTTCCAAGGGCCTGTGGGGTGCGGAGAATCTTTCGCTCATTCCCGGAGAAGTCGGGGCTTCTGCGGTGCAGAATATCGGTGCCTACGGGGTGGAAGTCAAGGACATTATCCGCACGGTCTATTGCTATGATACGCAGGAGGAAGAAATGGCCCGTTTCGAGGTCTCCGGTTGTGCCTACGGCTACCGGGATTCCTTCTTCAAGCACGCGGAAGGACGCTATATCGTGACGCACGTGGTGTTTGCCTTGCAAAAGGGTTATTCGCCTCAATTGGATTATGGCAATATTCGGGCGGCGCTGGGACTGGCGGCGGACGCCCCTGTGCCTGCCGACTTGACGCCCGGGCAGGTGCGCGAAGCCATCATCCGCATCCGCCGCGAAAAACTTCCCGAGCCCGGCAAGGTGGGCAGCGCCGGCAGTTTCTTCAAGAACCCGGTCGTTCCCCGCTCGAAATATGAGGAGGTCTGCGCTCCCGTTCCGGCGGATACGAAAGTCCCT
>JAFSVL010000010.1 GCA_017445015.1 Bacteroidales bacterium | reverse complement strand
GGTCTTGTTCAGCCGCGTTCCGTCCGAGGAAAGCACCTCCAGGCGAGGGGCGGGGTCCTTGGCCGAACAGGATAGCAGGAGGGCCGCCGACAGGCAGAGCACTCCTATATGGGCCAAATTTCTCATTTTATTTTATCAAGGTTGAAATCTACGATAATGGGCAGGTGGTCGGAAGGACACTTGAATTTGTCATTGACCGCGGAAGACTTCGGCTTGGAATAGGCGTCCGGCTGCAAAACCACCTTTTTGATGGACTTGAGCAGGGCCTGGCTTACATAGATATAGTCGATGCGCTTCTTGTTGCTGTGGCTGGGACAGAAGGTCTCCGGAAACTTCTCGGCAACGACATCGTAGAGCCAGGGGGTCTGTTCTTCGATGTAATTGTGGGTCAGGAAATTCTGGCTGGCCGGCAACCACTTGTAGTGAAAATTGTCCTTGCGGGAGCAGGCATTGAAGTCCCCCATCAGCATCCAAAGTTCCTTTTCCGGATGTTCGACGGTCCGAATCGAATGGTTGAAAATCCACTGCATTTCCATCCGGCGGTATTTTTCGCCCCCGAAATTCCGGGAAGATTCCTCTTTTTGCTCGCCGGGGAGAAAACGCCAATAGGCATAGGGTTGAAGATGAACGGTAAGGATATTGATTTTCTTGCCCTCCACGTTCAGACGCGCCCATCCGGCACCGTGCATCACCACGGAATCCGGCTGCGAGCCCACGAAAGCCCCCAGGGAATCAATGGGGTATTTGGAGGTAATCACCTGCGGGAAAGGGTCACGCATTCCGCCGACGAATACATATTCGTGCCCATAACGTCGGGCCAGTTCCGGCCAGCCCGCGGGCAGGTAACGCTGCTCCTTGGGAAGGTGCTCTTCGGAATCGGTGGCGCACAGGGTGGCGGCTTCCGTCCAGACGCAGACATCCGGGTCCTTGCTCACAATCCAGTTGACGAAACGCTCGTAATTGTCGCTTTGACCGTCCCACATACCCATCTGGATATTCCAATACAGGAGACGGAAGTTTTTCTGCGCCTTTTTACCGGCCTGCAGCGGCTGGGCGGCGAACAATATCAACAGAAAAAGTGGTAGAAATCTTTTCGCGTTCATAGGCATCTTATTTTAAAATTGTAAATCCACCAGCAGGGGCAGGTGGTCGGAGGGTTTGTAGAAATTCGGGAATACGGTAGAGGCCGGCTCCGTATCGCTTTCCAGCAAGACGGCGGCATCGACCACCCGTCCATAAGCGGTCGCATCCATATAAACATAGTCGATACGGCGCTTGCCCGCGTTGGTGTACAGGAAACAACCCGGATAACGGCTGCCGAACACATCTTTCAGCGAAGTGTTGCCGGAGATATAATCGGACACCAGATAACCTTCATCCTTGGTATAGAACGGCGCATCCTGGCGGGAAGTCGCATTATAGTCGCCCAGCAGAATCCAGCCGCTGATGCCCAGGGAAGGGTCCAGCACGCTCTTCGAGAGGATGTATGCCATCTCATCCCGCCTTTCCGTTTCCCGGCTCGTGCCGTCGGACTCGTTGGGGCGCAGGTGCAACGCCAGCGGATAGACATTCCCCCGGGGCGTTTCCACCCGATAGATACCTGCACCGTGCTTGAGCGACGAACCGCCGAGTTGCTGCAAGAGCGTGACGGGATAGCGGGAAGTCACCACCTGCGGGAAATCGTCGTTGCGGGACACTCTGTAGTAATTGTGCCCGTAACGGGCCGCCAAATCGCCCCAATGGGCGGGCAGATAGCGGTCCGTATCCCACTTGACGTCCGAATCCGTTTTCAATCGGGACTCCGCTTCGCAGAACACGCAGATATCGGGACTGTATTT
>JAFSVL010000009.1 GCA_017445015.1 Bacteroidales bacterium | reverse complement strand
TCTCCTATGCTAAGGTTCATTACAGGATCGCGAGGATATCCGACTGCCTGACGATCAGGTATTTCTCACCGTCCACGGTGACTTCCGTGCCGGCATATTTCCCGTAGAGGACGGCGTCTCCGACCTTGACCTCCATCGGCTCGTCCTTCTTGCCGGGGCCGGCCGCGACGACCTTTCCCTGCTGGGGTTTCTCCTGGGCTTTGTCAGGAATGTAAATGCCGGAAGCTGTCTGCGTCTCTGCCGACTTGGGCTCGATGACGACTCTGTCTGCAAGTGGTTTGATCATGATATCAGTGTTTTAAGTTAATTGTCTTACCGCCTTCCCTGTCGGGAGGCAGAGTAAATGAATCAAAGCCTGTGCCACGGGCCGGGGACTGACATTTTGTCACGAAAACGGCGCCCGCCGGGAAGCGGACGCCGCATGGAGCGTGGAAGATACAGGATTCGAACCAGTGACCCCCTGCTTGTAAGGCAGGTGCTCTAAACCAACTGAGCTAATCTTCCTTAGAGGGTTGCAAAGTTACTGTATCTTTCGTGATTTGCAAAAAAAGTTATGCCTGCGGCCGGAAGGCCCACAGGATGACGCCGAGGGAGACGGAGACGTTCAGCGAATGCTTGGTGCCCCACTGGGGGATCTCCAGGGCGAGGTCGCTCGCATCCACGACGTCCTGGCGCACGCCGTCCACCTCGTTGCCGAAGATCAGCGCATACTTGCGTCCGGGCTCCGGCAGGAAGGCATCCAACTGCACCGAACCGACCGTCTGCTCCACGCTGACGATCGTGAATCCCTGCTCCTTCAGGGTCCGGACCGCCTCCATCGTGTCGGAAAAATACCGCCACGGGACGCTGTCCTCGGCGCCCAGGGCCGTTTTGTGGATTTCCGCGGAAGGGGGAGTGGCACAGATGCCGCACAGGTAGAGCGCGTCCGCGCGGAAGGCGTCGCAGGTGCGGAAAGCGGATCCTAAATTGTGCGCGCTGCGGATGTTGTCCAGCACGACGACTACGCCGCGCGCCGGCAGGGAGCGGTATTCTTCCGTGCCGAGCCGGCCCAGTTCTGGATTTAATAATTTCCTGTTGCCCATTTGGCGTAAAGGTACAAAAAAATGCTATATTTGTAATCCGACATCTAAACGCAACAGGTATGAAACAGGATCTTCAGGTCTTCGAATTGATACGCAGGGAAAGGGAACGGCAGTCTTCCGGCCTGGAACTCATCGCATCCGAAAACTACGTAAGCGATTACGTCCGTGAGGCGATGGGCTCCGTGCTGACCAACAAATATGCGGAGGGCTATCCTGGCAAACGCTATTACGGAGGCTGCGAGGTGGTCGACCAGATCGAGCAGATCGCCATCGACCGGATCAAGGAGATCTACGGAGCGGAGTGGGCCAACGTCCAGCCGCATTCCGGCGCCCAGGCCAACATGGCCGTTACGATGGCCTGCCTCAAGCCCGGCGATACCTTCATGGGCCTGGACCTTTCGCAGGGCGGACACCTCACGCACGGTTCGCCGGTCAAT
>JAFSVL010000008.1 GCA_017445015.1 Bacteroidales bacterium | reverse complement strand
GGCGATAATCCAGTCCGGCAGCTCGATATGTTTCAGCCCCGGCACCCAATCGAAAGGCTCAAGGATCGGCTCGATGCTGGCAAAGGTCTTGTATCTGTCACTGAAAAAGAATGGTTCCTCCGGGCGCGTCACGCTGCATCCGTACCAGAAGTTTTCCGTGTCCGGCATAATGCCTTTCTTCGCCAGCTCCATGTACCGCTTCCCGTTCTTCGTCAGGAACATATACCGATGCTGCGGCGCGGCAAGGCAGGCCGTGAAAATCTGGTCGATCCAGTCCTCCGGCACCCAATTCCCGAACATATCCGCCATGCTGCATACAAAGATGGTCTGCGGCTTCTTCCATTCCTGTGGGATTTTCAGCCGGTATTTGTGATACGTCGGGTCAAATCCGTAAGGGTAAGGGTTGATCGTCCCGTCTGCCCGCTGCGCTGGTTCGTCCAGGATGTATAGGTGGTCGTGCCCGGTGATGATCTTCCCGCCGAAGCGCCGCGCCATGCTCCGCGCATAGCAGTACGGGCACCCATGCAGACAGCCGGTAATCGGATTCCAGGAGCTATCGCACCAGTCGATTTTCGTTTTCTGTCCCACGGTTAATCCTCCTCGTTGTGGATCGTTACGCCAATATGCCGTCCCAGGAAGTCAAGCCCCCTGCGCGTCAGGTAGTAATACGGCATCCCGCCTAACAATTTCGGCTCCTGCTTCTCCGCAAGGCCAAGCACCCCGCTCATATAGTCCAAATACTTGTTGAATCCGGCCCAGTGATTGCGGTATGGCTTATAAAACAGCTTCCCGTGACGCTTGTACGGTTTGTGTTTCAGCATATCCAGTCCGATCATGTGCCGCATATCGTCAAGGGCCTTTTCCATTTCCCAGCCCTTATTGTCGAAATCCATCTGGATTCCCATATCGTCGCCCATGTCGCCCAGGTAATCGGAGTACTCGTCGTACATTTTGTCAAGCTGCCGCCGGGTCAGCGTGCATCCGTCCTCTCCGTCCTTCCACGTCGTCCACTTTTCTTCCGGCGCAGGGCAATCCGGGTAATCTCCCGCCTCGCTTCGCTCCGGCAAATACGGACACCTGTTGCATTTCATAGTGTTGGCCTCCTTCATTCTTCGTTTTCTTCGTCACGCGCTTTCCAGGGGTTGTAGGCGATGCTTTCGCTGCTGTCAACGCCCAGCTCCCGACACTTGTTCATGGTGCTGGTTCCGCCGCTGTGGCTGGTGTTCCAGAGGAAAAGCCGCTGCACGATCCGAAAGTAATTCATGTTGCAGAACGAAATCTTTTCCTCCTCATCCGGCTCCGCGCCGATCCATTCCAGGTATTCCAGAAATTCGTCCGCCATGCCCTGCATAAGCTCCACGCAGGCGTCCAGTATGTCCCTCTCGCTGTGGCTGGTGGTCGGTGCGTCGTTCATGCGCGCGCCTCCTCGTTTGCCTTTACGTCCGCTTCCATCGCCGCCAGCAGGGAAGGTTTCAGCAGGCGTTTGAACACAAGCGGGCACTCAAAGCACCGTTGCTTGTCGCACTTGTCGTAATAGTCCTCCTCGGTGCAAATCCACTTGGCAAACAATTCCCCGCAGATGTCCGAAACG
>JAFSVL010000007.1 GCA_017445015.1 Bacteroidales bacterium | reverse complement strand
GGTGATGATGATGTTCGCTCATGGTGATAATTATCCCCATTAAAGTGCGGGTGAAGGGACTCGAACCCTTACGCCGTGAGGCACCAGATCCTAAGTCTGGCTTGGCTACCAATTACAACACACCCGCAACAAGGCTGCAAAGTTAGCAAAAAATAATTATCTTTGGCGGCAATGTTTGGATATAGACCCGACGGGAAGAAGGTCAAGGACCTGGACCCGATTTCAAAGATTGTCCCGCATATCATGTCCGCAAGGCATGATTCGCAGATTATGTCCAGATATGACGTCCCCTGTGACCACCTGGACGCCTTTATCCATGAGCAAAATGCGAAAGGCGAGACATACACCTATATGCATATCCTCATTGCCGCCACGGTAAGGGTGATGGCGATGTTCCCGAAAATCAACTATTTCGTAATGAACGGGCGCATCTACGAGCACAACAGCATCGATATCTCCTTCGTCGTAAAAAAGAGCCTGAATCTGGAAGCCGAGGAGTCCCTGGTGAAAATATCCTGCACGGGGAAGGAGACGCTTCCCGAAATCCGCGAAAAAATCAACGCAGCCATTGAAGAAGACGCCCGTCCGGATGCGAACAACGGAACCGAACAACTGGCAAAGTTGCTTACGTTCACGCCGAATTTCGTCATCAAGCTGCTTATCGGGACCATCAAGTTCCTGGACAGGCACGGGATGCTGCCCAAGGCCATCATCGGCCTCAGCCCCTTCCACACCAGCGCTTTCGTAACCAACCTCAAATCCATCAAAGGCCCTGCGATTTTCCATCACCTCTACGATTTCGGGACCACCGGATTATTCATCGCCATGGGAAAGGAAAGCCCGGAACCGGTCGTTAGCGGCGGCAGCGTGGACAAGGGGAAGCTGATGCCGCTGAACTTCACCCTCGACGAGCGTTTCTGCGACGGCCTGTACTGGGTAACCAGCCTTCGGGCACTGCGTGCGCTGCTAATCAATCCCCATCAGTTGATGAGTCCCCATCAGGGGTCGATCTGAGAATCTTTCAGTCCGAGGAAATACAAGATTCCGTCCAGGCCGATGCTCGAGATGGACTGCTGGGCATTGGCCTTGACCTTGGGCTTGGCGTGGTAGGCGATACCCAGTCCGGCAAGGGACAGCATCGGTAAATCATTCGCACCGTCGCCCACCGCCACCGCCTGAGCCAGGTTGATGCCCTCCACCTGGCAGAGCAGTTTGAGCAGTTCCGCCTTGCGGCGCCCATCTACGATATCCCCCACATACCGGCCGGTCAGTTTTCCGTTCTCTATTTCCAGTTCGTTGGCATATACGTAGTCGAATCCGAACTTCTGCTGAAGGTACTTGCCGAAATAGGTAAATCCTCCGGAGAGGATAGCGGTTTTGTAGCCTACGCGCTTGAGTATCATCATCATCCGTTCCAAACCTTCATTATAGGGCAGGTTGCGGGCAATCTCCTCCATCACGCCCTCGTCCAGACCTTTGAGCAACGCCACGCGACGGGTGAAACTCTCGCAAAAATCGATTTCGCCGCGCATTGCGCTTTCGGTGATGGCGCGCACCTCGGCGCCCACACCCGCGCGTTCCGCCAATTCGTCGATACATTCGGCGTGAATCAGCGTGGAATCCATATCGAAGCAGATGAGACGGCGGCTGCGGCGGTAGATATCGTCCGTCTGGAATGAAATGTCCAGCCCTTTTTCCGGAAGGGTGGCAAGGGCCGCCTGCAGCGATTTCCGCCCCTCGGCATCCAGCTTCCCGCGCACGGAAAGTTCAATACAGGACTTCTCCCGGTCGTTTTCATCCGGCACGAGCGGCATACGGCCCGTCAGGCGCTTGATGGCATCGATATTCAGCCCGTGCCTGAAGATGACGCCGGAAACGTCGGCAAGGTGCCGTGCCGTCACCCGGCGGCCCAGCAAGGTAACGATATAGCGGTTCCGGCCCTGCCGCGCCACCCATGCGGCATAATCATCCTCTTCGACAGGCGAAAAACGGATATTCAATCCCAGTTCGGAACATTTGAACAGCAAGTCCTTCATGATAAAGCCGGAGCGGTCCCGCGTCGTCCGGAACAGGATGCCCAGCGCCAGAGAACTGTGGATGTTCGCCTGGCCGATATCCAGCACAAACGCATCATAACGCGCCAGGATTTCCGTCAGTTGCGTTGTCAGGCCCGGCTGGTCATAACCGTAAATGTTGGCTTGTATGATCTCTACTTCGTTCATTTTTTCTTCTTTATCTTTTTAGACAAAACCAGGGCGTCCTGCTCGATTTCCCGGTCCATCCATGCGTCAAAATCACCGAAGAACGCCTCTTCTTCCTCCTTCTGCCGCGTATCCAGGATGAACTGTTCCACCTTTTCCCGCTCGGAGGCCGAAAATTCAAAGTCCGAGTCAGGAGTAACATGACGCGCAGATACCCTGGCCATCTGTACCCCTTTCTGGAATATGTTCAGAATCACCGATGCGATATTGACCTGCGCGGAATCCACGACTCCGCTATACACGGGAATGCCGGAATCCAGGTAACGCGCCTTCCCGAGCGCATAGCGCATCTTCCCTCCTTCTCCGCCGTTCCACACCCGCACGCCGAAGCGGATCGGAAGCGGCGACTTGAGAATGGAGACATAATAGTCCATGATGCCCCCCACGCCATAGATGCCGCTCAGGGCCAGTTGATAACGGTCCACGTCCAGCAGGAAGGGATAAATATCCAGACGGCTGTCATGAATGGAGGCATTCGCGGAAATATCGCCGAGCGGACCTATATTCTTATTTTTGAAAAGCATCAGCGAGGTCACGAGCCGCAGGTTCCCCGCATCGCCGATTTTCATCTCCCGGCCGGTCAGTTTGGCCACGCCGTCCACCGTATGCATCATCACATTCATATTCGTATCCAACTGGGTGGTGGCGGAGATTTCACAGTTCACCTTCCCCTCAAAGGTCTTGAGCGGCGGCGCCATCTGCTCAAAACCGGGGAACAGACGCAGGGCCAGCGGCACGGAAACGCCGGTAAGTTTCATATCCACCCCCGCCCCCATCGTCTTCTTCGTCCGGGTGGAAAAATAGGCATTCAGGTCCAGGTCGCCCAGCGGACTGCACAGGCGCACGTCCCGCAACTGCATCGTCCGCTCCCGGATATTCAGCACCGCTTCCAGCGGTTTCGCATCAAGGAAGGCAAAATGCAGCGAATCCGCCTTCAGGCGCACCGCCGCCCGGAGATTGGCCGGGACGACCGCCATGGGCAGGGAATCCACCCTGGCGTTCGCCAGCGTATCGGTGACAATGGCGGAATCGTCTTCCGAATCACTATACGCGGCGGCAGGGATGGCTTCATCGTGCGTGGAAGCCGCCAGCAGTTCGTTCGCATTGATTTGCCGGGAATACAAGTCCATGGAGAGATCGAGCACGCCGCGTCCCAGCATCGTCCGGAACAGCCCGCGCAGCATACCGCGCGCCGACAGGTCCGAGGTCCCGGAAGTCAGGGAGAAGGAGTTCAGGTGCACGTCGCGGTCGTCGAAATCCGCGTCGATATCGCGGAACCGGGTCCGCAGCGGGAAGGCAGGCGTGGCAACAAACCCCCGGGCAACGGAAAGCGATCCGGAAGGCGACCATTCACGCAAAAGATTGAGCGCTTTCTCCCCCGCAGAGATGCGGATGTCATAAGCCCGGAAATCCTTCTCGCTCAAATAGTCCGGCAGCTGACGGAGTCCGTGCTCCCGCCTCAGGGAGACCATGAGCGAGTCGCGCGGCGTTCCGGGATAGATCCGCTGCAGGGAATCCAGGAAGCGTTTCCTTCTCCCTCCGTCCCGCACCCGCTGCTGGGCCGCAAGCGCCAGTTTCACGCCGCGAACCCCGGCCTTGTTGGGGCCGAAACGTACGAAAACCCGCTCGTCATCCGTCTTGAAATCCAGGCGGATGACCGGCTTCCCGTCCTGCTCGAGGCGCCTGACGGAAGCCTTGTTGCGCAGACTCGTGGCACGGACCGCCATTTTCCGCCCCCAGCGAAGATAGGTACTGTCCAGCCCCGCACCGGCAATCAAACCTCCGGCTGCGGAACGCAAGACAATTTCCGGATGAAGGGTACGCACGCTGAAACTGTCCTGCGGGATGGCAAAGCGAAGGAATCCGCCGCTGAAACGGGCTTCCACTTCCTCCTCCCCGAACTCCAGCCGCCTGACCCGCGAGAGCGTAGAGCGCAGACGCGCGTTCAAATCCAACACGCCTTCCATTTCCGTATGCGACAGCCCCGGTACCTGCTGCACGATTTGCGCAAGGTCGGCATTCCCCGTTGCAGCGAGTTGTAGCGACGGATCCGCCCCGGCAAGATCCCTGGCCGAGGCTGTGGCATCCAGGTTGATGCCGGAAGCGGCGATTTTTAAATCATGGAGCGAAGCATCCACACGGCGCTTTTCGGACACGGAGGCCGACGCTTCCAGACTGAGTGCCGCTTTCAGGCCCAGAGGAACATATTCAAGCCGGGCGGACGGGACGGAGAGCCGCGCCGATGTCTGGGGGAACGACGTGCTGTCCAAACGCCCTTTGGCCTCGGCCGAAAGATGCAGCAGGACGTCCGTACGCACAATCTCCGCATCTTTCAAAAACGCCTTCCCGTATTCGCGGAGCAAGGTGTCCAGGCTGGCGCCGTCCACACGGAGACGGGCGTCGATATCGGAAGCCCCCCGGAGCGAAACGATGCGCCCGGAAGCCTCCAACGGGATATGTGCGACACGGCCGGACAGGCGTTCCACATCACATTCCATGCAGCCGCCCGTCTGCCTAAGCCCGATGCGGCCCCTTGCATTGAGGGGTACTTTCAAGCGCCCCAGCGCATTGGTCAGGAGCATCGCCCGGGCATTGAGCGCCACATCGAACACCTGCGGCCTGGGCTCGGAAAGCGCCAGCCGCTGCAGCCCGAAGGCAAGGGTGTCGGCCGGAATACGGCCATGCAGGAACAGGGAATCCACTTCCAGCGAGGTATTCCGGACACGGAACGCTCCGCCCCCGACATGAAAATCGGATGAGGCTTCGAGCGAACGCAGCGCGCCCGCAATAAAGACCGTATCCCGCTGTGCCGTGTAAACCAATGCATTACGCCCCTTCAACGACAAAAATCCCAGCGAAACTGACGGAAGGGAGGAAGACTTCTTTTCAGAAGGCGGCAGCACCTGCCAGTTGGCCGTCGAATCGTCATAGGCATGGGCATACAAGCGGAGATCCTCCAGCAGGGCATAACGCACGCGCAAGCGCCCGGCAAGCAGCGGCCAGGGATTCAGCGAAAAGCGCAGGCTTCCCAGATGCAGCAGGGTGTCGCTTTCCTCCGAGCGGCCCGCATCGAGCAGGCGGCTCCGCACGGCGGCGCGGTCAAACGCGGCATAACGGGTATGGGGGTAGGTGATGTCCAGGCTGTCCAGGCGCAGCGAAATCCGCGGGAAGCGCTTGAGGACGGACACATGCAGATCTGCATACGTGACCCGGGCGTCGATATTCTCCCGGAGCAGTTTCGCGACGAGCGCATCCGCCTTCCCGGAACCGAGAAAAAGTTGTACGGCCCCCAACAGCAGCAGGAACAGCAGCAGAAGCGATGCCGCCGCCGTCAGCAACACCCGGAAGAGACGAGACATCAGAACGCCTTGAAGAAGTCATTGCCCTTGTCATCCACAAGGATGAACGCCGGGAAATCTTCCACCCGGATTTTCCAGACCGCCTCCATCCCCAGTTCCGGATATTCCACGCACCCGATACTCTTGATGCAGTCCTGAGCAAGGATTGCGGCCACGCCTCCTATGGTCCCGAGATAGAAGCCGCCGTGCTTCTGGCAGGCGTCGGTGACCACCTTGGAGCGGTTGCCTTTTGCAATCATGACGAGGGATGCACCGTTTTGCTGGAACTCATCCACATACGGGTCCATGCGGTTGGCGGTGGTAGGGCCCATCGACCCGCAAGGATAGCCCTCAGGGGTCTTGGCAGGCCCCGCATACAGCACCGGATAGTCCTTGAAATACTGCGGCAGTCCTTCTCCCGCATCGAGGCGGGCCTTGAGGCGGGCATGCGCAATATCACGGGCCACGATGATGGTGCCCCTAAGGTTGACACGGGTGCCCACTGCGTACTTGGTAAGTTCGGCGCGCACGGCGTCGATACCCTTGTCCAGGTCGATTTCGATGCCCTTGGGCCCCTCGCCGGGACGGCGGAATTCTTCCGGGATGAGTTCGGAGGGGTTGGTGTCCAGCTTCTCGATCCACACGCCGCCGGCGTTGATTTTGGACTTGATATTGCGGTCCGCAGAGCAGCTTACGCCCATGCCTATGGGGCAGCTGGCGCCATGGCGCGGCAGGCGCACCACGCGGATGTCATGGGCCAGGTATTTGCCGCCGAACTGTGCGCCCAGGCCTATCTTCTGCGCTTCCTTCAGAAGTTTTTCCTCAAGGTCAATGTCGCGGAAGGCCCTACCTGTTTCATCACCGGTCTTGGGCAGATTGTCGTAATATTTGATACTGGCGAGCTTCACCGTAAGAAGGTTCTTCTCCGCCGAGGTGCCGCCGATCACGAAGGCGATGTGGTAAGGCGGGCAGGCTGCGGTTCCCAGCGTTTTCATCTTCTCCACCAGGAACGGGAGAAGTGTCCCTTCATTCTGGATGGTGGCCTTGGTCATCGGATAGAAGTAGGTCTTGTTGGCGGACCCGCCGCCCTTTGCCACCATGACAAAACGGTATTCGCCGCCCTGCGTGGCTTCGATATCTATCTGCGCCGGCAGGTTACACTTGGTATTCACCTCGTTATACATGTCCAGGGGAGCGTTCTGGCTATAGCGGAGGTTCTCCTGCGTATAGGTCTCGAACACGCCCTTCGAGAGGGCCTCTTCGTCCTCGAACCCTGTCCATACCGCCTGACCCTTCTCGGCGTGGATGATGGCCGTACCCGTATCCTGGCAGAAAGGGAGGACGCCCTTCACGGCCGTTTCCGCATTGCGCAGGAACTGCAGGGCAACGTACTTGTCGTTTTCAGATGCCCCGGGATCCGTCAGGATCTTTGCCACCTGCTCATTATGGGAGCGGCGAAGCATGAACTGACAGTCATGGAAGGACTGCCGAGCAACCAGGGTAAGGGCTTCCGGCGAAACTTCCAGAAGGGTTTTGTCTCCCAGTTTGACCGTTTTTACCAGCTTTTCGGAACCGGGAATGAGATAATATTCGGTCGTGTCTTCGCCCAACTGGAACATCGGGGCGTACTTGAATTCTGCTGCCATTATTGTGATGTTAATTTGTTCATTGTTCTGGATTAGTGTCATCCAATTCCAGCCGGGGTTGTTGTGACTCAAGGAATCGTTTCCCGGTTTGCTTCTCGAAAGCTTCCATTGCCACTTTGGCGACCGAACCGCCGCGATCAGCAACGCGGGCATGCTCCGACATGGTCCCAGGATGCTCCTCCTTGGTAATATTGGTGGCTGTCAACTCTGCGAGCATATTCATGACCAATTCCTCATTGGTCATATTGTCCCGGAGATTTTCCTGTTTCAGACCTTTCAAATGCTTGTATTCCCGCGCTGTAAGACCGGCCCAGGTATAATAGATGATATCGGTAAGGGTAGCATATCCGGTTCCTTCCTCCACACCGTGGGCTTTCCACTGGTCGGTAAGGTCTTTGCGGATTTCGATGCTTTTCAGGCGCTGATTGATCCAGTTGTCGGAATACCCCAAACGCTTATAGTCCTGCAAAGACTGCTGAATCCCCAACTCCGGGTCTTGCATCTGATGAATCCTCTCTGCCCCTACCCGGGCAAGCCAGCGTTTGAAGGGTTCGGCTTTCTTGGAAGGGATGGACTGTACTATGCGAAATATTCCTTGAAGGTCCATGCAACGCGCTGAATGATGCTTTCCATCCGAAGAAACAAAGCCGTGGGGGGGACAATTTGACCCCCTCACGAATTCATCAAGTTCTTTATCGCGCTTTCTACGTGTCTTAAGATAGTCAGCAGGATCCGGGGAGTCCGTTAAAACCCCCACCACATCATTAATGCAGAAGAACCATTTCTCCTGAACATCGTCCCAGTATGTGCGGATCTGTTTATCTCCGAAAATCTTCAGTTCTTGTTGCGTCCCCATACCTCCAATCCTTTCCTACAAAAATAGCCAAAACCGCCAACTTCTGCAAATTAAATGAAGGTTTTAGTTTTCGACGACCTTCGGCCGTGCCGTGGGCGTCGCCCATTCAAGCCATTACTGCAAGCAATGAACCAGCGGCGGGAAGGAAGATGCTGTTGCCGTTGGTGGCGGTGACAATTCTTCCGCTTACTCCGGTGCCGTTATAGTTGTCTGTCCAGACCCAAGTGCACTTTTCTATAAGATTCGTCCACTCAGCGTCCGTTGGCAGACGCCAACTGCCACCGAGTTTTACGCGAGCCACATCGTCCTCCGGGTCCAGAACGGTCTTGTTGTCTACAGTACCATTCGAACTAAGGGTATTGTACTTTGTCAGATTCGAGGAACTTGTGCCCCATTTATAGGTTGACCAACTGTAATCCTCCTTTGGTTCAACCTCGCCATCTTTAACAGTTGCTATGGCCTCATCTGACGAGGACCACTCTACCTCATCCGTTGAATCTTCCGGCAACACCGTTGCCTTGAGGGTAGCGGTCTCACCAGGAGACAATGAGAGTTCAGTCTGGTCCAGGTCCAGAGTTGTGGCTGAAATGACAACCGTTACCCTGCACTTGTCAGTGAAGTTGCCCGATTTGACAATAATCTCGGTAGAGCCGGGAGCCACGCCAACGACGATTCCGTCCGTGACAGTTACTATGGATGTGTTGGAACTTGCCCAGGTAAGAAGCTTATTAGTGGCATTCTCCGAGGTGAACTGTACCTCCAGAACTTTATTCCCGCCCTTCTCAAGGGTGATTTCATGCTCATTGAGGGCTATCCCGGTAAGCTCCACTACCGTGGGCTGGGTGTTGCCACCACCGTTGGGTGGGTTGTATCAAAATGTGATTATTTCTGCATTAAAAACTCTTTCATGAACGCATTGAGATCGCCGTCCAGGACTCCCTGCGTATCGGCGGTCTCATAACCCGTGCGCAGGTCCTTGACCATTTTGTAGGGATGCAGTACGTAGGAGCGGATCTGCGACCCCCACTCGATACGCTTCTTCTGCCCTTCCAGTTCGGCCTGTTTAGCCTGGCGTTTCTTCAGTTCGATATCGTAAAGACGGGATTTCAGGATGCGGAGGGCGTTCTGACGGTTGTCCTGCTGGCTGCGGGTTTCCGTATTCTCGACAGTGATGCCCGTAGGCAGGTGCCGTACGCGCACGCCGGTCTCGACCTTGTTCACGTTCTGGCCGCCGTGGCCCCCGCTGCGGAAGGTATCCCACTCGATATCGGAGGGGTTGATTTCGATGTTGATGCTGTCGTCCACGAGGGGATAGACAAAAATCGACGAGAAGGTGGTCTGGCGCTTTCCCTGTGCATTGAACGGGGAGATGCGCACCAGGCGGTGCACCCCGCTTTCAGCCTTCAGGTAACCGTAGGCATAATCGCCCTCGAACTGTACCGTAGCGCTCTTGATGCCGGCCTCGTCGCCCTCGAGTTCTTCGGTGACGGTCATTTTGTAGCCGTTCCGCTCGCCCCAGCGCATATACATCCGCATCAGCATCGCAGACCAGTCATTGGCCTCCGTACCGCCCGCGCCGCTGTTGATGGTCAGCACGGCGCCGAGGTTGTCCCCTTCCTCGCCGAGCATATTGCGCAGTTCAAGGTCCTCCACCGCACTTACCGCCGCGGCATAGGCCGCATCGACCTCCTCCCCTTCCGGCTCGAGCTCCATCAGGACATCGACGTCCGAGCAGGCGGTATCCGCCTTTTCGAAGGCGGTCACCCAGGTTTTCAGGGCCGCCGTCTGCTTGAGAAAGGCTTCGGCGGCCTTCGGATCATCCCAGAAGGAGGGGTCCTGGCTCTTTTGTTCTTTTTCTGTTAATTCTGCACGTTTCCCGGCGATGTCAAAGACACCTCCCCAGCGTTTCCATACGCTGATGCAGAGCTTTTACTTGTTCGGATGTCGTCGTCATCGGCTCTCCATGTTAGATATTGTAACGATTCGGCAAAAATAAGGAATTCCGTTTTGTCCTGCAAAAAATAATGCTTATTTTTGCACGATATAAACACATCATATGTATATGACGTTCAAACGAATTTTGTCGGTTGCCGTGACCGCATCGCTGTCCGTTCCGGCCCTCCTCGCACAAAACGCAAAGGTGACCGTAGAAGAAACCAGCGATGAAAATGGACGCGTAATCATTACCCGAAAGGAATTCAAAGAACCCGTGAAAGCCTATCGGTTCCAGCCCAACTGGGCGGTCGGCATCGAAGCCGGCGCAAATTACTACCTCGGCGACGATGACAATCTGGCCTCCTTTGGAGAGCGGACAGCCCCCGCTTTCAACCTCTTTGTCATCAGGAATTTCTCGCCAGTCTTCGGGATAGGGGTCACGCTGGGGGTGAATCAAATGAAAGGGGCCGTGCCTCTGCTCATGGATGCAGACCTCGGTCATTTTGCAACGGACAAGAGAGTGAGTTCCGGGAGGGACGCCCTGCTCCAGAGCGCCTGGTGCCTGAATCCGCACATCGACGCCGTTCTGAATCTGGACAACCTGTTTGCCGGTTATAACCCGTTCCGTGTCTATCATGCCTCCCTGCTGCTCGGCGGCGGAGTACTGATGGGCTTTGACAAAGTTTTCGGGGATCCCGTCACCTATTTTGAACCGACCTTCAACATGGGTCTGGTCAACAGTTTCCGCCTGACGGACCGGCTGAATGCCTTGGTGAGTCTGCGCGGACTGATTACCGGAGACAACTTTGACGGAGAGGTCCAACGCAAAAAAGTGGACGGCGCCATCAGCCTGACCGCCGGACTGCGTTTCACTTTCGGCCCTCTTCCGCAGTGTAAATTCCGGGACATCGAGGATGTCACCGTCGAACGTTATAACGACAAAGGCAACGGGGCGGGAATAGCGGAACTCAAGGAACTTGAGCGCAAGGTCGAAGCGCTGTCCGCCGAGAACGACGCACTGGAGGCTGCCGCCTCATCGGCCGTTTTCAGCAGCATCCCCATCACTTTGCGCATCAGCCTCTCCGATCAGGGGAAGACCATCGGAAAGGCTGCGCAAATCGACCTGATGGCCGCTGCACAGGCCATCAAATCCACCCCTAACACCCGATACGGCATCCACGGCACGGCAGAAGGCACCCGGACGGTATTCCATGCGCTCACCGGCGGGCTGGGTGTCTCCCCCGCACAACTTGAATGCCGCAACGACGGCGCGGACAACGGTCTTGTCCTTATTTCCACCCTTGTAAAGTAACTCCCGGTATATGAAAAAGTTTCTCGTGTCCCTCATCACCCTTGCCGCGGGCTGCGCGTTTGCAGCGGGACAGGACAAATCCAACACCCTGCAGGAGGTGAAGGAAATCAGTGACGAAAATGGAAAAGTCGTCACTACAACCACTTATAATGTCCATTCTACACGCATCTACCGCGCCGGGGACGGCTGGTCCCTGGGGGCGGGAATCGGCGCGCAGATATACCTGGGCGAAAACGACAAATACCTGAAGCCGGCAGACTGGATCAGTTTCCCTGCGGTCAATCTGGAAGTGGCAAAATGGATCACGCCGGCATTCGGACTTAAACTCGGCACGGACTTCGCAAAGATGAAGGGACTGTGGCAGCGCTACCACCCGGAACTCGACACCGAGGAATGGGGAAACGCATTGTACAGGGAGTGGTCCGATAATCCTTACCTGACTGTGGACGACCCCAACGGGAAATGGTATTATAAACAGTCCACCTGGACCTATGGGTTCTATCTGGTGGCGATGGTAGATCTGTGCAACGCCATCGGCGGATATAAAGAGGACCGCATCTGGCATACCATCCTGTATGCGGGCGGCGGCATTCTCGGCAGTTTCGGCTACCAATTCCCCGAAAATCTGCCGGACCCTCTGAAAGCGGCCGGCAGGACTTACCTTAGCCCCAGCCTCAATGCCGGATGGCTCAACAGTTTCACCCTGACGAAGAATCTGGACCTGAACATTGACATCCGGGGAAAAATCGTCTCCGACAAATTTGACGGCGAGACCCGTGACAACGAACCCGATTTCGCGCACTTTAAGATCAACTTCCCCCTGGACGGCATCATCGGGGCGTCCGTAGGCTTGACTTGGCGTTTCTCGGGTCCCAGCGATGATGTGTGGCGTGAGGTTAGCAGCGTTTCCACCGTCCGCTATTATGATAAGAACACGGCCTCCAATGCCAAAGAACTGCAGCGCTACCGCGAACAATACGAGCAGGAACTCGCACGGGGCCGCGCCCTGGCGGAGCGTGCCGCCGGCAGCGGCATCCTGCAGATTCCGGACACTTGGTCGCACATCAACTTTACGATTGGCAAAGCGGACATCAGCGCCGTCGAAACAGCGAAAATCGCTACTGTAGCCGAATTCATCAAGGCGACCCCGGACACGAAGTACCGGGTCACCGGTTACTGCGACGTCCAGACGGCTTCGCCCGCCTACAACCAGCAGCTTTCCCGGAAACGCAGCGATGCAGTCATAAAGATTCTCGTCGAAAAATTCGGCGTCCCCGCCGACCGGCTCATCGCCGATTATAAGGGCGGTGTAGATACGATGTTTCTGGGCGATCCCCAGTTCAGCCGATGCGTCATGATCACGCCTCAAAAGTAGGGCGTGGACCGGCTGCGGGAGCTCATACAGATTTCAATCGGGAAACTGGACCGCTTTTCCACGCCGCCCAGCGAATCGGTGTGGAAACGACTGTATGCTGAAGCCTGCAAACAGGCCATACTCGGTGTCACATACCGGGCATTGGAAACCGTTCCCGCAGAGCAGCTGACCAATCCTGACATCGTTGCAAAATGGAAGGACAAGAAGGAGAAAATCGCCATTATGTGCGAGGTGTACGAAGACCATAACCGCCGGGTGGCCCGGACGCTCGGCGATTTCGGATTCCGCTGTACCTTTCTCAAAGGCGAAGGTCTCGCCTTCCGTTTTTATCCCGCCCCCCTGCTGCGGCAGTGCGGCGACATCGACGTATGGGTCGATGGCGGGCGAAAGGAAATCATCCGCACCCTGCGCAGGCAATACAGAATATGGAACATCTATTATCACGAGTGCAAGGTGGGCTTTTTCCCGCACCTGACCGTGGAAGCGCACTTCATCCCGGTACGGATGTACAACCCCCGGAGCAACCGGCGCCTTCAAAAATACTTCGAAGCCCGCAAGGACGCCTGTATGCGCGCCGAAGTGCCCGGACGGGGCTACCCTGCCCCTGACGCACCTTTCAATGCCATCTACCTGATGGCGCATATCCTGCGCCACGTCCTGAACGGCGGCGTGGGGCTCCGCCACATCTGGGACTACTACTATGTCGTCCTGGCCCTGACGCCTGAGCAGAGAGAGACGGCCCGTCTCGATCTAAGGAGGCTCGGGCTCGGAGGCATCGCCGCGGAAGTAAGTTACATCCTTTCGGACCTTTTCGGGATGGACGACGCAACACTTCCCTACCGCCCTGCGCGGCGCCGTGGCCGCAAACTGATTGCCGAGATTCTCAGCGAGGGCAACTTCGGCATAGGGCGGAAGAAGTCCGGCAGCGGAAAAGGGCTCCGGCGCAACCTGCATTATCTGGGCCGCTTCCCTTCCGAAGTCCTCTGGATTCCCGTCTCCCGCGTCTGGCATTTCCTCTGGCGTAAATACGTCAAACTGAGTTACTGATGGCGGTCATCGGCATCCTGGATTCCGGCGCTGGCGGACTTTCGGTTTTCCGGGAAATCCGGAAACTTCTCCCGCGCGCGCGATACGTATATTATTCTGACAACGCCTTCTGTCCTTACGGCGACAAAGAGGCGGACTTCATCATCGGACGCTGTACACAGATAACGGAATGGCTCCGCGAAAACGGCGCGGATGCCGTCGTCGTCGCCTGCAACACCGCCACCGCGGCGGCCATCGCCCGCCTGCGCGAACAGTTTCCGCTGCCTTTCATCGGGATGGAACCGGCGGTAAAATCTGCGGCCCTGGGCACGCGGAGCGGCGTTATCGGCGTACTGGCCACCGCAGGCACGCTCAAAGCCTCGAAATACCTGATTACGAAAGGACGCTACGGAGGCGGCGTACGCATCGTCGAGCACACCGGCAGCGGCTTCGTCGAACTGGTGGAAAACGGCATCCTGGAAGGACCGGAAGCCGAAAAGGCGTGCGCCGAGAGCCTGCTTCCCCTGCTGGAGGCGGGCGCCGACACCATCGTGCTCGGCTGTACGCATTATCCCTTCCTGCTGGAAACGATGCGTAAGGTGGCCGCGCAAAACGGCTATTCCGGCATCCGCTTCATCGACCCGGCCCCGGCCGTAGCGCGCAGGCTGGTCCAGGTGCTCTCCGACGCGGGGATACCCACCGACGACGCCCATCCGGGCACGGCCCTCTTTTCATCCGGCCCGGACAAGACGCTCAAGACGCTCTATTCTCTTATTGATAAAGAAGATACGGTGCGCGAAGACGCTTGAAGTCCTCCACGTCCTTGTTCCAGTATTCCAGGATATCCGCCACCTTCAGGCGCTTGGAGAAAGCCGTAGAGACGGCATTCCCGCCCGTTACCTTATTGAAGGAAGGCAAGCGCTCCGCAGAAAGTTCAAACGGGGACTTACCGTAAAGTTCATAGACCGCCTGCATCACATAGAACTGCGTCAGCGTAAGCGAGGCCGCCTCATAATCGGTGTAGAAGAACTGCACACCCTGAATCACCTTACCCGCACTGCCGCCCGAAAAGGGCTTGTAGTGAATCGCACGCCAGGCCGTCCCGGGCAGGGCATAACTGTCCAGCCGGGCTTTCAGCGCATCCGCATCGATCCAGGAAGCCGCAAAGACCTGGAAAGGCAGGGTATAGCCGATGCCGATCTGCAGATAATGATAGAACTCCCCCACCAGCCCTGCCGCAGGATAAGCGATGGCGCTTTGCGGAGAGGGAATGTTCGGAGAAGGCAGCACCCAGGGCAGGCCCGTGTCCGTGTACCGCATCCAGCGCTCCCAGCCTTCCATCGGGATGACTTCCAGACGGCATTTCAGCGCCGGTTCGTTTCCTTTCTGTCCGCGGTTCAATCCCTCTTCGTTGATCAGCAGCGCCACTTCGCCGGGCGTCAGGCCGTACACATAGGGAATGGCATACTGGCTGATGAAGGAGAAATAGCCCTCCGTGACATACGGGCCCTCGATTTTCAGTCCGCCGAGCGGGTTGGGACGGTCCAGCACCAGCACGGCGATATCCTGCTCCGCACACGCGCGCATAACCAGTCCGAGGGTGCTGATAAAGGTATAAGAGCGCGTTCCGGTATCCTGTATGTCATAGACCACCACGTCCAGCCCCCGCAGCATTTCCGGGGTGGGCTTGCGGGTGGCGCCGTAAAGGGAATGGACGGGCAGCCCCGTAGCGGCATCCACGCCGCTCTCCACCTTGCCGCCGGCCCAGATATCGCCGCGCACCCCGTGTTCCGGAGCAAAAAGTGCAACCAGTTGCACGCCGGGGGCGTTTTTCAGGATTTCGATGGTCGGGACCAACTGACGGTCCACCCCGCTGGGGTTGGTCACCAGTCCCACGCGCTTCCCCTGCAGGGGCGCGAAGCCGCGGTCGCGCAACACCTCCACCCCGGGTTTGACGACAGCACCCGCCATCGGCGCAAAAAACAGCAAAGACAGCGCCAGCAAGGCAGTTTTAGCGAGGATTCTTTTTCCCATATTCCGGATTCACTTTAATCATAAAGGTAACGGCTACGGTCGCGAGGCAGAGCACCATCACCAGCGAGAAGAAACCCGTATAGCCCAGTTTCTCCTGCAAATAACCCGCCACCATCCCGGGCAGCATCATACTCAATGCCATAAACGCCGTACAGAGCGCATAGTGCGAGGTCTTGAATTCGCCGTCCGAGAAATAAATCATATAGAGCATATAGGCGGTGAAACCAAAACCGTATCCCAACTGGTCCGCCGCCACGCAAAGGTACACGACCCAGAGCGAAGCCGGCTGGCAAAGTGCCATATAGAGGTAAACGGAACAGGGCAGCGCCAGGCTCAGGGCCATGGGCCAGAGACATTGCCTGAGGCCGAAACGCGCCGCTGCGAGCCCGCCGAGGATACCGCCCGCCGTGAGCGCGATCACCCCCACCGTACCATAGACCAGGCCGGAATCCGCCGTACTGAGGCCCAGTCCGCCCGCTTCGGGCGGATCCAGCAGGAAAGGGGTCAGCATTTTAACGGAAAGCGCCTCGGGAAGACGGAACAGCAGGAGGAAAAGCATCGCTACGCCGACGCCGGGCTTGCGGAAAAAACTCACGACACTGCGGCCTATATCCTTCAGCGCCGCATTTCCCGTTGCCCGGGCAACCGCCGCTTCCGGTGCGGGAAGCGACAGACGGTGCCATACAAAAAACACGAACAGCAGTACGGAGCATCCCAGCAGCGTCATTTCCCAGGCGCGGGGAATATTTCCCAGACGTGTCTCCAACACGCCGGCCATCACCACCAGCACGCCCTGTCCGAAAACCGTCGATATGCGGTAGAAGGTGCTTCGGATCCCGACGAACAACGACTGGGCGTGCGCGTCCAGCGCCAGCATGTAGAAACCGTCGGCGGCGATATCGTGCGTCGCCGAGGCAAAGGCCGTAAGCCAGAACAGGGTGAGCATGAGCGCATAGCAGCGGGAAGGCACGCTCAGCGCGAGAAAGAGCAGCGCAGCCGCCAGTAGCGCCTGCATCGAGAGAATCCACCAGCGTTTGGTGCGGAGCACGTCCACCGCCGGGCTCCAGAGCGGTTTGACCACCCAGGGCAGATAAAGCAGGCTCGTATATAGGGCCAGTTCCGCATTGGGCATTCCGAGACGCTTGAAGAGGGTCACGGAGAGGACGTTCACAATTACGTAGGGCAGGCCTTCCGCAAAATAGAGGCTGGGCACCCAGGCCCAGGGAGAATTATGCATAGACATCGGTTCCCGGATAATAATGGGCAAGGATTTCCCGGAAGCCGTACCCTTCTTCCGCCATTACGGCAGCCCCGATCTGGCAGAGACCCACGCCGTGGCCCCAGCCGTGGCCGTGCAGCGTCACCCGGTCATCTTCCCAGCGGATATCGAAAGCGGAACTCTTGAGATGGCTTTCGCTCAGGAGGCGCCGGATTTCCAGTTCCTTTCCAAAGGTGGCGCTGCCCTTCGTCCCTTCGACACGCAGATACTTGATGCGGCCTGAAGGTCCGCGTTCCACGGGCACGAGTGCGGTAACCACCCCGAAATCGGTCCCGGATTTGCGGCGGACGAGCGCCGAAAGTTCCTCCCTGCCGTAACTCACTTCCCACTCGAAGAAATCGGCGGTTTCCAGGTCGTAGTCATTGAGCACCTGGGCCAGGATATGTTTGTCCGAACAGTTGCAGAAAGGCTGCAGCCTGCCCGGGACCGTATCGGGCACCGACGGGAGCCAGGGCGCATCCGTCTCTTCCCAACAGGTACTGAAGCGTTCGGTACGGCCTCCGCAGCATTTGGAATAGCGCGCATCACAGACAAAACCGTCATAACGGAGCACCTGGCCCCAGGTCTCGTCGATGGCGGTGCGCACCTTTTCGCCGACTGCCATCGTCAGGCCCTGATAGCGCTGGCAGTGGTCGTCGGCGCAGACGTCGTAGCCCTCGTGCCGGCCCAGGTTGCACTGTACCCAACTGCGGGAAATCACCGCATGCGCCTTGAGCAGTTCGAGCGATGCCGAAGATTTCATTTCCGAGGAAATGACGCTGAGCAGATAGTCCTCCAGTCCGATGCGGTTCACCGCGACGATCTTTCCGTCGGAAATCCGCAGGTGCAGGGAGCCGGCGAACTTCAGGTCCACTTTCCGTTCCCAATGGAATCCGATGCCGATCGTGACACCATAGAGAATAAAGGAAGGTTCGGCGAAAAGGGTGGAGCGGGTGATGGCGTCAAAGACCAGTTCGTCATAAAGCATCCCGTTATAATTGATACGCCCGTCATAGAGCGTCACCCGCTGGGGACCGGCACCGTCGGAAATGATTTCAAAGCAGATTTCATCTCCGGAGACGATGCCTACGTCCAGCGTCGGCTGGGTACGGGTGAGCCGGTGGAGGATCATGGCTTCCGTATCGGAGCTGACGGAGACTTCCGCAAGCATATCGCGGATTTGCGCGTCCGACACCTTTTCAAAATCTTCCTTGAAGGGGGTAATGAAAATCCCGGCCATATCGACCGCCCCGGGACTGATCGTCAGATGTTCTTCCCCTTCCGCCGTATAATGATGCGAACGCTTTTCCGATCGCATGACGACGCATGCCCGCCACTCCCCCTGCACGAACCAGCAGTAGGCATTGAAGCGCGGCTCCCCCTCATCCGCGTTCTTCGGACTGCATTCAAGCAGACGATAAAAAAGTTTGGTGAGCGATTTGGAAGTGGCGGCCCGCAAGACGAAAACGCCGGTCGTGTACCCGGAAAAATGGAAAAGCGACGCATCCTTGAGCCGCACAAGCGGCGAGGGCTCCTGCCCCAAGAAATCATCAGCCGCACAGACCAGCGGAAGCCGCTGCCGCGGGCAGGCCTGGAAATGCAGATGGTCGGGCGCCGACGCTCCGCTCAGCGGTCCGTTATAGAAAACCGCAAAGGAAGGATACCTCCGCACAAAATCGAGCATATCCGGGAGATGGTGCCAGATGGCCTGGGGGACATGGTCGTCCCGGGCAATGACCAGATGGTCCGGGAACACCGGATAAGGGTTCAGCTGAATGTGATAACTGCGGGATTTCCGGCCGTCAAAAGGGAGGTGGAACTGCTCCGGGGGGCGGTGCTCCGTACAAAGGAAACAGGGACGCGCGGCGATGGCCTCCGCGCTGACATCGGCCGTGGACGAAGCGATGCGGCAGGGATTGAGTTGCACGGCGCAGCCGGGAATGCCGAGTTCCAGCGGCTTGGTTTTCGCCCGTTTGACGGCCCGGAAGTTCGCAGCGGCCAGCGGCCAGACCGACAACTGGTCTTTAATGAATTTTCGCAGTTCCGCTTCCATACGGATTAAATGGCTTTCTGAAGGGCTGCATAGCGCATTTCAATCTCGGCGATTTGTTCCGGCGTCAATTCCTGGGTGTGCAGATGCCAGCCCCGGGGATCTTTCTCGTCCTTGACGCGGGAGACCCTGTTCTTGAAAACCCCGCGCTTGCAAAGGATGTAGAGATGGTAACTGCGATGCTCATCCGGCGCACTAACGGAGGAACGCAGCATCAGCATCGAGAGCACCGCGGCGAAGGCGGGGTCCACCTTCCCGTCCGGATCGCCCTTTTCCATTTCCTTCCAGATTTTCGCGTACACATCCGCGTAGGCAGGACGCTGGGAAATGATGCCGTCAGTATGGAACTGACGCCACTGATAAAGCCACTGCCAACTGCCCCAGGCACTGAAAACGGACTTAACATCCGGCCGGTGGGCGTTCATCTGTGCGATGTATTGATTGACACCGGTACCCGGCACTTCACACTTCACATAGCCGAAGACGCCCGGATATTTGCGGGCGAGGGCAGCCATCTCCGAAGCGGGGATGCTCGGGAATTTTCCGTGCAGCCAGGTTTGATAGATATAGGGGGTATGGATCGCCTCGCCGATGGTATTCAGGGATTCCAGCAGCCCGGAAAGCGTCTTGAGATTGTCCGCGGGACGGCCGAAGAGGACGAAATTCGTCATTTTCGCCTTCTTTGCGGCCCTTTCCGCAAACAGGCAGCGCTCCACCATTTCTTCCGTCGTCTCCGCATTGCAGATGGCGCCCAGGACCGCCTTCCTGTCCTTCATGACTCCGATGACCGTCAGCAGCCCTTTCTTCCATTCCTCCAGGGAGACGAGATGATGGTCGGAAGCATACAGCATACCCGAAACGCCGCAATCGTCAAGATAGGCCGCCTCGGCGGAAAGGACTTCATGGTCGACCGCTCCCTCATCCGTGTAGGGCATGGTCATGATGATAAACGCGCCCCGGATATCCGGCTGCGCCGACAAAAGGAACACAGGAAAAAACAATCCGAGGAGAAGGGAAAGAATCTTGCGCATGGCAAAAAAAATCAATTTCTTTTTGCAAAGATAAGAATTTATATTAATTTTGCAGCCCCAAAAGGGAGTTAACACTCCTCTTTAGCTCAGTTGGTTAGAGCACCTGACTGTTAATCAGGGGGTCCTAGGTTCAAGTCCTAGAAGGGGAGCAAAAAGCCGTAATTCTCAACGAATTGCGGTTTTTTTGATATTTTCCTTACCTTTGTTTCCTGTATGCAAAAAGTTTCGCTGGGGGAACTCTTCCTCGTGTTCAATAAAATCGGTGCATTCACCATCGGGGGCGGCTATATGATGCTGCCCGCCATCGAGGATGAGTTATTGCGCAGGAAATGGATTCCCGAGACCGACATGCCTGACATCGTAGCGCTGTCCCAGAGCGCTCCGGGCCTGATTTCCGTCAACATGGCCATCTTTGCGGGGTACCGGCTGCGCGGATTTGCCGGCAGCGTCGCCGCGACCTTCGGCTGTATCCTCCCGCCGTTCCTGATTATCCTGCTGATTGCGGTATTTTTTACGGGCTTTTCGGAATATCCGCTCGTGGAACGCATTTTTTCCGGTGTGCGGCCGGTCGCGGTCGGGCTGATTGCCGGCTATACCGTCAAGTTGCTCAGAGCGGGCGGTGCGTACTGGTGGAAACTCTTGCTGAGTTTCGGCACGATGGCGGGGGTCGCCCTGCTGCATATCTCGCCCGCATATATCTTGCTGACGGTGATTGTCATCGCGGCCGCCACGGGAATGCTGCTGCAAAGGAGGAGCGGGCAATGAGCGATTACCTGATGCTGATCCTGCAACTCTTTTGGAGTTTCTTCTTTATCGGCATTTTCACCTTCGGCGGCGGATATGCCATCATGTCGCTGATTCAAAGCGAAATCGTCATGGCGCGCGGTTGGCTTTCCGAGGCGACGTTTACCGATATCGCGGCCATTTCGCAGATGACCCCGGGGCCCATCGGACTGAATTGCTCGACCTATACGGGCTATGCGGTGCTGCGGAACGCGGGGGCGGATGTCGCGCTCTCCACCCTCGGGTCGGCGGCGGCATCGCTGGCAGTCGTCCTGCCTTCCTTTATCATGATGACGCTGATTGTGCACTTTTACGCCCGTGCCCACGAAACGCCGGTATTCCAGCGGGTCCTCTCGGCGCTCAAGCCCGTCGTGGCAGGGCTGATCGGCGCCGCTGCGCTGGGGCTGATGGTGCGCATACAGTGGGGCGGCGGCGCGGCTTCCTTCCAGGTCCTCGAAGAGAATTTCGCCTCCTGGAAGAGCTGGGTCCTGTTCGCACTCTCCGCGACGGCCACCCTGCATTTCAAGAACGCTACCGTTAAAATCCTGCTGGCGGGAGCGCTGGCGGGCCTGATTGGATTTGCCTGATGAAAAAAACAACCGTATTCCTTACCGGCGCCACCGGAACGATGGGCTCCGCCGGTCTGCTGGAACTATTAAAGTATCCGGAGCGTTACCATGTCCGCGTGCTGGCGCGCGACTCGAAGAAAAACCGCCGTGAACTTGGCCGCTACGGGGACGGCATCGAGGTCATCTGGGGCGACCTGTGCCGGTATGACGACGTGCTGCGCGGCGTGGCAGGCAGCGATATCGTACTTCATGCCGGGGGGCTGGTAAGCCCGAAGGCGGACCACCTGCCCGAAGCCACCCGGAAAATCAATATCGGGGCGGCGGAGAATATCCGGGATGCCGTGCTCGCACAGGGCGACCGCCAGCCCCGGGTAGTGTATATCGGTTCCGTAGCACAGATGGGGGACCGCCGTGAACCCCTGCACTGGGGGCGGGCCGGAGACCCGGTCTGTGCTTCCGCATACGACCATTACGGGGTCACGAAGGTCATGGCCGAGCGCATCCTCACCGACAGCGGCATCCGACGGTGGGTGAGCCTTCGGCAGTCCGGCATCCTCTATCCGGCCATCCTGAAGAATTACGACCCCATCATGTTCCATGTTCCGTTGCGCGGAGTGCTGGAATGGGCGACGGTGGAGGACAGCGGCCGCCTGCTGGAGCGGGTATGCCGTGAGGAGGTTCCGGACAAATTCTGGAACCGCTACTATAACATAGGTTCCGGGCCGGAATACCGCATTACCAATTATGAGTTCGAATGTCTGCTGATGGAGGCCATCGGTTGTCCCCCGCCGGAACGGATTTTTGAGACGAAGTGGTTTGCCACCCGGAACTTCCACGGCATGTGGTACCTGGACGGCGATGTACTGGAACATTACCTCCACTTCCGGGCAAATATCCCCATCCGGGAGTACTTCGGGACGATGAGCCGCAGCCGCTCCGTTCCCGCCGCCGTCCGCATGGCCAAAGCGACCGGAGCCGCCAGACTCGTTCCGCATCTGGTCAAGGCGGCGATGGCGATGATGGCCCGCAAAAAAGGCCTGGGCACGCAAAGTTGGATCAAAACGGGCGACGAGACCCGCATTGCGGCCTTCTATGGCTCCCTGGAAGCATACCGGGCCATCCCCGACTGGAAGCACATCGACCTCTCCCGTCCTGCGGACGAGGCGGTACTGCTCGATCATGGATATGACGAAAACAAGCCGATGGAGGAATTTACCATTGAGGATATGCGTGCGGCTGCGGCCTTCCGGGGCGGAGAATGCCTCTCGGAGACGATGACTCCCGGCGACTGGGATACGCAACTGGAATGGAAATGCGCCCGCGGCCATGTGTTCAAGGCATCCCCGCGGCTGGTGCTGCTGGGCGGGCACTGGTGTCCCGACTGCTTCCCCTGGCCGTACGGCGACCATCCGCGCCCCTGGAACTGGGAGGACGAGGCCCGCGTCAATCCCTTCTTCGCCCAGCTCTGGACTCCCCTGCACTGAAGGAGGGAGATAAAAAAGGTGACCGGTAATTTCTTACCCGTCACCCTTTCTCGTGCGGTAGGTGAGACTCGAACTCACACAGGCCAATGCCCACTACCCCCTCAAAGTAGCGTGTCTACCATTTCACCACTACCGCGCTTGGGACTGCAAATGTACAACACTTTTATGAAAAATCAAAAAATTTTGTACATCCTTAAAAAATCACTACCTTTGCGCTCCGCCCTCGGGTAGGGCGTAAACCGTTTAACTTTATAAACATAACAGATTCACAATGGCTGTTAAAATTCGTTTACAGCGCCACGGTAAGAAGAATTTCGCATTCTTCCACATTGTAGTGGCAGACGCACGCGCAAAGCGTGACGGTCGTTTCATTGAGCAGCTCGGCTCGTACAATCCCAACACCAACCCCGCCAGCATCGTCCTCAACGGCGAGCGTGCCCTGGCGTGGCTGAAGGTCGGCGCCCAGCCTACCCTGACGGCCCGCCGTATCCTCTCCTATGAGGGTGTCCTTCTCCGCCATCACCTTGACGGCGGTGTCGCGAAGGGAGCCCTGACCCAGGAGGCGGCTGACGCCAAGTGGAATGCATGGAAGGCCGAGAGGGACGCCAAGATCGAAGCCAAGAAGACCGGCATCAAGAATGCCGCCATCGAGGCCCGCAAGGCCGCCAAGGCTGAAGAGGCCAAGGTGAACGAGGCCCGCGCGGAGGCCATCGCCCGCAAGGCTGCGGAACTTGCCGCCGCCCAGGCTGCCGCCGAAGCAGAGCAGACTGCCGAAGAGGCTCCCGCCGCCGAAGAGGCCGCCGAGGCTCCTGCAGAAGCCTAATGTTGCAGATTGCCAAAATCCTCAAGGCCTACGGCAAAGAAGGTGACGTCCTCGCTGGATCCACCACCTTCAACTTGCAGGAAATGAGCACAACGGAACCGGTATTCATCGAATTCGATGGACTGCCGGTTCCTTTTTTCATTGAACGGTCCACCCCGAAAGGGAGCGGCCGCGCCGTCTGGCATCTTACCGGCTGCTACAATCTGGAAGATGCAGGGGAACTCGTGGGCAGGGCCGTATTTGCCGCCGACGCCGGAACGGAGGCGCAGGAGGAGGATTTTACCGGCTGGACCCTCTTCGATCACGGCCGCAGGGTGGGCATCATCGATGCCATGGAATGGATTCCGGGAAATCCCTGCATCCGCATCGGAGAAGTGCTGATTCCGCTGCATGAAGACCTGGTCCTCGCGCTGGATGCCGAAGCGGAAACGCTCGACCTCGCCATTCCGCGGGGATTGCTCTAAATGTTTTCCACACCCAGGCCGAAAGCCGTGGCACTTTTCTGCAGGCAATGATAAATGGGCACGCTATGGGCAGGGAAAATACGTAAGAGCGCACCTTCCAGCACAAATTTGGGAATACGGCAGCGTGTCAAGTGCGCGAGCAGTGCGCGCTTCCCGTATATTTCTTCCTGAAACGCCTTTCTTTCCTCAGGAGAATACGCCCGCGTCAGTTTAAAGGCCATATTGAGCACATCCGTAATCCTGCGCGAGAAAAGATACCTGTCCCCGGCCGGGATATCCGCCGCATATCCGTCCAGCGACGCCGCCACTTTCAGCAGGTCCGACGACCGCCTGGGATTGGACCGGCGGGTAATGGAGCCGGGGCGGGCATAGGCATAGTAGCACACTTGGGGCAAAAAGCCTACCCTTCCGGCAGGATAAAGCAAACGCGGCGTAAATTCCTCGTCCTCATGAAGGATGCCAGGCATGAAGTGCAGCGCCTGTGCCAGAAGATACTCGCGCCGGATAACGATAAAAGGAGAACAGACGGAACGCAGAAGTCCCCTTCGCATAACCTCCCGGCCGGGGAGCAGCTGATCCTTGGGGACAGAAGAAAAATAGCGGTCCTCCTTGATGATTCCGCCACGGTCCCGGGCGCTGCCCAGCATAAGCAGTTCCGGCCGGAGCCGGGAAACGGCATCCAGAATGCTCTCCAATGCTCCGGGAGCAATGTAGTCGTCTGAATCTACAAACCACAGATAATCTCCCGTAGCGGCGGCAGCACCGTTGTTGCGGGCAGCGCTCAGTCCGGCATTGGGTTGGGAAATGACCCGGATGCAGGGGAAGCGCTGCGCATACGCTTCGGCAATGCGTACAGAAGCATCGCTGGATCCGTCATTGACAATCACCAGTTCGAGGGCACCGTCCGGAAGGGCCGCCGCCAGCAGGGAATCCAGACAACGGGGAAGGTAAGCCTCCGTATTATAAACAGGAATTATGACGGAAAGTTTCATTGTTTCAGCCATAGACAGGAGGCAAAAGTACATAAAAAAGGAAAAAATCCATACATTTGCATCCGATGAATACCAAAATTCTTTATGTCCTGGTCAGTGACGGCTCCGACTGCTACGCAGAGCAGCTTATGCTGTCGCTTACTTCGCTGAGGCGCCACTGTCCGGGCGCAGAGGTATGCGTGCTTACAGACAACGCCACGATGGATGCGCTCCCCTCCCGTGGAGGGAGCGGGAAAACGCTTCTTGCCCTTCCGGACCGGTGGATAGTGGCGGATCCGGGCGCGGACCTTCCGAAGCATTTCCGCTCGCGCATCCTCAAAACGGAAATGAGGGAGCACATCCAGGGAGATTTTCTGTATATCGACACAGACACCATCGTCCTTGGCCCGCTGGACGCCATAGACGACGTATCCTTCCCTCTCGCGCTGTGTCTGGACCATCACTGCGCCCTGCGCGATATCGCGGTAAAGAAAGACATCGCCGCACATTGCAGGCAGGTGGGCTTCGATATAACAGAAGACGATACTTACTTCAACTCCGGAGTAATTTTTGCCCGCGACTGCCCCGAGGTGCGGGATTTCTTCCGGTCGTGGAAAGAAAAATACCTTGCCGGCAGGGAAAGGGGCATCAAGGAAGACCAGCCCTCACTTGCCTGGGTTGTGGCAGAAAAGCCCATTGCAGGGCGATTGGACGAAGTGTGGAACTGCCAGCTTCCCTACGGTGTCCGCTATATGAAAGACGCGCGCATCTTCCACTATTTTGCCGCAGGGCAGGACGGTTCCCGTCTCTTCCTCTTCAACCGCACGGATGTCCTGGAAGAAATAAAGCGCAGCGGAGGGATCACAGGGGAGGCGGACGCCGTCCTGGAGGATCCCTTCAAGGGCATTTCCCCGCTGAGCTATCTCAGTTCCACCGAAGACTTCAGTTTTTTCACCACGCGCCGCTACAGGGATCTCCGAAGGCTTTACAGGCCCGGAAAATTCTCTGTCCTTGAATTTCTGCTCAAAGTCCGCGCGCGCCTTTTAGCCCGCAGATAATGCCCGCAGTAAGCATCATAGTTCCGGTTTACAAGGTAGAGGACAGCATCGCCCGGAGCGTACGCTCCATTCTCTCCCAGAGCCTGGAGGATATGGAATTCATATTCGTCGACGACTGCTCTCCGGACCGCTCGATGGATATCCTTGCAGAGGTGCTGGAGGAATTCTCGGAGCGCAGGCAGCAGGTAATCCTTCACCGTATGCCACGCAACAGCGGGCAGGCGGCCGTGCGGACGGCGGCTCTCGCCATTGCGGGGGGAGAATATATCGCCCACTGCGACAGCGACGATTGTCTGGCCCCGGACGCTTGCGAAAAGATGTACCTCAAGGCCAGGGAAGAAAACCTGGATATCGTTTACTGCGACTTTCTCACCGGAAACGACAGCCTGGGATGGAAGCTCAAAAACCAGAAAAGCGCCCCGGGAGAAGAAGTCCGGGACCTTCTCGGTGGCCGCGTCATGGGAAATCTCTGGTCGCGCCTGATACGCTCGTCCCTTCTCAAAAGCGCCCCGGCCCCGCTTGCGGACTACTGTGAAGACCTCGTCCTTGTCCTCTACGCCACGCTCAAAGCCTCGTCCATCGGGCATTTGCCGCAGCCATTTTACCATTATTATTATAGGGAGGATTCCATCTCTCATACCCCCGGGAAAGAGGCCCTGCTCGGCAGGACAGAGGCCCTGAAATCAAATGCGGCGCTGATGCTGGATATCCTCAGGAAAGACGGCAGATACAAAGAAAATTCGGCGGACGTCATCTTTTTCAAATACCGCTGCCGGCAGGACCTGAAACCTTTTGTCCACCAAAGAGACATTCTGCGCGTCTGGAAAAATACCTTCCCGGAAATCAACCGCCGCTTTCTTTTCACTCCCGGAATAAAGGCAGAGGAAAAGTTCTTTTTCATTCTCATCTACCTGCACCTTTTCCGCCCCTGGAAGATGATGACAGGAAAAATCCGCGGCAGGATATGATCCCTAAAATCATCCACTGGTGCTGGTTCGGCCCCGCCCCGCTTCCCCCTTCCGTCAAGAAGTGCACCGACTCCTGGAAAAAGTTCCTTCCGGATTATGAGTTCGTGCGCTGGAACGAAAAGAATTTCGACTGCTCCGCATATCCGTACACGAAAGAAGCCTGGGAAAGCGGCAAATTCGCCTTTGTATCCGATGTGGCCCGGCTCCATGCCCTCAAGACAATGGGCGGAATCTACATGGATACGGACGTGGAACTCCTGAAGCCCCTGGACGCATTCCTCGGCCACTGTGCGTTTACAGGATTCGAGCGCGGAGAGTTCCTTGCAACAGGGCTCATCGGCGCTCAGAAGGGCAGCGCCTGGGTGGAAGAATTCCTTTCCCTCTACCGCGGCCTTCACTTCATATCGGAAGACGGCAGGCCTGACCTTACACCCAATGTGCGGCGCATTACGGACTATATGGTAAGGGAACACTCCCTCCGGACAGACAACAGTTTCCAGGAATTTCCGGATCTTCTTACCGTCTATCCCGGAGACTATTTTTCTCCGCTGGATTCCAATACGCGAAAGGTCCGCAAGACCCGCAATACCGTGGCCATACACCATTTTATGGGCAGTTGGGAGCCGCGCACGCCGGTGACGCTGTTCCGCAAGGGTGTCATGCGCCTCTTCGGCGAAAAGGCCTATGCGGCGATACGCTCCTTCAAACTGAAAATCTTCCCTAAACCCTGGAAATAGGGCTTCCCCCGCACAAATCCCAACAAATAGGGATTGCTCTTCTCATAAACTACCCGTAAATTTGCCTTGTGATTACGCTGGACAGCTTGGAGAGAGGAAGGTCTGCCGTCATTGAGACAGTGGGCGGAGAAAAGGCGGGACGGATGCACCTTTTGGGCATGGGGCTGATTCCGGGCGCCATCCTGAAAGTGGTGGACCGCGCTCCGACGGGAGACCCCATCCAGCTTCAGATCAATGGCTATGCCCTGACCCTCCGCAAGTCCGATGCCGCGGTGATTGCGGTGCGGGAAGCGGAGGAGACTCCCGGAAAAGCCGGGAATGACGATGCCGGCTACAACGCCTTCCTCCACGACCACAACGCCCACCCGGGACTCGGAGAGGGGGGAAGATACCATTCCCGCGAACATGAGAACCCGCTTCCGAAAGGGACCCTGCTCCGTTTTGCGCTGGCAGGTCAGCAGAACTGCGGAAAAACCACGCTTTTCAACCAGCTCACCGGTTCCAACCAGCACGTAGGCAACTTCCCCGGCGTGACCGTGGACAGCAAGGAAGGAGTTATCAAGGGACATCCCCAGACCAGCATCACCGACCTTCCCGGCATCTATTCCCTCTCCCCCTATACCGCCGAGGAACTTGTTTCCCGGGAATTCATCCTGAACCCGGAGACGAAAGGGCTTATCAACATCACCGATGCGAGCAATATCGAGCGGCACCTTTACCTTACCCTCCAACTGATGGAACTGGATGTTCCGATGGTGCTGGCGCTCAATATGATGGACGAACTCCGGGGCAATGGAGGCAGCATCCGCATCAACGAAATGGAGCGCATCCTGGGCATCCCAGTCGTCGGGATTTCCGCGGCAAAGGACGAGGGCATCGAAGAACTCGTGGACCATGCGCTGCATGTGGCGCGCTACCGCGAGGGCCCCGCCCGGCAGGATTTCTGCAGCGAAGATGACCACGGCGGAGCGGTACACCGCTGCCTGCATGCGATCATGGCGCTGATTGAAGAAAGGGCCGGAACTGCCGGCATTCCGGTCCGCTTTGCAGCCACCAAACTGGCGGAGGGCGACAGCTGGGTTGAAAAAGCCCTGGCCCTTCCGCCTGAACTGCGGGCCGAAATCGAAGGACTTATCGTACGCATGGAACGGGAGCGCGGGATGGACCGGGCCGCCGCCATTGCCGAAATGCGTTATAGCTTTATCTCAAAGCTGTGCGCAGGGACGGTGGTCAAGCCCCGCGAAAGCCGGGAATACCTGCGCAGCCGCCGCATCGACCGTGTACTGACGGGAAAATGGACCGCTTTCCCCATCTTTGCCCTCATCATGTCTATGATGATCTGGCTCACCATCGACGTGCTGGGCGCCCCGTTGCAGCGGTGGCTGGATGCGGGCATCGGCTCGCTCAGCCTGCTGACGCAGGAGGGGATGCGGCGGATGGGAGTGCATCCCGTGGTGGAATCGCTGGTAACGGATGCCATTTTCGGCGGGGTAGGCGCCGTCGTGAGTTTTGTGCCCGTCATCATCCTCCTGTTCTTTTTTCTGTCCATGCTCGAAGACAGCGGCTATATGGCACGGGTAGCCTATTTTACCGACAGTTTCCTGCGGAAAATCGGACTTTCGGGCCGGAGTATCGTGCCCCTGCTCATCGGTCTGGGCTGCTCGGTACCGGGGGTCATGGCGGCCCGGACCCTGCCGTCGGCCTATGACCGCCGGCGCACCATCCTCCTGACTCCGTTCATGAGCTGCTCCGCAAAACTGCCCGTCTATGCTTTCCTGAGCAGTGCTTTTTTCCCGGGGAAAGGCGGTCTGGTACTCGCCTGCCTGTACCTTTTCTCCATCGGTGCGGGCATCCTTACGGCGCTCATCGGACGACGGCTGTACAAGGGCGGTAGCGCGGCTCCCTTCGTGCTGGAACTGCCCAACTACCGCCTGCCGCAGTTGCGCAATGTGCTGCACCTGCTCTCGGACAAGACCACGGATTTCCTCCGCCGTGCCTTCACGGTCATTTTCCTGGCGACCCTTGTCATCTGGGGCCTGCAGACCTTCGACTGGCACTTCCGCCTGGCAACAGAGCCCCGGGACAGCATGCTGGCTTCCGTCGCGGACGGACTTACCCCGCTGTTTTCACCGCTGGGGCTGGGCGACTGGCGCATCATCGTCGCGTTGATTTCCGGATTCCTCGCCAAGGAAAGCATTGTCTCCACCATGGAACTGCTGGATGTAAGCGCTTCGCTGACCGCCCTCACCGCCATTCCCCTGCTGGTCTTCTGCCTCCTCTATACCCCCTGCGTCGCCGCCATCGCCGCCGTCCGAAGGGAACTCGGCTCGCGCTGGGCGTTATTCATGATGGTGTTCCAATGTGCCGTGGCCTGGGTAGCCGCGCTGCTGGTATATCTTTTGGCCGGGCTGCTATGAATACGGCAAGTCTGATCATTCTCGCCCTCGTGCTGCTGCTTGCCGCAGCCGCCGTGCTGCATCTTCACGCCTCCCGCCGCAAAGGACGCGGTCTCAGTTGCGAAGGATGCGCATTGCGGGACTGCTGCAATGCCGGTCCTAAAGCATCCCGGCAATCAGACTGTCGGCGATAAACCACTCGCTTTCGGGGATGCGGCGGCCGTCGGGAAGACCTTCTGCGGTACGCAAGCCCAGCAGGAGGGTCTCCTCGCGGATTTCTTCCGGGGTGAGCGTTTCTCCTTCCGGAGTCCAGCCGCTGAGCCTTTCGCTGTTCCAGGAGCGGACCTGCCGGCCGTCCGGGAAGATTCGCAGCGAGTGGGCACCGGGTCCCAGTCCCACATAGGGCACCCGCCGCCAGTACGCGGAATTGTGCCGGGACTCCCGGCCGGGCAGCGCCCAGTTGGAGATTTCATAATGGGAATAGCCTTCTTCCCGCAGGCGGGAACAGAGCCAGTCGTATTGCGCACGGCATTCCTCTTCGGGAGCCTCCACGCATTCGCCGCTGCGGACTTTCCCGGCCAGCGCACTTCCCTCCTCTATACTCAACTGATAGCAGGAAAGGTGCTCCGGACGCCAACGCAGCAGTTCACCAATCGTCTCCTGGAGCATGGGAAGCGACATGCCCGGAACGCCGAAAATCACATCGACGCTGAGATTGCCGATACCGCCGTCCCGCAGCAGTTGCAGCGCACGGCGCGCCCTTCCGGCATCGTGCCGGCGGCCCATCCAGGACAGGATCCCATCGGAAAGGGACTGCACGCCCATGCTGATGCGGTTCACTCCGAGCGCCCGCAGGCCCTCCACATAAGCGGGTCCGCGCGATACGATATCCTCAGGATTTACCTCGACCGTAAATTCCTCCCAGGAACCGCCGCCCAGGGCGGAGACGATATCGGCCAGTACCGGGAGCGGCAGAAGCGACGGCGTCCCTCCGCCGAAATACAGGGTGGGGACGGACGAGGAGTCGGCTATCTCATCGCCCCGGCGGTGCGCTTCCGCACAAAGTTCAGCCCCGAAACGCTCCAGGGCGGAGGTATCGGGGCAGAGCTCGGAATAAAAATCGCAGTAAATGCAGAAGCCCTTGCAAAAGGGCACGTGGACATAGACCATCAGCGGAGCAGCAGTTCCGTGCCGCCAAGCAGCCCCTGCGCCGTGTACACCTGCACATTATAGAGGCCCTTGGCGTAGGCGGGAACATTGTTCACATAGATGCCCAGGTCCACCTCCGCGCCTTCGTAATCGACCGTGCGGGCCGCGGTGGCGGCGACGGTTTCGCCGTTCAGCGGGAAGGTGATGCCGTGTCCGTCGCTCAGCAGTTCACCCGAAGGATCGGTCACCCGCACATAGACGGTCATGTCGCCCTTAGGCGCCAGGGAATTCTCGACAAGACTGAGGTTCACCAGCAGACGCACCACCTTGTTGCTCTTATCCACAGCCTTGTCCGCGCTGTTGTAGGCCGTGACCCTGATGCCCCGGGCGCGGACGATGGAGCCGACGGCCACCTGGCCGGTCAAGTCCTCCACCTGCGCTTCCAGTTCCGTATTGCGCTCGCGGGTCTCCCGTGCTTCCCTGCGCGCCGAAGCCGCTTCCGCGGTCAGTTTGTGGTTAAGGTGATTCAGGGAATCGATCTGCACGATATAACTGCGCATTATGCTCCGCAGCGTACCGAGTTCCTTTTCATACTGGCGGATTTTGCTGCGGTTCGTGGCGCTGACGGTCTTGACACGTTCCATCAGCTGGGCAATTTCCTCCCGGGAACTGTCCAACTGCGCATTGATGGACTCGTAATCGGACGAGAGGGAATCGTAATCATTCTGCAGGGCCTCGATCTGACTCTGAAGGTCCTGTTTCTCAATTTGCAGTTCGGACACGAGGCTCTTGTGACGGCTGCCGTTAACAATCAGCAGGATACCGAGCACAAGCGCCGCAGCGGCCAGGACGGCAATGAGGATTTTCTGCGTTTTCAGCCCATTGGCGTTGCGTTCAGCCTTCTCGCGTTCTTCGCGTTCAATCCGGCTGAGGGGGTCTTCTCTTTCCATGCTGCCAAAATAATTAAATTTCCCAAATTTACAAAAGATTCTTAATTTTGCTCCCGTTATGCGTTATCTGATACGTTCCGTCAAATATTTCTTCTACCTTCTCATCATCCTCAGCCTGATGATCGGCGTGCTGATGTCACTGCATCTGGTGGAATCCGACCTCGACAAACTTTTCGTGAACGGCCGCGATTCACTCTGGCAGATCGCCCTGCTGATGGCGGTTTTTTCGGCAGTTTATCCGCGTTTCGGCTACACGACAAGATTCGTGCCGCTGGCGGGGTCCTTCCCGGAACTGCGCCCCGGAGCCCTGGAAACCATGCAGGATGCCGGCTACGTCCTTGAAAAGGAAACGGAGGATACTTTATGTTTCCGGCGCCGCTCCCCGCTGTCGCGGGCGATGAAGATGTTCGAAGACAGGGTGACGCTGACGCATGCGCTCGGAGGCTGGAATATCGAAGGGCACAGCCGGGACGTAATGGTCATCGCTTCAAAATTGAGAAGATAATCCATGAAAATCGCAATTGCAGGAACCGGTTACGTGGGCATGAGCATCGCGACGCTGCTCGCGCAGCGCAATGAAGTCGTAGCCGTAGATGTCATCCCGGAAAAAGTTGAAAAGATCAATCGGCGCATCAGCCCCATCCAGGATACGGAGATCGAACAGTATCTGGCCCAAAAGCCTTTGAAACTCAGCGCCACCCTGGACGGGCGGAGCGCTTATAAAGATGCCGACTTTGTGGTCATCGCCGCGCCGACCAATTACGACCCCAAGAAAAATTTCTTCGACACCCGCCACGTGGAAGAAGTGATCGAATTGGTGCTGGAAGTCAATCCGGATGCCGTCATGGTCATCAAATCCACCATTCCGGTAGGCTATACCCGGCACGCCCGGGAAAAATTCTCCTACCGCGAACGGCTTGCGGACGGTACGATGAAAGTCGTCACCCCGAAAATCATCTTCGCCCCGGAATTCCTGCGGGAGAGCCGCGCGCTCTACGACAACCTCTGGCCCAGCCGCATCATCGTGGGCAGCGATCCCGACCTGCGGCAGGCCGCGGAAACGTTTGCTTCGCTGCTTGGGGAAGCCGCGCTGAAGCAGGACGTTCCGGTACTCTTCATGGGCTGCACCGAGGCCGAAGCGGTCAAACTTTTTGCCAACACCTACCTTGCGCTCCGCGTCAGTTTCTTCAACGAACTTGACACCTACGCCGAGATGAAAGGACTGGATACCCAGGCCATTATCGAAGGCGTCTGCCTCGACCCGCGCATCGGGACGCACTACAACAATCCCTCCTTCGGCTACGGAGGCTACTGCCTGCCCAAAGACACGAAACAACTCCTGGCCAACTTCAACGACGTTCCTGAAAACCTCATCAAGGCTATCGTGGATTCCAACCGCACCCGCAAGGACTATATCGCGGACCGGGTACTGGAGAAAGCCGGTTATTACACCGCATCGAGCGCGTACGACATGACGAAGGAAAAGGTGGTCACGGTGGGGGTTTACCGACTGACCATGAAATCAGGCTCCGACAACTTCCGCCAGAGCGCCATCCAGGGCATCATGAAGCGCATCAAGGCGAAGGGGGCGAAGGTCATCGTCTATGAGCCCGCCCTGGAAAACGGGAGCACCTTTTTCGGCAGCGAGGTGGTGAACGACCTTCCGGCCTTCAAGGCCGCGTCGGACTGCATCATCGCCAACCGGTTTGAAGAGCCCCTCTCCGACGTTTCCGGCAAAGTCTATACCCGGGATATTTTCAAACGGGACTAGGACTTCCGCCAGACCATCTTGTTCACTACGCCCACGTAACTCTGGATGATGCGGACGACCTTGGTGGAGACGTTTTCATCCACATAATCGGGAACGGGGATGCCCGGCAGACCGTCGCGGATGAGCGAAACGGCCACATCGACGCTCTGTAACAGCCCCAGGGTATCGATGCCGCTGAGGACGAAGCAGCCCTTGTCCAGGGCCTCCGGCCGCTCGGTCGATGTGCGGATGCAGACCGCCGGGAAAGGATGGCCGATACTGGTGAAGAAGGATGACTCTTCAGGCAGGGTGCCAGAGTCAGAGACAACGCAGAAGGCGTTCATCTGCAAGCAGTTATAGTCGTGAAAACCGAGGGGTTCGTGCTGAATCACGCGCGGATCCAGTTGAAAGCCGCTGGACTCCAGGCGCTTGCGGGAACGCGGGTGGCAGGAATACAGGATGGGCATATCGTACTTCTCCGCCATCTTATTGATCGCCGTAAAGAGTGACAGGAAGTTCTTCTCCGTGTCGATGTTTTCCTCGCGATGGGCCGACAGCAGGATGTACCTGCCCTTTTCAAGACCGAGGCGCCTGTGAATATCCGAGGATTCAATCTCCGCGAGGTTATTATGCAGAACCTCAGCCATCGGGCTGCCGGTAACGTAGGTGCGCTCCTTGGGCAGACCGGTGTCGGCCAGATAGCGGCGGGCATGCTCGGAGTATGCCATGTTCACGTCGGAGATGATGTCCACGATACGGCGGTTGGTCTCCTCCGGCAGGCATTCGTCCTTGCAGCGGTTGCCGGCCTCCATGTGGAAGATGGGAATGTGCAGGCGCTTGGCTCCGATGACGCTCAGGCAGGAATTGGTATCTCCCAGCACCAGGACGGCATCGGGCTTCACCTCTACCATCAACTGGTAACTTTTGGCGATGATGTTGCCCATCGTCTCTCCCAGGTCCGCGCCCACGGCCTCCATATACACGTCCGGATCCGCGAGTTTGAGGTCCTTGAAGAACACGCCGTTCAGATTATAATCGTAATTCTGGCCGGTATGTGCCAGCAGGCAGTCGAAATACTCCCTGCACTTGTTAATCACCGCCGCGAGGCGGATAATCTCCGGGCGGGTGCCTACAATAATCAGCAACTTCAGCCTGCCATCGTTCTTGAATTGTGCCATATCGTTTATTTTACAGGATCAAAATAGGTATCCGGCCTGTCCGGATTGAAGACCTCGTTGCAGTACATCACCGTCACCAGGTCTTCAGTATCGGAAAGGTTGATAATGTTGTGCGTGTATCCGGGGAGCATGTGGACGGCCTGGATATGGTCGCCGGAGACCTCCCATTCCAGCACTTTTCCCTCGGGGTCGCCCAAGTTGCGCTGCTGGATGAGGCCGTGGCCCTTCACCACGATGAACTGCTCGAACTTGGTGTTGTGCCAGTGCTGGCCCTTGGTGATGCCGGGCCTGGAAATATTGATGGAGACCTGGCCGCAGCCGGGCGTATGCAGCAATTCGGTGAAGGATCCGCGCTCGTCCACATTCATCTTCAGGGGGAAAGCCACCTTCTCTTTGGGGAGGTAACTGAGGTAAGTGCTATAGAGTTTCTTGGCAAACGAGCCGGCGGGAATCTCCGGAATCATCAGCGTCCGGGGCTGCTCCGCAAACTCCTTCAGCAGAGAGACAATCTCGCCCAGCGTAGCCCTGTGCGTCACCGGCACATAGCAATAGCGGCCGGACGCGGAAGGCAGCACCTCCAGCCCCTCGAACTCACAGCGATGCTCCCCGCCGCGAAGGCAGGCCACCATCTCGTCCACCAGGTCGTCGATGTACAGCAACTCCAGCTCCACCGACGGGTCGTTCACCGTATAGGGCAGGTCGTTGGCCACGGCATTGCAGAAGGTGGCGACGGCGCTGTTATAGTTCGGGCGGCACCATTTGCCGAAGAGATTCGGGAAGCGATATACCAGGACCTTTGCCCCGGTCCCGGCCCCATAGGAAAGGAACAGGTCCTCCCCCGCCTTCTTGCTACGGCCGTATTCGGAATTGCCGAAGCGTCCGGTAAGGCTGGCCTGCTGCGAGGACGACAACATCACCGGGCAGGCATTGCCCTGCCTGCGCAGCGTATCCAGCAGGGTCGATGCGAAACCGAAATTGCCCTCCATAAACTCGGAGGCGTTCTGCGGACGGTTCACGCCCGCCAGGTTGAACACGAAGTCCGCCGCAGCGCAGGCCGCATCCAGTTCCTCCGGCGCGGAATCGATATCGTATTCGAAAATTTCATCCACGGCAACGCCGCAGCCGCGCGCCTTCCCGTCCCGGATATTTTTCAACTGTGCACAGAGGTTGCGTCCCACAAACCCCTTTGCCCCCGTAACCAGAATCTTCATCGCCTGCAAATATACCCTAAAAAAATGAGAACGCCCCCAAGAAGCTGCGGGAAAAATCGAAGTAGTGCGCAGCACCCCAAAGAAGAGGGTGACTAAAAAGTCGGAAGACTGATAGTCACCTTCTTTTTTTGTAGTATGCCAAGGCTCCGAGCCGTCAGGCAGCCAGACCCTGGCGGAACTCCGTTCGCTATGCTCACTCCGGCCCCTCCCACAATCTCCTTCGTCCCGCTGAGCGGAACTCGTATCTTGCGGGCCCCGCCCCCTACCCGTGTCCGGGGGTGGACACGCCCTCCAGGGTCTGCAGCCTGCCCGTCATCTCCGCCTTGGCGCGTATGGATAAAAATGAATAGCTATTCTTTTGAAATTCAATCGAATAGCTATTGTTTTTCTGATAAATTATCACTATCTTGTAATTGCAAAGAAAAGAAGTAATGAAACTTATCAGCAATGGCAAAGGTAGTCTTTAAATCTTACAATCAAAACGATAATTTGCTTTTTCCTCCATGTCTTGGGGACTTTATTGCAGATAACGACCCCGTGCGTGTTCTGAATGCAATCGTAGATAATCTGGATATCAGCCGTATCGAGGACAGCTACGAAGGCGGCGGAGCCAGCAGCTACAACCCCCGCATGCTGGTGAAGGTCGTATTCTACGCCTATCTCCAGAACGTGTATTCCGGGCGCAAGATGGAGCAGTTGCTAAAGCGTGACGTGAACTTCATGTGGCTCAGCGGCATGCAGCATCCGGACTTCAACACCATCAACCTGTTCCGCAAGAACCGTCTCGCCGATGTCGTTGATGATATCTTTACGCAAGTGGTTCAGTTGCTGGTGGACGGCAAGTTCGTATCCCTTGACGTTCAATATATTGACGGCACCAAAATAGAGGCATCAGCCAATAAGTACACGTTTGTATGGAAAAAGGCCACCAAGACCAATCAGGATAAGCTTGACAAGAAGGTGAAGGCTGTCCTTGCGGAAGCAGAGCGGGAACTGAACCTGGAACTTTGCGAGCCTTCGGAAGAAATGATGACATCCGAGGAAATCAAGACG
>JAFSVL010000093.1 GCA_017445015.1 Bacteroidales bacterium | reverse complement strand
GTGGTGGGTCCGGAGCTCAATATGCACGAGTGCGGCCTGCCCAAATTTATGGCGGCCGAACTTTACAAGCCTTTCATCATCCGCAAACTCATCGAGCGCGGCATCGTAAAGACCGTAAAGTCCGCCAAGAAGATCGTGGACCGCAAGGATCCCGTCGTATGGGATATCCTCGAAAACGTGATGAAGGGCCATCCCGTGCTGCTCAACCGCGCACCGACCCTGCACCGCCTGGGTATCCAGGCGTTCCAGCCCCGCATGATCGAGGGCAAGGCCATCCAGCTGCATCCGCTCGCCTGTACCGCATTCAACGCGGACTTCGACGGTGACCAGATGGCCGTCCACCTCCCGCTCAGCAACGCCGCCATCATGGAGGCGCACCTGCTGATGCTCGGTTCGCACAATATCCTCAACCCCGCCAACGGAGCCCCTATCACCGTTCCTTCGCAGGACATGGTGCTCGGCCTCT
Organism: Bacteroidales bacterium; assembly: GCA_017445015.1. GTDB lineage: Bacteria > Bacteroidota > Bacteroidia > Bacteroidales > UBA932 > Cryptobacteroides. Next base: position 14,443 of record JAFSVL010000093.1, on the reverse strand, counting down.
ATTACATTACCAAGGCCCGCAAGGGTGCCAAGGGCGAGGGCAAGCATTTCTACGGACCGGAAGAGGTGATTATCGCCTATGACGCGAAGGTCATCGACATGCACGCGGAGATTTTCGTGCGTATACCCGCGGACAAGATGGATCCGTCCAAGGGCGTGCAGACCGTCAAGACCACTGCGGGCCGCATCATCGTGAACCAGTACGTTCCCGACGAGGTTCCCTACGTGAACGACGTGCTCGGCAAGAAGGCCCTGCGCAGCATCATCACCGACGTCATCAAGAACACCGGCGTGACGCGCACCGCGCAGTTCCTCGACGATATCAAGAACCTCGGTTACTACCAGGCCTTCCGGGCGGGCATCTCCTTCAACCTCGGCGACGTGATCGTCCCCGAAGAGAAGCAGGATCTCATCGAAGAGGCCTACAAGGGCATCGAGAAGATCAAGGGCGACTTCGCCATGGGTTTCCTCACCAACAACGAGCGCTACAACAAGGTTATCGACCTCTGGTCCGCGGTGGACAACAAGCTCACCTCCGTGGTGACGAAGCAGATTTCCGCCGACCAGCAGGGCTTCAACCCCGTGTTCATGATGCTGGATTCCGGAGCCCGTGGTTCCGCCAGCCAGATCAAGCAGCTCTGCGGTATGCGCGGCCTGATGGCCAAGCCCCAGAAGTCCGGTGCCGCCGGAGCCGAAATTATCGAGAACCCGATCATCTCCAACCTGAAGGAGGGCATGACGGTGCTCGAATACTTCATCTCCACGCACGGTGCCCGAAAGGGTCTGGCCGACACCGCCCTCAAGACTGCGGATGCAGGTTACCTGACCCGCCGTCTGGTGGACGTATCGCACGATGTCATCATCACCGAAGAGGATTGCGGAACGCTGCGCGGCCTGATCGCCACCGCCATCAAGAACAAGGATGAGGTGGTCGAATCCCTGGGCGAACGCATCCTCGGACGTACTTCCGTGCACGATATCTACAACCCGCTGACGGGTGAACTGATCATCCGGGCCGGCGAGGAGATCCGCGAAGCAGAGGCCGACCTGATCAACTCGCTCCCCATCGAGCAGGTGGAAATCCGCTCGGTACTCACCTGCGAAAGCCGCAAGGGCGTCTGCGCCAAGTGCTACGGACGCAACCTCGCGACGAGCCGCATGGTGGAGAAAGGCGAGGTGGTGGGCGTCATCGCCGCACAGTCCATCGGCGAACCGGGTACCCAGCTGACCCTGCGTACCTTCCACGTGGGTGGTACCGCGTCTTCTGCGGCCGCCGATTCCTCCATCGACTCCAAGTACGAGGGCAAACTGGTTTTCAGCGAACTGCGTACCATCGAGCGTGTGGCGGAAGACGGTACGGCCGAGCAGGTGGTGGTGAGCCGAACCACGGAACTCCGCATTATCGACGAGAACACCGGCATCACCTATTCCCAGTACGACGTACCCTACGGAGCCATCCTGTATAAGAAGGACGGCGACTCCGTAAAGAAGGGCGACCGCATCTGCGAATGGGATCCCTACAACGCCATTACCATCATCGAGACGGCCGGCAAGGTGCGCTTCGAGAACATGATTGAAGGCTCCACCTTCCAGAAGGACGCCGCCGACGAGTTCTCCGTCAGCACCGACAAGGTCATCATCGAGAGCCGCGACAAGACCAAGAGCCCCGCGCTCAACATCGTCAACTCCAAGGGTGAGAGCCTCCGGCAGTACAACCTGCCCGTGGGCGCCCACGTCATGGTGGAGAACGGCGACAAGGTGAAGGTCGGCGATATCGTCATCAAGATTCCCCGCGCCATCGGAAAGTCGAGCGACATCACGGGCGGTCTGCCCCGCGTCACCGAGCTCTTCGAAGCCCGCAACCCGTCCAACCCGGCCTTCCTCTCCGAAATCAACGGCGAGGTCGTCATCGGGAAGATCAAGCGCGGTAACCGGGAAATCACCGTACGCAACAAGTCCGGTGTGGAGAAGAGTTATCTCGTGCCCCTCACCAAGCAGATTCTCGTTCAGGAAAACGACTACGTCAGGGCGGGCATGCCCCTTTCCGACGGCGGCGTCTCCCCTTCCGACATCCTCGCGATTCTCGGCCCGGTCAAGGCACAGGAGTATATCGTGAACGAGGTCCAGGCGGTGTACCGTCTGCAGGGTGTGAAGATCAACGACAAGCATTTCGAGATTATCGTACGCCAGATGATGCGCAAGGTGGAAATCACCTCGCCCGGCGACACCGGCTTCCTCCAGGAGGAAATGGTGGACAAGTGGGCCTTCATGGACGCGAACGACCGGATTTTCGGAAAGCATATCGTCGAAGATGCCGGGGACTCCGAGAAATACGCCATGGGCGACATTATCGGAATCCGTGAAATGCGCAGCGAGAATGATTCCCTTGCCCGCCAGGGCGCAAAGACGATGGTGACCCGGCCCGCCGAGCCCGCCACCGCCCGCCTGGTGCTCCAGGGTATCACCCGCGCCGCCCTCAAGACGGGAAGCTTCATCTCGGCGGCCTCCTTCCAGGAGACGACCAAGGTGCTCAGCGAAGCCGCCATCCGCGGCCGCGTGGACCATCTGGAAGGCCTGAAGGAGAACGTCATCTGCGGACACCTTATCCCCGCGGGTACGGGTCTCAAGGACTACCAGGATATCATCGTCGGAAGAAAAGACGAGATGTCGCAGGAGCTCGCTGATTTGTAAGAACTTCACTTCATCATGAGATAAAGCGCGGAAACTTTGCTTCTCCGCGCTTTTCTTTTTCCTGGAAAAAATGCATATCTTTAGCGTATGAAAAGATTCACTCTGTTTTTTGCGGCCTGCGCCGCCCTGTTTTGCATGTCCTGTAAAAAAACGGACCCGGACCGGATTCAATTTACCGTTGAAGGGGACGGGAGCTTTTCCCGCATCGAACTGGCTGAAAGCGTGAATGCCCGCCTGGTCATTTCCGCCCCGCGCAAAATCAACGGGCTGACGGTTTCCATGGCACTGGGCGGCTTCAATTCAATCGCCAACCAGCATATCGGCATCGAACCGAACAAAGGTACGGAGAAGAGGAACGCCGTATTCGACCTCATCAATGACACCAAGGCCATCGCCTACCTCCAGGGACTGGGCATCGCTGCCGGAGCACCGCTCCTCTCAGAGACGTCGGCAACCCTCGATATCAAGAAAATCATCATGGCGCTCCTGGAGGGGCAGCCCGTCGAGAATGACCGGAGTTTCGCCGTCAGCGTCGAGGTGGAAGACCAGGACGGCTACAAGGGGAACACAGACCTGTCTTTCCACTTTACCAGTGCTCCTGAAATCACCTGGCCGCGAAATACCGCTTTCTCCACCCTGAACCTGGACCGTCAGGTCCGCGACCCGGAGGGAACGGAACTCTATAAACTCAGCGTCAAGGCACCGGGCAAGATTGCCTCGCTGGTAATTTCCCTGGACGAAAGCACTGCGGACAACAAACTAAGCACATGGATTGCAAACCGGGTGACGCCGGTCAAACCGGTCATCGACCTCATCGACGACCCCCTCGCCAGCAACGAGTTCAAAGACTGGTTCCCCACCCGGGATGCGCTGAAGGGAGCGGAGAAGGCGACGCTGAATTTCCTCTTCGTCAACAAAAACCTTCCCGATTTCTCCGACAAGGAATCGCTCAACACCTTCACGATTACTGTGACGGACCGGTTCGGCAAGAAGGCCGAAGTACAGGCCGTATTCCATGTCCCCGCCAAAACCTCCCTCTAGTTCCCTATGCAGAAAATCATTATTCTGGATTTCGGATCACAGGTGACGCAGCTCATCGGCCGCCGCCTTCGGGAACTGAACGTTTATTGCGAAATTTACCCTTACAATAAAGTCCCTGCGCTGGACGGAAGCGTCAGGGGCGTGATTCTTTCAGGAAGTCCCTGCTCCGTGCGCGATGCCAATGCCCCCCGGGTGGACCTGGGCCTCCTGCGCGGTAAACTGCCGCTGCTGGGCATCTGCTACGGCGCCCAGTACCTGGCCCATACCGGCGGCGGAAAGGTAGAAGCTTCCGACACCCGCGAGTACGGCCGCGCTATGCTGAAGGTGGTGGCCGATTCCGCCCTGCTCAAGGGCGTAAGCCCCGAAACACAGGTCTGGATGTCCCACGGGGACAGCATATCGGCCCTGCCGGAAGGCGCGAAGGTCATCGCCTCCACGTCCGATGTAACCAACGCCGCCTTCCAGTTTACGGATGAACCCACCTTCGCCGTGCAGTTCCACCCGGAGGTGTATCACACGGCCGAAGGCTCCCGCATGCTCTCCAATTTTGCGCTGGACATCTGCGGCTGCACCGGGGACTGGACGCCGGACTCCTTCATCGAGACGACGGTGGACGCCCTGCGCTCTCAGATCGGAGAGGAACGCGTCATCCTGGGACTGAGCGGCGGCGTGGATTCCACGGTGGCCGGAGTGCTGCTGAACAAGGCCGTCGGCCCCCAGCTCACTTGTATTTTCGTGAACAACGGCCTGCTGCGCAAAAATGAATTCGAGGATGTGCTCTCCTCCTACAAGGACATGGGACTGAACGTCATCGGCGCAGACGCTTCCGCTGCGTTCCTGGAAGCCCTCAAGGGAGTGAGCGAGCCCGAAGCCAAGCGCAAGATTATCGGCCGGCTGTTCGTGGAGACCTTCGACAAATACGCCAGACAGATTGAAAATGCCCGGTGGCTGGCCCAGGGAACCATTTATCCGGATGTCATCGAGAGCGCAGGCATTCCCGGCATCGCTTCCAAGATAAAGAGTCACCACAACGTAGGTGGTCTCCCCAGGGAAATGAACCTCAAAATCGTGGAGCCGCTGCGCATGCTCTTCAAGGACGAGGTCCGGCGCGTGGGCAGGGCCCTGGGCATCAAGGAGGAACTGGTGGGGCGGCATCCCTTCCCGGGACCGTCGCTGGCCATCCGCGTCATCGGCGATGTTACGGAGGAAAAACTCCGCATCCTGCGTGAAGCCGACGATATCTATATCCGCAGCCTGCGTGCCTATGACTGCACGGGAATGGGGTTCCCTTGCGCCTCGGACCCGCGCGAAATGGCCACCAGCCTCTACGACGCCATCTGGCAGGCAGGGGTCATCCTGCTGCCCGTCAAGAGCGTGGGGGTGATGGGCGACGAGCGCACCTACGAGAATCCCGTGGCCCTGCGCGCCGTGGTTTCCACGGACGCCATGACGGCCGACTGGTTCCCCTTCCCCTATGACTTCCTGCGGGACGTCTCCAACGAAATCATCCGGAAAGTCCGCGGCGTGAACCGCGTGGTCTATGACATTTCTTCCAAACCCCCGGCAACCATAGAATGGGAATAATGAGCAAAATCGACGTAGTCCTCGGGCTCCAGTGGGGAGACGAGGGAAAAGGCAAGGTGGTGGATGTACTCGCCCCGGCCTACAAAGTGGTAGCCCGTTTCCAGGGCGGCCCCAACGCAGGACATTCGCTGGTCTTTGACGACGGCGCCTTTGTCCTGCACACGGTTCCTTCCGGCATTTTCCGCGAGGGGACGGTCAACATCATCGGAAACGGCGTGGTCGTGGATCCCGTCATCCTGTCCGAAGAAATCCGCGCCATCGAGCAGAGGGCGGGGAGCATCGGCGGGCGGCTGATGATTTCGCGGCGGGCGCACCTCATCCTGCCGACACACCGGATGCTGGACGCCGCAAGCGAGGCGGCGAAGGGCAAGTCCAAAATCGGATCGACGCTCAAGGGCATCGGTCCGGCGTATATGGACAAGACCGGACGCAACGGGCTTCGTTTCGGAGATTTGGAACTTCCGGACTGGCGCAGCCGGTATGAAGCGCTCAAGGAGAAGCATATCGGCCTGCTGTCGCTCTATCCGGACTTTCATTTTGACATCTCGGAATACGAGCGGCAGTGGCTCGCTGCGGTGGAGGAACTTCGCAGATTCCCGTTCATCGACGGGGAGACGGCCGTAAACGGCTATCTCGATGCAGGCGTTCCCGTCCTGGCCGAAGGGGCGCAGGGCTCGCTGCTGGACATCGATTTCGGGTCCTATCCCTTTGTCACTTCTTCGAATACGATGGCTTCCGGGGTCTGTACGGGCCTGGGCGTGGCACCTTCGCGTGTCGGCCGCGTGTACGGGATCTTCAAGGCCTACTGCACCCGCGTGGGCAGCGGGCCCTTCCCTACCGAACTGTTTGATGCGGACGGAGAGAAGCTGCGCAGCGTCGGCCACGAGTTCGGGGCGACGACCGGACGGCCCCGCCGCTGCGGCTGGCTGGATATGGTGGCGCTGAAGTATGCCGTGATGATGAGCGGCGTAACCGACCTGATTCTGATGAAATCCGACGTGCTGGATGAATTTGAGACGGTGAAGGTGGCGACGGCGTACCGCAAGGACGGCGCTGTTCTGGAGGCCTTCCCCTATGACGGGGGCGAGGCCGTGGAGCCGGTGTACCGGGAGTTTGCGGGCTGGCAGTGCGACTTGAGCGGCATCCGGTCGTTCGAGGCGCTGCCGCAGGCCTTCAAGGACTATGTGGCCTATATAGAGGGCGAAACGGGCTGCCCGGTGCGGATGATTTCCGTCGGGCCGGACCGGGATGCGGTAATTGTTCGATGACCCCTCAAAAGGTGTACCGCTTAAAAACTACGGACCTTCGGTCCTATCCCTCCCACCGCTTCGCGGCGGGCCCCTCCCGCTCACGAGCCGCGGGCGGCTACGGTTTTTAAGCGGTACACCTTTCGAAACAAACGAACAAAACAGATTGATATGAAAGCTATTGTTTCTACAAATTTCAATCTTCCCGGACAGCGGGGAAAGTATGTCGGGAAGGTGCGGGATGTGTATGATATGGGAGACCGGCTGGTGATGGTGGTGACGGACCGGATTTCCGCCTTCGACGTGATGCTCCCCGAGGGGATTCCGTACAAGGGACAGGTACTGAACCGGATTGCGGCGAGTTTTCTGGATGCTACCGCTGATATCCTCCCGAACTGGAAGACCGCCGTCCCCGACCCGGCGGTGACCGTGGGCCTCAAATGTGAGCCCTACAAGGTGGAAATGGTCATCCGCGGCTATCTTTCCGGCCACGCCTGGCGCGAATACAAGGCCGGCAAGCGCACAATCTGCGAGGTGCCGATGCCCGAGGGAATGGTGGAAAACCAGAAGTTCCCCGAGCCCATCATCACCCCCACGACCAAGGCCGCCGAGGGACACGACGAGGACATTTCCCGCGAGGAAATCATCGCCTCCGGACTGGTTCCGCGCGCCGAATACGAGCAGCTGGAGCGCTATACCCGCGCGATTTTCGAGCGGGGCACGCAGATGGCCGCGCAGCGGGGGCTGATTCTCGTCGATACCAAATACGAATTCGGCAGGCGCGACGGGCAGATCTACCTGATGGACGAAGTGCATACGCCCGATTCGTCGCGCTATTTTTACGCCGAGGGTTATGCGGAGCGCCTCGCCGCAGGTGAGCGTCAGAAGCAACTCTCCAAGGAGTTTGTGCGCGAATGGCTGATGGCAGGCGGCTTCCAGGGCCGTGAGGGGGAAACCGTGCCCGAGATGACACCGGAGGTGGTGGCCGGCATTACGGACCGCTATATCGAACTCTACGAACAGATTATCGGCGAGCCTTTTGAAAAGATGGCTTACGATGCCGCCTCGATGGAAGCCAATATTTTGAAAAGCCTATGATTGACCGCTATTCCCGCGCACAGATGCGCGCCGTCTGGACGGAAGAAAACAAGTTCAGCGCCTATTTGAAAGTAGAAATCGCCGCCTGCGAGGCCTGGAGCCGCCTGGGGGTGATTCCCGCGGAGGATGTGCAGAAGATTGCGGATAAGGCCCGCTTTGACGTGGCGCGCATCCGCGAAATCGAGGAACAGACCCGGCACGACGTGGTGGCCTTCACGCGCTGCGTGTCCGAGAGCCTGGGCGAAGAGCGCAAATGGGTGCATTACGGCCTCACATCGACGGATGTGGTGGATACCGCGAACGGCTACCTCCTGAAGCAGGCGGACGCGATCCTGCGGCGGGACATCGTGGATTTCATGGAGGTGCTGCGCCGGCGTGCGCTGGAATTCAAGGATACGCCCTGCATCGGACGCACGCACGGGGTGCATGCCGACATTACCAGTTTCGGGCTGAAATGGGCGCTGTGGTACGCGGAGATGAAGCGCAATCTGGAGCGCTTCGACTTTGCCGCAAAGGGCGTAGAAGCGGGCAAAATGAGCGGCGCGGTGGGCAATTTCGCGAACATTCCCCCCTCGATCCAGGATTACGTCTGCGAAAAACTCGGCATCGCGAGCGCGGATATATCGACACAGGTACTTCAGCGGGACCGCCATGCGTTCTACCTGGCGACCCTTTCCGTCATCGCCTCCACCCTCGAGCAGATGGCGATGGAAGTACGCAGCCTGCAGCGCACCGAGGTCCGCGAGGCCGAGGAAGCGTTCCGCAAGGGACAGAAGGGTTCGAGCGCGATGCCGCACAAGCGCAATCCCATCAGCAGCGAGAATATCTGCGGCTGCGCCCGCGTGATGCGCGGTTATATGGCGGCATCGGCGGAAAACGTGGCGCTCTGGCACGAGCGGGACATTTCACATTCGAGCACCGAACGCATCATCCTGCCCGATGCCACGCAGCTGCTGGATTATATGCTTTGCCGCTTCAAGGGCATCCTCGAAAACCTGACGGTCTATCCGGAGAACATGCTCTCCAATATCTGGCGTACGAACGGGGTGATTTTCGCGCAGCGGGTGATGAACGCACTGATTGGCAAGGGACTTTCCCGCGAGGAAGCCTACGATACCGTGCAGCCCGTCGCGATGAAGGCCTGGAGCGAACATACCGACTATAAGACTTTGCTTCTGGCGGAGCCGAAGGTTTGCGCGCTGCTGACGGCACAGGAACTGGACGCCTGCTTTACCCTCGACTACTATTTCAAGAACGTAGATTTCATTTTCCGCCGGGTCGGGCTGCTGTAGCGGCATAGGACACCAGCCCGAGCACAATGACGAGCAGGGCGTGACCTTCATGACTGAGGGTCGCGAAGAGGATGCCCGTCTCCCAGCTGAACGCATACAGGCTGGAAAGCGAGAGCGCCAGCAGATAGTGGAAAGCGCCGATTCCGCCCGGCACGGGTACGACCGAAGCGATATTGCCGACGGCCGACAGGAAAAGCGCATCCGTGAAAGTGAGCGCATCCAGACCGGGGACGGCCTTCAGCACCACGAAACTCATCAACACATACATCAGCCAGATCAGCACCGTGTAAAGCAGGAACAGGGCTTTACGCTCCATCTTCAGGAAACTGCCAAAGCCCTGAAGCAGCCCTTGTATCCCGGATACGATACGGCCGCAGATGCGGCTGCGGTCCCGGAAGCGGTAAACCAGAGAGAGCCCGGCGGCGAGAAGCACCACCAGCGCCACGGCCAGGTACCAGAAATTCAATTTCAGGCTTCCCGCCGCAGGAGCAACGATCTGCTCCATGAAAAAGGGGCCGAAGGTGTCCCACTTGAGCGTCAGCGAAAGCACAAAAAGCACCCCCACCGCCAGGAAATCCCAGATACGCTCCATCACGACGGTTCCCAGCACTTTCTCATAACCCGCGCCCTTTTTCCCGGCGACGATGCCGCAGCGCACGAACTCCCCCGCCCCGGGAAGCACGACGTTGACGAGATTCCCGACATTGGCGGCGTCCCAGGTACGGCGGTGCGTAACGTCCGGCACCACCGGCGAGAGCATCGCCCGCCAGCGCAGCATCCTGAATACGAGGGCCGCGACGGCGGCGACAAAGAACAGACCGATATGCAGCCAGCGGGTCACCTTGAGGCCCTCCAGGAAGGCCGTCCAGTCAATCCCGCGGAAAGCGAACCACACCAGCACGCCCGTCAGCAGGAAAGACAGCGTATATTTAATCGTTTTTCCGGTTTTCGATGCCATAGGACTGCAAAGATAGCAAGAAATCGGCGCAAAATCGCTATCTTGTCCCCGCGATGAAGAAAGAACACCAGCTGGAGCCCTTTTTGGAAGCGGGACGCCTCGAAGCCGGTTGCGATGAAGCGGGCCGCGGGCCCCTCGCCGGTCCGGTGTTCGCCGCGGCGGTGATCCTGCCGCCGGATTTCCGCCATCCGCTGCTCAATGATTCGAAGCAGATGAGCGAAAAGGCGCGCGATACCCTCCGGCCCATTATCGAGCGGGAAGCCCTCGCATGGGCGGTCGAAGCGGTGAGCGCCGAAGAAATCGACCGTATCAATATCCTCGCCGCATCGATTGCGGGCATGCAGCGGGCCGTCTGGAGCTTGCGCGTAAAGCCGGATTTCCTGCTCATCGACGGCAATCGCTTCCGCCCCTTCGACGGCTTCCCCTACCGCTGCATCGTGCACGGGGACGCGACCTTCGCGAGCATCGCCGCCGCATCGGTGCTGGCCAAAACGCATCGCGACGAATATATGCGCCGCATCGCCGCCGATTACCCCCAGTACGGCTGGAAGCGCAACATGGGCTACCCCACGAAAGAGCACATCGAGGCGATCCGGCGCTACGGCCTGTGCGAACATCACCGGCGCAGTTTTCATCCGAAAGAGCTGGAGCCGACGTTGTTCTGAGGGGAATCATTTTTTGGTAATCACGTAATCTTTATTAATTTTGCGACCATACTCCATAAATTTATGAGAAAATTTGGAGTATACTTAAGAAATTTTGATGCAATATGTATAAGAGACTATTTGATGTCGAGGGGAAGTTGGACGAAGGAATGTTCCTGTTTGGTGCACGCCAAACCGGGAAATCCACCCTTTTGAAAGAAAGGTTCAAGGGGAAAATCTACTACGACTTGCTTGATCCGGAATTGAAGAAATTCTTCAAAAGGAATCCAAATGCCTTAAAGGAAGCGCTCAAGGATAAACCGGCCGGGACACTCGTCATCATAGATGAGATTCAAAAGGTTCCCGAATTACTGGACATAGTCCATTCCCTGATGGTTGAGGGCGGGCTGTGGTTCATCCTCAGCGGCTCCAGCGCCAGAAAACTTAAGAAATCAGGGGCAAACACCCTCGGAGGACGTGCTATCCCGGAAACCCTGTATCCTCTGGTGTGGCCGGAAATCACAGACTTCCAACTGGACCGTGCCGTACAGAACGGAATGATTCCCCGCCATTATATGGTTCCCGATGCAACAAAACGCCTTAAAGGATATGTTGAAGTGTATCTGAACGAAGAAATACGCGAAGAAGGAGAAGTCAGGCAACTTGACGCCTTTGAGCGCTTTATGGAAGTTGTCGCCATTTCAGACGGCGAAATGCTGAACTATTCAAACATCGCTTCTGATTGTGGCGTATCCGTTAAGACCGTCCAGTCTTATTTCCAGATTCTATACGATACTTTGATCGGCTATGAAATACCTGCATACAGGAATGCTGTGAAGCGGAAGATTGTCCAGGCCCCCCGGTTCTATTATTTTGACGTAGGGCTCGCCAATTACCTGATGGGCCGCCACTCCCTGAAACGTGGTACCGATGATTACGGACACGCTTTCGAGCACCTTATGATGCAGGAAATCATCGCGTATAAGGGATATAATGACAAAAAGGAGGGCATCTCATACTGGCGCACCTATGATAAGAAGGAAGTTGACGTCATTATCGGAGACGCCAACGTAGCCATTGAAATCAAATCTTCCGAACTGGTAAAGACAAAGTACAAGGCCGGATTAAGGGCCTTTAAAGAAGAGCATCCGGATTGCAGGCTGATTCTTGTGTCACTGGAGCCTGTTACAAGAAAAGCCGAAGACATAGAGATGATTTATGTGCTGGACTTCCTCAAGATGCTCTGGAACGGTGAAATATTTTAAACTTATCCCGTACGAAAGGGAAATCTATACCCCGAGCGCTATCGCAGGACTGATTTGCAGCTGGGAGCACATTGCCCGGGCCTGATGGAGGGTGGGCTCGCTCTTGCCGGAAATGATTTCGCTGAGTTTGGACGGGTTCATCCCCAACAAACGGGACAGCCCGTTCTGTGACAAACCCATTTCATACATTCTCAATTTAAGTACCTCGGGGAGCGTGGGCTTGGCCACAGGGTAATGAATATCTTCATAATCGGCCACCAGATTGGACAGCAGTACCAGTTCGATACTGTTCCGGTCGGTTGCGGGCGTATCATCCGTGACTACATTCAGCAACTCTTCAATGCGTGTCATCACCGCATTATACTGGATTTCATTTTCAATCTGTACCATATCAAATCTCTTGAATGTTATCAATCGCAGCGTAGTCCGTATGCGTCCCGACAAAGCGAATATACACCATCTGGACACGAAACAGGACCAGGGCGACCAGACGATACTTATTGCCCTTGATATTAAATACAATCCGCCGGTTTCCTACCAGATCCGCAGAATTGAACGTCCGACGGACATCTGAAAAGTTCTCCCATCGGGCCTCTTCCGTTTTTTCATACCAGTCCTCCAACGCCGTCTTCGAATCCCTGTATCTGGCATAAATAGCCACCAGTGATTTTTTTGCAATAATTCTCATATCCGGTCCGCGCTACAAAGATAATAAAGATTTCTAATTTTTAGAAGAATGTTTCGAATTTTAGCATACTTCCACTGACAAATCTATATAATCCTTGCTTTTACGACACCGGGGCGATGAAGATTTGTATGTTTTATGGGGATTTTTTACGAATTTTGCACTTGTTATGGACAAAAATCAGATTTTGGACTGGCTGCGGGAGGTGAAGCACCCCGCCATGCAGGAAAGGGATATCGTGGAACTGGGAATGGTGGACGCGGTGGAATTCCCCGAGGGAGGGGGCGTCGTCGTCACGCTGGCCTTCCCGGGCCGCAAGGACCCGCTGGGGAACTATCTGGTCGGGGCCGCACGAGCCACGCTCATCCGGCATCTGCCCGCCGGAGTGGCGTCTTCCGTAAAGACCGTCACGAAGGAGGTGGAGGCGCCGAAGAAAAAGACCGTGAAAGATCTCGACGATACGCAACTCAAAGGTGTGAAACACATCATCGGCATCGCATCGGGAAAGGGCGGCGTGGGCAAATCCACCGTCGCCGTGAACCTCGCATGCGCGCTGGCGCGGCAGGGGTATAAGGTGGGCCTTGCAGACGCCGATGTCTACGGCCCCTCCGTCCCGACGATGACCTCCACCGAGGGCGCACAGCCCGACGCAGTGGAAGGCGACGGCATGGAACTGATTCTTCCCATCGAAAAATACGGCGTCAAGTGGATGTCCATCGGTTATTTCGCCCCGCGCGGGCAGGCGCTTATCTGGCGCGGACCGATGGCCTGCAACGCCCTCAAGCAGATGATCCTGCAGGTAGCCTGGGGCGAACTGGATTTCCTGTTGATCGATATGCCCCCGGGAACCGGCGACATCCATATCACCCTCGTGCAGGATATCCCGATGACCGGGGCCCTCATCGTGACGACGCCGCAGAACGTGGCGCTCGCCGACGTGGAACGGGGCGTGGACCTCTTCCAGAACAAGAATGTCAGCCGGAGGATCTTGGGCCTGGTGGAGAATATGGCCTGGTTCACCCCGGCGGAGCATCCGGAGGAGAAGTACTATCTCTTTGGACGGGACGGCGGGGCCGGGATGGCCCGGAAGGCTGGCCTGGAACTGCTCGGGCAGATTCCGCTGGTCCAAGGTATCCGCGAGGGCGGCGACAGCGGGGAACCCGCTGCGCTCGGGACGGGTCCCGAGGCGGGGGCCTTCCTGGCCCTCGCCGCCGCCCTCGCCGCCAAAGCCACGCGATGAGGCGCAGACGCAAGACCGGCCTGATGACGCAACTCCTGCGCTACGGCGTGGTGGGAGGCATCGCGTTCATCGTCGATTACGGATTGCTCTATGCCCTGACGGAATTCGCCGGCCTGCACCACCTTGTCTCCGCCGCCATCGCTTTCACGGCAGGCCTGTTGGTAAATTATGTCCTGAGTATCCTCTGGGTGTTCCGGGGCGAGCGCTCATGGAAGCCGGCCGCGGAATTCACCGCCTTCGCCATCATCGGCCTGATTGGCGCAGGGCTCAATGAGGCCATTATCTGGCTGGGGACGGACGTGGCCGGCCTGCACTACCTACTCTCGAAACTCATTTCGACCGCCCTCGTCTTCTTCTGGAACTTCTTCGCCCGGAAACTCCTCCTCTTTTCCCGCCGGAAGTAGCCTCTACAAAGCCTGAATTTGTTCGGGGGTCAAGCCGGTGTATTTTGAAACCAGCTCCAGGGAAAGACCGTCAGCCTTCATATTACGGGCGATTTCGTCAGTCCTAGAGGAGGCCCCTTCCGCTCTCCCTTCCTCCAGGCCCTCCTGCCGGGCGTACCATTTTTCGGTCTTGATGTCAAACTCGTTGCGCATATTCTGTAGATATTCGTTCCTCTCTTTCGGGGTCATCCCCGCGTATCTTGCCGCTGTCAGCAACTTGTCCGTGGCATCTTCCCGACCCTTTGGCAGAATTTCC
>JAFSVL010000092.1 GCA_017445015.1 Bacteroidales bacterium | reverse complement strand
GAGGATGTCGCTGTCTTTCTCCACGCTCTTGCTGAGCCCCTTGAGGAGGGTCCTCGTCGCCTTGGCCTTCAGGCTCTTGTACGCCTCCGTCGGTGCCTGTGTCTTCAGGTACTCAAAAACAGGCTCCGCATTGGCGCCGTTGACATCGGTCTTGGCCATCAGCGGGAAGGTGACGCCGTGGTTGAGCCGGCAGAATTCCGCGATTTCGTCGTTGGATCCGGGCTCCTGGCCGGCGAACTGGTCGCAGGGGAAACCGAGGATGACGAATCCCTGTTCCTTGTATTTCTGATAGAGCGCCTCCAGACCGTCATACTGCGGAGTGAAGCCGCATTTGGAAGCGGTATTGACAATCATCAGGACTTTGCCCTCATACTGTGCGAGGTCTACTTCTGCGCCCTTGTTGCTGCGGGTCTTGTAATCATAAATCTTTGACATGGTTTTGTTGTTTTGCGCAGCGGCCGGCAGGATGAACGCCAGTGCCAGCACTGCAAGTATTAAATTCTTTTTCATATTAGCTGCGACGAATTATGTCGTTCACGATGCAAATATACGATTAATATTTTATATCGCAAACGATATTTCAAAAAAAAGTTATTTTTTCCCGAGGAAGCCGGATGGCGTCATCCCTGTCATCTTCTTGAACAGTCTGGTAAAATGGTGCGGGTAATCGAACCCCAGCAGATGGGCTGTTTCGTTGATGTTGTGCCCATTCATCAGGAGGTTTTTCCCCTGTTCTGTCACGAAGGTATGGATATAGCCGATCGCCGTGCCGCCGGTTGCGCTGTGAATGACGTCTCCGAGGTACCGGGGCGAATAGGCCAGCCGTCCAGCGCAGTAGCTGACGGACGGAACGCCCAGATCCAGCTGGCGGCCTTCCAGATAGTATTCCCGGAGCAGGTGGTGAAAACGCTTGAGGATGTCGGATGATGCTTTGTCCTCCCCGGACAGTTGCCGCTGATAGATCCGGTTGCAGTATTCCAGGATGAGGCGGATGTAACCGAGGACGACGGCGCGAAGGGCGGGGGAGTCGGCGTTTTCCTGCAGTTCGTGCCGCAGCTGGGTGACAAGTTGCGTGATCCGGCCCCATTCCGAGGGCTCCATCCTCAGCGTCTCGGTGGCGAAATAAGAAAAGAAAGGATAGTCTTTCATCCTGGGTTCCAGGTCTGTCCCGTGCAGGAGTTCCGGGGAGAATAGCAAGGCCCATCCGCTTATGCTGAGTTTCTCCCCGTCATCTTCCCTTCCGCCGATCTGGCCGGGTTCTACGGCGATGATGGATCCGTCCGGCGCATCGAACATCTTTATTCCGTAGGTGAGATTTTTCGGGAAATTCCGCTGGATGAAGAGGCCATAGACGCCGTAGCGGTTCAGGCTGGAACGGATGGGGGACACTTCATCGTAATGGATGACACTCACCAGCGGATGCAGGAGGGGAGCCCCCAGATACCCGGCGTAGTCATTGGGATTGGCAACGTGGAGAATGTTCTTCATAACGGCTATAAAGGTATAAATTTCTACAAAAATATCAAAATATCTGCGATATTGGTATAAATTCAACAAAAATCGGTTAAAGAATCCGGCCCCGATGCCTTACCTTTGCAAAAAAGATGAATATGAAGTATTTGATTCCCGCGGTCCTCGCATCCCTGATGCTTTCAGACTGCAATATAACGAAACAAGATATGCATTCACTTACACTTACTGCTGAATGGGACAAGACTTTCCCGAAATCCGAATTTGTCGACCACAGCAAGGTCACCTTCCACAACCGCTATGGCATCGAACTCGCTGCAGACATGTACGTGCCGAAGAAAGCAGAAGGCAAACTCCCGGCCATCGCGGTTTCGGGACCCTTCGGCGCCGTAAAGGAGCAGTCCTCGGGCCTCTATGCCCAGCATATGGCTGAAAGAGGTTTCGTAACCCTCGCTTTCGATCCTTCCTACACCGGTGAATCCGGCGGAGAACCCCGCAGGATGGCTTCCCCGGACATTAATACGGAAGATTTCCTGGCGGCGGTGGACTTCCTTTCCTCCTGCGACCTGGTGGATCCGGAACGTATCGGCATCATCGGCATCTGCGGCTTCGGCGGTATGGCCGTCAATGCCGCGGCGCTGGATCCCCGTATCAAGGCGACGGTCGCATCTACGATGTACGATATGAGCAAGGTGAATGTCGAAGGATATTTCGCCAGCGAAGACACGCCCGCCCAGCGGATGGAAAAGCGCCGCGCCCTTGCCGCCCAGCGTACGGAAGACTATAAATCAGGGACTTACAAGCGCGCCGGCGGCGTCATCGACCCGCTTCCGGAGGACGCTCCCTGGTTCGTCAAGGATTATCACGCTTATTACAAGACACCGCGCGGATACCACAAGCGCAGCGGCAACTCCAACGACGGCTGGAATGTTATCGGCTGCCAGAGTTTCCTGAATCAGCCTCTTCTGGCCTGGGCCTCGGAAATCGAGAATCCCGTCCTCCTCATCCACGGCGAGAAGGCCCACAGCCGCTATTTCAGCGAGTACGCCTTCGGCCTGATGACCGGAAACAACAAGGAACTCATGATTATCCCCGGCGCCTCCCACGTAGACCTCTATGACGATGTCGCCGGCGTGATTCCCTACGACAAGATGGAAGAATTCTTTAAATCGAATTTGAAATGAAACTTTTGCAACTCTTTCTGACAGGATGGGCGGCCCTTGCGTCCGTTACGGCATCCTGCTCCGCAGAACAGAAACCGGGGACCCCGGATACCGGGAAACCGGAAGTGACGGATACGGAGGAGACCGGCGACGGGACGCCGCAGACACCCGGAACAACTGGCGGCAAGACGCTGGTCGTGTGGTACAGCTTTACCCACAATTCCGAAAAGATCGCCAGCGCGCTGCTCACCCATATTTCGGCCGATGTCCTGGAGGTCGAGCCGGCGGAAGAAGGCCTTGACTATGCCGCAAATAATTATGCCATAGGCAGTTCCTTAATAGCGGCCATTCGTAATAATCCCAGTTCCGCCTCCTCTTATCCGACGATCAAGGCGGTAGACTTTCAGCCCGATAATTATGATACCGTCATCATCGTGACCCCGCTCTGGTGGAGCCAGATGGCCGCGCCGATGCAGAGTTTTCTCTTCAAGTACGGCGCAGCGATGGCGGGCAAGACCATCGGCCTCATCGTCACCAGCGCCAGCAGCGGTATTTCCGACGTGGAGAAGGATGCCAAACGGCTGATTCCGCAGGGAAAATTCCTCCCGGAAAGCCTCTGGATCCGCTCTTCGCAGGTGGGAAACGCGACACAGCTCACGGCCGCCTGGTATGATAAAATGTTCCCGACCCAAAACGAAACAACTGCCATGAAAGTGAAAATTACCGCCGGCGGAAAGTCTTTTACCGCCGAACTTGAGGATTCCGAAACGGGGAAATCCTTCTGGGGCAAACTTCCCCTGACGCTTGAAATGTCCGAACTCAATGGTAACGAAAAGTACTGCTATGGCGTTTCGCTGCCCCGCAAGGACGCGTACTACGACACCGTCGCCGCCGGCGATCTGATGCTTTACAGCGGCGACTGTGTCGTCCTGTTCTATGGCACGGCCGGAGGGTACAGTTATACCCGCATCGGCAAGATCGCGGACGTTTCCGGACTCGCGGCCGCGCTGGGAACCGGAAGCGTTTCCGTCAAATTTGAGAAGCAATGAGAAAAATCGTTTTCTGTCTGATTCTTATGGCTGTTGTTCCGCTTCTGGCCAGCGCGCAGCTGACCATCAACATCCGCTATACCGGAGAGAACGGGAACGCCCGTAAATATGTCGAGGAAATGGAGAGCAGCGGCATCGCTGCCAGGATCCGCGCTATCGAGGGCTGCATCCGTTACGATTATTTCTTCCGTGCTTACGGACAATGCAGCCTCGCTCCCTGAACGGGAAATCGCGGAAAAGGCCATCGACGCGACCTACGCCTTTTTCGAGAGCATCGGCATCCCGATGCACCTGAGGGAGGTGGGCATCGGCCCCGAACGGATCGATGAGATGGCACACCATATCGCCGTTAACGAAGGGCTGGAGAATGCCTATGTCCCTCTGACGGAACAGGATATCAAGGAAATTCTCGTGGCGTCGCTATGAGATCACGAGAAACCGTTCCATCGTCCATTTGAACGCCTTGGCCGTCCGGATGTCGGCCTCATTGAAATGATTGCCGACATTCCAGACCATCGTGCTCTCTACGCCCTGTGCGGCTAAAAGGCCCGCCTGCTCCAGGATGGCGTCGCCGACTGTCGCGACAATCCGGTTCCGGGCCTTGGGCTCTTCGTCTCCAAGGCTCAGATAGACGGCCTTTGCCCGGCTTTGCCGGCTCCGTGCGTAATCCATCCATCCCGGATACCATACAGAAGGAGATGCGGCAGCAATGCCGTCAAAAAGGTCTGACTCATAGCCCGCCCAGAGCGAAAAGAGTCCGGCCAGGGAATACCCGCCGATCAGGCGAGGTTTTCCCGCAAGGGTGGGGAAGTGTCCTTCCATATATGGTAGAATCTCCCCGGTGATGCGATTCAGCGTATCGGGGGCCCTGTCGCCGAAAGACTGTTTCCCCATCACCGGATCGGACGGCCAGGGCGTCAGGTCGCTGAACCAGTTTTCGATGAGGACACCCACGAATGCGAAGGAAATTCCCAAATGTCCGTGGAGGAAATCCAATTCCCTGTGCAAGAAAGCGATGTCGTTGTGATCGATGGGCTCGACGAGCAGCATCTCCGGATCCGGATCCGCAGCCACATAAAATCCCGGTTGAAAGCTCGTCATCTCCCGGCAAAGATAATCATATTTTCGGAACGAAGTAGAAGAAGGGGATCGAGAAGTGGATTCTTTAATGCTTTGATGCTCCCGAGGCGACATCGATTGACATCTTGTCCGGACTTTCCGAGATATATCTGGTTGCAGCAGTGCTTGTTATGGCTTGCGGAAAGGGAGAGAATTAGAAGAATTCCCCCAGTGATCGCAGATTCCGACCCGACTCTGCACTTATACACGGATTACACCCTGGATTTCGAATACGTGGAGTAATCATTCTTCGCCCTGAATTCTTTGGGCGATACACCTTTCATCCGTTTGAAGTATTTCCCGAAGAAGGACTGGGAGGAAAACCCCAGCGATTCGCTGATCCCAAGAATGGTCTGCCTGGTGGAGAGGAGTTGTGCCTCTGCGTCCAGGATGACGCATTTGTCAATCCAGTCCGTGGCCGTCTGTCCCGTCTCTTCTTTGATGTGCCGAGACAGGTACTTGGCGTTCCGGCTCAGTCTGCGGGCGTAATAGTCCAGATTCCTGTGATTCCGGTATTCACGTTCCACAAGCGTGAGGAAATCTTCCGTCAATCTCCCGTAGGGACCGATTGACCCCACTCCCTGCTGCTGGGAAAGCATCGGGCTCGCACTTAAAAAGAATGCTCTCGTAAGCAGACGCAGGCTGTCCCGGATGACGGAACCGCTCCCGGAGCTATGGATTATGGCCTTGCTGGAAGCGATGTACGCCTGGGTCAGTTCGATGGCGTCCTCTTTCAATTGATAATAGGGTCTGTTCTCGATAACAGCCGTCAGGGTGAGTGTCCGGCCGATATCCAGCGACTCGATGAACCGCCGCGACATGAGGAGGATCTTCCCTTTGAAATCGTCGCTCAGGGAACTTTGGACGATGACCTGTCCGGGAAGGATAATGATAAAGCCGCCTTTCTCCACCCGGTACTCACGCAGATTAATCATGCCGCTGGCGGAGCCGGATTCGCACAGTGTGGCGATGAGCCAGTCGTTCTTGTACGGGAACCGCCCGGAAAGATAGAACCGGGGATTATCCAGTATAAAGAAGTCGTCTGAAGCAGCCGTAACCGACTCCGGATTCCGTATGTCCTGATGCAGTATTTCTGCAAAGTTAATCATATGGTGTCGAATTTGCCAGTAAATATACGATAATTCAGGAAATTAAACCAATAAAGTAGAAAATCATCCAATCAATATAGAAAACTGACCTTTTTTGTTGCAACGGCGCTCTCTACCTTTGTACTTGGATTAAACTCATTTGACCATGAAAGCAAAGATATTCACCCTCCTTCTCGCGCTCGCCGCAGCCTTGCCGTCCTGTACAAGACTGAACAGCGGGGAAAGTTTCAACCAAACAGTAGGAGGAATAGAGTACAACTTCGAAGTCATCGTGTCCAAGATAGCCTATGTCCGCCTGACACCGGTCTCCGATCCTTCGGTGGTAAAGGGAGACATCACACTCCCCACGACGGCGGAATATGACGGAGTGACTTACACCGTCACGCAAATCGGGCAGCGGGCTTTCCGCGACTACACGGGAATCACTTCCGTCATCCTTCCCAGGACCCTCTCACAGATTGAGAATGAAGCGTTTGCCGGTTGTACCTCCCTGCGGGCGATCAACACGCCGCAGCCGCTTTCCGTCATAGGAGAATATGCCTTTGACGGCTGTTCCGCTCTGAAAGCAGTCTCCCTGGAGGCCTCCATATCCGAGCTGGGAAGGGGAGCCTTCCGGGGCTGCGCTTCTCTGGAAGAACTCGCATTCACGCCCACCATCACAGAAATTCCGGATGAACTTTTCAGCGGATGCACCGGCTTGAAGGAAATAAGTCTTCCTTCCACCATCATGCACGTCGGAGCCAGTGCGTTCGAAGGGTGTGCCTCGGCCCGGTCGATCAAGATTGACCGCTCCTTACAGGAAATGGGTGCACGGGCATTCTCCGGATGCTTTGCAGTGGAGTCCGTTTCCTGTATGACAGCTACGCCGCCTGTATGCTCCGCGGACACATTTGACGGAATTCCCGCCGGCATTCCCGTGACCGTTCCGATGGCAAACGTGGACGATTATCGGTATTCATCAGGCTGGAACCGGTTCAGCAATTATATCGGAAAGTATTAAGTATTGCTCTTGTATACTTCTTGCTAAACCCGATTTGTAACTTCCGATTCATCCGCGGCAGGTAATCCGTTCCGACATTCACTGTGCCGCGTAGCATGCCTTACAGGACCCTATGGGGTAGGTGTGGTGGGACGGCGGGGCGATTTGGCCCCGCAGAGCCAGGCGACCTGCCTCAGAGTCCCTTTAAAGACGGGTGGGGTGGGACAGTGTATTTCATCAAAAGCCTGTTACAAATATTTTTGTCACAGGCGTTGGTTAAGATATCAGTGACTAACGTGTGTTGTATTAAGTAACCGTAGGAATTGATTTCCCTTGAATAAACTAAAATATTCGTGAGATGAAATAATCACCGGAAAAGAAGACCGAGAGTGACCGAGAAAATAGTATATTTGTGTTCGATTAATCAGGAATTCAAGCTATATGAAGAAGGTTTTTAATGTTTGCAGGAACATATTCGCTATCCTGGGTGTAATCGCAACGATATTATTCGTCGTATGTCTGTTTGCGATACCCTATTTCGATGTTTACATTAACCCGACGCGCTTAGGTATGATGGATGAGTATGTCGATTCACTTCGTACCTCCGGACCTTACGCCAAGGACACCACGACTTTCAGTATGAGGATTATTCAGGACACAGTCCAGGCGCAGAAGATCAAAGATTATTTTCAGCTGGATACGCTGTATGCAACTGATGCCGATACCTGGACGAAAGCCGTCGCTATCGGCAAATTTGTAGCCCGCAATGTCCCTCATGACAATCAGAAGATCTGGCCGGAGTCGGTTGATGCCATCGGCCTATGGGAATACACCAAGAACGTGGCTCCTGCGTTTAACTGCCGCTTGCATAGCATTCTCACTTTCGAACTTATGCTTGCCGCCGGACTGGATGCGAGATTTGTCACCTGTATGCCGGAAAATGAGGATGATAACGACTGCCACGTCGTCAATGAGGTATGGCTTCCCGAACTGGGCAAATGGGCTATGGTTGATTCGGATATGGGAGGACATTATTTCACGGACTTGAACGGAGTTCCGCTTTCGCTGCGGGAAATGCGTGAGCATTATATCTCCGGAGAGAAGATGATGTTGTATCCAGGCTTTGAGAATGGCAGTACCAAAAAGAACGAGCACTACGCCTACATGGCCAAGAACACCTACTGGTTCTCCTGCTGGGGCGAATTGTCCTACTTCCAGGAGAATTATAACCACGAAGAAGTAATCAGAGACTCTTACATCAACCTTGTTCCGTCTGGCTATGAGCCATACAGAATTGGAGGGGGAAATACGATTACAACGGATGCTGAACGTTTTTGGGCTTCACCGCAGTAAAACAGTTCTGTAAATTCCATGTTTATCGAAATGATTACACCCCGACAGTCCGGGTACGGATTGCCGGGGCGTTGCTTTTTAGAAGGATGGTTCAACGCTTGTGACCCCTGGAATTCAAAAAAATTTATTACTTTTGCACCCGCAAAATTCATTTGCAAAGCTTGGTAGAGCTGCAAGTCTCCATTGTTATTTAAAGAAGTGTTATTATGAAACGGAGACTGCTTTACACGATCCTCTCCATCAGTTTACTTACCGTCATGGCGGGTGCCGCTATCGCCCCGGCGCTGGGCGTTATCAGCGCTCATTTCGCGGACCGGAATCCGCTGCTTATCCAGCTCATTGTGAGCCTTCCGGCACTGTTTATCATCCTTACGAACCTGGTTTTTCCCTGGCTCTGCCGATTGATGAAAACACGCACACTGGCACTGACGGGGCTTGCCTTGTATGTACTCTCCGGAGCCGGAGCGTTCTTTGTCGACGATATCTGGGTGTTGCTGGGCTTCCGTGCCCTGATGGGCGTCAGCGTTGGGATGATCATGCCGCTCTCCACGGGCCTTCTGGCCTATTATTTCCCGCCGGAGGAACAGGCGGGCCTGATGGGCCTCTCGGCCGCCATGAATCAGATGGGCGGCGTAGTCGCCACCTTCCTTGCCGGGATGTTGGCGGGATTCGGCTGGAACTATGCCTTTCTGGTGTATCTGCTGGGATTGATTGCCATCGTCCTGGTCGCGGCGAACCTGCCCAATGAGCGCCTGTCCGGCCGCGGAGGGGTATCCCTTTCGCTTCTGAAACGTTTCCATCCTTCCGTAGTGGGTATGTTCCTGGTGATGATCCTCTTCTTTATCTATCCCACCAACTTTGCCCTGACGGCCTCCGGAACACTCTCTGATGTAGGCGTGACGCTTACGATGGTCGGGCTCGATGTGGTGGCATTTCTGGTGGGACTGGTTTTCGGCGCCATGATGAAGCGATTTTCCGCACAGATGAAGTATATTGCGCCGCTGGGGTTTGCTGCCGGATATCTGTGCCAGGCAGTTGGAGGCAGTCTCGTATGGCTTCTGCTTGGATCGGCCTTCATCGGCATT
>JAFSVL010000091.1 GCA_017445015.1 Bacteroidales bacterium | reverse complement strand
GGAAATTCTGCCAAAGGGTCGGGAAGATGCCACGGACAAGTTGCTGACAGCGGCAAGATACGCGGGGATGACCCCGAAAGAGAGGAACGAATATCTACAGAATATGCGCAACGAGTTTGACATCAAGACCGAAAAATGGTATGCCCGGCAGGAGGGCCTGGAGGAAGGCGCTTCCATCAAAAGTGAAGAAATCGCCCGGAACCTCAAGGCCCTGGGTCTGCCCGAAGAACAGATTGTCCAAGCTACCGGATTGACACCAGAGCAGGTGCAAACGTTATAGCAATAGCTTGAGGAAGGCCCCTTTACAGAATCTTCATATAGAGTTCCACGATCTGTGTTTCGGTGACTTCGCGCGGGTTGCCGGGCATCCTGAACGCCGCGGGCCTGAACGGAATCCAGATGGTGCATATGTACTATGGCGGCAGGACCATCCCTGAATACAACAGTGGCTGGGCTACGGCTACCGATTACCACTGCTATCTCTGCAATCCCGGCCAGACTTCCTGGACGGACCTGGCGGGCAAGAGCCTGGCGCAGGTGGCCGTCAGCGTTCCCTTCGATATCGTGACCATCCAGGAGCATACCGGAAGGCAACTGGCCTGGGGCTGGACCGCCGATGAAAAGTCGGCTGTCCAGGGCCTGATCCAGAAGGTGAAGGATGCACAGGCTTCCGTGGCAGGTGCCCCGAAGCTGTACTACATCCTCTCGCAGGCCTATCACGGCCTGGGCAAAGCGCAGAGCGTGGCCAAGCCCTTCACCAATACCACAGAAATGTGGGAGGTCCTTGCCGCCCAGGGACAGAAGGTCATGACGGAATGCGACTTTGACGGCATTATCTCTACCGGTGTGATGCTCCAGAACCTCCGGACCTCCGGCCTGAACAACGAAATGGGGCTGACCCGCGACGGTTATCATATGGATTACGGTCTGGCGCGCTATGGCGCTTCCTGCGCCGTTTTCGAGACGGTTATCGGGCCGTTCAACGGCAACGTGACCCTGGATGAGAACAGCTACCGTTACTCCTCTACCGCGGCCGGAACGACAGCGGTAACTGACGATTCGGCGCCCATCGCCCTCAAGGCGGCCGTGGAGTTCTCCGCCACGGGTGCCGCGAATGCGGGGGTTGTGGTAGGAACCGCCAACAGCTGTACCGTCGAGAATGTCCATCTCAGCGGCACGATCGTCTCTACGGGAACGTCGGTAAGCAATGCCCGCTTTGCCCTGGGCGGTATCACCGGCTTTGCCTTCAGTACCGTCGGCAGCGAGATCCTGGATTGTGTCATCAAAGATTGTACGGTCAATATGACGGTCAATGCGGAGGGCGGCTCGAATACGGGCAACGGCGCTACCTGTGCGATGTACGGCGGTATCGCCGGGTTCTGTACCAATGTCAAGGATGATTCCCGGATCCGCATTACCAACTGCGTGAATAACGGTGAGATGAGTGTGAACCTGGGCCGTTGTTCCGGCATCGTCGCTACGGCCAATTATGGTACCGTGATGACGAGCTGCACCAACAACGCATCCCAGTTCAATAGTATTGCCAACGGCCGCATCGGTCAAATCGTCTGCAACCTGAGTGTACAGTCCGGCCTGGTTGACTGCCAGAACAACGGGAACCTTATCACGACCGGCAACAAGACCACGACGGCCGGTCTGGTTGCGCTGATGGGAGACAAGACCTGCTATATGGAAGGCTGCGACCGGGTGGCCAATACGGGCGGAAACCACGAGATGTTCCCCATTACGGCGGACAACTTCATGGACTACATCGGCTACGTGAACGGCAGCTATGCCGCCAAGATCACGAATATGACCTATGCGGAGCCTTAACCGCAGGTGACCTGCATCTCGCAGGATTGCAAGGACGGCGACCTCTAACGGGCCGCCGTCCTTTTTGTATGCAGCGTGGCTTTAGTTAAGAATCCTTCTTAGCCACTGTACTACCTGAAGACCCTCGGACGGCGGAAGGGAGAACTGAGGTAGCCCGGAACCTCAAGGCCCCGGGTCTGCCCGAGAAACAGATTGTCCAGGCTACCGGATTGACACCAGAACAGGTGCAAACGTTGTTGTTTTTGATTGGATTGAGTCAATGATTTCTTCAGGACTTGGTTAAATTGCGGCCATGAAAATGATTTGTCTAATCTTGTCCCTTCTGCCCCTGTGGCAGGATCCGGAGAGAAATCAGGAGAACCGTCTGGAAATGCACGCATCCTTTCAGACGGACCGCCCTGCCGTAGTCCTTGACGGTGCGTGGAAATTCAGGGGTTGGGAGGAGCCCTCAGGCCGGGATACCCTCTTCTATCGTGAAACTGCTGATGACTCGCACTGGCGGACGATGCCGGTTCCCGGGATGTGGGAACTCAACGGCTTCGGCGACCCGA
The DNA here is from genome assembly GCA_017445015.1 of Bacteroidales bacterium. Lineage (GTDB taxonomy): Bacteria > Bacteroidota > Bacteroidia > Bacteroidales > UBA932 > Cryptobacteroides. The sequence goes on along the minus strand of JAFSVL010000091.1, from coordinate 48,207 downwards.
TTTATGTCACGAGCAAATACCCGTGGAAATGGCGTTATAAGAACAATCCTCCCTTTGTCCCGGAGAAAAACAACCATGTGGGGCAATACCGGCATACCTTTTACTGGAATGGGACGGAAGCGGACGAGAGGGTGACGCTTCGTATCGGTGCGGTCACTTCCAATGTGCGGGTATGGCTGAACGGAAGTTATGTAGGATACAGCGAGGACAGTCGTCTGGCTGCGGACTTTGACGTGACCGCTTTGCTGCGTCAGGGGGAGAATCTGCTGGCTTTGGAGGTTTTCCGCTGGTGCGACGGCACTTACCTTGAAGACCAGGATTGCTGGCGGATGAGCGGCCTTTCCCGGAGCGTGGAGTTGGTCCGCCGGCCGTTCCAGCGGCTCGAGGACCTGCGAATCGATGCGCAGGCTTCCGGAAGGCTATGTCTTGCGATGCAGGTTACGCCGGGGGTAAAGGCCCTTCGCTTGCGTCTGAAATCTCCGTCCGGCCGGGTGCGAAGGTGGAAAGTACGCGCCTCGGGAGATACGCTCCGCTTGGTGCGGCAACTGCGTCATCCCAGGTTGTGGAGTGCTGAAACACCCCATCTGTATGCCCTGGAAATCGATGTCCTGGACGCTGGGGGGCGCCGCTGTGAAACCGTCCGTACGGAACTCGGTTTCCGGGATGTGGAAGTGCGCGGGAAGCAGTTGCTCGTGAACGGGAAACCCGTACTCCTCAAGGGGGTGAACCGGCATGAAATGAGCCCTGACGCAGGCTATTGTATGACAAGGTCGCAGATGGAAGAGGACGTGCGTCTCCTCAAGCAACTCAATATCAATGCGGTCCGAACCTCCCACTATCCTGATGATCCGTACTGGTATACGCTTTGTGACCGTTATGGCATTTATGTTATGGACGAGGCGGATATTGAATCCCACGGCATGGGATACGACCCGGCCAGGACTTTGGCGGACAAGCCCGGATGGAAACTGGCCCACAGGGAGCGTTTTGAACGTATGGTCCGCCGGGACCGCAACCATCCCTGCGTCATTCTCTGGAGCCTGGGAAATGAAGCCGGGAACGGGGAAAATCATGCAGCCAACTATCGCTGGGGCAAGCGTGAGGACCCCACCCGTCCGGTGATTTACCAAAAGCTCCAGGGGCGGCGCGACGAACTGGACTGGACCGATATCGAGTTCTATCACTACCGTTCGCCGGAATTTTGCGAGAAGTACCTCACCGATGGCCGCCAGATCAAACCTTTCATGCTGCAGGAGTATGCCCACGCCATGGGCAATTCGCTGGGTAATTTCAGGGAGTATTGGGATCTGGTCCGCAAATATGACGGCTTTCAGGGCGGATTCATCTGGGATTTTGCGGACCAGGCGCTGCGCCGTGGCGACGGCTGGGCCATCGGCGGAGACTATAACGATTACGATGCCTGGTCGGGCTCCATGCACTGCAACGGCCTGCTGAGCGCTGACCGCCAGTGGCATCCCCATGCCTGGGAAGCGGCTTTCGTACATCGTGACATCCTGGTTGAGGCGACGCCGCAGGAGGCGGGGCAGGGAATCATCCGGCTTCATAATGAATATTTTTTCAAGGGATTGGAAAATTTCTGCTTGAACTGGGAAATTCTTCGTAACGGTGTCCCTACATCGCTCCGTGGCCGTGTGAACCGGCTTCGTATCGGCCCCGGAGAGACCAAAGCCGTCCGTCTGCGCGGGTTCCACACCGCGGACTGGGAACAAATGCCGGGAGAAATCTGCCTGAATCTTTCTTTGGCCCTGAAGCGTCCCGAAGGGTTGCTGGACAGGGGAACGGAACTGTCCTGGGGGCAGGTACTGCTGCGGGAGGCCCGTCCGGAAGGGGATGGTCTGCCGCTGGATGCGCAGCAGCCCTGGGAACTTCGCTTCCGCAAGGCGGACGGGTTCCTCGGAAGGTGGAGTATCGCCGGCAGGGAACTGCTTTCTGAGCCGCTCGTGCCCTGTTTCGGTCGCGCGCTGACGGAAAACGATTTTGGGGCGAAGTTTTATCTGACCATGGCCGGATGGCTCTATCCGCAGTTCAGGCTCGTCGCTCTTGAGTATGATGGAAATCTGCGCGAGTGCGGGGACTTCCTGGTCTGTGGCGGGGCTCCGGCACATCTGCAGGCGGAATATGATCTGGGGAACGATGTCAGGGTGACGATGGAATACCGGATTTCTGACACGGGAGCCCTGGATGTCGATACCCGGCTGGATGCTCCGGAAACGGCACCCGGTCTTTTCCGTCTCGGCCTGGCCTTTGCGATGAACGGCCGCTACGACAATCTGGATTTTTACGGCCTCGGACCCTTTGAAAACTACGTGGACCGCAAGGCGGCCGCCCGCCTGGGCTATTATGCGCAGAAAGTGGCGGACCAGTATCATTGGGGCTATGTCCGCCCCCAGGAATCCGGGAATCATGAGGAATTGCGCTGGATGCGACTGACCGATGCGCAGGGTTACGGCCTTTGTGCCTGTGCCGATTCTCTCTTTTCCGGATCGGCCCTGCCGCTTTCACGCGAGATGCTGGACCTGAGCATCCACGAACCCTGGGATATCCATACCCCCGAGCCGCTGACCTGGCAGAAACATTACCATTCGTATGAACTGGTGCCTCTGGCCTGTCTTGAGAATCGTTCCAAAGGGAATACCTGGGTGCATCTGGATGCGCGCCAGATGGGTGTCGGAGGGATCAATACCTGGGGGGAGAAACCGCTGGAGGAGTATCGTATCCCATCAGGAAGACATGCTTTCAACTTCAGGCTTGTGCCCCTTGCCCCACAGGCTTCCGATGATTGAGTTGTGGTAATATTTGCTCGGATTGGGTTGATGATTCTTTGCGGGGAGGCATACCTTTGTTTCTATGAAAATTCCGCTCAGTATCGTGGCCCTTCTGGGCAGTCTCCTCCTTCAGGCAGAAACCTTCCCTTATCCTGCCGTTCCCGGTCTGCGCACCAGCGGAATCTACGCTGTCACGGTGTCGGGGAAGCCGGTATGGGTAGAAGCCGTTGGGAGCGGGGGGATGGAAGATATTCATGCTGCCCGCTGGGCGGCGGAAGGTCTGCAGGAGGTCAGTATTTCCGTGGAAGGCCCCGTGACTTCCTGGAGCGTGCAGCCCAAAAGCGCCGGAATCCGTGCCCGTGCCGAAGGGAATGTCCTCCGGTTTTCCTTTGACGGCCCGGGGAAATTCTATGTGCAGATTGGCGACCTGCCGTTCCTGGCCCTGTTTGCTGATGCTCCCTCCCGGAATGCCCCCTCCCCGAAGGACAAGTCTGTGGATTACTATGGCCCGGGCGTACACCGTCTCGGAGAGCTGCCTTTGCATGATAACCAGACCGTCTTCCTGGCTCCGGGCGCGCACCTTGTCGCTGATTTCGTCGGTTCCGCCCGGAACGTGCATATCTTCGGCGCGGGAAGCGTGGACGGCCGCATTCGCGTGGAACGCTGCGAAAACCTCCGCGTCGAGGACATTTTCATCCGGGACACCCGTCACTGGGTCAATCGCGTCATCGGTTCCGAACATACGGTTTTCCGTAACGTCAAGGTCTTTTCCCATACGGCTGTCTGGGGGGTTGACGGCATCGATCCCGTATCCTGCCGCGATTTCCTCATCGAAGACTGCTTTATCCGTACCCGCGACGACTGCATTTCCATCAAATCCAAGGTCCTTGACGGCTTTGACGATCCTTCGAGCCGTGATATTACTGTCCGTGGCTGCCTCCTGGTCGGCTGGGACCACGCCGACGGGGTCACGCTCGGATTCGAGCTGAACGGCGGGGCGGTGGAAAACATTCTGGTGCAGGACTGCGACATCCTACGTGCCCGCGGGAATGGCCGTACCGGCGGACATTCCGCCTTCAGCATTGTCTGTGACGGTGCTTCCGCTGTGCGGAACATCTGCTTCGAGAATATCCGTGTCGAATCCGACATCGAATACAAAAACCTGGAAATCATCCTCACGGAAGCCCGGCGTTACGGCGACGGCCAGATGGGCTCCATCAAGGGCGTGCTGCTCAGGGATATCAGCTGGGAGAACCCCGACTGTCCGTTCCTGATCATCGGCCATCCCAGGGGCGGCAGCGTGGAAGATGTGACCTTCGTCAACTGCCGGGTGGCCGGGAAACTGCTGACGGGGCCGCAGGATGCCGATTTTAAAATGGAATTCACCCGGGGCATCCGCTTTGTCCCCGGTGGTGAAGCTGGTTATGAACGCTATCCTGAAACCCGATAAGATTATGAAAAATACATCCGTGTATATTTCCCCGAAGTTGGACTATGTTTCCCTGTATGCTTCCGGTGCGCTGCTGGTTGAGTCCTACGGTGCCCAGAATGAAGATTTCTCGCAGGGGGCATACATTGATCTCGGTGACGACATCGTGTACCTTTAATTCCGGAACTATGAGCGTAAAGAATCATTTTATAGCGGTGCTTTTATGCGGTGCGATGCTGGCCGTTTCCTGTGTAAAAGAGGAGCCCCGGATACCCGGGGAAGATCCTGATTTTCCCGCGGAGAGGGAGCTGGTCATATCGGCCGGGGTGGAAGATCATGAAAACGATGAAGCCTCACGTACCATCCTGCGCGCGCCCAATCGGGTCCATTGGGTAAATACTGACAGTCTCAAAGTGTTCGATGCCGCTGGTTACGGGAAGGTCTTCGGCACCCGTCAGTCCGATGTCCAGCGGGCAAATTTCAGCTGTCAGGGCTTGTGGGAGGGATTGGAGCCCGTGATGGCGGTACATTCGTTCGCGAACAATATCGATGATTGTGCTTTCAGTGGCGGAAAGTATTCCGCATACCTGTCTGAAATCCAGCCTATTTTCAACAAGTTGTCGTATGCCAAGAAAGCTTCCGTTTCGATAGGCAGGGTTGTGGAAGAGGAAGGGCGATACCAGATAGAAACCATGCAGAATATGTTCTCCCTGCTCGGCTTCACGGTCAAATCGCCCAATATCAAGACCGTTATCCTGGAAGGTGTGAATGGAGAGAAGATCGCCGGATGGATGGATATCAATTACCGTGATGGCACGGATGGATACTATTCCACCTGTTCTGCGAGTACGGATCCGCTGAAGCCAGCGTGTAGTGCCATCAGTGTCACCGTATCCGGCTCCGCAGCAGGTTCGGACAATTGCTTTTCCCCCGCTTCCTGGTATTACATTTCCGTTTTTCCGCAGACCTTTACGAACGGGATCATCCTGACCTTGGAGAATAATGACGAACCCCCGGTCAAAGTCAAGAGGACCATTACCCGGATGGAAGGAGGCGCGGCGCTGTATCTTAACCGCAACAGGCGGCATCTGCTGAATCATCCGCTGGATGACGGCGTGGTGATTGACGACCTGACGCTCGATCTGGACTTTACGGCCGGATGGCCGTTTTCGACGCCGGTGGTTGGGAAAGACCTTCAATGCAAGAGCGGAACATCGGGCGAGGTTTATACCTTCCCCTATGTGGATGGAGGGGAGCCCCAAACCTGTGAGTTTGAAATCGCGAACCCTTCCGGCGATGACAATTGCTATAGTTATTCATCCCCCCATTTGCGCTTTAACGGCGCTGGAGCCGGGACATGGATTAAGCTTCCGCTCATGGAGGGCCGTATGCTGCACTCGGTTACGATGGCCATCGACAATACTGCAGGTAAATCGTTTCGTGTCGATTCTCCTCTCGGAACGACCGTCTCCGGTAACATCTCCATTCCAGCCTCGTCCAGCGCATCCTTTACTTCGGGGAGTCTGAGTTATGATACGGCCTATTATCTCTACTTTGTGGGCGCGACAAATTTCCAGATGACCCGCCTGACACTGACTTATGGCAAATTCTAAAATTAACCAAAATACATGAGTATGATTAAAAAACCATTTTATGAACAGCCGGACGCCGTAGTGCGGTGGTTCGTGGCTGAAAAGGTGATCACGGGATCCGTCACCTTCGATTCCAGCAGTGCAGGCAACGAAGATTTCTCGCTGGAGGAAGGAGATGATTATTGGATTAACTTTTAACACACGCGAATCATGAATAAGTTCTATAAGATTTTTGCATTGGCCGCTGCAGCAGCCGCCTTTGCTTCCTGCAACAAGGTTGAAACAGTACCTTCCGAGAACAAGATTTCCATCCGCGTTGGGACGGAAAGCAAGACGATTTTGCGTAACGGTACCGAGGTGCGCTGGTCCAGCCAGGACAAGATCCGCGTCTTTGACAACGAGAATGCGGGATTCAAGTTCGAAACCACGCAGTCCGACGTTGCCAAGGCTACTTTCACCTGTACGGAAGAGGGCGGGTGGACTGGCGGCGTTCCGCTGGTAGCCATCCATTCCTACCGGCCCACGTTGGACCAGACCGCGTTTGATGGCACGAAGGTGACGGCGAACATTACCTCCAACCAGGTGATTTATAACAATAAGTCCTATGCGCGGGACGGTTCCCTTTCCATCGGCGTGGTGAGCAAAGAGGGCGGGGATTATGTGATTGACGAGATGAAGAACTGCTTCTCGCTGATCAAGTTCCAGCTTGAAAACAATGACATTACCTCCGTCAAGCTGCGGGGCAACAACAACGAAACCCTTGCAGGCTGGGTGAAGGTCAGTTACAACGACGGCAACCCCACCTGGGAAGTGGACGGCGACAACGGCGAGAAGGAGATCCTCATCACGGTAAGCGGATCAAGCGCATGCCATAATGCAACGAAGACCTTCTTCAGCCTGGATGACATCAATGACAACGATGCGCCCGTTGAAGGGGCCTATTACATCGCGGTACTGCCCCAGACGCTCGCGGCCGGCCTGACGCTGGAAATCGAGAAACTGGGCGGTCTGACAGCAACGCGCACCATCGATGCGCCGATTACGCTGAACCGTGCCAAAATCAGGGAGTTCCAGGCCCCGATCGACCACGACCTCGACTTTGTGAAGGGGAATATCGTGCTTGACTGCACGGATGCTTCCCTGTTCCGTCATGGCGATCCTGCAACCGGACTCACAGCCCGTACCAGCACCATTTATGCGGATACGGTTCAAGAGCCATTTGATTTCTGGCTTGAAGGGTATGAAGATTACAAATTCTATGGTCAGGTCACCAATTGGTCGGGCAATTTAAGCGGTGTTTCTGCTTCGAATGGTGATCCGAAGATTAAGTTGCCGACGATTGACGGTTATGTGCTGGCCAGCGTACAAATTACGTACTCTCATTCCACTTCCAACCGTACGTATACCGTGACGGATGGAACGAACACCTTTGCCTCTTGCACGATGAAGCGCGGCGATGCCGCTGTCACGTTGAATTTAACCAACCCTGCCTTTACTCCTGCGTCCGACGATCGTTATTTGGCGTACTCGCACGAACTGGGTGCGAAGTTTATCCTCACCTATATGCCCGAAGGTTCGGAACCGGAGGAACCCACCGAGATTGTTATCAACTGCAACGATGCCAGTCAATTTGTGGATGGTGACGGGAATCCGCTCGCCGCGCGCAGCGCTTCGATTTACGACACGGTTACCTCAGCCTTTGATTTCTGGCTTAATGGAAAACCGGAGTATGTGTTCAACGGACAGGTTTCGCAGTGGAGCAAGACCCTGAGCGCAAAATCCAGGACACTGGTCAAGCTGCCGAAGATTTCGGGTTATGTCCTCAAGGAAGTGAACATTACTTATTCTTATTCCAGCTCAGAACGCACCTATATCGTAACGGACGGTACGGCTGACACGGAATTGGATCCGCCTTATACCCAACTGGGAAAAGTCAAGCGGAAAAAGGATACGACGGGCGAAACGAAGATTGACCTGACCGGCGTATCCGCTTCATCTGACGAGCGCTATCTCACCAGTCCCGGTGAAATGTGCGGACAGTTCATCCTTACCTATACCAAAGTTCTTGAATAATGAAACGGACGATACTATCCCTGTCATTCCTCTGCCTGCTGGTGGCCTGCGGCCGGGCGCCGAAGGTTGACCTGGAGCAGACGGCTTCCGCCGTGGCGGACCGGGCGCTGAGTTACACGGACCCGCGGCACTACGCCGGCACCGTGTACACCCAGGCCCTGGCGGAACTCTACAAAACGACGGGCGGCGAGCCCTGGCTTGTACGGACCGGTGCAGTCCTGGACCGCTTCCAATCCGGGGAATGGCAGGGATATGGATCGTTCATAAGTTATAAGGTCGGAGGCACTGCGGCCCCCGAGATGGTCCGGTACGGATTTGAGGCGTACCGGACCATGGCCCTGGCCGCGGCGGACAGTATGTTTACCCACCAGCCGCGCAATGCGGACGGAATCATGCTTCCGCCCTGGCCTGCGGCCATCGAGAAAAACGGGGTCTTTATGGACCCTGTTTTTGCCGTAACGCCCTATTTGCTGTACGCCGGTATAGTGGCGGAAAATCAGGACTGGATCGACTATGCCGCCTGGATGACGCTCCAGACTTTCAGCGACCTTGCCGATACCACTTCCGGCCTGGCCCATCAGGCCCGCGGCATCAACCGGATGCTTCCGGGACAACTTACGGACGACTGCTGGAGCCGCGGCAACGGCTGGGGCGCAATGGCCCTGGGAGCCCTGATGCGGGACCTTCCCCGGGATAACCGCTACTACGGTAAGGTCTGCGACCTGGCGCGCCGCTATTTCGCGGCGGTGCTGAAATATCAGGATGAAGAAGGTCTCTGGCATCAGGAAATGACTTGGCCTGAGAGTTTCACGGAAATTTCCGGATCGGCCCTGCTGCTCTATGGCCTGGGTTCCGGCATAGAATCCGGCGTGCTGCCCGCCGCCTGGCGGAAGCCTTTCGAGAAAGGCATCGCGGGGCTGCTGCGTTACATCGACGCGCGGGGCAATGTGGCGAATACCTGTTCCGGCTGCCTGGCCTACAAGGACGGGAGCAAGGCGGCGTACGCCAGCCACGCGTATTTCTGCAACGAGCAGCACGCCTTCGGACCGGCGCTGCTGGCGCTCGGACAGGCCCTGCGGCTGGGCATCCGGAGCGTCCGCTCGGAACTCGGCGCGGCGATGAAGGAAATCACCCCGGCGTGCGTCGTTTTCTGCGCGGAGGACCGCAAGGCGGACATCGCCTGGGAGAACGACCGGGCGGCGTACCGCATCTATTCCCGGCAGGTGAAGCATAAGGTGAGCAGCGGCGTGGACTACTGGGCCAAGCGGGTGGATTATCCTATCCTGCGGCGCTGGTATGCCAAGGACGCCGCAGGCGGCAGTTATCACGAAGATGAGGGCGAGGGCTGCGATTTTTATGCCGTGGGGAAACACCGCGGCATCGGCGGCATCGGCCTCTGGGTGGCGGACAGCCTGGTGGTGCCGGAACCCTACGAGCGCTTTGCCATCGACTATTGTACGCCGGATTCCCTTCGCTTCACCGTGGTGTATCCCGCCATCGAAATGCCGCAGGACAGCGTTGTCCTCACGGAAACCATCAGTATGAAGCAGGGGTCCTACTACTACAGGGCCTGCGTGACCGCCCGGACCGCGTCCGGCAGGGGCGTTACGCTGGCTGCGGGTCTTACGGCCTTCGGCGCGCCTGAAATCCGCCGCAGTGAAGCGCACGCTTCCCTGAACCTCATCGAGACCGTCGAATCCATCGGCGAGAAGGTGGGCTCTTCGCTGGTGGCGGAAATGGCCTGCTTCAGGGGATTTGCCACTTTCGGCAGCGATGAGCTGGTCCTCCTGGATCTGCCTGCGGGCGGCTCGGCCCAGTTCTTTGCCGGCGCCGCGTGGAGCCGCGACTCGCGCTTCGACCCCTTCTACCGACGCTGGGTCCGGATTACCAATGAAGCCACATTTGACAAGTTAGCCCGATAACCATGAAATCCCTGAAAATTCCGGCCTTGCTGGCCCTGCTTTTTGCCACGCTGACGCCTGCCGGGGCCCAGAAGGTCCCTGAGAAGGCGGCGAACGGATATCCCATCTACAACGATGTTTCCATCCCGCGACCGGACAGGCCTACGGAGATTACGGAGGAGGACGTACGCCTGACAGATAAATACATCGACCTCTATCCCGACGGCATCCCGGAGGCGGACCAGGCGACGCTGCATAAACTCTACAAGTTTTTCAAGGACGATCCCAACGGGCAGAAGGAGTGGCGTGGGATGCAGGGTAAGGCTATCCGGGCCATATCGGCCTGGAATATGCGCAAACTGTCGAACCGGCGCTATGTCTATACCCTGGAGCAGCTCAAGCCGCTGGCCAAGGTCTATATCTTTACCGGCAACGAGTTGATTTCCGATTTCATCCGGGGGCATCTCGCCAAGGTGGCCGGCATGCCCATTGATTTCTGGGTACACTCGGAACTGCGCAAACTCATCCCGGAAAAGCCGCTGGGCTATATCGAGACCTCGTACCTGAATCAGGCTCTGGGCACGGCCATCACCGCCGTGCGGCGCAATATGAGCCCGGAGGAGATTTCCACCATCGAGACGGCCTGGTACGAGAAGGGCTACATTCCGGCCCTCAACTGGCTGGAAGCCAATCAGGCGTTCTTCGGAAACTTCCAGGCCGTAATTGCGGTAGGCGGCCTGTATGCATCACAGTATTTCAAGGATTCCGCCGGCTGGGAAAAGTCCTTTGCGGGCCTTAAGTATTATGTCGAAAACGCCATCCTGCCCGACGGTTCCAATTACGAGGGATATGGATATTTCAATTACCCGGTCGCCGTTATTCTCAAGGGATGTTCCGTGATGAGCGCGGAGCAGATTACCGAGCTTTTGGCTGGGTCCGGCCTGGCAAAATCGCAGCGCTGGCGCGTGTCGGGACTTCTCCTGGGCAAGGATGCCAAGGGTCGTCCCGGGAATTTCCGGCTGACCTTCGGAGATAACCCCAGTGCTCCGAAGATGTGGGGTGTGACGGACGAACCGGTCCAGCTTGCCAGGATCGTCTGCCGGGATCCCCTCTCCGCCTGGGTGCACGAGACCTGGAATCAGGCGACCACCCAATACATCTTTCTCCTGCAGCAGAAGTTCCCGGGCCGCCCGGTGAAGGCTCTGCCGCCCGATGAGGCGAAGATTCCCCTGATGACCGCCTTCCAGTGCGGAGACTGTTATCTGCGCAGCGGCTGGGGGGACGAGGATGCCGTACTGGCCTTCAAGGCGATGAACGGCAACCGCGAACAACAGGTCTATATCCACAGCCGTCCGGAAATCAATTCCGTCCAGCTGGGGGCTTTTGGCGAATACTTGATCTGCAACGCTGCGTCGGCATCATACCGCAGTCCCATCCGTTTCGAGCACGACCTGCGGACCTGGCGGGCAAACGTAGTCCAGGTGGACGGCAAGGACCAGTTCTATCCCTCCGCCTTCCTCAAGGAATCCGGTTGCTTTGGCTATCCGGACGCGAAACTCATCCGCAACGAGAGACTCAAGGACGGCTGCTATCTCCTGAGCAACGAGGCGAAGGACGCCTATGTCACGCCGATGAAGCAGGCGACGCGCACCGTCCGCTATGTCCCCAAGGGACGGTTTTATATCATCAAGGATGTGCTGGTGCCTGAGGACGGCGCCATGCATCATTTTGACCACCGTTTCTTCATTTTCAACCATGATTTCAAGACAAAAATCGAGAAGAACGGAGATTTAATCAATATTTTCCGCCCGAAGGCGGAACTCTATATCGCCGTGAATGCCTCCACTCCGTGCAGTTTTGAATACCGTGATGCCTATATCCACGGACTGGACGGGCGTGATTACGACCCTGACGGTCCCAAACAGGGCAAGCCGGGCAGTGCGAAGGGGCTCCAATGGAGTTGTGACGCGCAGGAATTGACGGTGATTTCCGTCCTTTGTCCCCGGGCACCGGGCAGCGCCGTTCCCAAGATTCTCTTCGAGGGGGACGTGGTCAAGGTGAACGGCGTGAAAGTGGATACCGCATTATAATGATAACCGATACATCTATGAAATTCCGATTTGTTCCTCTGGTGCTTGCTGTGGCGCTCTCTGTCCAGTCCTGCCTGACAGAGGATATGCGCGCACCGCAGTTCGTCTTCGAGGTGGAGGACGTGACGGTGCCTGCGGACGAAGTGGCTCCCTTCGGCAAGGGAAGCCTGAGCGTCAAGACCGGCGTTCCGGTCCGTTGTACTGAAAACTGGTCCGCCTTTGTGGTGAATCCTGACGAAGCACCCTGGCTGAAGATTGCCGCACAGGACGGGAACAATCCTGCCGGTGCGGACGTGACGGGAACCCTGCGTCTGGAATGTGCGGTGAATGAGGCCTACGCGGCGCGTCAGGCGACCCTCCGGTTGCTGAGCCGGAGCGGACAGCTGCGGGAGATAAACGTCACCCAGCTGGCCAAAACCGACCGGATTGCGTTGGACGGCGAGTCCGCCTATTCGCTACCGGCCGAATCGGAAGCGGAAATCCAGGTAAAAATCCTGAGTAATACGGATTGGAGCGTAGAAGTAACTCCCGAAGGGGCCGCTACGGTGACGCCGATGGCCGGGAGCGGCGATGCGGTGGCCGTCATCAAGCCCCAGCCCAATTACAGTTGTACCGAAGGCACCGTCACGACGGTAACTTTCCGGGTGAACGGCGGCGAAGCGGCTGCCAAGGTGGCGGTTAAGCGTACGGCAGACCAGCCTTTTATTGCCGCCAATGCAGTGGATATCAAGCAGTTCAGATTGCCGAATGCAACTTCCGGCACCCTGCGCTTCAACTGCAACGCCCCCTGGAAAGCGGAAGTGCTTTCCAGCACTCTCCTGGATTTCGCCCTGTCGGCCTCCGAGGGTGAAGGCGGGATGAAGACGGAACTTCCCTATACGATGGCGCCCAATGAGAGCGGCGAAAGCCTGCAGGCGAAGGTGAAATTTTCCCTCGCTTCGGATCCCGCGAAGAGTGTCACGCTTACCATTACCCACTGGACGGGCTTCACCGTAGCCGTTGATTTCACCCCGGCCATCGAGGAATCGATTCCTTTCCCCCTGCAGCCGGCGGACGAGTCGGTGCCGGCGATTCCCTGGGTATCGAGCAACAGCGGCGGACTGAATACCCAGGGAGAGACCTTCTTCTATAAATTCACCGCGCCGGACGGAAAGGAATATCTCTTCGGCCTGAAGAACGGACTGATCAGCCGTTATTTTGCCAGTGGCATGGGCTTCCTGCGGATGAATGCCGGCAGCATCAGGCTCCCCGCCGTCGAGGGATACCGTCTGGGTTATGTGGAATTCACCACGGCGGCCACGAACAAGACCTTCTCCATCGCCCGCAACCCGGAGGGGACTGACCTCATCGGCGCGAAGAAAACCACCAATACCGGCGATGTCGCCGCCTGGGAGTTTGAGAACACCGAATACAACACTTCCTATTATGAGATTGTGGGTTCGGGTTCTTCCCGGCAGCGCAACCTGATTCTCCTTTATGTGAAGTAAGCCTATGAAACGAACGATATTCTTTCTGCTGACCGTTCTGGCAGCATCGGCGCCTGCCCTTGCCCAATCGACGAAAGTCGTCCCCGATACCCTGGGGGCGTCGCAGGCGGCGGCACATACCCTGGCGGAACTTCTCGACGGGGAAGTGGCCGGCGTGCGCGTCAGCCGCACCGGAACCAGTCCGCTTTCTCCCGTGAGCGTGGATATCCGGGGAACCAGCACCCTGCGCGGCGACAACCAGCCGCTCTGGATTGTGGACGGCGTGATGATCGAGAACGTCTCCGGGACCAACGTGAACCCGTTCTGGAACTATCCCGAGGTGGGACAGCTTTCCGGCGTCAATACCTTCTTCCAGCTTTCTCCCTATGATATCGAGAGCATCGAGGTGCTCAAGGACGCCAGCGCGACGGCCCTGTACGGTTCGCGCGGTGCGGCGGGTGTCATCATCGTCAAGACGAAGCTTGCCGCGGAGAACGGAAAAGCCGTCCAGTTGAATTCCAATGTGGGATACGAGGTGAACGGCGGCCTGTTCCACAACCATTACGTGAGTTTCGGGGCGGCCAAGCGGAACACCTCCTTCCAGGCGTCGCTCTCCTACCGGGATTACCGCTTCTCCTCGCGCGGCATCGGGTCCCGGGACCTGAATTTCCGCACTACGTTCGAGACCCGGGCGGCGAAGTTCCTCTGGTTCGGCGTCAGTTTTATGGGCGGCCTGGGGAACTTTGACAACAGCGGAAAGATTCTTGCGGATTACCAGGACGACGGCAAGCGTTACGGCGCCACGGCTTCCGCCTGGCTGCGCTTCAACCTGTGCCGGGGGCTGGACTGGACCACCACGGCCGGCGCCGATTACCGGAGCCAGAACCGTTTTGTCTGGTACGGGACGCAGAATTCCGTCGGAGCGGCCTGGAACGGCCTGGCCGGCATTACGAACAATTCCGCGTTCTCCTACAATGTGAACAGCGCCTTCAATTTCAAGCGCTGGTTTGCCGTCAAGCACGGACTGGAAGCCCACCTGGGCGTGGATTACAACGGCGCGTACAATGTGTACAATTCGCTCGCCGCGCACGATTACCTGGCCGAAGAACTCCGGGCCCGCGGCATCTCCATTTCCAACAGTGTGCGTCCTACGCATCTCTATAGCGAGACGCTCGGCCACCTCGGACTGTTTGCCACCCTCGGCTATAGTTTCGCCGAAGGGGCCGGTATCAACCTCAAGTTCCGCGCCGACAAGACGCTGGGCGCCTTCGACGGCCGCTTTGAATACTATCCTGCGGCGGATGCCTGGCTGGATTTCCAGAAACTGTTCTTCAAATCTTCGACGGCAGTTTCCCAGCTGCGCCTGGAAGGCGGTTACGGAATGAGCGGCAACGAACGCAGCCTGCTCTATCCGTTCTTTGATACGGTGATTGACGCGCAGTCCGTTCCTGCGGTGGAGAAAGCGCGGCAGACCTACTTCGACGCCCGTTCCCTCCAGCGTATGCGCGAGTGGACCGTGGGCTTGAAGATGGGTTTCCTCGCGGACCGCATCGTTCTGGAAGGCAAGTACTTCAACCGCTTGATCAACGACAGTTTCGATATCTTCGATTCCGGCGTGAAGGATGTGGACGGGATTTGGCGCAAGAGTGCGTCCGTCCTGTATTCGACGCGCAGTTCCGCTTTCACGGCCCGCGGCTTCGAGGTCGGCCTGAGCGCCGCGCTCATCCGCACGCGCAATGTGGAGTGGATCCTGAAGGGGAATTTCACCGAAGCGCGCACCCAGGTGGTCCGCGTGGACGGAGACTGTGCCTGGTATGATTCCGGCCATATCGGGGGCGGGCATTACGCCGCCAACCTCGTCGGAAGGCCGGTGGGTACGATGATGGGTTACCAGGTGGGCCCCGACGGTTATTATGTAGATGTCGTCCAGGACGGCGTCATCAATGAATCCGACTGCGTCGCGCTCGGGAACCTGCTTCCCGAATCCTACGGCGGAGTGGGCACGACGCTGCGTCTCTATGGCTTTACGCTGGACCTGGACGCGGATTTTGCGGCGGGTTTCCACGTGATTGACGGAGCTTCGATGCGTGCGGAAAACCGCACGGTGCTCACGGCCCGTTATGTTTCCCGGGGCGATTTCCTGCGCCTCTCCCGGGCGGCGCTTTCGTACGACGTCCCGCTTCCCGCCTGCGCGGTGAAGGGCTTGTCGCTTACGCTTTCCGGACACAATCTCTTTACGCTCAGCCGCTTTGCCGGGGGCTATCCGGAGGCGTCCCCCTTCGGACTCCATCCGCTCTCCCGGGGCAATGACTATGAGGGTCTCTCCCTTAGTCCGTCCGTTATCTTTGGCGTAGGCTTAAAATTCTAGGAGGACAGCACGATGAAACATTTTTTCCATAACCTACTGATTGCGGCGTGCACCTTGCTTTGTGCGGCTTCTTCCGCATTTGCGGCCGTCGATGACCTGATTACGGTTTCCGGTGTCGTCCTGGACAACAAGAAAGAACCCCTGATGGGGGCGGCGGTCATCCTGCAGGGCAGTTCGACCGTTTATACCACGACCGACCTCGACGGAAAATATACCCTTAAAGTGCCGCGGGAAAAGGCGGTGCTGGATTTCAACTGTATGAACTTCAAACTGCAGTCCGTTCCGGTGAACGGCCGCAGCCGCATCGACGTGGTCCTGGAAGAGGACGCCCAGATGCTGGATGAAATCGTGGTCGTGGGTTACGGCGCCATGCGGCGTTCGGACCTCACGGGATCGGTGGCCTCCGTCAAGGTGGATGAAGAAGATGCGGCCCGCAGCACCTCCCTGGACCAGTTGCTCTCCGGACGCGTTTCCGGCGTGCAGGTCCTGAGCAACGGCGCCTCTCCGGACGGCGGCGTGAGCATCCGCGTGCGTGGTCTGAGTTCCTTCAACGGCAGTACCGAACCCCTGTATGTGGTGGACGGTGTGATTATCAACGGCGCTTCCACAGCAGCCGGCGGATTCACCCAGGGTGGCGGCGATGCAGGAACGGCCGAGGAGACCAACGGTCTCAACGGTATCAACCCGCAGGATATCGCCTCGATGGAAATCCTCAAGGATGCTTCGGCGACGGCCATTTACGGTTCCCAGGGCGCCAACGGCGTGGTGCTGATCACCACCAAGGCCGCCAGGCAGGAGAAGATGACCGTCAAGTTCAACGCGGGCGTGACCGTCTCCAATGTCAACAAGCGGATTGATATGCTCCAGTTTGACGACTTTGTGGGATACCTGGAGGCCAGCGGCGCCCAGTCGGCCCTGAACCGGATTTACGACAAGGAAACGGGGAACCTGAAGGTGACGCCGGTGGACTGGCAGGATTATTCTTTCCGTACGGCCATCGGCCAGCGCTACTATTTTGCCATCGCCGGGCGTCCCGAAGCCGTGCGCTATATGTTCTCCGTGGGCTATAACAATACCCAGGGCGCCGTCAAGAACACCGGTTTCGAGCAGTACACGATGCGCCTGAGCCTGGACAAGCAGCTCTTCCGC
The DNA here is from genome assembly GCA_017445015.1 of Bacteroidales bacterium. Classification (GTDB taxonomy): domain Bacteria; phylum Bacteroidota; class Bacteroidia; order Bacteroidales; family UBA932; genus Cryptobacteroides. The sequence continues at coordinate 31,353 of JAFSVL010000091.1, read as the reverse complement.
AAGATTACCATAGGAACGAAACTCAACCTGGGTTATTCCATCTCGCAGCTCTCCCAGGGCGCCAACTCCTCCAAGGTGACGGCCCAGGGCAGCTGGATGCGGAGTATCCTGACCTACCAGCCCTATTCCGAGCACGATATCTTCGATGAGGACGAGGACGACGAGAACATCTCCGCCGGTCCGGACCGCTGGCTCAAGTATTTCACCAGTACCAAGAAAGAACTGCGCGTAACGCCCAGTATGTATTTCCAGTGGGACATCACGCCCTGGCTCAGTTTCAAGACGATTGCCGGCGGCGACTGGCGCAGCACCCGTTTCGACCGCTTCAAAGGGGAGCAGATCAGCCGTCTGGTGGGCTCGCTCGCAAATAGTACCGGCATCGATTTCCTGAACTGGAACTGGGACAATATGCTGCTGGTGAACAAGGCTTTCTCCGGCGGTCACCATCTTTCCGGTACCCTGGGTATGACGATGTCCGGCAACTACCGGCACACCGTGTACAACGAGGGCTGGTGGTTGGACCAGGACGGTGCCAGGACGGAGGCCATCAGCAATGCGCTGCCCCTCTACAGCACCTTTACCTACGGTGAAACGGCCTACCAGATTCTTTCCTTCTACTTGCGGGCCATTTACAGCTGGAAAGACCGCTACGTCCTGACGGCGACCCTGCGTGCCGACGGTTCGAGCCACTTCCAGGGGGCCAACAAGTGGGGCGTTTTCCCTTCCTTCGCCTTTGCCTGGCGTCTCAATGAAGAGCACTGGTTCAACGTACCCGTGATTTCCCAGATGAAACTGCGTGTGGGCTGGGGTCTCGTCGGCAACCAGAACATGTCTTCCTATGCCACGATTCCTACCTTTGTCAGCGCGCGTGTGCCGGACCATACTCCGACCAATGACTCGCATTCGCAGATCGGCGTGTATCTGGACGGCATTGCCAACCCGAAACTGCGCTGGGAGACGACGGACCAGGTGAACGCCGGTATCGATATGGGCTTCTTCAAGGGCCGGCTGGCCTTCAGTGTGGACTTCTACAACAAGCTGACCCGGGACCTCCTGCAGCAGAAGCAGATTGCCCGTTCCAGTGGTTTCGCCACGATGTGGGTCAACCAGGGTACCATCCGCAACCGCGGTGTCGAGTTCTCCCTCAACACGGTGCCGGTGAAGACCCGTGATTTCGAGTGGACGCTCGGCGGCAACCTGTCCGTGAACCGCAACCGGATTGTGGCCATCGGCGAGGACATCCAGCGCGGCGAGATTTATCTCTCCCCGGGCAACAAGCAGGAAGTCAACTACTTCTGGGGCGGTACCCTGCGGGCATCGACCTCCAGCATCGCCATCCTCAACATCTTTATCGAAGGGCAGCCGCTCGGGCAGTTCTACGGCCTGAAGTCGGCGGGCATCGTGCAGGAAGGCGAGGACTGGCCGGGATTCGGCGACGGGGCCAAGGCGAAGCCCGGCGACGTGAAATACCTGGACCTCAACGGCAACGGCTGTATCGATGACGACGACCGTACGCTCATCGGCGACCCGAACCCGGATTTCACCTTCGGCTTCAACACTTCCTTCACCTGGAAGGGGCTGACCCTGACCGCCGATTTCAACGGCGCCTACGGCAACGACATCTACAACAACAACCTCAGCCAGGACCTGGCGACCAATGTCGCTACCTCGGCCACCCGTATCCACAATATCCGCGCGGACGCCTATCGCAACGCCTGGTCTTCGTTCAACCGGAACGGTACGGCCCCCCGCCTGGGCTACTCGGAAGACCAGAACTACATTACGGACCGCTATGTCGAGGACGGGTCCTACCTGCGCCTGGCAAACCTGTCCCTTTCCTATCGCATTCCGCTGAAAAAGAAGAAGAACGCTGTCCTGAAGGGCCTTTCCATCGGCGTCTCCGGCGGCAACCTCTTCGTGGCGACGGCCTATACCGGCTGGGATCCGGAGGTCAACAGCTTCGGTGCGGACATCCGGAGAATGGGCGTCGATGTCGGTTCCTACCCCAACACCCGTTCCTTTACCGGAGACATCAAGTTCACCTTCTAAAGTTCGTACGGCAATGAAAAAATATATCCTTATCGCATTCACGGCCCTTGCGCTCGCATCCTGTACTTTCCTGGACGAGCATACGACCACGTCCCTGACCAACACCTACGATACGGAGGCGGCGTTGGAAGCGAACATCCGCGGTATCCAGGCCAGCCTGAACTTCTTTACCAAGGACTATCCGGAAAACCTGGAGTCCTGTTCCGGCCTGGTGCACTTCGGCAGTCCCAACGGGCGCGTCGAAGACAACCGCTGGAAGTGTATCATCACCAATATGACTTACACGTCGATGAGCCTGAACATCGACCTGTATGGCAACATCTACACGGCGATCAACAACTGTAACGTGCTGCTGCATCATTTGCCGGAAAGCCCGGTGGACGAGGCCTACAAGCGGGAAATCGAAGCCGAGTGCAAGATGTACCGGGCGCTGATTTATCTGGCGGCTGTGCGTCTGTACGGAGACGTGCCCCTGGCGCTGGAGTCCAACGAGACGGCCTTCCACGCCATCCCGCGCACGCCTTATTATAAGGTATATGACCAGATCGTGGCCGACCTCAAGGACGCCTGGGACGGGATGCGGGACCCCGCGCGCGTAGCGCAGGTTACCCCCACCCAGGGCCGTTCCAACAAGTGGGCGGCGAAGGCGCTGCTCTCCGCGGTTTACCTGCAGATTGCCTCCCTGTTGGAAGTGGACCAGGATCCTTCGAACTTCAATTTCTACGACGAAACCCGCCCGGAGCGCAAGCCGGTGTTTGCGGCCGACGAAATCGGGACGGACAAGGCCAAGGCCTGGAAACTGTGCTACGATACGGCCACCGATGTCATTGAAAACGGACCGTACGCGCTGGCCCTCGCCTTCAAGGATCTCTACCGCTGGAAGGTCGGCTATCTGGACGCCCGCGGCCGCGACTGCTGGAACCTGGACGAGCGGATCATCACCATCCAGTCCGAGGTCTTCAGTACGGGCAACTACACGGCGACGCGTTCCCTGCCCACCTTCCCGCCCGACGTGGAGGTGGAGGTCAACTGGACCACGGTTTCCCGTTCCGGCAATGTCCGGCCCAGCCGCTTCTTCTTCAACGAGTGGTGCCGCCGCTACGCCTGGGACAAGGGCTGCAAGAAGGATTCCCTCTACAAGGTCTGTGCTGACCCGCGGATAGACGTGGCGCTGATTTACAACGAGTTCATCCCCTGCAATGCCACCACGGCTACGCGCATCTATCCCAGCGTCAGCGGTTCGAACCTGACGAATTTTATGCCGTTCTTCCGCAAGTACAACACGCCGACCTACCAGGGCAAACCCGATGTGGCGGACTTCTACTATATGCGCTTCGCCGAGCTGTATTACATTGCCGCTGAGGCGGCGATGCATACGGAGGCCGGCGCGGCCGTGGCCCTGGACCTGGTGAACGAGGTGCATAAGCGCGGCGGGACCCCGCTCTGGGATATGGAGCAGGTGAGCGTGGACAACATCGTCTGGGACAAGCTCTTTGAACTTTGCGGCGAGAGCCATGCGTACTACGAGGTGCGCCGGCTCGGCGGAAAATGGTTCAAGGAGAACATCCTCCAGGCCCGCAACTTCTTCTTCGAAGTAATGGGGGATGCCGGCGAGAATTACATGGCCACGTATTTCGGCCGCAGCGATTTCCGCTACGACTTTGCCGAGGACGATATCAAGATTCGTGGCGCGCTGCTCTGCGAATTCCCCAAGGAGGAACTCACCGCCAATTCCGCGATGAGCACGGCTGACAAGAATGACTTTTCCAGAGAATAGCCTATGAAAATTTTTGATAAAATCGCCGTTCTGGCGCTTTGTGCGGCGCTTCTGCCCGTGGTCTCCTGCAAGAAGGACAATCCGAAGGCCGGCACCGTCAAGGCCAAGTGCTATCAGTATTTTGACGCTGTCGCTTCCGCCGATGAAATAAGCGCCGATGCGGGCGTCGTCGTCCTCGCTATCGAGGCCAACGTCCCGTGGACCATCACGGCGGACGAAGGGCTTACCCCCGAGGTGACCGAAGGTTCCGGTCCCGCCTCCGTGCTGCTTGCCGTGGCGGAAAATACTTCCTTTGAAGGGCGCAGTTTCTCCTATTCCGTTTCCACCGATGCGGAATTGGACGTGGACGATCCGGATCAGTGGACGGTCTTCGGCCGCAAGTTGGACTTCAGCCTGCTGCAGGACGGAGCGCTGCCGAAATTCTTCGTGGACCCGCTGGAGCAGAGCGTGCCTTCCACCTCCGTGTCGGCCAAGGTGGATTTCACTGTCAATATCGGCTATCAGATTGAATGCCTGACGGAAGGGTTGAGCTATACCATCGAGGATGATCCGCTGGCTCCGTCCCTCCATCATCTGGTCTTCTCTTTCCCGGCGAATCCAACCGAGAACCCCGTGGAATACAAGGCGGAATTCCGTCCGGAAGCGGCGTTCGCCCCGACGGTGGCCCCTCTTACGATGATCATCCGTCAGAGTGCGCTCAAAGTGCTTCGTCTGGATTGTACCGACGCAACCAAATTCGTGAGGATGGTAGGAGGAGAGGCGCAAATGCTTCCTTTACGCGGATCTACTGCGGGAATCGACTTTGATTTCTGGCTTGAAGACTATCCGGCCTACCTGTTCAACGGCGACGCCTATCGCTGGAGTTCAGCCCAACCTTATCTGTGTCTCGCCTCCAACAAATCGATCAAACTGCCGAATATCGCAGGATATACGCTTTCCGAGATGACGATTACTGCCCAGTATTCTTCAAGGACGCCTAAATACGAGATAACGGACGGTGCGACTTCATTGGCCAGTTTCTCGATGGACAAGACCCAGCTTCCGAAGACGCTGGATGTGAGTGCCTATCCTCAGTCGGGCACTTCTCCCGACCGGTATCTTAAGGTCTCCGGTGAAGGAAACATCAAATTCATTTTAACCTATATCGGCGTTGAATAAAAGTTGGATTGTGCTGTTGGCGGCCGCGCTGGCGGCCGGCTGTACACCCGCTGAACTCAGCGAGTGCCGGCAGGTGCGGCTGTCCTTTTCGGACATGGCGGTCCGGACAAGCCTGAACCCGGAGCGGACGCTCCTGCGCTGGTGTGAGGGGGATGCCGTTTCCGTTTACAATGATGTGGACGGCAGCATCGCGACAGCGGCCTACCAGGCCGGCGGCAATATCGGTGTGTCCGTCCCCGTGGCGGCTACCCGCCTCAAGGCGACATATCCCGAAACGGCGGGCAGTTATGCCAATCCGGGCTTTGTCTTCCCGGCAGTGCAGTCGCAGACGGCGGCCGGCGTGCTCAACGGGGTGAATTACCCCCTTGTCGCCGAAGCGGAAATCGTGAACGATGCGGCCGCTCTCCAGTTCCGTTCCGTAGGTTCCGCCTTTGCGCTGAATATATACAATCCGATGGAAGCGGGAGAGCAACTGCAGCGGGTCAGCGTGAAGCCGGCGCAGCGCAGCAAGGCCATCCAGGTGAATCTGGAGACGCCGTTTGAGATCGGCGCGGACAAGCCGGCGGACAAGCGGACCTACGAGGGTCAGGTGTATGTCTGTCTGGAGAAAGGACAATACAACAAGATTGCCTTTACGGTCCGTACCGACAAGCGGCAGTACAGCATCACGTCCAACGAGACGGTGATGGACCTGGAGCAGTATGAATTTCTGGCGGTGAATCTGGATCTGGCGCACCTGAAGGCCTATGTATATTTTGAGGCGGGCTGCGAGGGTTTCACCCTGGATGAAGCGGTGGATGTGACCTTCCCCGAAGCGGGCTTCGTGGACCTGGTGGAGCTGCTTCCCGATGCACAGATTACGGAGGATGAGATTCCGGATTTCAGTACGGTGGGCTATCACTGGGGTGAAGACGATTTCCCTGATTTCGGGACCACCGTGCAGCTGGCTGCGCCCAGCGGCGGAGACGATACGCCGATGATTCAGGCGGCGATCGACGCGGCGTCCGAAGGGACGGTGATTCAGTTTGCCAAGGGACGCTATATCGTGGACAGCTTGCTGATTGTGGACAAGAACGGCATCATCCTGCGTGGCCACGGCAACCGGGAGACGGAAATCTTCGCCCGGGGGACCGTTCCGCTGGACAAGGTGGACCCGAAGTCCTCCGCTTACCGTTATGCGCCCGTCAGGCCCCTCATCAATGTGGGGGTCAGCAAGACAAACGCGCAGGGCGCCCGCACGGCGCAGGTTTCCTATTCTATTGCCGCGATTACGGTGAACAACCTCAGCGGCCGCCGGATTGAAGAACACGAGGATGCGTGGACTATCCGGGGGACCCGGATGTATTCCGCTTTCACGGAATCGTTGGGGACGGGCTCTCCCATTGAGGAGGACGCTTTCTGCGGCAGCCGTTTCGTGACGGTGCACGATGCGTCGAGTTTCAACGTCGGGGACAAAGTGGTCATCTGGCGCCCGGGGACCCAGGCCTGGATCCGCGCCATCAAGATGGATATGATTATCAAGGCCCTGGACGATATCGGCAAGATTTACCAGTGGAGTCCGAACGACTATACGATGCGTTGGGAGCGTACGGTTAAGGCCATAGTCGCAGACCGGCTATACCTGGACACGCCGCTGGTCATGAGTGTTACCCAGGAGTTTGGCGGCGGTTCAGTCCTTCACTGCAACCAGAAGCGAATCCACGAATGCGGAATTGAAAACCTGCTCCTGACCTCCGACTACAATCCCGACCGCGATTACCTCAGCGGGGGCGTGACCTACCACGGGGATCCCTATCACGCCACCAGCGCGATTGTCTTCTACGGGGCCGAACACTGCTGGGTCCGGAATGTGGAGATGCGCCGTTTCTGCGAGTCCGCCGTGGAGATGTCCGCGGGGGCCAAGAACATTACGGTGCTGGATTGTGTACAGAAAGAGGCGACGGGGTATCTGACGGGCGGGCTGCGCTATGCCTTCCATATCAGCAGCGGCCAGCAGTGCCTTGTACGGAACTGTACGACGGACGACGACCGGCACCAGTTTGCCACCGGCGCCCGGATTCCGGGACCCAATGTCTTCTCGCGCTGCACCAGTACCAACGGCCATTCGGACGTGGGGCCTCACCAGCGCTGGGCCACGGGTACGCTCTATGACAATGTCTCCACGAATGCGTCGATGAAAGCCATCGATGCCGGCAACTCAGGCACGGGCCACGGCTGGCAGGGCACCAACCAGGTGTTCTGGTGCTGTACGGCCTCCAAGTTCGCGGCGCAGACGCCGTGGGTGACCGGAAAGAATTATGTAATTGGCTGTACCTTCCCCGGCGGCGCGCCTGCCACCCTGTCGAATGCCAGGAATTATCCCAATCCGGGCTATGCGCCTGACGGGGTGACCGTCGTGTACGACAGCGAGGTCAACGGAACCCGTATCTCCGGTGTCTGCCGTCCGCTGGAACCGGGAGAGGAGCAATCGCTCTATGAAGCCCAGTTGAGAATTCGGCTTGCTGCCGGAGACAGGGTTTCGAATTATGTATCGTTATAAAAGGAAAAATAAAAATACAGTGCTATGAGGAAAAGAATCGTTTTCAGTGTTTGCGCCCTGGCTGCGCTGCTGCTGTCCTGCAACAAGCAGGCGGAATCCGAGGCTCCGCAGACGGGCCGGCTGGTCACCATGACGGCGACCTGCGCCGAATCCGAATCGAGGGTTGTGTTGAGTTCCAGTACGGGAAAAACCATTTGGAACAAAAGTGATTCCGTCAGCATTTTCCGGGGAGATTCTCCCTTGAACATCGCCGCGCGCTTTACCGGCAATGCCGGGGCGACCGTCGGATCCATTACCTTCCAGGACCTTGCACCCATCGGCCCCGGAGAAACGGTGGAGACGGTGGCGGCGGTGCCTTACCGTGTGGGGAACAGCCTGTCCGGCCGTACGCTGAACAGTGTCATTCCGGCAGAACAGCAGTATCGGAAGGGCTCTTACGCCCCGAAGTCCGTGCTGCTGACGGCGGTAACGTCGGACGATAAACTGAAGTTCCGTTATGCCTGCGCCGTGCTCTGCCTGGAGGTGAAGCCCAACGGGAATCTCCCGGTCTCCGTCCAGTCCGTGACGCTCTCCTCGGCGAAAGGAGAGAAGATTGCCGGCGCCGTGTCCGTGGATCTGCAGAATCCGGACCAGCCCGTCGTAACGGTGGCGGAAGACGGCAGCGAGTCCATCGTGCTGGAGACCGCGGACGGTTCGCCCATCAGCATCAACCCCGGCGAGACGGAGAAGTTCTATTTCTGCGTGGCACCGGTCGCCCTTTCCGAAGGCTATATCGTCGAGGTCGCCCTTTCCGAGGCCGAGGTTCTCCGCTTCCGCAATACCGCGGTGCGCAACCTGGAGGCGGGCACCTTGTCCGGCATCCAGTGCGGCATTTCCCAGTCCGTTTCCATCATCATCGATTTCCATACGACGGTCTTTACACCGGACCTCCCGAAATCCAATACTACGGTCGAAGGAAAGACCTATACCTTCACCTATGAAGGCAACGAATACAGCATCGTCACTTCCAGCACGCACCGGAAGGTCTCTGTGGGCGGTTACAACTGTCTCCGTTTTGACAACAACGGATCGGTCAGTTACCTCCAGCTGCCTACCATCGAAGGAATGCGGCTCAGGAGTTTTGGCGCGATGGTGCGCGGGGACTATGACAAGAATATGGCCGTGTCTTCCACCGCTTCTCCCGCGGGAGACGTCGTCCCGAATATGAGTGTCAAGACCGGAGTAATGACCTATGCTCCTTCCTTCGCCGTGGAAAATTCTCCGCTCTACCTGTATTCTGCTGCGAAGAATACACAGATCGCGCGTATCGAACTGTATTTTGAGTAGGGTATGAAAGTGGGTTATACGGCTCCTTCCTGCGGGGAACGCTGCTATGCACAGAATGTTTCCGTGCTCGCTCTCAGCGGGTTCAGCTGGGACGGCAGTCTGCAGGATACCGGTTCGGACTGGGGCGGTATTGACGAGGATGATTCCATATTTGGTTTATAAGAAGCGGTTTGCATATGAAATATAGTAATTCCTTCATTGTCTTGACGGTGCTGGCGGCCGGGTTGCTCTTTTCCGCCTGTACGCAGGAAGAACTTGCGGAATGCCGTCAGGTAAGCCTTTCCTTTTCGGAGGTGGCGGTAAAGACGACGCTGAAACCGGACCATTCCGCCCTGCAGTGGAGCGAGGGGGACGCTATCAGCGTTTACAATGATTATAACGGCAGCATTGCGGGGGCGACCTACCAGGCGGGCGGGAACATCAGTGTCTCCGTTCCCGTAGATGCCAAGTGGGTGAAGGCGACCTGCCCGGAAACGGCAGGTACCTACGCCGACCCCGGCTTTGTCTTCCCCCGGAAACAGACGCAGGCGACGGCCGGCGCGCTCAACGGAGAATATTATCCCATCGTCGCGGAAGCGCAGATTATCAATGATGCCGCGGCCCTGCATTTCGAATCCGTCGGTTCGGCGTTCGCGCTGAACGTGTACAATCCGAAGGAGCAGGGCGAGGAGTTCCGGAGCATTTCCGTACAGCCCTCCGGCATGGAACAGGCCGTACAGGTGAGCCTGGAGACGCCCTTTGCCATCGACGCGGACAAACCGGCGGACAAGCGAGGCTACGCCAAGCAGGTGTATGCCTGTCTGGAGAAGGGCCAGTACAGCCAGATTGCCTTCGTCGTCCGGACGAACAAGTATCAGTACAGCATTACCTCCAATGAGACCGTGCTGGACCTGGAGAGCCACGATTTCTTTGTGCTCAACCTGGACCTGGCGAATATGAAGGTCTATGCGACGTTTGATACGGGCTGCGAGGGCTTCAGCCTCGAAGAGGAGGATGTTACGCTCACGGTGTCCGGCTTCATCGAACTGATTCACGAAGTGCCGGACGAGCAGCTCACGACGGACGAGATTCCGGATTTCAGTACGGTGGGTTACCACTGGGGCGAAGATGAGTTCCCGGATTACAACAATGTCGTGCAACTGGATGCGCCCAGCGGCGGCGATGATACGCCGATGATCCAGAACGCGATTGACAACGCCTCCGAAGGGACGGTCATCCTGTTCCGGCAGGGCCGTTATATCGTGGACGACCTGCTGGTCCTGGACAAGAACGGCATCATCCTTCGCGGGTCCGGCAACCGGCAGACGGAGATTTTCGCGCGGGGCACGCTGACCCTCGACGAGGTAGACCCTACGGCTAACAATGCGTATTACCCGGTAGTCCGTCCGCTGATCAATATCGGGATTACCAAGAGCAAGAGTACCCGGATCAAGACGAATGTGTTGGCGCTCCGGATTTCCACCATCGGCGTCAACAACAAGGCGGGACGCCAGATAGAGTATCATTTGGATGCCTGGAATGTCCGGGGCAGAGCCTTGAATTCCTCTTCCGTGGAGACGATGGGCGCCGGTCCCGCCATTGTGGATTCCGCCTTCTGCGGCAGCCGTTTCGTAACGGTTGACGATGCCTCGAGCTTCAATGTGGGGGACAATGTGGTCGTGTGGCGTCCCGGTACCCAGCCCTGGATTCACGCCCTCAAGATGGATATGATCATCAAGGCGCTTGATGACCAGGGCACGATCAACCAGTGGGATCCTGCCAATTTTACAATGTGCTGGGAGCGGACGGTCAAAGCCGTGGTTGCGAACCGGGTTTATCTCGATACCCCGCTGGTGATGAGCATTACACAGCCCTTTGGCGGCGGCGAACTCCGGCATTACAAGCGGACGCGTATCAAGGAGTGCGGCATCGAGAACCTCCTCCTGGTTTCCGATTACAATCCCGACCGGGATTCGGATGCATATGGCGTCAGGGGAGACATCTACCACGCCACCAGCGCCATTGTCTTCCACGGTGCGGAACACTGTTGGGTCAAGAATGTGGAGACACGCCGCTTCTGCATGTCCGCCGTGTCCATCTCGGAGGAAGCCAGAAATATTTCCGTCGTGGATTGCGACCAGAAAGAGCCGACGGGCTACCTGACGGGCGGCCTTCGCTATGCCTTCCACATCAGTGGCGGACAGCAGTGCCTGGTGCGCAACTGTACCAGCGACGGCGACCGGCACCAGTTTGCCACCGGCGCACAGATTCCCGGGCCCAATGTCTTCTCGCGCTGCACGGGGACCAACTCCCTTTCGGATGTGGGGCCTCACCAGCGCTGGGCGACGGGTACGCTCTATGACAATGTTTCTACCAATAATTCGATGAAAGCCTACGATGCGGGCAACTCCGGTACCGGCCACGGCTGGCAAGGCACCAACCAGGTGTTCTGGTGCTGTACCGCCGCCAAGTTCTCGGTCCAGACGCCCTGGGTGACGGGAAAGAACTATGCGATTGGCTGCAAATACCCCGGCGGCGGGGCGGCAACGCTTTCGCCCGGCAGGGAATATCCCAATCCCGGCTATGGTCCGGACGGGTCGCTTGTGTATGACAGTGTGGTCAACGGAACCCGTATCGACGGGGAATGCCGGCCCCTGCAGCCGGAAGAGGAGGAATCCCTCTATGAATCCCAGCTGAACAAGCGGCTTGCCGCCGGCGACAAGGTTTCCAATTATGTTCATCTGTAAAATGACCGTCGGATATGAAAGTTGATTATATACCTCCCTTCTGCGAAAATTGTTGTTTCTGCCCGGACGGCCCCGTGATTGCAGCCAGCGTCACCGGGTCAAGTTGGGAAGAAAGCCTTGTAGATACCGGCTCCAACTGGGGTGGTGTGGATACAGATGACACTGTGTATGGCTTGTAGGGGTTGGGAAAAATGATGGAGAGAAGGGTATGGGCCTTTTGGGTTGCGGCGCTGGCCTTTTCCGCTTGCGTGCGGGAAGAACCCGCGCAGCTGCGGCCCTTGTATCTCTCGTTTTCGGAGGCGGAGGTGAAGACCGCCCTGAATGCCGGGCGGACCGCCCTGCAGTGGTGCGAGGGGGATGCCGTTTCCGTCTATAACGACGCGGACGGCAGCATCGCGGGCGCGAGCTATCGGGCGGGGGAAAACATCGTCGTAGAGGTCCCCGTGCAGGCGACGCGGGTAAAGGTGACTTACCCCGAAACTTCCGGTTCCTATGCGGAGCCGGGCTTTGTCTTCGCCCGGCAGCAGACGCAGGCGGAAGCCGGCGTGCTGAGCGGGGCATACTATCCCATCGCCGCGGAAGCCGCGATTGAGGGCGATATCGCCGTCCTGCACTTTGCTTCCGTGGGTTCCGCCTTCGCGCTGAATGTGTACAACCCGCGGGAGCAGGGAGAAAAGCTGCAATCCGTTTCCGTGCAGCCCTCCGGAATGGAGGATGCGGTGGCGGTGCGTCTGGAGACGCCGTTTGAAATCGGCGCGGACAAACCGGCGGACAAACGCACCTACGCGGGGCAGGTCTATGCCTGCCTGGAGAAGGGGCAATACCGGCAGATTGAATTTGTCGTCAAGACGGACAGTTTCCTGTACAGCATTACCTCCAACGATACCCCGCTGGACCTGGAGAGTCACGATTTCTTCGTGGTAAACCTGGATCTGGCGCACCTGAAGGCCTATATCTGTGCCGATGCGGGCTGCGAGGATTTCGAGCCCGACGGGGTGGACATCACCCTCGAAGGCGCGTTCGTGGATTTGGTCTCCATAGAGCCGGAGGTCTTGTCCACGGAAGACATTCTCCCGGATTTCAGCACCGTGGGCTACCGGCACGGGGATGAATCCCTTCCCGACTATCCCGTGTACGAAACGCTGACCCCGCAAATCGGTTCGGACAGGACAGAAGCCATCCAGGCGGCGATCGACCGGGTGGCGGAGGCTCACCCGGAAGGCGGCGCCGTGCTGCTCGGTGACGGGACTTATGAAGTGGGCAGCACCCTTTTCCTGGACCGGAGCAAGGTGGTCCTGCGGGGAGAAAGCCGTGAAAATACGGTACTTAAACTGACCGGTACGGAGCTTCGTCCCGGCATCGTCGTGGGTGCGTCGATGGACCGGCAACTGGCGGTTTCCCAATTGGAGGTGGAGGCGCGCGAAGGCCGCAAAATCCTGAATCTGGTACAGCCCGTGGCGGGAACGCCCCTGATTTTTTCCCAGATTCCCGTGTCCGAGGCGTATTGCCCCGTGGGCAGATATACGATTGTGGTGGACAATCCTGCACCGTTTGCCGTGGGCAGCGAGGTGATGGTGATCCGTCCCCACAACAATGACTGGATTAACGATATCGGAATGAACTCCATTTCCGGGGATGCCGTGCAATGGAGCCAGCGGAACATGTCGCTGAGCTGGACACGGAAAGTGGTGTCCGTCGAGGGGACCCGGATCCGGCTGGACGCCCCCCTGGTCCAGGCGCTGGACGCCCATTACGGCGGGGGAACGCTGGCGCTTTACAATCTGGCGCGGCAGCGCGGATGCGGCGTGGAATCCCTCACCATCGATTCCGAATACAATCCCGATATCACGGACGTCGATCCCCGGACGGGGCTCACGGAGCCCAGCGACGAGGACCACGCCTGGTACGGCATCATCTTTACGGATGCGGAAGACTGCTGGGCGCGCAATGTGACGGCCCGGCACCTGGGCTATGCCGCGGTGGTGGCGAAAAGCGGCGCCCGCTGTATCAGCGTGGAAAACTGTTCTTATGTATCGCCGGTCTCTTACCCCGGCGGTGCCCGCCGTTACGGCTTTGTCGTGGAAAGTGCGGATTTGTGCCTGTTCCGGGATTGCTATGCCGAGCGGGCTGCGATGGGCTTCTCCACGGCAGGGAAAGGCGCCGGCCCCAATGTCTTCACCCAATGCCGGGCGGAGACGATGCGCACGGGCGCCGGCCCGCATATGTTCTGGAGTACCGGAACGCTTTACGACTGTTGTTACAATTCCGCCGGCTTCCGCTGTACGGACCACGGCAATTCCGGGTCCGGGCACGGCTGGATGGGCGCCAACACCATTTTTTGGAATGTGGAGACGGAAGGGAAAATCGAGTGCGAAAGTCCCTGGGCGAAGGAGAATACCCCCGCCCTGTCCTTCGTCAGTCCCTATCCTTCCGGACGCAACTACTGCATCGGCCTGCTGGGCGGCAGCCGGGTGAATTACTTTGCCGGGAAGAATGAAGACGCCTATGTAAAGGCGGGTTATCCTTCCCGCCCCGATCCCAAGTGGTATCCGGCCCGGGTGGAATACGGTGCGGGGGGCACGGCGCACGTCCAGCTTCCCTGCGCGGATGCCGCCGCGGCGTACAGTTGGTGGCCCCGCTTCTCGATTTCCAGTTTCGACCATCCGGAATCGCTGTACCTGAGCCAGCTGCAGGACCGCAGGGCTTCCGGAAATTGATGAGACTATGACGAAAAGACCGAAACTGTTTCTTTGTGCCCTGACGCTCCTGCTCGCCACGGCGATGCTGCCTGCCCGCCCCAAGGCGCGCGAGAATGTGGGCATCTGGTGGCTGGAGACCCATTTCCAACTGCTGGACAGCGTTTCCAAGGCGATTCACGCCTTCGCGGAGCCCGGCTATCAGGAATATAAGAGCAGCGCCCTGCTCATTTCCGTGCTCGAAGAAAACGGGTTTACCGTCGAAAAAGGGGTCGCCGGCATCCCTACGGCCTTTGTCGCGACCTTCGGTGCGGGGCAGCCGGTCATCGGCGTCCTCGCGGAATACGATGTGCTTCCGGGGCTTTCGCAGGCGGCGGTGCCTTACCGCCAGCCGGTGGTGGAAGACGGTTACGGACACGGCTGCGGGCACAATCTGCTGGGCACGGGCAGTCTTGCGGCGGCCCTTGCCATCTCCAAGTGGCTTGCGCTGGGCAATCCAGGGACGGTGAAACTCTTCGGATGTCCCGCCGAGGAAGGCGGCGGCGCCAAGAACTATATGGTGCGGGACGGGGTGTTCGACGGTCTGGACGCCGCCTTTATCTGGCATCCCGGCGCACGCAACCGGACCAATCTCAATTCGGGCAGCGCCACGGTGACCATCGATTTTACCTTTCATGGGAAAAGCGCGCACGCGGGTGCCAGCCCCTGGGACGGCCGCTCCGCCTTCGACGCCGTGGAGGCCCTGGACTATATGACGAACCTGATGCGGGAACACGTGCGGCCGGAAACGCGCATCCATTATGCGTTGACCCGGACCAATCCCGCGCCCAATGTCGTCCCGGACCTGGCGGTGGTGCGCTACTACATCCGCCATCCGGAACTGGAGTATATGAAAGAGGTAACTGAGCGGGTCATCAAGGCCGCCGAGGGGGCCGCACTCGGCACCGGAACGACGATGAGCTATGAACTGCTCAACGGCAATTATCCCGTTTTGGCGAATTCCGTCCTTTGCGACATCGTCTGCAAAAAGCAGAACGAGGTGGGGGGTGTCATCCTCAGTGAGGAAGAAAAGGATTTCTGCCGGGAAATCCTGAAGAATTCCGGCCGGGATCCGGAGGATTTCGGGAATTTTTCCGAGGTGGCTGAGGAGGTCGGTCCCAACCGGCCGCTGGGCTCCGGCTCGGATGCCGGCAGCGTGTCCTTCGTTGTGCCGACGGCCAAGCTCTATGTGGCCTCCTGTACCCTGGGGGCGAGCGGTCATTGCTGGCAGCAGGTGGCGGTAGGCGGAACGACCATCGGGACGAAAGCTGTAGTAAACGTGGGAAAGATTTACTACCTTACTGCGCTGGAGCTGTACCGCAAACCGGAACTGCTCAAGGCGGCCCGGGAAGAATTCCTGAAAGCGCGCGGTACGGACTTTAGGTATGAATCACTGGTGGGCGACCGGAAGCCGCCGCTGGACTATAGGAAGTAATGAAAATGAGAAACTTCGTCATGGTGAGCCTTGCACTCCTGTTCGCGGCGGCGCTTTCCGCGCCGGCACAGACGGATACGCTCAGTGTCGATATCATTCCGGACTTCAGTACCGTAGGCTACGGCCACGGAGACCTGCCCTATCCGGATTATCCCGTGACGGAGACCCTGTCCCCGGAGAAAGTGGCTGACTTGCTGCGGCGTAAAGTCTATCCCGATACAACGGCCATTCTCCAGGAGGCCCTCGACCGCGCGGCTAAAGCTGCGGGCGGCGGTACAGTCCTGCTCAAAAACGGCGTTTACAACGTGAGCGGCATCATTTTCCTGGACAAGGACAAGGTGGTCCTGCGGGGCGAGAGCCGCGAGGGGGTCGTCCTCAAGTGCGGCGGGAGGATACAGCGTCCGGCGGTCGTCATCGGTCATTGCTCTTCCTATAAACCGGATGACGATCCGGAGAAATACATCAATATCGCGGGGAAAAGGTTCAAAAGGAGAAAGATGGCCGTCGTTGGCGCAGAGGGGCGTTCTTCCTTCGGGAAGCATTTCCTCTATCTCCTGTCCCCCCAAGCTCCTTCGCCGGCTATCAAGGAAAAGGTGGCCATAACGGAGGATTATTGCCCGGTGGGCCGCTTCTGGGTGGAGGTGGAAAACACCGGTCTCTTTGTCATAGGAGATGAAGTGATGGTGGAGCGTCCGCACAACGCGGCCTGGCTTTCCGACGTGGGAATGGACAGGATTGCCTCCAACGGCAGGGAGAAGGGCCCTGTCAAGCAATGGATTGACGGGAATATGAAGATGCGCTGGTCGCGTCGGGTGACGGAGATCCGCGGAAACCGGCTTTATTTTGACGCGCCGCTGGTGCAGTCCCTGGATAAAAATTACGGCGGGGGCACGGTCAGCAAGTACAGGATTACGCGGGTACGAGGTTGCGGGATAGAAAACCTCACGCTGGATTCGGACTATGACCCTTCGGTCAAGAATCAGGATGGGGTGGAAATCGACGAGGAACACGCATGGTGGGGGATGTTTTTCATTGCCTGCGAAGATTGTTTTGCCCGGGAGGTCACCGTGACGCACTTCGGTTACGCGGCGGCGATGCTTTCCTCCGGGACCCGCAGCGTCACCGTGGAGGACTGTTCTTTTGTCAATCCGGTTTCCCTGCCCACGATGGCGCGGCGCTATGGTTTTGGCCTGGAAGGGGCGGAACTCTGCCTCATCAAGAAATGCTATTGCGAAAAGTCCGCCATTGGTTTCGGAACCAACACCAAGGCTGGCGGTCCGAATGTCTATACCCAGTGCCAGGGGCCCAATATGCGGACCGGTGCCGGTCCGCACCAGCGCTGGAGTACGGGAACGCTCTTTGACTGTTGTTATAATTCCGCGGGTTTCCGCGTGACGGACCACGGGAACGCCGGAACCGGCCACGGCTGGACCGGGGTCAATACCATCTTCTGGAATGTGGAGACGGAGGGGAGCGTAGAGTGTGAGAGCCCCTGGGCAGCGGAGAACACTCCCGGCCTGAAGTTTGCCAGCCCCCATCCCTCGGGGCGCAATTATGCCATCGGCGTCATATGCGGCGACCGGAAGCAGAAGCGGGTAAACAAGGATTTTTACGGCAATCCCGTGGAGGACTGGTACGAGGCGCACGGCTTTACCCGCCGTCCGGACGCCCAATGGTATCCTTATGTGGATTATGGTCAGGCCGGTACCGGGCACGTTTCCCTTCCCTGTGCGGAAGCGGCCGCGCGCTTCAATTGGTGGCCCCGCCTGACGAAAACTTCCTTCCGGAATCCGCTCTCGCTTTATGAATGCCAGTTGGAAGATCGTAAATTCAAGGGCTCTCCGCTGGCGCGCCGGCTGATTGCCGCCATCAATGCGGCGACCCTCGCCGTAGAGACCGATCCCGGGAAGGCGGCGGAATATGCGCATCTCTCGAAAGAGGGTCGTGAGAACAGCTGCGATATGCGGGAACTCTTCCTGCAGGTCCCCCTGGAGGATGCGGAAGCGGCGCAGCTGCTCTCCCTCCAGACGCCGGACGGCAGTTTTTCCGATATCGATTATCAGGACGATTCCCGGGGCGTATGGGCCCCCGCCCTCCATTGCTTCCGCCTTCAGCGGCTCGCTGTCCGTTACCGCCGGACCGGCGATGCCGCCGCCCGCGATGCGGCCCTGCAGGCCCTTCGTTTTTGGTGCGGGAATACGCCAGTCTGTTCCAACTGGTGGCACAATGAAATCGGTTGCCCGCGTCTGCTTGCACCGGCTTTCCTGCTCCTGAAAGAGGAACTGGGTTCCGGGGAACTGGAGGGCTGCCTGAAAGTGCTTTCCGCTGCCCGGATCGGCCGCAGCGGACAGAACCGTGTGTGGCTTGCCGGAATTGTACTGATGTGCGGCCTGCTCTGCGGGGATGATGGGATGGTCCGGGAAGCGCAGGCGGTCCTTGCCGGCGAAGCCGGCTTTGGAAAGCCGGGTGCCGGCGTGCAGACGGACTGGTCCTTCCAGCAGCACGGGCGCCAGCTGCAGTTCGGCAACTACGGCCTCTCCTATGCCGTTTCCCTGTCCTGGTGGGCCGCCGTCCTGGACGGGACGCCCCTGGCGTTCACGGACCGGCAGAAGACCTTTTTGAAAGAGTATATCGCGAAGGGTCTGGGGCAGATGGTTTATCAAGGGTTCTTTGATATGAACGCCTGCGGACGGCAGCTGTTCGTCAATGCCCAGCGCGGCAAGGCGATTTGCGCCCTTCAGGCGGCGGAGCGGCTCGGCGTGGAGATTCCCCGGCGCTCAGGAGGGATTTACTATCCCTGCTCCGATTTTGCCGTTTATCGCGGGAAGGGCTGGTATGCGTCCCTGCGGATGCAGTCCCGCTTCGTCAAAGGCTACGAATGCACGAACGGTGAGAACGCGCAGGGCTATTTTTCCGCCGACGGCTGCCTGCTGACCCGTTCCCGTGGTGATGAATACGAGAATATCGCCGGGCTGTGGAACTGGAAGCACATCCCAGGCGTCACTTCTTGGGACGACGGCGGTCCGGTGCCCTCGACGCCGCCTTCTGCGGATAGCGAAAACCCTGTTTATAACGACGCCCCGCATCCGGTCTGCCGGATGTATGGCGGCGATATGGCCATTGGTATGTCGTACCGGCGGGACGGACTGCGTGCGCGCAAAGCCTGGTTCTTCTTCAGCGGCGGGGTCGTCTGCCTGACGGCGGGGATCTGTTGCGAGAGGGACGTGCAGGTCGTAACCTGCGTTGACCAGCGGTACAGGGCGGATGCGGGGCGCGTCAAATACCTTCCGTTCAAGGGAACGGTCTTCAGCGAAAGGGAAGGGGAACTGCTGGATTTGTATGTGGATCACGGACGCAACCCCCGGGATGCTTCCTGCGCTTTCGCCCTGATTTACGGCAAGGCCGGAAATATTCAAGTGCTGGACAATTCATCCGCCCGCCAGGCGGTGAAAATCGGGAAAACGACGATGGAAATTGTATGGACAAATATATGAAAAGAATTGCATTGATTGTGTGCGCAGCCGCATTTGCGCTGTTGCCCGGCCGGGCGCTGGCCCAGGCCATTGCCGGTTCTCCGGAGTACATCATGGCCCTGACGGCCCAGTGGACGGGGGAGCGCTTCCCGGACGGACGTCCCAAAGTGCCGGATTCGTTGCTGGAAAGGTTAAAACATGTGACTATCGAGGAATGCTGGGCCGAATTGATGAAACTTGGCTACCAGAATCAATATGAGGGGGACTGGATGCTATTGCACGACCGGGAGGACGCAGTGATGGTAGGCCGTGCCGTGACCGCGCAGTTTATGCCCCTGCGCCCGGACCTTGAGGACCAGATTATCGAGCAGGGCAAGAAGGAAGGCCGCATGTGGCAACAGAAGCGCACGGTGTCCTGGGTCATCAATTCCCTGGTTAAGGGGGATGTATATGTGGCGGATACTTATAATAAGGAGTTCCTGGGAACGGCCGTGGGCTCCAACCTGGGAAGCGGGGTCTTTGACAAGACCGGGAACGGCCTGATAACCTACGGCCATATCCGGGATATAGAGCGCCTGCGCCGCATTCCGGGCCTGAATATTTGGATGAAAGGCTATGATCCGTCCTACATGCGCCAGACCATCCTTACCAACTACAATGTCCCCATCCGTATCGGACATGCCATCGTCCTTCCCGGAGATGCCGTCCTGGCCAAACCCGGTGCCGTTCTGTTCATCCCGCCGCATCTGGTGGAGCATATTGTGCTGACCTCGGAGTTCACCAAACTTTCCGACGAGTTCGGCGAGGAGATGATTAAGACCCATGTCTATACCGCCGGCGAGATTGACAGCGCCTGGAGCGATGAGATGAACCGGCGCTTCGTGAAATGGGTCCGCAATTACAAGGGAGAACTTCCGATGAGCCGGGAGCAGTTGGAAGCCTGCCTGAAAGAACGTAACTTTTAATGCGCGTATGGTACATTTCCTCGTAACCGGTCTTCTTGCGGCCGCCTTGTCGGTCCTGCCGTCCTGGAAAGAGGGGACGCTGGACATTCATATGATTGCCTCGTCGTATGGAGAGAATACATTCGTAGTGATGCCCGACGGGACGACGATGCTTATTGATGCAGGGGACCCCAGGGCAGAAGTCGTGTCGGAATATATCCGTCACTTTTCTCCCCGGCCTGCAGAACTGGATTATTTTTTTCTGACCCATTTTCATAAAGACCATACCGGCGGCGCAGCGGCGGTGGAGGAGACTTTCAGGATTGGCCGGAAAGTGGACCGGAACAACTTTAAGCCGGGCAGCCGCGGTCAGTTCTCACCCCTTCGTGCGACGGTGCCGGACTTTGACGTCTTCAATATCGCCGGAAACGGATGGATTGCTACGGGGAGCGGACAGCTTTGCCGGCCGATGTCATCCGAGGATCCTGCGTGCTTCGACGAGAATATGCTCAGTTGCGCCATTCTTCTGCGTTATGGCCCTTTCTCGTATTATACGGGAGGAGATCTGCCTGGAAGCAATTTCTATGTAAAGAAATTCAGGGACGGTAAAGCGGTTGCCCCGGAAACCAAGGCTAATGACAAAGTGGAATACCGGAGTTTTGAAAGCCAGGTGGCCGACCTCGTCGGTCCCGTCACCGCATTGAAGTTGAACCATCACGGTGTTCCGGATGCGACCACCTCCGATTTCCTGTGGAAAATGCGCCCGGAAGTGATGCTCGCCGCCGGCTTCGACCACAAACAGCCCTGCTCCCTGACGCTCCGGCGGATTGCCGACCCCCAGCTTCCCTGCGCCCACAAGGTGTACGTGACGACGGCGAAGGGGAAACAGGGCAGCGGCAGTGCATTGTGGAAATCTGCGGTGGCGGGTGTGGGGCATATCGTGCTCCGGGTCACAGATGGCGGACGGCGCTATCAGGTATTCGTCCTGGATAAGCAATTCCGGGTGACGGACGCTTCGGAAAGCCGGGCGGTCGTTCCCCGCTGGCCGGACGGTCCCGATACCCATCTTGCCGCAGCCGGGGATTTCGGATGTATCGACGCGGCGGCGGATTCTGTCTGGCGGGCTGTGTCGGCGTTTATGGCATCGGATGTGATTCATTCGATGATCATCCTTAGGGACGGGAAGAAAATCTACGAGCGCTACGATACGGGTCACCGACCCGACGAAAGGCACGTACTGTGGTCCGCCTCCAAGACCTTTACCGCCATCGCCGTAGGCTTTGCCGTGCAAGAGTCGCTGCTGACGATTGAGGACAAGGTCATTTCCTTCTTCCGGGACGATGAACTTCCCGTCGTGCGGGAACCGTGGCTGCAGGATATGACCGTCCGGGATTTATTGACGATGTCTTCCGGACTGGGAATGGACGGAATCGGAAAGGTCCGTTCGCTGGAGTGGGAGCATCCCGCCCGGGAAACCTTTGCCGTCCCGATGGCGTTTGCCCCGGGCTCGCGCTACCACTACAATTCGATGAATACCTATCTTCTGGCGGATATTGTCCAGCGCTGTACCGGCATGAAACTTTCCGAGTACCTGAATATCCGCCTGTTCCGCCCGCTGGGTATCAGCAATTGGGAATGGGAAGAGAGTGCCGACGGTGTGACGGTCGGCGGCTGGGGACTGTATACCACGACGGAAACCATCGCCAAAGCCTCCCAGTTCCTGCTGGACAAGGGGAAATGGAACGGAAGGCAACTGCTCAGTCCGCAGTGGGTGGAAGCGATGTCTTCTCCGCAGATTTATCAGTCCGACGGACCGCGGCACGACTGGAATGCGGGCTATGGATACCAGATGTGGGTGTGTACCCACAATGCGTTCAGGATGGACGGTGCCTTCGGACAGTTCGGTATCGTCATCCCGGAGAAAAATGCCGTGATTGCAGTGACTGCCCAACTCAACAAGGGGAAGCGGAATTTCATGGATATGATTTGGAAAACCATTTGGCCGAAATTATGATAATGAGAAAGTTTGTTGTGTGTATGGCCTCCCTGCTGCTTGCGCTTGGCAGCCTGCAGGCGGAGGAAAGATATGTCCTGGACAACGGGAAGGTCCGCGCCGTGTTCAGCGGAGACAAAACCTTTGCCATCGAGGAAATTGTGGTGGACGGGCACAAGATTGCCGGGAACGGTTCCGGCGTGTTCTGGCACGTCACCCTTTTGGGCCCCATGGGCGAGAATCCCGTTTATCGTCCCAAGGTGGCAAGGTATCAGGGCGCCGTGCAGACGCGCGAGGGTGCTCTGCAGAAACTCTGTTTTACCTGGTTTCTCCGTTTGGACTATGCCCGGGGAAACTACCCCCTGCGTGCGACCGTAAGCCTTCCGGACGGAGGCGACCGCTTGTATTTCAACCTGGAAGTGGAACTGCCCGAGGGCTGGATAGTGACGAACACCACCTATCCGGAACTGACGCTGCTGGAACCCGCGGACGCGAAGGTCATTCTTCCCGAGGGCTGGGGACTTGAGGCGCCGCTCTCACTGGCCGGTCACAGGGTCATCTATCCTACCAGCGCCATGCAGTTCGTGATGGCGCACAACCACGAGGGGGCCGTGTACTTCGGAACGGAAGACCCGTCCGGCAGCCGGAAGGTATACAGCGTGGACGGCAACGGCGCCCTGCATCTGTCCCTGGATGTACCGGCCAGCGAGGCCTGGACCTCCGGCGGCACTTTTACGCTGCCCTTTGCCGCCAATCTGGGTTACGATCCCGCAGGATGGGAACACGCACTGAACCATTGGTATAAACCCTATTCCTACACGCTGCCCTGGGGCGGGGAGGAGAGAAAAATCAAGAACCGTCTTTCCACCCTGTCCCCGTGGCTGCAGCAGACGGAAGGCTGGGTGCGGCTGAAAACCGTAGATGATGAGTTTGACGCACTGGAAAAGGCGGCGGACCTGCTGGGCCCGCAGCTCAGCGCCCACTGGTACCACTGGCACCAGATTGAATACGATACCCATTATCCGGAATACCTTCCGTCACGTCCCGGCTTTGCCGAAAAAGTGGCCCGGATACAGCGCAAGGGCGTTCACGTGACCCCCTATATCAACGGCCGTCTGTGGGACCCCCATTCCGAAAGTTATGCCCGTGACGGAGGAGCGGCCGCATCTGCCCGGAAGCCTGACGGTGCGCTATACACGGAAGTATACCGCACTTCCGGTGTCGTGAATTCCGTTACCTGTCCCTGCTCCGAAACCTGGCACGACAAACTTTGCGCCTTGGTGGACAGCATTCAGACGCAATATGGCGTGGACGGTGTGTATATTGATCAGGTGGGTTGCACTACCCCGGAGCCATGTTGGTCGGCAGCCCACGGACATCCCAGGGGCGGTGGCAGTTTCTGGCTGGAGGGTTATCAGCACATCCTCAGGGACATCCGCAAGGACCACCTGCGTCCCGGCAAGATGCTTTCCACCGAAGAGAACGGCGAGTGTTATACCGACCTCTTTGACATGATGCTGATGGTGAACAGTCTCAATAATGACCACCAGGGCCCGCTGAAGATTGTGCCCGTGTTCCCCATGGTGTATTCGGACCGCGTAATCACCAGCGCATTTACCGCCCTCCCGGAGGTGCTTGATGAGGGTGTGCCCTGTACGTATCGTTTTGCCTTTGCCAAAGCCCTGCTCTACGGGGCCCAGCCCGGATGGGTGCGCGCCTTTATCATTTCCGACCCCAAGTATGCCGCGGAGGCGGTATTTCTGAAAAACTTGATGGACTTCCGGAGCGGAATCCATGATATCGTACTGGGCGGAGAGTTTGTCCGCGAGTTTACTCCCGGCGGAAAGAACCCGAGACGCTATTTCGTCAGATTCTGGGAAGATACCGTCGTGCTGGGTGCCGAGTGGAAGACCCGTGAGGGGAAACCGGCATGGTTGCTGGTCAATACAGACACTGTACCCCATAAAGTTTCCCTTCCCCGGAATGCCCCTCGCAAAACCATTGTCGTTCCTGCGGACGGAGCCATCGTTGTAAGATAAATTTGTGCGTCATGAAGAAAATAATTGTTTGTTGCTTCCTTACCATTGCCGGGTTTCAAAGCCTGGCGCAGCCTTCTCCCCTGTTTAACCGCGCGCCGCTGGCCGATACTGAGTTTGCCATGCTTCCCCTGGGGGCAATCGAGCCGGAAGGCTGGCTTCTTGACCAATTGCAGCGGATGCGGGACGGACTGACCGGCCATCTGGATGAAGTGTATGCCCACTGTGTAGGCGACCGCAACGCCTGGCTCGGCGGGGATGGCGATACCTGGGAAAGGGGGCCGTACTGGATAGACGGTCTTCTTCCGCTGGCCTATATCCTCAAAGATCCTTACCTGATTGCCAAATCAAAGAAATGGACGGATGCCATCCTGGCTTCTTCCCGCCCGGACGGGAATATCGGCAATGTGCTTGACCGGCCTGCAGAGGAAGGTATTCAGCGGGACAGGGCTCTGGATCAGTGGCCGCGGATGGTTGTTCTGAAAATTTTGAAGCAGTACTATGAAGCGACCGGAGATGAAAAGGTCATCGATGTACTTAGAGCATATTTCCGTTTTCAGCTTTCGGACCTTCCGGTGAATCCCCTGGGCAAGTGGTCCAACTGGAGCAGATGGCGGGCCGCAGACAACATCAGCGTAGTTTATTGGCTATACAATATCACCGGAGAAGCCTTCCTCCTGGAGTTGGGGGAACTCCTTTACTCACAGGCGATGCCTTTTACGGAGATGTTCCATGATCCCCACGGTCTTCTTCCGTACCATTTTTATCACTGTGTCAACCTTGCACAAGGGCTGAAGACCCCAGTCATCCATTGGCAGTACTCCCGGGACCCCAGGGAGAAGGAGGCTCCGAAAAAGGCCCTTGAGTACATGAGGAATACCATCGGATACCCTACAGGGCTTTGGGCCGGCGATGAAAAAATCCATTTTGGCGATCCCACCTGCGGGTCGGAACTATGTACCGCGGTGGAAGCCATGTACTCCGCAGAGGAAATGCTCAGGGTTACGGGAGATGCCTGCTGGGCGGACTATCTGGAGCGGGTAAGCTACAACGCCCTGCCCACGCAGATTACGGATGACTTTAATGCCCGGCAATATTTCCAGCAGTTGAACCAGATTGCCTGTACGCGTGTCGCCAAGCCCTTTGTCAATGACTATGACGGCACCATGACGGTTTTCGGCCCCCTCAGCGGTTATGCCTGCTGTACTTGCAACCAGCATCAGGGCTGGCCAAAATTCACCGCGAATCTCTGGTATGCAAGCCGTGACGGAGGGCTTGCCGCCCTGGTGTATGCGCCATGCAGCGTCAATGCGACAGTCCGGGGCGGTATCGCCGTCCGGATCCGCGAGGAAACGGCGTATCCCTTCCGGGAGGAGATTACCTTTACGGTGGATTTCGGCGCGAAAAAAATCAAATCCGCCCGGTTCCCCTTGAGCCTGAGGATTCCCGCATGGTGCAGGGGAGCGGAAGTGCGCATAGGCGGACAGGCGCCCCTCAAGGCGGAAGCCGGCAGTATCCTGTGCCTGGACCGTGATTGGAAGAAAGGTGAAAAGATTGTCCTGCATCTTCCTATGGAGATTTCCACCTCCCGGTGGTTCGACCAGTCTCTGGTCGTGGAACGGGGTCCTCTCGTATATGCGCTGAAGATGGAAGAGAAGTGGACGCGGAAGGAGTTTCCGGAAGAAGAGCGGATGAGCTTCGGTGATGAATATTGGGAGGTGACTTCCGACACGCCGTGGAACTATTGTTTCTCGTTGAATACCCTTGAGGAGAAGGATTGTTTCCGCTTCGAGGAGCGTCCTGTAAAAGGCACCTTTCCCTGGAATCCGGAGAACGCGCCGGTACGCATCCTCGCAAGGGCCAACCGGCTCATCGGATGGAAGGAATATAACGGAAGTACTGCTCCTGTGGGTTACTGGCACTGGGGGGATTATGGCGTCCGCGAGACGGGACAAGAAGAGGTGGTGGAATTAATCCCTTATGGCTGCACGACCCTCAGAATCTGCGAATTCCCTGTAAGACCATAGAATTCATTCAATATGCGCCGTTTCGTTAAAGCATGCGCTTTTGCCGCATTGGTCCTTTTCTGTTCTCCGTCACTTGCCGGCAGGGAATTCATCCGTTTCCATACCCGCAACAGCGATATTTCCTATGACGGGGTCAACAAAATCTATCAGGATTCCCGGGGGTTTATCTGGATAGGTACGTTCAAGGGGCTGAACCGCTATGACGGGACGCGCTTCCGTATCTGGTACAGGGAGGAACTCGGGCTGACTTCGGATTTTATTCACGAGATTGCCGAGGACGGAGACGGAAATCTGTGGGTGGGGACCGATGCGGGTGTGAGTTGCTATCTCAGGAAGGAAGACCGCTTCGAGCCGCTGCTGATGGCTGCGGACAACGGTGCACATCTTACCGGGAAAGTGACTTACCTTTCCTGCGACGACGACGGGCTCATCCATATCCTTGCCGGATTCGACGGTTGCTTTGTATACGATCCGGCGGCAAAGACCCTGACCAACTATCTGCGCGGTGCGGGTAAAGAAGCGGCCTGCTCGTTCCGCAAGTTGTTGCGCGACACCGACGGCGGTTACTGGCTTTCGAAGTACCGGCGCAATCTTTATCATGCCAATCCGGTTTTTTCCAACCGCTACGCCATCGATTTGGGCAGCAATTCCTCCTGGTTCGCCGGCGATGACGTTGAGGGCCTTTTCTACGCCCGCGGCGACTCCTCCCGCTTCTATGCCGTAAGTACGCTCCACGGGATTTCCGAGGTCTGCCCTGCGGAAAGAACGGTGCGGAGCCTGTTTTCTCTGCCCAAAGGCGTAGCGCTCTACGATGTTTTCATGGAGGGCGGACACCGGTTCTGGCTGTCTACCTCGGCGGGCGCCTGGTCCTACGATCTTGACTCCGGTGATTCCCAATTATACGAAATGGATGAATCCGATCCTTTTTCCCTTTCGGATAATCAAGTGCGGTCTATATGCGTGGATCGGGGCGGGGGACTGTGGATAGGAACCAAAGACGGCGGTGTACATTATTCCGGGGAGGATCAGCGTCGTTTTGTCAAAATTTATGACAAGGCCCTCAATGGGGCCATCGTCAGTGGATTCGCCACGGATGGCCGGGACCACATCTGGGTGACCACCGAGCGCAAAGGCCTGCTGTGTTACCGGCCCTCCACGGGGGAAATCCACCCCGTTGCCACCGGCCTGAAAGGAATGCTGTGTTCCCCGTGCTACCTGGAAGGCTCGCTCTGGATGGGGTCCCAGGACGGCCTGTACCGCTATGATGTAGAACGGCAATCCATGCGCTTTTACGGCAATCTGCGCAATAAGGGAGTGGATGACGGGAAGGTCTATGTGGTGGCCCGGTCCGGGGAGGACGATCTTTATGCAGCCACGACGCGCGGTGTCTTCCGCTACGATGTCGATTCGGATAGGTTCGAGTCTCTCGACGAATTCTACGGCCTGTTCATCACTTCCATCGCCGAAGACAAAAACGGCCGGCTCTGGCTCTCGTCCTTCGACGACGGAGTCTTTCTCTGGGATGCGGCTGAACGTAAGATACTGAGACAGTATTGTACCGCCGAAGGGGGCGGGCTGGCAGCGGACAAGGTATGTTCCATCAATGTCGATGATTCCGGAACGGTCTGGGCCGTGGGGTTCACGTCGGGATTCTACCGTTTCAATCCGGCGGAGGACCGCTTTGAACGCATCTGTCGGGAAAATCTGCCTGTGCTTCCCACAAATGTGTATTTTCAGGCGTTGGATGCGGCTGGCGGCGATTTGTACCTTTCGTCGGATGCTGGCCTGGTGCGCTATGTCCCCGGGACAGGGGAGGTCGGCGTATATACCGAACTGGACGGCTTGTTGGAACGGAAATTTACCAATGCGGCGCTCCGGCTTGACAATGGAGAAATGCTGTTCGGGTCCGATAACGGCTTCATCCGTTTTTGCCCCGGCGGCAGTCGCCACCGGGATATCCGTCCCCATGCCGTCGTTACAAAATTGCGTGTCGGCGGTAAGCCCGTCCGGCATTGCAGCGTAACCAAAAAACTGGTTCTCAAGGCGGAAGAGAACAATATCGCCGTTGAATTTGCCGTTCTTGGAAGTTCATTCCCGGCCACTGCGCGGCTGCAGTGTATGCTGGAGAATTGCGATAAAGGCTGGTGGGATGTGTCAATGAAAAAGGCGATGGGTTGGTTCAATCTCAGCCCCGGCAAATACCGGCTTCGTCTGCGGGCCGCCGAGATAGGTGATACCTGGGAAGAGAGCGTCGATAACTGGGAAATTGTCATCAAGCCGGCATTTTGGGCTTCTCCGGCGGGGATTGCCCTTATCCTGTGCCTGTGCGTGCTGGGAATGGCCCTGGTCCTGTTATTGGTCCTGTGGCGGATCAGACACAGGCAGCGGGAAGCTGAGCAGCGCTTCCGGAAGGCCAAGGAAGAAGAACTGTTCCGGGATAAACTCGATTTCTTTTCGCATGTGATTCATGAAATCAAGACGCCGCTTACCTTGATCCGTACACCGCTTTCGCAGATGATTTCCCGGGGCGGACACGATGCCGCATCGCAGCATGATTTGTCTGTGATGAGCAACAGCGCGGAATATCTGACCTCTCTGGTGAACGAATTGCTGGAATTTGTGCGCATCGAGCGAAAGGGCTATGAACTGCATCCTGTCAGGGTAAACCTTGCCGACAAACTGAGATTGCTGGTGTACAATTATTCCGATACGGCGGCCGCCAGGCAGGTGGAAATTGCTTTTGATGCCCCGGATTTCCCGGCGATAGTGTATGCTGATGTGGTGGCACTGGACAAGATCCTGAACAATCTCCTGATGAATGCCGTGAAGCATGCGGAAAGCCGAATTGCCATCGAAATCAGCCGGAAGGACGACCAGATTTTTGTCTCCGTTTCCAATGACGGCCCGCAGATACCGGAGGCATACCGGGAGGAGATTTTCCGTCCGTTTGTCCAATATCACAGCGAGTCCGGCGAGATTTCCGAAGGCGTCGGTATAGGCCTTCCGCTGTCCCGTATGCTGGCACAGATGCATGGCGGACACCTCTCGCTCGCCGATTCGGCGGGGATGACCCGCTTCTTGTTGACGCTCCCGTGTGCCGATGAGGACCCGAAAACGTTGGAGGAAGAAGGCGGAGAAGACGTCTTGCCACAGGATGATCAGAAGCCGGTGTTGCTGCTTGTGGATGATAACAACGACCTGACGGCTTACCTGTCCAGGACACTGGAAGAAAATTATGGGATACTTACTGCCAACAGTGTGGATGCTGCACTGGCTACCCTGCGGGGGCAGGTGGTGGATCTGGTGCTGACCGATATCTCGATGCCGGGGAAGAGCGGGCTGGACCTTTGCCGCGCCATCCGGGCGGATATCGAGATTTCCCATATTCCCATCATCGTCCTTTCCGCCAGGACGTCAATACAGTCCAAAGTGGAGGCGATGCGGCTGGGGGCGGATCTCTTCATCGAAAAGCCCTTCGACATGGAGTATCTTCAGGCGAGCATACGCAATATCCTGAGCCGCAGGAATCTGCTGCGCGGTGCACTGAGCCGGGGTACGATCAGCGGCGACATCGCCATGTTCGGGCTTCCCCGCAGGGACGAGGAATTTTTCCTCAAGTTGGACAAGGTAATCATGGACAATCTTTCCGACAGCGAAATTACCAATGACTTTCTCGCGGAGCAGCTGGCTGTGAGCCAGTCCACGCTAGTGCGCAAGGTCCGGCGGTTGCTGGGGGCTTCTCCCAATAATTATGTCCGCAACAAACGGCTGGCTGTGGCGGAATCCATCATGCGCGAATCCCATGGCAACAATGTCACGGATATCTGCTATGCCGTTGGTTTTACCAATCTTTCCTATTTTGCCAAGTGTTTCCGTGAGCAGTATGGGAAAACCCCTTCTGAATACATGGAATCGCTGAATCCCAAGCAATAACCCAGTATAAATTATGAAAAACATGCTTGTGCCGCTTATGGCGGCTGTTTGTCTCGCCTCCTGTTCTCCAACCCCCATGGCGGTAGTGCTTGAGCCGCTCCCGATGCGGTACGGAGACACTTCACGGTCCGAAATTCCGTTTGCCAAAGATCCTACGGTAATCCGCCTCGGGGACGCTTACCTCATGTATTATTCAGTGACGGCCTTTGTCCCCGACACGGTTCGGGTAAAAACCCCTCCGGTGCTCACCGGCTGGCACACGGCAATCGCACGCAGTACCGACCTTGTAAACTGGGACAGGGTCTGCGACCTCGATCTCAGGGACAGCCGGAACAATAGGATTTCAGGTGCCGTGGCGCCTTGTGTCAGAATCCTTGACGGAAAGATTCATCTTTTTTATCAGATGGGCTGGGACGGGGCTGACGGGATGAGCAATATCTGGCATGCAGTGAGCGAGGACGGATTCACTTTTGTCAACACAGCGGACAGGCCCGTGTTTATTCCTGAGACCTCCTGGTCGATAAGGCGTTCCATAGACGCCGAGGTTTATAGGGTGGGAGACAGGCTGATCCTGGCCTTTGCAACGCGGGACAAGAGTGGTACATATCAGATTATGGGGATGGCGGAAGCGCCCTACGGAAGTGACTACGGGCCGGATAAATGGAAACTCGTTTCCACCGATGCCCCGTTCCTGAAACCCGAATATCCCTGGGAAATGAGCTGCACCGAGGCCCCTTCCGTCGTGCGGCACAAGGGAATATGGTATATGTTTTATGCGGGGGCCTACAATCATGAGCATCAGCAGATAGGCCTGGCAGTTTCCGGCGACGGAAGGTCGTTTGTCCGGATTGCCCCTGACGGACTTTGTTTCCCATCGGGGGAGGCGGGTTCTTGGAATGCGGCTGAAAGCGGCCATCCGGGGGTCTTTCAGGATGATGACGGACAGGTTTACCTTTTCTTCCAGGGGAAGGCAGCCTCCGATGCAACCTATAACCTTTCCGTATGCAAGGTCCATTTCAAGCGGGGATGGTGAAAAAAATGTTAAAAATATTTGCGGATTAAAAAAAAGTGTTTACCTTTGCATCCCCTCTGGAACGAGGGTAGTTCATTGACAATATTGAAAGACAAGTACAAGCAAGCAAAATCAACGAGAACGTCAGTTTCAAGCTAAAGTATAAAATTATACAAAGAAGAGTTTGATC